>CABZYC010000023.1 GCA_902529885.1 uncultured Candidatus Woesearchaeota archaeon | reverse complement strand
CGGCTGGCCATTGTTCAACATAAACCATTGATGGGTTAACATTGTACACATAATCGCACACAGGAGTCTCAAAACCAGTGTACTCAGCAATAATGGTTTCTTGGTCACCGTCAACTTCTTCAATTGCACGAATTGTATAATCGTCAACAGAAGCAATGTACACTTTGTTAAAATTGGTTGCCTCCTCCAAGTAATTTTCACTTTCTTCAAGTTGATCAGTACCAAAAAGATTAGATAAAAAAGAGACTATTGATTCAGTAACAGTGTTACTCATTCCAATTTCTTCTTGAGTATAAATGATGGCGTCCATATTATCCTGGAACCAAATGTTACCGTTACAATCAACCCAACTATCATTGTCACCATCACAAAAAGTTTCGGTGTCACTACCAGAAATGCCTAAAGGAACAAACAAACTTTGGCTATCGCGAGGGTCAATGTTTACACTTGTGCCCCACATGGTTTTCCAATCACCAGAACCGTAACGTATAGTACAAACATTGTTCACACATGTATTATCTTCATCAGGAATTAGACGACGACCAGTCTCGCTAACAGTTAATTCAGGGTAACAAATAGAGATTGTAGTGTTACCAGTTAAACTACCATTGAACGCTTCGTCAAGACTAGCTGTTTCTTCGATGACAGTTGTACTCTCACCTTCAATATAATTTGCATAATTGTAACCATCCTCTTTATAATCAAGTAGCGAGTCGCGGACATTCGTACAATATAAAACGTGGTCATCATCGTCTGCATAGTTCAATAAGCTTGATGCAATAAACTTTGTCCGGCTACTCCATTCACCGTCCTGGCACAAATGATCAAAAATATATTCGCCATCGTTAATACATGCAGGATATTCACTATTATAAAAGTCTGAATAAGTAGCGTTTTCAGTGATACCTTCACTTAGTGAGCTTGTCACAAAACATTGACCTTCAATTTCACAATAGCCAATCTCGTCACCGTTCCAATCATACAAAGGAGGAAGATTGTACCAGTCACCATCAATACAACGGTAATCTTCTTCGCCCACACCTTCAGTCATGAACGTGTAAGATGCCATGTCTTCAACACAAATATAACCATTCCAACACGCACCTTCAGGACAACATGCAGCACCAGAACGGAAAGGGTAACGAGCGTCAAAATCTTCAGATAAACTCGAGCTTACACTCAGATAAGGTGAGGTAACAGTACATTCGCTACCTTCAAAAACAAGTTCAATATATTCAAATGTTGCACCATTAAAACTACTACTTAATTCAAATTGGTCACCTTCTTTGTTATATCCATTTACAGACATCACACAATTACCACTAGATGAAACAGTATAACTACTATTTTCGTGCACGGCAATCTTAGAGGATTTTAGTTTGAAACCAGTACTGACAATCACTGATTCGTTTTCACGGTAAGGTAAAGAGTCAGTGTCAAACTGACCATCGTACATGATCCAGTCTTCAATACGGTTACCATCACTCAAATAAAAGTCTGCGTTCGGAACAAGGTTTCGGCCAGGGACAGGCTTAACATAATATGCCAAATCTTCAACATCGCAAGGGTCAGAAGAACCACAAGTTCGCGGGGCAAACTCCATGTCTTCAACAAACTCAGTAACTTCAGTGTACCCAATTTTGTCAAGGTCCAAGTTTGACCAAGTGTTAATCAAACTATCTGCATCTTGAGGAGAACATACATACCCTGTTTGAACATCGCAACGTGAACCTTGTTCACCATATAGCTCGTACCCAGTCTCAAAATAATAGTCTGGAACTTCACAACTGAAAAAAGTCTCGTTCGTCATTAAAACGTTTTTACTAACGTGACGTGCCAAAATGTTACCGTACATACTAAAATATTGGTTCTCTTCAGTGATCAAATACTGTTCTTCTTCATTACTGCCAACTACAAAGTATAAATCGTACAAACCAGGAAAATTATTGGTTATTTCGTAAGGTGGTTCACCAGGTAACGCGTAAACACACTCGTCTTCTAAACAAGGTAATGTGTAAGTAGTTGTTTCTTCCGAAAGAGCATTACTTACATCTAATTCTTTATACTCAGCAACAAGTTGTAAAGTCATATAGATCGGATGATCATTATAATCAACATCATTAGTTTCTTCACGAAGTTCAGGTATGTACCAATACATGTGGTCATAAC
>CABZYC010000022.1 GCA_902529885.1 uncultured Candidatus Woesearchaeota archaeon | reverse complement strand
TTAACTTCATCATCTGATAACCCTTCCATTCTTTGTTTATGAGATAAACCATATAATCGTAAGACTTGTGGTGAAGACCAACTTGCAGTAAAGCCTATACATCCATCATCAGAAGACATAGTTTCAAAATCAAGCATTCGTACTTCTTCACCGTTACCTATGAAATTATCTGATTTTACATCACCGTGAGAATAACCCTGCGAATGTAACCAATCAAGGCAAGCAGAAGCTTTACTAAGCGATTCATGCCGAAGATTATCATCCTGACCAAACTTACCTTTTTTACCTAAATCTTCCATGTATAAAGCACTAATACCAACAGGAAGAATTCTTCGAGAAGGACTATCATAAAATAATCGTGGAGAAAAATTATTGTCAACATCACGTCGATCAATTTCATAATGATTCACTAATTCTATTAAATTAGTACCACCAATTATTTTTAAAATCCTATCATTAGTAATATCGCGTGCAAGCAACATTTTCTTAGAATCATTATTTGTAAATCTTAAAGTTTTAAAATCAGTTATACCATAGATTTCTTTAACAATATTCTCAATGTTTGAAGCCCTACTCCAATCAACAGTTATTGAGTCTGTTCCCTGTGTAGTTTCTACATCATTTATTGTACGATCTAGAGGCATAGTATAATTTTGAATAAATGTAGAACTTTCTGAAACTCCCTTATTATCAGAAAAAATATAAGTGGTATCAGAACCAATATCCCCATGTGTAAACATACCATTTTTAGTCATAGTACTATTAAACCAAGTGTATTTATAAATTTAACTACCCTTTAGTAGTGTTTATCGGCCTGAGTGGAATTATACCAAAAGCTATTTAAACAAACCTTGGTGTTAACGTCGTATTACGGTGAATTTATCATGGCTGAAATAAAAGTTGATGTTTTAATTGAAGGTGGAAAAGCTTCCGCAGCACCACCACTAGGACCTGCATTAGGTCCAACAGGAGTAAATATTGGGCAAGTTGTAGGTGATATTAACACTAAAACTGCTGATTTTAAAGGAATGAAAGTACCAGTTACAGTTACGGTTAACACAGAAAGTAAAACGTACGAAATATCTATTGGTACGCCCCCAGCAGCACAGTTAATTAAACAAGAAGCTGGCGTGAAAACTGCAGCAGCTAACCCAATAACTGACAAAGTTGCAAACTTAATGCTTGAACAAGTAATGAAAGTTGCAGGTATGAAACAAGATTCCTTACTTGGAAGCGACGTGAAAGCTCGGTGTCGAGAAATTATTGGTACATGCCAAAGCATGGGTATTCTTATTGAAGGTAAAGAAGCACAAGTCATGTTAAAAGAGATTGCTAACGGTGACCATGACGTAAAATTAATGTCTGGAAAAACAGAACTTACCGCAGAAGAAAAAGCTAAGTTAGAAGAAGAAAAAGCTAAAATGACTGCAAAACTTAAGAAGCGTAATGACGAATTAACAACTCAAGCACAAGCTTTATTAGACCAATATAGTGATGCTAAAAAAGCGCGTAACAAAATGAAGGATGCAGGTATTCCGCAAACCATCATTGACAAGTTAGCACCACTAACTTAATTTATTCCCAAGGGAATTTAACCCATTCCTTTGTTTTTATTCCATAAAAAATTGAACCCTTATACTCGTCATGTTTAACCAAAGAAAAAATGTCTACCCTATTATAATTTGAACCAGATAAATAATCCAATAGTTTAGAGATACTTTCCCCCGTATTTACAATATCTTCAACTACCAATATATTCTTACCTGATAAAATGTTTTTATCAAAGTAAGATATTTGGGGATCCATCTTTTTTGAATACATCTTATTTGTACAATTCCTCTTAAGGTTTATTACATATACATCACGTGTACCAATTAGATGAGAAATTATAACTGCAGGTACCAAACCACCACGAGCCACAGCCAATAAGCAATCATAGTCAGAATACTTCAATATATCTTCGTTAGATTTTATTAGATCCGTAACACGTTCCCATGATAATGAAATCATTTTTTATTAAGGTAGACTGTGGTATCTACAATTTTAGCTAATTGATATGCTGCCATCCTTCCTTTACAAGAGATACATCTACCACAATGGTAATCCAATGCCTTATAACAAGACCATGTTTTGTCAAAATCAACCCCTAGATCTAGACCCTTATTCATAATTTGTCCTTTCTTGAGGTCTTGTAAAGGATTTTCTATACTTACAGCATTGTATGTCCCTATTTTTATTGCTTGATTCATTGCATCCCTAAATTCAGAAGTACAATCTGCAAAATCAAATTCATGAATACCACTCAATACAACATCATAATCAATACTAGCAGCATAACCAGCAGCTATTGAGAAGAATACACCATTACGAAATGGAACGACAGGACATTTTAAGTCTCCTTTTATAAAATTACCATGTGATTCAACTTCGCCGTTTATCAATAAATCAGATTTATATAAATCATTTATAAAATCTAAATTAATCTCTACCAATTCAATACCAAGATGATTACAATGGTACCTACATAATTCAATTTCCTTACTTGTACTCTTAGCCCCATGTAAAAAAGTTATTGCTCTTACACAATCATATTTTTTAACTGCTTCATACAAAACAACAGTGGAATCTAAACCACCTGAAAAAAGAACAAGAGATTTCATAAACATGATATTTGATTATGACTTGCTGCCACCTGAGCCGCCACCTGAGCCGCCACCTGAGCCGCCACTTGAGCCGCCACTACTAGATGAATCATCATCGGACGAATCACCCCCCCCCAGTTGTTTGAAAACCAGAACCTAAAACATGTGCAAAATGCGGTCGAAGTAATCTTTTCTTAAGTGGAATTAAAGCATAATCGTTACCCTCACCTGAACTAATGATTGTTAAACCATTGGCGTCTGAATGTGCAAATACTTTTTTCATCTTATCTTGATAAATAAAAATCTAATATTTATTTCTTTTGGTAAATTGAATATACACGTTCGGAAGTGACTAACAAAGTTTGTATCTCAATTAATTTATATGCTAAACCTTTAACTGGACCAAATAATTTAGGAACCAACATGCTAAATGCAATTAAAGTTCCAACCTCAAATATGCCTTGAATTATAAGGTACGTTGCATAGATAAGTATCATATACGGGCCAACTTCACTTAATATTGAAATTAACGAATTAAGTTTTAATGAAAATTTATCATAGGAATATTGAACATCATTATATCTCTTAATACTTCTATCCAAACTCTTACTTGCTTTAGAAGTATATTTTTTTTGTAATATAAGCGATACTTTTTGCTGTATTATACTAAATATTTTAGCATACTCCTTCTTAAGACCAGAATATTTCTCTCGAATCAGGTTATTAACTGGGAGTATCATTAAGATAAATAAAGGTGATATAAATAATGCAAGATAAGTTAAATGAGGACTAATGTAAAACATATAAATCACAGTAATTATAATTCCAATTATCTCAAGAATTGGAGAAATAATCAAATCAAATGTAGAACCAGTTACCTCATTAACATCATCTATTATTCGTTCCATCATTTCACCATTATCTAACTCAGTATTATGTTGAAGGTGTTTATAAAAATCAACCATAATCGATCGATTCACATCATACTCCATCTTAGTTAGCATTAAATTTTGGAAATATGAAATAATTAACATAATTAAATGTGTTCCAAGAATAACCCCTACTAAATGTAACACTAATTGTAAATCTTTTGAGGGTATAGCTTGATCAATTAACCGTTTAAATATCTCAATTGGGATTAAATTTAAACACATTAGCAGTATAGTTACAAAAAATAGTAAAATTATTTTAAACCAATATCCTTTAAGATAAGATAAAGTTT
>CABZYC010000021.1 GCA_902529885.1 uncultured Candidatus Woesearchaeota archaeon | reverse complement strand
AGATAATGGTTGGAACAAAGTTCGGCATGTGAAAGGTGGTGTTATCAATTATGTGAACCAGTTCCCTGAAGGTAGGTGGGAAGGCGACTTGTTTGTTTTTGATGATAGAAAAATTAGTAATTATGGTTCTATTACTAAATGTGTACACTGTCAAACGTCTACTAGCCAAATACAAAACTGTCACAATCTTGACTGTGACCAATTTTTTATTGTGTGTGGGCCTTGCCGTGAAAATTATGATTCTAGTTGTAGTGAAACATGTCAAACGTCTAAACATAGGCGGAAAGGTTACAGTTCTGTGCACACTGAGCTTGCGAAAGTTACAAACTTTTACAAGGACCATTGTGTGGCTACCGTGAACGTGACTTTTGGATTATTACGTAAAGGTATGACGGTTACTTTGAAAGGGCCTACTACTGGGGAAGTAGACTGTACGATCACTGAACTTCGCGATAATGATGGGAACACTATTACCGAAGGTAGTAAGGGTGAAATTGTAACGTTCACGGTACCCGTACGTGTGCGTAGGAATGATATAGTATGCGTCTAGAAAAGATATTGACTGGTACCATTTTAGCTACAACACTTTATTGTGGACATAAAATTTCAGGTGTAGAATATGAAAACGAACAAAACTATCGTGCTTATTTAAACTGTCGTGAACACGCTTCGTACTCTTACTGTATTGAGAATCGTCCTTATGAAAAAAGTGGTGACATTTATTTGTTAGGCTTATTGTTCGGTTGTGCCGTGCTTGCCGGTAGCACTTTGTACCATTTTAATCCCGTGAAATAGTATCACCGTTTTTTTGGTAAGGGATTTTTATCAACATTTTTATTGTAGGGTAATTGTGCTAACAATTGTGCTGCGTGACAACTGTCTGTCACACCACTATAAACCAGGCCTGCGCCTAACATTGCAGTAACCAAAAAAAGTATGTTGTGTAATAATAATCCTGTGATGGCGGTAAGCAGTACAAGGCTACCTACAAATATTCGTACTTGTCGTTCCATGCTAACATGTTTTTCTCCGTACACTACTGTGTACCCTGCACGTTCCCATGAATGAATACCACCGCGCATAATACCTACATCGTCCATTCCCATTTCGTGTAATGCGTTCGCAGCAATAGTGCTTCTGTTACTTGTCCTGCACACAATAATGATTGGTTCTGTATAAGTTTCAAGCGTTTTCATATGCTCTGCTAATTCGTTCAAAGGTACATTAAAACTACCCTTAATATGTGCTGTACGATATTCGCTGGGCGTCCTTACATCAATAATGATTGCATGCTTTGTTTGATCAACTTCATGGACACTATACTCTTTCATACAACCTTGAGTTTGTTTGATGTTAAAAACATTGTGATAGTTTATAAACAAAAGCTAATTTTGTGTCTGTATGAGATTACAGAAGTATGTTAGTGAATGCGGTGTATGCAGTCGTCGTAAAGCTGAAACTTTGATTGAACTTGGAAAAATCACTGTGAACGGTAAGCCTGTAAAGATTGGGTATTGTTTCAAAGAGAAAGATATTGTTCGTTATCGTGGGAACATTTTGCGCAGGCCAAGGAAGGTCTACATTATGCTTAATAAACCTCGTCGTTGTGTAACGGCTGTTGAAGATGTTAAATTTAAAACTGTAATGCACTATGTTCGTGTGAAAGAACGAGTGTTCCCTGTTGGCCGTTTAGATTATAACACGAGCGGTTTATTATTATTGACTAACGACGGCGATTTTGCGAACCGTGTAATGCATCCTCGGTACGAATGTACTAAAGTGTACGCTGCGAAAGCTGAACGAAAACTTTCTGAGGAAGAACTTGAACAATTGAATAAGGGTGTAAAAATTGATGATAGGGTTTGCGACGCACTTGTTGAAGAGATGGGCGATTATTGGTATCAAGTGACCATTCATGAAGGGCGTAACAGAATTATTAAACGATTGTTTGGTACTATTGGTGTTAGAGTGTTCCAGCTTGACCGCTTAGCTCTCGGTCCATTAAATTATGGTAACCTTAAACAAGGCCGATGGCGTTTTTTAACTAAAAAAGAAGTTGAATCGTTTTAGACGCATGCACAAGCTGTGTAACCCATGGTCATAGCTTCTGCTACTGATTCAAAACTTCGTGGTTCTTTAATATTTTCTGTGAACGGACATTTAGTGGTATGCACACGTTTACCTGACCTACTAGCCACTAATTCTGTGTTGTTTAACATGTCAGACATTTGTAATACAACTTCGCTTAGTTCCATGTAAGCAGTACGTAACACTTCCATTTTTTCGCGTAGATCATTATTGTTGGATTCTAATACTGCTACGTTATCCTGTAATCCGTTAATGTCTGCTTTAACATTCAAAAACCCTTGTTTAATTTGTTGTTTCATAGTATCTAAAAGCTCTTTTTATTTATAAATTTAATCACTTGAAAGTGGTAAAACAAAAGAAATAAATTATCTGACACATTTGTTACGTAATTGCATCAATTCTTTGTTATTGAGTGTGAACTGTGTTTGTCCTTCTTCAATAGAAAGATCTCCACTTTCTATAAGTTGATCAATGCATGTGTCAAGGTTAAATGCTGCAGCACCAGTGAATGCTTGGTCGGTCGCCATAAGAAAAGTTAAAGCAACAGCAGCAAACGTTAGCATGATTGTAACCATTTTCATGCTTCTAATTAGTATGTTTGACTATATAAATTATGCTGCTTTCTTATTACCCTTTTTTATTTCCATAAAAAACTGGTGCATTGCATTTATACGCTTTTCAATTTCTTTAAGATCTTCTTCTACAGCATTTGTTAGTTTGATATCCTGTTCAAGTTGTTCGTGCTCTTTATATTCTGCATATGCTGAAATCTTTTTTTCGTTACCTTGGTCCATATTATGTGTTTCAGTATATCCTATAATCGTTCTAATTTCATTAATTAGACTTGTTGTTTCAGAAAGATATTTGTCGATCTCTATCACATTTTTTAATACTACCGGATATTGTTCACGATGTTTAAATATAACTCTTGAAATCTCAATGATCTTTTTTATTAATTTCACTGGTTCTGTGAGTGAGTCTTTTGTACTATTGTTATACTGTTCTACTCCTTTAAAATCAATTTTTAATTTATCTATTTTAAGATTATTAATTTTGTGACCAGTTTGTCTTAATACAAAACGTCTTAGATCTTTAATTTGTGGCTTTTCTATAGTGTTGAGTGCAGCTTTTTTCTCTTTGATTTCTTGCAGTTTACGCTCAAGTTCACTTGTATCTTGTTTAAGTTTTCTAAGGCTTCGAATGTTTGATTGAATCTCTCTAATGTGGGCATTCATTTTTCGAACTACTTTGTTTACATGATTTAAATATAAGTTAAAATCGATTCGTAAAATAAGTAAAGTTTTTCTTAATGCACGAATACCTTTTTTGATTATTTTCAATTCTGTTACAAATTTACCATGGTATAAACGTGTTTGTGCAAACATGTCTGTCACACCCATATCGATATAGTTAAAATTTATTGGTAGACTAGAATTTGACGCTTTTTGTTGTGCGTACAAATTACAATTTTCAGCAATAAGGTTAATTTGTTTATCAAAGAGTTCTGTCTCAGTTTTTAAGTCTGTGTCTAATTCATGTGTTGCTCTACTAGTGTTAAAAGTATCTAATTCTGCTATGCTTGCTTCTGCACCAATTTGGTCTGCTTCAACGCCAACCTTGCCTATTACTCTATCTTTTTTAGGAAGTTTTTTACTTTTTTTTTTATCTTTCCTTGCACGTGTTGCTTTTCGTGTTGACATTCCTAACATATAAGTTGAGGCATCTGATAAATTTGGTGGCCCCACTTTTGACAATTTTTTTGTTTCTTTCACTGCACTGGATAAAGATTTAGAACGTCTGTACGGTTTAAAGAGTTTAATGATTAAAAACAATATTACAAAAGCGGCAATACCAACAATTTGTTGTGTGAACTCTCGAAAACTTCCTGCTGTAAATATGTTCTCGAGACCTAGCATAAGCTTAAAGAGTTTTTAAACGTATAAAAAGCATTTGATTTTTATTTGTTGTTTGTTGAAATAAAACGTAAATTAATCTAA
>CABZYC010000020.1 GCA_902529885.1 uncultured Candidatus Woesearchaeota archaeon | reverse complement strand
TTAATAATTTACCCAACAGACTCAATTGGATTTTTCTAGAATCTGTCATGAGTCCTTGATAAAAATCGGTTGTGTTTGTGCACTGCTGTTCATAATCTTTGAACATGTTTTGGATGGTTTCAGTTGTGTATGTCATCTTTGTTCTCCTTAACTACTCATAAGTAACAACTATTTATAAACTTATGCTTAGCAAATCGGTAAATCTATAAAGGTCTATTTACCGCCTTTATTTTATGAAATTTTCGTCGTTTAATTGTGAAGAATCAGTGCTTGCATATTGGGACAGCCACAAGGTCTTAGAACAACTACGTTCGCGTGAAGGTCCACGTTTTTATTGGTGTCAAGGGCCTCCTTATACAAGTGGGAAACTGCATATTGGTCATGCATGGAACATGGCTATTAAAGATGCAGTTCTACGTTATAAACGGTTGAACGGTTTTAAGGTATGGGACCGGAACGGGTACGATATGCACGGGCTTCCCACCGAGCAGAAAACCATGGCGCGGTTAAACTTGAAGTTTAAAGAAGACATTGAGGCTTACGGTGTGAAACGGTTCACGGACGCTTGCCGCGACTTTTGTGTTGAAATGATGCAAGGGATGGATGCAGACATGAAACAGTTAGGTTACAGTTTTAAGATGGATGATCCATACATGCCTATCACTAAAGAGTATATTGAGGGTGTATGGCTTTTAATTAAACGTGCGCATGATCAACAGCGGTTATATCCAGGGCTGCGCACTATGCATTGGGACCCTGTGACTGAGACAGCTTGTGCAAAACATGAGTTAACATACAAGAACGTGAAAGATACAGCAATTTATGTGGCGTTCCCTTTGGTGAACGATACTGCATCGTTACTTATCTGGACCACGACACCGTGGACCATTCCTTTAAACCTTGCAGTGATGGTGAACCCTGGCATGGAATATTCACGTATACGAACTGACCGTGGCGAATTTTATGTGGCGAGCACGTTGATTGACTCTGTAAAAGAAAAGTGTAAATTTAAACAGATAGAAATAGTTCGTAGTGTCAAAGGTAAAGATTTGGCCGGGCTAAAATATGTGCATCCATTGAACGTTGAACAATATTTTCCTGACGAATTAAAAGGTCACAATGCATTATACTCTGTGTTAACTAGTACTGAACATGTTGATGATAGTGCAGGTACTGGTCTTGTACACTGTGCACCGGGCTGTGGTCCGGAAGATTATGAAGTTGGTCACGCAGCTGGGTTATACCCTTTTAACTGTGTGAACGAACAAGGTGTTTTTGATGGCTTAGGCGATTTTGATGGTCTACGCGCGAAAGTTGACGATGTTACTTTTATTCAGCGTATGGGGGACATGGTGCAAGGTAAGCATAGTTACCGGCATGATTACCCGCACGGTGAGCGTAGTAAAGCTCCAGTAATTTTCCGGACAACACGTCAATGGTTTTTGAAAGTTGAAGATCTTAAAGAACGAATGTTGGAAGCGAACAAGAATGTGAATTGGGTACCGAAAGCTGCGGGTAACGCGTTTGATAGTTGGCTAAACAATCTTCGTGATAATAGTATTACAAAACAGCGGTATTGGGGCACCCCTGTACCAATCTGGGAAAACGATTCTGGCGACATAATTGTGGTAAGTAGTGTTACAGAATTAGAAGAATTGAGCGGTCAAAAAGTTAGCAGTTTACACATACCTGATATTAACATCAGTTTTCAAAAAGATGGGTCAACCTATCATCGTGTTCCGGACGTTTTAGATGTATGGATCGATGCTGGGTCTGCGAGCTGGAACTGTTTAAATTATGCACAAAATCCTGGTTTGTTAGAATCCATGTTTCCAATAGATTTTATTGCGGAAGGTAAAGATCAAATACGTGGCTGGTTCAATTTGTTAATGGTATCATCATTTTTGATGTTTGGTAAAGTACCCTTCAAAAATGTGTACATGAACGGTTTTGTCACTGATGTTAGTGGTGAGAAAATGAGTAAGAGTCTGGGTAACGTGATCAGTCCAAAAGAAGTTGTTGACAAGCACGGTGTTGACGCAATGCGGTTATATTTTCTTCAAGCACGAGCGGGTGTAGACATCAATTTTGCATGGGAAGAATTACGTCAGAAAGAAAGTAGTTTACGTATTTTATGGAATGTGCACAAACTGTTTTTGGACCAGGTCAAAACTGTTCCAACCAAACCTGTATTGGACACTGTTGATCAGTACATGCTTGACAGACTACAATGTACCGTGAACAAGGTGACGTCTCATATGGAAGCTTACGAGATTGATCAGGCGCCACAGTATCTTGAATCATTATACCTTGATTTATCACGGTTTTATCTGCAGCGTAAACGAAGCGAGCTTGGAACTTCTCAAGGTGCCACCTATACAGTGCACAAGGTGTTACATGACACCTTAATAATGTTGCACTGTTATGCCCCTTTTGTTACAGAAGCAATGTGGCAAAATCTTGGGTTTGAAGGTAGTGTTATGGAGCAACAATGGCCAGCCATAAAAAAGGTGGACACAACTTTGATTGATCAAATAAAAGTAGTACAAAATGTTGAGACTGCTATTTTGGCAGCACGTGAAAAGGCTGGGTACGGTTTACGTTGGCCTTTAGTTTCAGCAACCATTGTTACTGATAACACTGTGCTTACTGAGATCATAAAGTCTGCAGTAAACATTCGTGAACTTCTTGTTGTTAAACATCACGATGATATAAAAGTGGCTTTTCAACCAGATTTTAAAGCGGTAGGCCGAAGGTTTGGGAAACAAACTCAAGAAGTTGCTAAGCTTATTCCGTCATTATCTTCTATCCCTTACGAATCAGAGCATGGTCTTATTGAAGAACATCATGTTATACGTAACGTAACGTGTGATGGTTATTATGCAATGTTTGATGGTGGTATTGTATTGTTAGACTTAACACGTACAAAAGAGCTTGACTTGGAAGGGTATGCGAGAGAAGTAATCCGACGGATACAAAGTGCACGTAAAACAATGGGGCTTACAAAAGAGTTACAGGTAGAAGTTCATGTTGAGACAGAACTTGATTTGTCTTCTCATTATTCTATCATGGAAGAACAGTGTGGTATTAAATCTTTACATGTTACTAAATCTGTAGCAATAACCAAATTTGACTTGTGTGATACTTTCACTGTTAAAGATCAAAAATTTGTGTTGAGTTGTAGGAAAGTTTAATTATACTTCCCACTTTTTTGTTTGTATGAGTGATACAAACGCCCTTAAAAAATTTTTAGAACAGTTTAAGGGTGCGCCACCTCAAAATGCAAAGTTTCATTATTCAGATAGTAAAGGTCATTTGAGTACTGATTCAATTCGGTTTAGGTATGAAGGGTTATGCGATTTTAATGGGATGTATGCTGCATTGATTGATTATTCAAAACATCATGGTTACATCTGGCAGGAGAAAACGTATAAGCATAAAGTTCCAAGCCCGAAAGGTGCTGAGCAAGAGTTTGTTTGGCTTATACAAAAAGATGTTAATGAAATAATTAAGTATGAGGTAGAAATTGAGACGCATATATGGGACATGCGTGATATTGTTGTTGATATTGAAGGTGGTAAACAACGTTTTACTCAATTACGTCTAGAGATTGTATTCAAACCAAAAATTATTTTTGACCGTCATAAATATTTTAATAGTAAAAATGGGTTATTAGGCATGCTTAGTAAACTATATTGGAAAAGTATGTCGTGGCAGTATCTTATAACGTACTATGACGATTTGTACTATGACATTTTAAAATTGCAAAATACTATGAAACAATTTTGTGACATGAAAAGTAATAAGCGTGCATACTAGGTAACTTTTTAAATATGGGTCACACTACTTTGGCTTATGAAACTTTTAATTGTACATGCAAACTCTATTGAGTTTCAAGCAACCAAAAAAGCCATTGACAATCCCCCAGAAGTTAGTATGGACCGGCACCGTGTTGAGGAATGTTTAGTAATTTTTACTGCTGCTGAAAAATCTGATGAAGATGTAAAAGAGAATATACTGACACAATATTTTGATACTGTTAAAGATATATCGTCTAAGTGTGGTACAGCAACCATTGTTGTGTACCCTTACGCTCATTTAAGCTCAGAACTAAGCAGTTTAAAGTTTGCTGGCGAATTTGTTCATGACGCTGTTGAAATGTTACGAAAAGATTTTGAGGTTCACCAAGCACCTTTTGGTTGGTATAAAACGTTTGCATTGGATGCAAAAGGTCATCCTTTAGCTGAGTCTGGTCGAACTTTGTCTGGGAAAGTTCTACGTAAGGATACTGAGAAACCGTTTGAGCACGGTGGCGATTTAACTCATGATCAAAAGTTGTCGTATACTGCAGCGTTAAAAGCTGCTGTCGCAATAAAACAGTTGTACCCTAAAAGTGAACCTGTACACATTAACTTTTATCATGATGAAGCTTTTATTGATGTTGCAAACATTCGGTTAAGCCCTGAACAGTTTAAAAAAATACGTAAAATGATGCAGAAAATTGAACTTTCTGTATCGAACGGTGAAGCTGTAAGAGAGCATACAAAAATTATAT
>CABZYC010000019.1 GCA_902529885.1 uncultured Candidatus Woesearchaeota archaeon | reverse complement strand
GACGGTACATACAGTATGCAGACAATCTTGTTAAGTTGTCTGAAATTTTTACAAGGTCACTCATGGTATAATCACTGTTAGGTAAGGGGAACCACTCACCTCTATAATCTCGTCCAAGGCCTGCTGCAACAACCCGTTTTTCTTTACAAATCTCTTGTAAGATGTCCACGATTTCTCCATCAAGAAATTGTACTTCGTCAATAGCTATTAGTGGATACTGTTCTGCGAGTGAGTATAATTCTGTTGGATGAAAAATTGTTTGTGCTGGCATACTATAACCATTATGCGTTACAACGTCTGTTTTACTATAACGTGTATCAATGTTTGGTTTAACTAACACCATGGGGTCTTCAAGAACAATTGAACGTTTCAACCTTGTCATAAGTTCTGTACTTTTTCCTGCAAACATTGGGCCTATAATCAGTTCAAGACTCATTTTTTACACCTACAATGTCTTAATAAGTATACAATGGGGATAATTCCAATTGATGGTAAAATCATGATGGCTAAGTACCACTTTTTGTTTTTTTGTTTTGCTGCGTACCACCCACTTATAAGATGCCAAAAAGTTGTCCATAAAATTAAGGCGAGTGCACTTAACCACAAAGTGTTAGGTTGTGAATAAATCCAGTAAAAGTCCATGTTTTTGTCGAGATGTAACTCACATTTAATCCTTTGTATTTTCAAGTAGCTTTTTTATACTTGAAAATATCTATTTGACTATGGGCTCTCTTGGCAGCAAACTGTTAATGTTTGTATTAGTTAACACTATCTTGGGAAGTAGCTTATTCTACCTCCCAAGTTTAGGTGTTAAAGAATTAGGGTGGTACAGTATTTTTGTATGGCCAATACTTTTTTTTGTAGGAATGCTACTTGTCCCACGTTATGCTGGTTTAATCCAACGTTTTCCAAGCACGGGTGGGACTTATGATTATACGCGTCGAGCTTTTGGTCGTTTTCCTGGCTTTTTGGGTGGATGGTCTTTATGGTTGGCAGGAAATTTGGGGATGGCACTTAACCTTGTTGCTGCCGCAGAATATTTTATACCTGAGGCTGGTTCAATCGTACTACTGTTACGTGCAGGCTTTGTTTTGTTATGGTTAGGTGTTTTAAATTGGTTCGCGTACAGGGGTGTAGACGCAGGTATCACTATGCTTGCAACGTTTAGTACGCTTAGTATAGGTGTACTTTTGTTAATGATAATACCTAGTGTTCCCGAACTAAACTTTTCTTTGTTAGACGCACCAGTTTTTGTGTTACCTCAAATATTAATAACTCTATTATTATTAAGTGAAGCATTTTTTGGTTTTGAACTTTTAACTTATCTGGGCCCTGACATTAAAAATCTAAAAGATGTACCAAAAATAATGTACACTTCAATGAGTGTGGTGGCAGTTTGTGTGATAACTTATGTTTTAAGTTCTCTTGCAATTGTACCGTTTTCTGATTATGTAACTAATGCTCGACCTTGGGCGTTACAAGCATTCTTGACAATGGGTAAATCAGGTGAGACAATTGTTACGTTCGGGATGTACTTAGTTATTCTTGGTGTGGCGGCTGCATGGCCAATAACCAGTTCTCGTCTTGTACAAAAAATGGCGAAGGACGGTTTATTCCCGTCATACTTCCAAAAGTTACATCCTGTTCATAAAAGTCCGTATCGTGCAGTATTATTCCAAACAATTGTTGTTGGACTTTTTAGTTTAGTAATTTTTCGTGGTTACCTTGTTAACTGGAAAGATCCGTACAAAACAGTATATTTAATGTACGCTTTATTAGGTCTTATTGTTATAGTATTTACATTGTTTGCAAGCAGTAAATTGTTAAGAAGGTCTTACTTATTTCCTTTATTGTTTACAACCGGTATTCTTACAGTTATTGTAACCTGGTTTTTATACGATGTAACTGCTTTTTCCATTATCATGTTGACCGGTAGCATCTTTTTAGTTGGTGTACCCCTTTATTTGGTGGTTGAAGCTTACCGCCCAGGAACTCATTCTGGTGTAATGAGGCGTATTGAATATATGTTGCCAAGCATGTCTCTTGTATCTCATATAAAACATGTTCCAGTTAACCAACATACTGTGTGCATAAACTGCAATTTTAAGGGTGCAAAAGTATATGATAGTGCTTTAAATCATGTGAATGGTTCATTGCCTGAAGGTAAGTTTACTCAATTGATTGCAATCAACCAATTAGAACATGTTAAGGATATAAGAGGCTATGTTTTTAGTATAAACCAGATGGTGCAACATGGTCGTTTAATTTTTGTTGACTACTTAAGCTATTTTGGGTTTATTCCAAACGTATCAAGATTAAAAATTAAAGAGTTCCATACTTTACTACGTAACGATGGATGGGAAATAAAAGTTGAAACTAAAAAACAATGGTTTTGGAGAGTGCAAATTACTCTTTGTCAGCGAGGAGCTCGGCAACATCAAGTAAAATATCTGAAGCAATAAATGTGTACCCACCATTTTTTGATTCAAGTTGGTTACCTGCTAAACCATTAATGTAAGCACCGGCTGATGCACTTTTATACATGTCTTTACTGTGAGCAAGAAAACCTGCAACTAAACCCGAAAGAATGTCTCCTGTCCCTGCTTTTGTCATGCCTGGGTTACCTGTTCTGTTAAGGTGTAATTTATTTCTACTAATTATGAAATCAGTGGCACCTTTTACTAAGACCACATTATCATTATGAAGGAAATACCGTAAGTTACCTTGGACAATTTCTGCGCGTTCTTTTGTATTACTCTCGTGTAATTTTGGAATTAACCAATCTTTACCTGATGCACGAAGCATCATTTCAAGTTCGGTTTGGTTAGGGGTTATTAAACAATCTTTAAAATCTTTAAATGTTGCATTTCGTAAAGGTTCACCATCTACAACACACAAATTTTCAACTTTTTTAATAAAAATCTGACAAAACTTTGCACTTTTTTTAGTAAGCCCTGGGCCAAGAAGTACAATATCAAATTTTGCTGCAAATTTAACCATCTCTTTTGCATCTTTAATTGTAAACTCGTCACATTCCACTTTGTGAGTGAGAAGGTCAAGGCTCATTGCATTAATTGCGTAAGCAACTTTTTCAGGTGCAGCAATTGTAACTTGGTCTGCCCCTGCACGTAACGCTGCAATTCCTGCTATGACTGGCGCGGTTACATGGTCGGGGGACCCTCCTATGATACACACGCTGCCACTATCACCTTTACGTGCGTGTTTGCGCTTATCCATTAATTTTTTGACTTGTTGAAGATTCATGATATGACTGAGAAATATGTTTTAAGGTATATATACTTTTCGAGTGAGCCTGGCGGGATTTGAACCCGCGACCTCTGGCTCTCTTAGAATAAGTAGAACGTAGCCATATAAGACCAGCGCTCTAACCAAGCTGAGCTACAGGCTCAAAATGCAATAACCGGGATTTGAACCCGGGCTACAGCCTTGGCAAGGCTGCGTACTACCACTATACTATTACTGCACGGTTATACTGTCGTGGGTACAGGACCCTTTTATATACTTTTCGTTAGAAGCGTTTAAAGTCTTTATCGCACCATTGTGCAAACTGGTATAACTTGTCTAATCTTTTGTCTGCATGTAACTCTTCTTTACTATAAAGTGATGTGCCCACTCCATCTCTCCATGTTTTTTTTGGATAGATGTAATCTAAAAAAAGCACGTTTTGAGGGTTGTTATGCGTTTCGTACTTTACACAATGTTGTAATCTTTGAACTGGTCCTATCGACCCATTGTGTCCTTTAACAACTTCCATGGATACATCCCCTATCTTTTCTTTAAGGTGATTGTAACAGTGATTAAGTTCATGTTGTGATGATTTTTCTAACCTTTTTTTGAAATTCCATAAGGTTATACTTGCCAAATTTGTGGTTTGGTGATACTGTGTGATTATATCTGATAGTATATAATGTTCAAGATATTTTGTTCCTGTAACAATTAGTTTTAACGATTCTTTTTGTTGATTGACATACAATGAATTGAATGGTTCAGCTAATTGTTGCATAGTCGCCTGAATTATAACTTGCTTACCTGCGCCCACTATCTCTTCAAGTTTATCCATGTTTAGGATGATATGTAGTGTTTAATAAAAGCATTATCAAAAGTTTTTTATATCCTTGACTTTGACCGATGACTATAACCCCTCTTAGTTTAGTGGCTAGAACGCTTGGCTGTAGATACCTATGGACAATACCTATCTTTTAGGTTGGATGAAATAAGGTCAGCTGATACCGAGAGGTCCCCGGTTCAAATCCGGGAGAGGGGACTTTTTTTTACTTAAATATCTATTTTTTGACCATTATTCTCTTAAATTACCACAGTGTTTTAGAAAGTTTTATAAACAGCTTGGTTTCACTCGAAGACATGCCTTGGTGGTGTAGTGGTTATCATGGAGCCCTGTCGAGGCTCCGACCCGGGTTCGATTCCCGGCCAGGGCGTTTTATGGGCCGGTAGCTCAGCCTGGTAGAGCGCTTGACTTTTAATCAAGTGGTCGCGGGTTCGAATCCCGTCTGGCCCGTATTCAAGGGTGGTATTTGGTAGGGTTATCATGGTAGCAATAAATCAACACAGACTTGTGCCGGTGCACACGGTTTTAACAGAAGAAGAAACACAAGAAATGTTAGATAACCTTTCTATAACAAAATCAGAATTACCTAAAATTTTAATCAACGACCCAATTTTCAATGAGATTGAAGCTAAAACAGGCGATGTAATTTGTATTGATCGATTTAGTCGTATTACCGGGACATCAAAGTATTACCGGGTGGTTGTCAATGAATAAACAAATTTTGATCGAAAAATATTTTGATGGATCAAACTTTGTTGAAAGTAATATTCACTCTTTTAACAATTTTATCCAACATGGTCTAGCTGATGTAATTGAAGAGAATAAAGAGGTGGAGCCTGCGATT
>CABZYC010000018.1 GCA_902529885.1 uncultured Candidatus Woesearchaeota archaeon | reverse complement strand
TACATTCATGTAACAACCGTTCAATGGCCCCTTTAGCTTTAAAGTAGGGGATAACAGAATTTTCGTTTGCTTTCCATGCCGAGATATGTATGATATGTTTTGGTTTTGCTTCAATGATACGTTTGACTACCATGACTGTGGTGTCATGGTTAAGTTTGTAGGGTGCGTACCCCACACAGTTTATCACAATCTGGTTTTCTAAAAAAAGCATGGGTTTGGTGGCATCCACGCCTGTTGATCGTGACACAGGTTTGCCATTTACAGTTTTTGTTATATGCCTGCCTAGCATACCTGTTCCGCCAATAACATATATCATGCATATTGGGTTATTTTAGTAGTATTTAACGATATCTTTATAGGTGTCTATACATTGTTTATATTATGAAATTTGTATGTAACGTTAACAAGAATGACAGGATTTTCCGAGTGATTTTAGGGCTGCTGCTGTTATACGGCGCATTTTATGGGACACAACGTTTTTTCGTTATTGTATCCATCGTTTTAATCCTTACCGGCGCGATCGGCCAGTGCGGGTTGTACAGGCTCCTTGAAAAACTCAAATGAAGTCCGCATACATATTCCGGCGAGACCTACGGTTGAACGATAACACAGCATTGCTCGCTGCACTTGAACAAAGTGATACGGTCTACTGCTTTTTTTGTTTGGACCCACGGCAGATTGGAAAGAACGAGTATAAAAGTGATAACGCGATCGAGTTCATGTTTAACTCGCTCACCGAGCTTGCGGGTGACTTGAAACAAAAAGGTGGGAAACTACACATATTTCCTGGGCGGCCCACCGAATTACCATTGGACAAGTTTGACGCTGTGTACGTGAACCGTGATTATACACCCTTCAGCGTGCAACGTGACAAAGATTTGCAGGCCGCGTGCGAGAAGGCTGGTGCAACTTTTCATTCGTACCACGACTATTTGTTAACTAACCCCGGCGACGTTATGACGGGCGGTGGTACACCATACACTGTGTACACACCTTTCATGCGGCGTGCGCAGACGGTGCCTGTGCGTAAAGTAGTGAACAACACCCACGATAATTATGGGTCAATGAACGTAGGCGAAGCTTTGCCCAAGATACGTAATAACCCAAACTTGTTTCGTAAAGGTGGGCGCACGGAAGCATTATCAATTTTGTCTGAGCTTAAAAATCATAAGAAGTATTACGACGAACGTAATTTCCCGTCCATTATGGGTACCACGGGGCTGAGCGCGCATAACAAGTTTGGGACAGTGAGTATTCGGGAAGTGTACTGGGCTATGAAAAAAAATGTGGGGCTTGACAACGGGCTTGTGAACGAGTTGTACTGGCGCGACTTTTACACGCATGTAGCGTATCATTACCCGCACGTGTTCGGGTCAGCGTTCCGTAAAAAGTATAACGGTGTAAAATGGAGTCACGACAAAAAACTGTTCAAACTATGGTGCGAGGGTAAGACTGGGTTTCCTATCGTGGACGCGGGCATGCGGCAACTTAATGAGACTGGCTGGATGCATAATCGGGTACGCATGATCGTTGCAAGCTTTTTAACTAAAACGTTGCACATTGACTGGCAATGGGGCGAAAAATATTTTGCGCAAAAACTTGTTGATTATGACCCCTGCGTGAACAACGGTGGGTGGCAATGGGCCGCGAGCACTGGGACGGACGCACAACCCTATTTTCGGATATTTAACCCGTGGCGGCAACAAGAAAAGTTTGACGCTGACTGTAAGTACATTAAACGTTGGGTACCAGAACTTAGCGGGTACACGAAAAAAGAGATTCATAAAGGTGAAGCTACGGAGCAAATTGTTGACCATGGCGTTGAACGAAAAATTACGTTGGAGATGTTTAAATGATACGGTATTTCGGGTACGGCTGGCTCATTTTATTGTGCGCGATCGTTGTGAACGTTATCGCGAAAAAGGTTGGGGTATTAACATGGTACAGCTGGCTGCAAGGTGAACCTTTGACGGTGTTAGGCGCCATGTTCATGTTCATTGTGTACCCAGCAATGTTCGGTGCACTGGTGTACTTGTTTGAGCAGGTTTAAGGTTTTAAAATAGCTCCAATATCTTCTTTTGTAAGTTTGTCACGGTCCATAGTAAAGTTGTCTTCCCAGTTTGTTTGAAAAATGCGTCTCCACATTAAGTTTTCAATTTCTGTACCGTTCAACTGTCGGATCTCTTCGTTTTCAGCAATGTACACGTTGTGACGTAGCTGATCAACAAAATTGAGCATTTGCTGCTTTGCGTACGGTACCATGCCGTGCCATACACGTTCATCTTTTTTCTTGCTCATTGTGGCCACTGCCATATATCCTGCCATTTCGTGAGCGGTCAAAAATTTTGTTTCTTTAGTATAATTTTTACCGTGTCGCCGGCCTTCACGGAACATTTGTTCATGTCTCCCGTCCGTACGCCCTCGGAGCGCGAACGGCATAACGAATCGACGATCATCGTCCGCTGGTAATACTGGCACATTAGTAATTTGGACTGTGTGGTATCCTTCACCGTGTCTCACTGGCACTTGCATCCCCCATGCGTGTTTGTGACCGCGCGGTGCATGCGCTTTAATGATAAGGTCTCGCTGTTCCACAGGGATAGTATCTAGGTCTACATTACTTGACGCGTATTGTTGTGCATGGTCTGCCCAGTGTGGTTTATTGTCAAGGTACCGGTACGCTGCTACGTCGCTTAATGCTTTCATCTCCATACCTTGCACAGCACGGTACAATGATAATACGCGTAGCATACCGTCTGTTGGACGCCATCGCATCCCTGCAGCAATTTTTGGCGATTCGTACCCGTGCAAATTTTTTACTAAATGTTGCATAACTTTTTCTGGTGTAACTTGGTGTTGTATGAACAGTGTATTGCTTATTGCACTATTTTGTGTACAGTACACAGAACGAAGGACGTTCGCTGCCAGTGCGTTCACAACATTATGGTATCCATAACTTGTTACAAACTGGGTTTTACTTGCAGGGACACGGTACGCCCCACCGATAACATGTATACCTTCTTCAATTTTCAGTGAAATTTTTGGGTCGAATGCTACACTCCCATCAAGCAATTCATCAAGTGTACCGCCGTGCACTGTATGATCTACATTCCGTAATCGGTCAACATTAGTTTTACCCCTCCCGCCCGCTTGAATCAGAGCGCTGCGAACAGATTGACGATCGTATAATCGGTCGCGTGTATCATATTGGATTTTCATAGTCTTTTATTTTTCTTATACTTTAAATGTTATTCGTTCTCTGATTTTGACAATTAGACTTTTTTTTATACTATTAGCTAATAACGATTATAAAGAATATAAGTTTTTTACAGTATATGAAACGTGAGTGGCGCGATATTTTAGGGGTGGTAGGGGCTGCATCGGCAGTTTTAGGCGCAGGTATTTACACAAACATGTATACAAAGATTGTACCCTTTGAAGAAACTGATCGTAATATTACGGTGCATGATAGTTATGATGAGATTTCTCGTTTACTGATTTTGGACTCTTCATGTGACGATCATCGGTTTAAGCAGACCGCCGATTTCTTAGGTGCTGACCTAACATGTGTTAATAGTCATGAATCTCACCTGTGGGCCCGTGATCATTATATTATGGGTGAAAAGATGTATGTTCCTTTTGATACAACCTTGAGCGGTTATTCACAAAAATATTTTCGTGCACACACATTACATTTGTTAAAAGATGTTGCAGATAATCACGATGTTACTTACGGCGGCTTACCATTTTGGTTTGAAGGCGGACAAATTTTGGCAATGGACAATTACGTTTTATTACCTGAAATGTTTCGTTCTGATATAGTTGTACCTTTTGTTAATATTGAAGATGTTTTTCAAGATGAAATTTTGTTTGTACCAAATCATGTGGAAGGTAGAGGGTCGTTATTAAGCGGGCACATTGACATGTATGTTACACCAATAAATAATAATACTGTGTTAGTGGGCCAGTATGCACCGCTTGGCGAGAATGATTTAAGAATGTTAGGCCTAGGTCAAATTGAAAACAAATTGGATGAAGAGATAGTGGAAACACTTAATGATACAGCACAATTTTTGTCTGATTATTTCACAGTGTACCGTGTACCTTTTGGGGTGGTAAACAATGGTGAAGAAGATTTTTTTATAAGTTATAATAATGCACTTGTAAGTGGTGATAAAATGGTCGTTCCAAGTTTTGGAATAAGTTTAGATGAAGTGGTAATGGATGTTTATGATAATTTTGGTGAGACAATGCCTATCCCTAGTGTTGATTGGATTGAATCCTATGGTGGTGTACATTGTAAAATGAACACGTTAGATGTTCGGTAAAATCTTGGTTGTCCATAATAAACCAAGGTCTAGGCTTGTTCTTTTAAAATCTTTGTACATGTCTAATAATTGTTTACTGGTCTTAGTTTTAAATTCTTGTTCAAATTCTAGCAATTTACTTTTACCATTAATGGGGATAGTAAATCCTTCGTTAAGTTGTTCTTCAAGATATCGTGCGAAACAAAGTTCAAAAAGTTCTACTCGTGCTTCTTCATACTGAGTAATTAACATTTTTCTTGCTTGAGCATGACATAATTCGTGGCCTAGCACAGTTACCATATAGGGTTTAATATCTAATTGTTTAACTGTACAAGTGTTTGTGAAAATGTTATAACTACCAATTTGTGTTGTTGAATCAAATGGATAATTTTTGTTATTAATATGAACTACTTTTGCGTTTGGTGTGAACCCGGTTAAATGTTCGTAAACAATTGTAGATAAGGACCTATTATTTTCTGCAGTAGGTTCACTTAAAAATTGGTTATAGTGGTTCCGAAGATTCATATTGGTACAGAACAGAATAGATTTTAAAAAATATACATCTCGTTTTACTGTTTTTTAGGAATATATGTGTGTCAGTCTGTATTCTGAATTTTGATGAGAAGTATATATTAATATAATTTTTTACTTATATTAGGGGGGATGTCAAACATCCTTAATGTACGTTCAATGTTGAGGTGGTAGTTTAGAAGTGTATGCACAGGCAATTCTAGTAATAGTGATTCATGTGGTTTAAGCAAACTCCGGTCTGGTAGGTTTATTCTGAACTGCTGCAAGGTGGTTTGTTCAAGATACTTTGAGAATGCCATCTCAAATAATTCAACGCGCGCCTCTTCCATGTACGTGACTGGTTTACCCCTTGCCATTGAATGGCACAGTTCATGGCCCAGTACGGTAAGCATATAATTCTCTTGGTTAGGCCGCAGTTTGCATACGTGGTTAATGTTGTCATACTGTCCAAGTTTTGGTAAAGTAGGGTCACAGCGTACGGTGGCTGACGGTGTTTCATGTAGCAAGTGATTGTATATAATGTACGCAATGTCTGGATACTGTTGTGGGTCCATTTTAAATTTTTGTAACATTGATTCGAGCTCCATATTAATAGTCAAATGATTTTGTATTTATAAAATTATAAATCACTTTTTATTTTTTCAAAATATATATATACTGGTTAATCTATTATTTTGATGTGATATGAATGGTATCTAAAAAATCTACTAAAAAATCAAAGAGTGTTCGTTCGAAAAAGTCTGCGGCACAACTTGAAAACGAACTTGCAAAAATGTTATTGGAGTTACGTGCAGAATTAAATAATTTTGATCGTATTAATAATGAATTGGAAGATATTACTGGTAAACAAATTTTAAGTAAACAGAATAAAGACTTTTTACGGAGGGCCATGTAATGTCTAAAGAGAAAAATTTTTGGCGACCGGGCCTTGGTCGGGACAGTTTAAGTCCGACCGTGCGCGGTGCGCACCGGCTATGGTCCTGGGCGTTCGGTGAACCTGGTCACCGTGCAATCCCTGCTAACCGTGATCATCCTGGTCTTGACCCGAAGATCACGGCTCCGTTGAACGAAGCTCGTAAAAAAGAAGATGTAAAGTATGAAGACTGGATAGTAAAACGTGGTATGGTCACGCAGGTGTACGCAAAAAAGTTTAACGAGCACTTGAAAAAACTGAAGGCCTTACAAAAGAAGGAAGAAATATTTCGTGCAAGTAACATTACGTTACTAAAAAAAGATGACGCGTTGTTTAGTCGTATGCATGACGAGATGGTTGCGTTAGTTAAAGGACGCGCTGATTGGGAAGGGTTCACTTCAAAAGAAATGAACAACTTGAGTATTATCATGCACGACATGATTAAGGAAGTTGAGAAGCACACTAAAGAGATTGATGCTTTATTTCGTGCGGACGGTGCGAGCGATGTTAACAAAGAAGTTGATACTCGTTTGGCAAAAATGAAACAGCAGCATGCACGTGTGAATGAAACAGTTATGCGTTTTCACACGGATATTGAACGGTACGAAAAAGTTAGTAAACAGTGGTCCGCTTCATTAACGGATATTAATGACAAAATTATCCAGATTCTAGCTATTGTTCAGCAGTACCGCGCTGTGATTAAGGCTTCTGATGCAGAACTTGCAGCTGACACTAATGATGATGCCAGTGATAAACGTGGTAAGTATGCAATGCAGATTGAGACCATGGTCCGCGAAATTCAGGATTGGGCGAATGAGTGTCATGCGCACATCAAAGATATATTACAAGCTGGTAAGCACTTATACCGTGCAGTGAGCCGTGATATTAAGTGGTCGCGAAAGTTTGAGAAACAGTTAATAAATTTAGGTAAAGAAAAAGTCTGCCGGTACAACAAAGACACCGAAGCAGAAATTAAATCTCGTATTGAGAAAATAAGAGGCCACATCCAGTTAAAGCTTGATTCAGAGATGGATTCTTTACGTAATAAATATCTGGCGGAACTTAACAAGCAAAAAAGTGGTGGTTGCGTGACTGCGAACCAGACCTCATCATTTAGTGACCTGAAAGCAGAATTGAGCAAGATTAAACAGAACGAGTTAGCTGTGCAGGCTGTGGTTAATTCTGAACTTGACGTATTTCGTGATCTTGATAAAGACTTGGAAGCGATCAAGAAAGCCTTGTATATTAAAGATAAGGCTGCAGAAAAGATTGAAAAAGATACAGAGAAAACCGTTGTTAAAGGTATCAAGAAAGTCGAGCGGGATGAAGCTGGTATTTTAGCAAAACAAACTTTACGAGAGTTTGCAGAATACATTGTATTGCGTAACAATGAACTTAGGATAGCGAACGCAACGTTGGCAGGCGAATTAAAGAGATTGTATGTTGGAGCACTCAGACGTCACACTACTAACACAAACGGGTGTAAATGGGGTGCGCTTGGTAATGAGTTAAAGACGTTTTATGATGGTGCTGTTGGGAAGAACACTCGTGATCTTGCTAAAAACAGGGCTAAATGGATGAAGGGAGCAAAAGGTCGATTTAATGCTAACAGGGTAAACAAAAGTAGTGTGCGTGGTAAGGTATGTTCAGCA
>CABZYC010000017.1 GCA_902529885.1 uncultured Candidatus Woesearchaeota archaeon | reverse complement strand
CCTGTTGTAACAAGTGGTCTGAACACCATCACTTTTTCATATCTTCCCTCTCTAACTTGGTCAAGCCCTGCAGCTAATGTTAACAGAGTTTTACCACAGCCCGCAATACCTACTGCGCCACTAATATCTATTCTGCTATCATAAAGCATGTGCATTAACAATTTTTGTTCAGCATTTAATGGTGTTATACCATAACCGTTTCTAGGGGGTATGATCCTGTTAAGTTGCTTGTTTCTAGCATCATACTGTGCAAGCATACTTTCAAAAATGAGGTACTGATTTTCTTTAAGATTATAATCTTCTTCCGCAGTTTTTGTTAATATCGCTTTTCCTGATTCCCAATCAATGAATGCTTCTGATGGTAAGGTTCTGTATGCACCAAACAAACTGTCTGTGTGCGGTTTAATTGTTTCGCACCCAACCACTCTTTCAACTCCAAGTTGTGCTTTGACACGTAAGGCTAGTCCACGATCGTTTGTAACAAGTGTTACCTCTTGGTTATCGGCCATATAACTGTGTAAGTCAGGATCTGCATACTGGCTTGAATTTACTGACGGAACATAAAGTTTTCCTCTATCAACAAGGTCATCTAAACTTCTTATTGCTTGACGTGCAGAAAGACCTATTAGGCCACGCTCCGTTTTTTTTCGATCAAGTTCAATTAGTACGGAAGGATGTAACACTGCTCGATCACCTTGGTCTACATACCGTTCTGCAATGTTTGGGTCACTAAGTAAAGCGTTAGTATCAAGAAGATAATCTTTCATAGTGAGCTCCAAATATGATCATATTCTTTCCATAATTCTATTTCTTTAGACGCATGAAAGTTTTCTGCTCCTCGCATTATGTTAAGTCCGATACTTGCATAATCAACAAATTTTTCGTCATATTCAATAATTTGTCGTGTGACAAAATCTTCTAATGAATTTGTAAGAAGTGTTGTTTGTTCTGGAATAAATGTTGGGCGCAATCCATTCCTTTCAATCTGGTAACGTTCTGCATTTTCACGGGCAGTTTGATTATCATCAGTTACTCTTTTACTAATTTCTTCTAGTGTATACAAACTACGTTCACGCAAAGTTTCATACAAAGTTCCACGAAGATGTTTAACCATATTACTTTTAACGTAACATTGTAAACCATTGTTAAGATTAGGTATTCTACTGATAAGTGCATCTAACGGTGCTGTCATGACAGTAGTTGCAAAAAGTTTTCCAATAACTTCGTGTGCATACCTTTTGTCCCAACATAAATAGTCTTGTGCGAGATCATGCACAGAATATTTATGTTCTGTTCCAGCAACCAATTTAATAAAATCGTGGTCCATGAAAATAGCATCTTGAATTCATTTAAAACAATTCGTATATTATAGTGTACATAACAGCCATATACATGATATTTACAATATATTTATATACATATTGCACTTAACACATACGGGGATATAGATGGTACGACATACATTTCAACGAATTGCAAAAGTAAAAATAGTACGTAATTGTAAACAGTGTGGTAAACGGTTCAACCCAAATAATGCGAATCGATACTATTGTGTAACATGCAGAAATTAAACAAAAATCAACGTCACATTCTTGAAGCTGGCGGAACTGAACTCCCTGGTTCAAGCCCGTTACTTCATGAAAATCGTGATGGTGTATACAAGTGTGCTCGTTGTGGCACAATATTGTTTAATAGTAATGCTAAGTATGATAGTGGTAGTGGGTGGCCTTCTTTTACAAAAGCTGAGAATAATAGTGTTTTGTTACAACCAGACTTGAGTCATGGTATGGAACGTACAGAAGTAAAATGTTACAAATGTAATGGTCATTTAGGTCACATGTTTAATGATGAGCCAACTGGTGAAAGGTATTGTGTTAACGGTGCCGTGCTTGATTTTGAGCAAACAGTTTAATTTGTTTTTCTAGAAGTGTACTATTAGGGAATTTTGCTTCTGCAATCTTGAACTCTTTAGTATGGGCCGTGCACCGTTGTCCAATTTTGTACCCGTACCATTTATGCAGCATTTCATGGTAGACAATGTAGGCTAACATGTTATCAGGTGCATTTTTGAATATGGTGGATACTGTTATAGTATCACTGTTATAATTGTAAGATGCAAGTTTGCTGACTGATCGTCGCCCCCATTTAATGGTACAAGTGTCAATAAGTCCTCCAAAGAATTGATCATTATTATTATGGAATGTTTGTTTTAAACGTGGACATTTACTTTTATCAGGCAAAGATACATTTTGTATGAATGTGTGGTAAGCATGAACATTATCGCTCACCCACTTTTGTTTAAACAGTTTACTACATAATAATTCTATAAGGCCTTGTTGTACTTGCACCGGTGCATTGTCAAGGTCCGTATGGTATGTAATTTGTATAGTCTGATTATACAATACTGCTTTTGCAGTATTAGGGCTTACTCGACGGTTATGTTTAATGTTAACTTCTAATTGTTTATTAGTGAACAATTCAAGGGAGTCTTTTGTAAGCTTATGCCACATAGTATTAGAAAATTAAAATGGGTTAATATAATTTTGCAGGCTGCAAATCTAATGTTGTCGTGTATTTATCAATATTAAATTCTACACCTTGTAATGCTCTAGGGCTTCGTGGTACTACTCGTGCTTCTAATCTTGCTTCGAACCCACTTTCATCATGGAACTCCGAGTTTTTGAGTGCAGGGCCAATAGCTGTTAAAGTAGTTCCGCTTCTGTTAAAGAATAAACTGTTTTGTGCTGCACCGTGTGTGAACGTTGCGTACGCTGCTTGTAAATGTCGAAATTCGGTCGCTGGTTCTTGCGTAATCCTGGCATGTAACCCTCCTAATGGAGACATTTGTACAAATCTAAAATCTCCTGTTTTTTCGTATAATGCTGTTGAACAGAGGGCATGATAAAACTGTTCTTTAGTTAAACTTCCAAGTTCTAACGTGAACGGGTCTGGTAATCGTTCAAGTTCTTGCTTGTAAAGTTTAACATTGTACTGCGTAGTTTGTTGTATAATTTTTTCTACGATGCACCGTGATACATATTTATCATTTAGGGCATTAATTATGTTCATGGTTCATATCTCAGATTAACTTTATCACCAAAGTCTGCTGCCCATAAAGAATGACCATCATGTTTTGTGATATCTGTTTTTGTTATATTACTCAGGTTAATCTGTGCTAACGTGCCAGATCTATCAAAAAATTCTGCATTGTTAAGAGCATTATCCGCAATCATTTCGTAGCCGCTACGCCCGTTAAACTGTGTTCTGTACCCGGTTCCAGGTTCAAACTTTGCGTAAGCCATTTGGAATTGGTGGAAGTCCCATCGTGGCACATCGTTTTCTGTGGTAATAATTACGCCTAGACCACCCACTGGGCTACCTTTAATGATTGACCGATCAATTTTTGTTTCGTATAAAGCACTTGAAACAAAACCAAGGGTTAATAAGTCTAAAGTAAGGTCACTTAATCTTATGTTTGCTGGCATTGGCATTTGAAAGAATGTGTTATACATATCAACAAGTTTAGTTGGTTCAAACTGTTTTAATTCGTCAATAACGGTTCTAAACCGGTTGTTACAAAGGTAATCAGCAGGTTCCCCTGACAAAATATTTTTCCTTTCCATACCCTATTTTGTACAGGTTTATTTAAGAAACTTATGGCGTAAACACACAATTTTGTAGACTAACCGAGCAAGTGTGTACGCTTCACTTTCGTCTCGTTCAGGTGCAAACTCGACAATGTCTATCCCAATAACTTTTTTTTGTTTAAATGTGTGTTCTAATAAACGTAGGACGTCGTACCATAATAAGCCTCCTGGTTCAGGTGTACCGGTTTGTCTAATAAGGCTTGGATCAAACACGTCAACATCGATTGTAATATAAACGGATTCTGGTAAATCTTCTATATCTTTCTTAATATTATTTTCGTTATGGTCCCATGCATAATGTGTTTTGAACAATTTGTTTTGTTTAAGCTCTTTTGCTTCATCGGCATCTTGTGATCTAATACCAATTTGTACTGTTGGCTTATTAAAATGGCGAGCGACACAAGCATGATTATACTGTGACCCGTTCCACTGTTCTCTATAATCACTGTGTGCATCAAAATGTACAATGCCAAACTCACCGTTGTGTGCTTGCAGTGCACCAATAGTGACTGCGTGGTCTCCTCCAAGCATAATGGTAAAACCTTTAATTGCACTTTTAACATTACGTATCATCTGTTCTGTTTTATCAACGCGTATGCTCGGTGCAAGATAAATCCCCTTTTCAAATGGTTCACAATCATACTGTTCATCATAATACTCAATATGTTTGCTTGCCCGAATAATGGCTGCAGGTCCACGAGATGCACCTTTCCCGAACGTAACATTATGTTCGTATGCAACAGGCAAAATTCGTACGGCACTTTTTGGTCCCGCATATTCTTTGGGTAGGTTCATCCAGTTCATTGTACCTCTATGGTTGGCAGATCACAAAAATCTGTTGAAAAATTGTACGCGCCAGCGTTCAAAAAGGTTATGGTATTACCAACTGTAACATTCGATAAATAAACTTTGTAACGGAACAAATCCATTGAGCATGGTGTACAACCTTTGATTACGTACGGGTCACCTTCTCCTTCACCTTCAATCTTTAGTTTTACAGGTACCACGATGGCATCCATATTAGAATTGTACACGCTAGCATCTACAACAATGGTGTTATCATGAATACCAATTATTTTTGTTACTAGCTTCATACTCGGGGCAGCAATGAACCGGCCAGGTTCACAGATTAATGTTATATTATGTTGTTTACAATATGCATGAAAGTTTTGAAGTTTAGTGATGATACTAGTAATAACTTTTACATTCGTGTTTGCATATTCACTGGGTAACCCTCCCCCAATGTTAAGGTAATGAAGCGATTGTACAAATTCTGGGGAGAACGTATTCTCAAGATAAAATTGTAAGTTCCAATCACTCATATTCTGCGTTTTTCTGTGAATGTGTACGCCCACTTTACCGTGCGCACGAAATTTATCAGTGTAACTTACAACTGTTTTTGGGTGCATTCCAAAAACGTAGTACCGTTCAGTTTTTACGCTACGTTCTTTGATTTTTGCGCGTAATAGAACAGAAACATTAACTTTATTTTTTTCTAAAAATTGTAGTAAGGTGTCAGCATCCACCGTGTTATCAATCACGAAATGTGTAACATTTTTTTCAATTAGGTTTTTGATAAGTTTAGTGTCCCATGCTTGCGCAAAATACCACACTTTTTCAAGTTTAGTACAATGTCGTAGTTCTGTTGGGAAGTGTATGCTTGCCCACGCTCCTTTATTTTGTAATAATGATGTTAATTGAGGGTTAGTTTTACTACTATAACTAACAATGTCGCAGACAGTTTGTACTTTTTCAAACTGTTCTTCCATAACTTGTTTATCAAACGTAAAATGTGCCATTATAATAAGCCCTCGTCAACCATTGTTTCTAATGCCGAAATCATTGCTAAAGGAAACATGATGGTCACGTCACCGTGTACAGTCGCAATGTCACTATCATCTTTTACTTTACCCCAACTTTTAGCTTCTTCTGTCCCAGCACCAGACATTGACCCGCTGCTACGCCGTGCCGTTGTCATGTACACTGCAAATTCTGCGCCACCGTTAAGTAAAGTTGCTAAAATGGCATGATGTTTACTGATACTGCCTCCAAGGCAGATTACTGCTTTTTTATCATCGTGTGACGATGTGTGGAGGATGGTCCCAAAATCTTTTATAACATCAATAATAAAGTCTGGGTGTTTATCTTGGAACAAGTATAAGTGGAACCCGAACGCTCCGTCTGTGATTGCCGGACAAAATATGGGCACATTCTTTTTTGCTGCTTGGTAAAGTATACTTTGTTCATCATTGAGTGTAAGCCCTATTTCTCGTAACATTTCGCTGACGGTCCACCGTTTTTTTTTAGCGTACAACATTTCTAATAGAGGTAAAACCTGGTCTTCAAAATTCATGTAAGATTCATTTTGTATGAAGAGGTTTCCAACACGATTTTTACCTTGCTCGTGTAACTCTACATCGTCTGCATCGAAACGTCCAATTTCAAAGCTTTCACCCGTAGCTTTCATGATATCTTCTTCAATCCCACCCACTGTTGTAACTATTGCTTGAGGTATTTCAAGTTGGATAACCTGTGCAAAAAAACCTCGTAACCCTGACGTTACCATGTTTGATGTGAACGTGAGAAATATTTTTGCGTTCGCACGTTTCATTCGTACAATTGTTTCAGCTGCCCGTGCAAGTTCTGTACTTTGGTACCCAACTTGTTGATACTTTCGCACTAAATCTTGTACCGTCATACCTTGCGTCCATCTAAAATCTTTAACATTCATAATACTCACTGATTGATGGTGATTTAAAAAGTTTTCATATCGATACGTTTAAAAAAGAGTTATTGTTATGATATACAGTCTAATGTTGGACATAACCTAGCTCTTTGAGCACAGTACCTCGATACCAATCGGTCTGAGAGGTCAAACTATATATATCGGTTACTCTGACATTAGACATCTACATATGATTATACAGTTTACTTGTAAACACGTTTTCTTGAGGCTCAAACACTATACCTGTTTCTAATGTGCAACGACCAACACGCATAGTAACTTGTTCAAGGTTTACAATGTCTAATGAACAGTAGTCAATTGCTGTCATAATGGTAAAGATAATTAGTAGAACAAAAATTATTTTTTTCATAATTAGTTATATGTTGCGATGATATATATATGTTACAAGATAGCTATAAATACCAAAACATTTTCTTTAGTAACATGTGGATTGACTTTATAATTCTAGGGTTAAGCATACTTTTTATTTTCACTGCACATTATTTGTCGTTGTTAACACACAATTTATTGTTATTGTTTCGTTATAGGTTACTAGAACCAAGGAGTTATACCGGAAAAAACAAACGTATCTTGGTGATAGGTGACAGTTTGGCTGTGGGCTGTGGTGCGGAGCACAGTATTGCTTATTGGCTTCATTATTATACTGGGTATACCATTGACGTTATAGCTCGTAGTGGTGCAACAGTGTTATACCTTGAAAAAAACTGGCCAAAAAAGAAGTATGACCATTACGTTTTGTTAAGTGGGGGGAACGATATTTGGAAATGTTTGCCAATACACTTTGTAATAGACAAGTTCAAAAAATTTTATAGGCATAAACCTTTAAGTCACGTTTTAGTTTATGACATTCGTAAAAGTTCGGCTTTACCTTGGATACTGAATTATTGTATGCATTACCGCCAAAAAATGTTACGTTCAGAACTAAGCAGTTTTAAACAAGACCGTTTCATTGATTTGTACACTGATAAAAAATTTAATGAAGGATTGGAAAACCACTCGTTTTTAAGTATGGACGGTATACACCCAAGCAGTCTTGGTAACCAGTACATTGCTAGAAAGTTAGTCTTGAAGATTA
>CABZYC010000016.1 GCA_902529885.1 uncultured Candidatus Woesearchaeota archaeon | reverse complement strand
TCATGCACCATTCAAATTTGCTAAATTGAAGTTTCATGTTCGTGCACCTATAGAAGACGCGTTATCTTGCACTTTATACCCTAATGCAAGTATTAACGAGTACAGTGGCCGTTACAGTGAAATGATTGATGCTGCAGACACAACCGAGATGGTGTATGATCGTGCTCGACGAGAACGTTATAACAATTTATTAAAAAAGAATGTTAGCCGTGAACAAGCTCGGTTAATACTTGGTACGGATAACTTGACAGAATTTGTATGGAAAGTTTCTTTGATTGACTTGTACCGGTCAGAAGGGTTAATCCCTGGCTTAATGAAAGGTGTTGCAATGAAAGCTTTCCCATTATCATACGCTGCCCTTGAAGAACCTGACAGGTACCATGCTCAACAGTCTGTGCGGGATGAAATAATTGTTTCGAAGCCTATTAGTCGTCTTCGTAATGTGCACGGTACGAAACGTCAAACAAACATGGAGCTTGAACATTTATTAAACCTTGAGTCTAACACACAATATGGTTCAATAGCATTGATTGATTATATGGGTGTCCCTGACGACATTGCTAATGCTGCACGTACAAGTTATGGGGAAGGTACTTCAAAAAGGCGTAATAATAACGGTCTTACTCGTGCACTTTTCCGTGACATGCACACAAGCCCTTTTGAGATGGTAGACATTTCATGGAGTGAGAAAGCACCTTTTTTTATTGAGCCTCGACAACTTGGTCGGCACAGAACTGTTACAACTCAAAGTCATTTGAATTTTTTTCCTAAAGGGAACATTGCTTACATTCCAAAAATTATCCGGGAACAAGATTCTTTGAATAAACAGGGTGGCTCAGAAAAATGTTTGGATCTTCAAAACGATTTTCAGGAAGCGCTCAATGCAGAACGTGACCAAATAAAATTAATGCGGTCCCGCGGTTTTAGTGAAGAAGCAGTCAGGAGAATTAAAGGGGTATGGCGGCAAACTCGTGTACATCGTACGGGTGACCTTCACAACATTTTGCACATGGTTAAATTAAGAATTGACCCTCACGCACAGTATGAAGCACAACTTGTAGCTACCGACATTGCTAATTTTGTTGCAAAATCATCTCCTGCAGCCTGGAAAGCGTTCCAGGATTATCAACTTAACAGTGTTCGGTTTAGTGCGCAAGAAATTGAGATGTTACGTGGTCAAGTTAGTGAACCAGAAGGTAAACATAAAAGTGTTCGTGAGCAAGCTGCTTTCAGAAAAAAGATTGACAAGTTCACGTAAACATTTATAGGTAATCACTTTATTTTGTTTTTATGCAAAATCTATCTGGGCTAGATCGTGAAGAACTGTTTGATTATTTAATTGAAGTTGGCGAAGATTATAAACCTCAGCCATGGGTAAACAACACTTTTTTGGTTCCAGGTTGTACAAGTAATGTATGGGTTCGTTTACTTTCTACTACTCCTATCAAGATAGAATGTTGTGCAGAAAGTTTGGTTGTAAGAGGATACTGTCATTTAATATCTGAACTTGTTAATGGTAAGACTCTGTTAGAAATACAAAATTTTAACATAACTAATTATATTGAAACAAACAAGCTTGGTGTTAGTAGCGTGCACACGCGTGCTAACGCCTTTTTGAACATTTGGAACACTGTACTAAAACTTATTTGTTAAAAAAAGAATGTTGTTCAGCTTGTGTACTTAACCTTGTACCTTCCCCTGCAACACCGTGGAAATAACTTTGTTCAAGACTATTATCTTCTGCATGACCAAAACAAAACGCTTCATTCTCGAACGTTGTTTGTTTAAAACTTTCATCATTTAACCGTGCCATAAATAGACAATGGTCTTGACAATTTGAGTATGCACCACTTTGATTGTTCCAATGACTCATTGTAAAACTGTGACCTAACATTCTTGCATGTTGCACTGCCTTATTATTAAGTTCTGCGACTGCTGCTGAATCGTCTTTCCACAAACTATAATGTAACGCGTTATCATACGCCCTAAGATAATGCGCACTACGATCCTTGAACATTACACTTTTCCCTGACCCATCTTTCCACAAGCTTCCTTGACAACTAAGATCATGAAATTGTGCATTTTTTCCACTTTCATTTTCCCATACGGACCTTGCTAGGCTTTTTGAATAACATACAATGTTATGCCCTGACAATTCTTTGAATGTGCAAGGTCTTTGTTCTTCTCTAAAACAAGCATAATGCATTTGTTCATGTTTAAAAGTTAGCCCATCTTTAATGGTATATTCTACTGCTAACCCACCATACCTTGTAGATGTCAGGTACGATACATCTTGTGTAATTTCAAAAAGTGCGGTGCTTATGATTCCTCCTTGTACTGTATCATCGAGTATTTGTTCGAGTTTGTTAGCATCAATTTTTTTATACTCTTGGACATGGTGTCGTAAGATTGCTCTATCACCACTGTTAAACGCCTCTTGAATATTCATTCAAAATTGTATATACTGCGTACTTAAATAAACAGTGTATACTTTACATATACTACTTACTTGTGTGATATACATCTAATAGGATGATTCTTTATAGTTTGGTGTTTACCCTTTAAATGATGATACCTCGCCACCTCCGAACTTTAGTTATTGAACATGAACTAACCGAACGTATCTCGCCTGACCTCCACGATTTATGGTATGAGTATCGTATGCTTCGTGCCAGGTCACGGTTTAGATAACTTTATGTATGAACTCTTTGTCCTCACAGTATGACTTATGAGAACCGTGTTGCTGTGCTGGACAAATTTTATGATTCCTTAAAAAGTGATCATGCAACTTTAGTGAAAGCTATCGTGCAAGATTTAGGGCGTGACGCTACTGAAGCATACGTGACAGAAATTGGTTCTGTGCTTAGTGAACTAAAATATACGCGTCGAAAACTAAAATCGTGGATGAAGGGTTCCAGCCACAACCTTTTTCCATCTTCTAGAACGTTTCATGAACCTTTTGGTACAGTTCTTATAATGAGTCCTTGGAATTATCCAGTGAGCACTTGTTTACATCCTTTAGTGCACGCATTAGCTGCTGGGAATAAAGTGACTGTTAAACCTTCAGAGATCACGCCAAATGTTGAGAAAGCTCTTACTGATTGGATCAAAGAACATTTGCCAATGGTCGAAGTTGTTATTGGTGACGGCAAAGTAGCACAGGATTTATTAGACAAACCTTGGGACTTCGTATTTTTCACAGGTAGCACTCGTATAGGCAAACTTGTTGCACAACGTTGTGCAAAAGATTTGATACCTTACGCATTAGAGTTAGGTGGTAAAAGTCCTGTGGTGGTTGATAAAGGCATAAATTTGGATTTGGTTGCATCACGCGTGTTATGGGGTAAAAGCATGAATGCTGGCCAAGTTTGTATTGCTCCAGACTATGTTCTAGTACATGCGTCACAACGTGATACCCTTGCTAAAAAGTTGGCAGGTGCACCATTTAAGGGTAAAATTGTGAATGACTATCATCAAAAACGTCTAGAATCTTTAGGGTGGAAAGGTGCTATCACGGTTTTAGAAGAAAACGTGCATGAAGAAGTGTTCGGTCCAATTTTACCGATTGTATCGTATCATAACAGAAAAGAGTTAGAAGAACTTTTGTTACGTTACCCTGACCCTTTAGCCATGTACATTTTTAGTGATCGTGACCGTTTCGTATCAGATATGACTACTTTGGTACGTAGTGGTGGCGTGGTTATTAATGATGTAATGTTACATGTTATGGGTCGTTCACCTTTTGGTGGTATTGGCACTAGTGGCCAAGGTAGTTACCATGGTAAAGCAGGTTTTGATTGTTTTAGTTATACTAGAACTTATGTTAAACAAAAATTGAAACCGTCATTTTTAGACAGGTATAGAGAACGATATGATTTACTGAAAAGGTTTATTTAACCACTTTTAAGTGATTATCTTTTTAAATATAATCAAATTATAGATAAGTATGAATCTACGTCATATTTTGTTAGGATCAATGCTTACTGGGTGTACGAGTGAAGGGCAATTAGAAAAACCTGGTAACTCTGAAACTGGTCCTCGTATTGATAATACTGCTGATTTAAGCAATTTTGGTAGTGATGACATCCTTGTGTACACTTCATGTGATATGCTTGATGCTTATGGTAGGGAACTTAGAAAGAGGGGTCGTTTATACAAAGGTTTTAGTTTAAGAGATCGTGGTGATATGTGGGAAGGACAGTATCGTGGACGTGACATATTAGTAGCTTGTAATCCTGAAGATCTGAGTGGTGATTATGATATTGTAAACCTTCGCGGTCACGGTAATGAGATGTCTAATTTGTATAGTGATGTGAAAGATCATTTTGCTGATTACACAACCTTGGTATTAGGTGGTTGTAACACTTCATCTATGATGGACACTTACCGTAGTGAGCGTGTAGCATTTATTGGTGGGAGTGGCGAGCAGGATACAATTAATAATAATTATTTAGTTTTACAATTACCTAAACAAATTGATGAAGCTGGTACATGGGAATCATTAGAACGTAATATGAAAAAAAAGAGTGTTCGGTTTCACGATTTTGTGTCTCCTGCAACATATAACCAATAAAAGATAGGTCTAATAAAAAAGAAGGGAATAATTATTCCTCTTTTAACTTTTCTTCGTACTCTTCAAATTCGTCCATCATTTCATCATATTCTTCTTTCATTTCCATATAATCTTCAGAATATAAACAAACAGCGAATTCACAATCGTCAATGTACTCCATCTTGTATTCAAATCCTTGAGCTTCACAATCAGCTTTAATTTCGTCGAGCTGTTCATCTGTAGGACACATGTGGTCTTCCATATCGTGCATATCATCATACGTCATATTTTCTGGATATTGACAAACAATAAGCTCACAATCATTTTCGTACTCAATTTCGTATTCAAACCCTTCATTTTCACAGGTATACTTCATTTCGTCACGTTGTTCATCTGTAGGACATTCAAACTCTAGGGTATGGTCCTTTTCTCCTTCAGTCTTGATATGTTCGTTGGCTTTTTCAGAAGCAACTTCAATTGCATGGTCTAGTCCATGTTCACGGATTGACTCTTCAACTTCTTCAACGTTAACACCTTGGTTCTCCATGACAACTTTGATTTTTTCTTGTGCATTATCAATTCGAACTTCGACACTACTCATGTCACCGTCCATGGCGTCCCATAATGCTTCCATTTCTTCTAAGAACTCTTCTTTTGTTTCAAAAGATAACTTTACCTTCTCAACTTTTTCACGGTGTTCAGAAATCTTTTCTTCAAGCACGATAGTATTACCTAACGCTTCAACTGGCATTTGATCTTTGTTACTTATAACTTCTTCAATCTCAGTAAATATCTCTGTGTGCTGTTCTTGTGCACGTTCTGCGGCTTCAAGATTGTTTTCATCAACCATCTCTTGTACTTCTGCTAAACGTTCTTCTGCATGCATTAATGCACGCTCAGCACGTTTACCTGCATCACGTTCTAGTACAAGACTAATTCTTTCTAGTGCTAGTTCAATACCGTAAAATGGACTGTCTGGCGTAATGCCTGCTTCCACTTCTAATGTAACACTATCATCTGTTACATTTTCCGCAAAAACTCCCATGGACATAACTAAAAATAGCATCATTATTGTCATTATTTTTTGTTTCATTATCATCTTTTAACGTGCTTTTTTATATCAAACTTGTTTGAAACAAGGTGAAACAAGTAGTTAAACGCAATTATTTATTGAGGAAAACCGTTCAAGTTATAAAGTGGTCCTGTTACATCTTTCTATGATTGTAGAAATAGGGATATTCATAATTTCATTAGTAATCTTATTGAAAGGTGCAGACTGGTTAATTGAAGGTGCATCAGACATTGCTGGTTCTTTTCATGTGTCCCCTATTTTGATAGGGTTATCAGTTGTAGCTTTTGGAACAAGCTTACCTGAATTTATTGTGTCCATGTTTTCGGCAATGGGGGGTAACGCTGATTTCAGTTTTGCTAATGTTGTTGGATCTAACATAGCTAATTTGGGATTAGGTATAGGCATTGCAGCTTTAATGACACCTTTAGCTGTTACAATGCGAACATTATCGTACGAGATACCATTGTTCACAACTTCCATGTTCATTTTAATTTTTCTTTCTATTGACAAATTTTTTTGGGGATTGAACACTTACACTTTAGGGCGTATTGACGGTTTTATTTTAGCAATAATCTTCTTTATATTCTGTGGTTACTTGTATAAAACAGCTAAAAGTGAACCAAAAAGTAGTATGGTCGAGTTTAAGGAGTATAAAAACAAACGTTTTGAAGCTAAAGACGTTTTTTATGTAGTGTTAGGCATTGTTTTTTTAGCGGTGGGAGGTAACTTTTTAGTTAATTCTGCAACAGAAATTGCGCTCGCTATAGGTATACCTTCTGCAATTGTAGCTGTTACAATGGTAGCGTTAGGTACAAGTTTACCTGAGCTTAGTACAACCTGGATGGCTGTGCGTAAAGGGCACACCCAGATGGCTATAGGGAACATTGTTGGAACAAACATATTCAACATACTTTTTGTGTTGGGTAGTGTATCACTTATTTCCCCAATGACCATAATGGAAAGTTTGATATTTAGTGATGCAGCGTTTTTATTGGTGATGACAATCTTTTTTACTTGGTTCGCTAGTAATAACAAAAAGATTACGCCTGGGGAAGGTATAGCGATGATTGGTTTGTACGGAGTTTATTTATTACAAGTTATTTTACCTTTAATTTAATTTTATGACTGTTACCGTAAGCTTCACGTTCAATAAGCCCACGTTGTTCCATGGATTTTAGTAGCCGACTCATTTTTACTTTAGACAGTTTAGTTTTGTATAATAGGTCTCTGGTCCATAAGGGTTTTCCATTTTTACGTAAGCAAGAAACAACCTTTTTTTCATGTTCAAGCAAAACTTTGGTGTAACGTGGTTGAGAATATTTTTTTTTTACAAAAAAAATTAGGGTTAATAAGCCTAACCAAGGTAACATGTATAATGGATGTTGTGGTGTACTAAAACTTAATTGGTACTCATTAGCCGGGTTTTGCCAGTGTACAATTAAACGGTTATCATACTCAAATATTCTTGCAGAAGGTACAATGAGTCGTAGATCATCAATGTTCGCGTTACGTGGTAAGGTAACACGAACTTCGTTAGCTCCATTATAACTCCATAATGTTTGTTTACCCAAATCTATCAAAGGATATTCCGTGAAAAAGTTTGTAATAATACTGTTTGTACCTGTAACTTTACAATTTAATTCTGTGTAACCAACAAATTCTGTAACGTCACACTCTTTTTTTTCACCGTTGATAATAGTGTTAACATTTTGCACCCCTACAGGTAAGCGTAAAAATGATTCATTACCAAGATACTCATAAGTATACTCGTTGTTACCTAGGTCTACTGTTAGAACACTAATCTCTGCGTGTACTAAAGGGACCAGAATTAAAAGGAGTATCCAACGCATAATGGTAATGATATGTTTTCTTTTTTTTTAAAATGTAACTTTTATTTTATTTTAGTGCCAGCACATTGTACTGCTGTTCCGTACACGTGCACTTCTGTGTATTTTCCAACCTGTGTCGTTGTAAAACGTATACTAATAATGGCGTCAGCATCCATTCTTCCTGCTCGCCCTAACATTTTTGTGATAGCATGTTTACGTGCAGTACTAACTCTATTAACCGTCTTTCCTAGGATACAATGTTTTATCCTGTCTGTACACGTAGTTTTTTGTATGAATGACCCGCTAACAATGCCTAGCTGCCCTTTAATTTTAACACCTTGAATTTCGTGTGA
>CABZYC010000015.1 GCA_902529885.1 uncultured Candidatus Woesearchaeota archaeon | reverse complement strand
ACAGTTTTGTTTATGATGTTTTTATTATCAATGTTTATTCTGGAAACGCATCATGCATGGGAAATTTTGCGTATTAGTGTTGGTCTTGTAATGTTTGGTGTTCCTGCATACTTTTTCATTGAACTATTTTATGAGACAGAATATGTTGAGCTTCGTCGTAGTATGTTTGCTCGGTTACGCCATTATTTGCATATGGTACCAAAACCTCGGACGGCGTATAATCGAATTATTCGTTATACTGGTCCGTACAATAAAAATACTGTCATAGTGGACAGTAACTCGCCGATGGGTGTAATAAGTCATTTAATACATAAAAAGAAGCACCCGTACAAAAAGCATCACATTTTTTGTAGTAGTAAAGAAGAGAAGCGTTTATTAGAAAAATATGTGGCTAAACGAAGTGATATTACTGATGTGCATAATGTTCGTATTGGTCAATTACCTCGAAGTCTTAAAACGTGTAACGTGTTTATTAGTCATAACGATTTAGGACACGTAAAATCTGTATCAAAATATCTTGCTAAAGTCGCAAATCTATTACCTCGTAAAGCTAAATTTTGTTTTTATGTGACACATCATGCTTTAGATATTGCACAGAATGCAAACCTTATTGAAGATAAGGATACCTTGTTACAACTGTTTAAGGATGTTGGGTTAAATGCACAGTATAAAAAACGTAATAAAGGCTATATTCAAGAGATATTTGTGTACGGTGAAAAATGACTCTTAGAAGTAATGAACGGTATTTAAAACGGTCTGAGGCTTATATTAAAGAACGTAGTGAGTTGTTAGATCGTTTTATAGATCATGTTAAACGCAACGATTTAAGCAGCTATGAATTACACCATTTTTTTATTGAAGTAAAGAAGTCTGAACGAACGTTATCAAGCTTGTTCAAAAAACTTCAAGAAAGATTGCTTGTACTTAACGACGTATTGGTTTCTTTACATAAATTTCTTTTATTAGAACAAAAAAGGTTGAAGGAATTGAGTGGTTGGCTACGTCGTACTGTTACTTCTAGTACTCGTGATAAGTCTCATGAGGCTGAAATTAAAATATTGGAAACGTTGGTAATGCTCGGTAAAGTTCCGTTAGATAACCGCAAAGTTAAATGGTTTGAATCAAATGAGAAAAAGATTCGTCGTTTAGACCATAAGGATAGAACTCAAAAAACTGTTTGTGCAGAGATCGATTTAGTGTGTAAGAATATTACTATCATTTTTATGTTAATCAGGAGATATTATGAACAAATACTTAGTGATGAAGAATCAACTGAAAAAATTTTGGCTGATATAGATAAATTGACTATTACTGTTAAGGCTCATAAAAATTCTGTGCATGAACGTCATAACCGTGTACACGATAATGCTCAAGATTGTATTATGTTATTACATAAACTTAAAAAGAATTTTAGACATATTGAACGTTCTATGAAAGAAGAAGAACATCGGGCTTCTCTTAATAATGTTCATAAGATATATGCACGTGTGCAAGCCGATGATCAAAACATAAAACGTGTAGCGTAAGCTTATAAAAAGATTAATTATTTTGGTTATATGATTTTTGAAGATTATCCTAATGATTGGCTTATTGATCTTGAGCAAGGTATAGATTATTATAATATTTTAGGTGTTGAACGTCACGCAACATTAGATCAAATTAAAAAGAATTTTCGTGCACGGGCACGAGCTTGCCATCCAGATGTAACTGGTGGTGATGACCATGATTTTAAACAGCTTAATAGTGCGAATGAAGTATTAAGCGATCTTGGACAACGATGGTTATACAATCGTGCACTTGATGATTGGTACACTCAAAATCCAAAAAATGGTAGAACTTCTTCAACGAATGAAGATGATGGTGGTTCTTCTGGATTAAGTGAGAAGTTGAATCTTTGTTTTGAATGGTTCCAAGGAGGGTTACAACGTTCTTATGATAATGTAACTTCGTACAATTATGGTCCTGTTATGAAGAAAGGTGGTTTAGGCCTAATTCTGGTTTCAAGTTTAGGGTTAACAGGTAAAACTTTTTATCATAACCAAGATCGTATTACTGGGTGGTATAACGATTTTAATCGTGACCCTGTAATTGAGACTGTTTATGATCGTGCGGACCGTGCAATACATAATAATGATTGTTACCAATTAAAACGTGTTTATGCTGAACTTTATAGGACAGAAGGTAATATTAACAAGACTTTTGAGACCTTGACTAGTGTGGGCGATTCGATTAAAAATAATGATTGTAAATAAGTTTTTTGTTTTGTTGGTGTAACAAATTATATTTTTCATTTTTTTCTAAAATTTGGTTGAGCAAACAAAATGTACATCTAACATCCACATTGTTTATATACTATTTTTATTTAATTATCCTATTAATTAATGCCAAATAATCCTTTTAATTGACTTGGCCTTACTGGTTTGAATGCGTATTCATTAATTATTCTTTTATTATGGTATTGTAATAATTCATTTTCAAGTCCAATATTTCCTGTGTTAACAACAATGGTACTTTTAGGGAAACGTTCTCTCTGAATTTGGGCATAATCTAACCCATGCATACCATGCCCCATATCATAGTCTGTTAGTATAATGTCTGGTTTAACATTAGAATTAAGTGCTTCTTCTGCAGTTTCAAAACTGTAAACTTCGAATCCTGTCATTTTAAAATAAGTTGAGTATAATTCTCTGATTGAACCATTATCTTCCGTGATCATTAATTTCATATTGTTCAAAAAACATATATTTCATATAAATCTATCTAGGCAGGAGTGGAATAAACTGTTTTTCACAGTTACTTACATTATTGTAATTAAATAGATGTGGAAATACATTAATCTATTTGTGTCGTAGTTAATGGTTCAATATTTGTTCTTTGAAAACAGAAATGATTTCTGGGACTTTGTTTATTTTTTGAAGGTTATGGTTATACTGTTTTTTAAGTTTTTTAACTTCTTTAGTGGTCATACCTTCTGTTGTTTCATAAAGAATTTTATCACTTAGAAACGTTCTTTTTTCAAATTCAATATTTTTTACTGAAAATTCTTGTGGTGATTTCATAACTTTACTACCGTATTGTAACCCAAAAATGCTTGGTGATACAATGTCAATATAATCTTTATTTTTGTTTAGGAATGCAATTGTATCTTCAAATTCTTCTTTAATTTCTGTGGGAAAACCAAATAATACGTAACACATATTTTTGATACCGATATTGTGTGCAAGTTGTAATGTTTGTTCAATATCTTCAATTTTGGTTCCTTTTTTAATCAAATTTAGTATTCTTTGATTACCTGACTCCAAACCCCATGCAACACTGTGTAATCCTGCCTGATATGCTTCTTTTAACACTGGTTGAATCATTTTTGTGGGTCGTAATTGACACCACCATCTAACTTCTAATCCGTACAACTCTTCCGCAATTTTTTTTAATCTTGGCGCTGTTAAATCGTCGTCAATAAAACAAATTTTTTGGATATTATTTTTGATAATTGTTTCTTTTAAAGTTGAAATGTCTAATTGTGTATATTTAGTATTTCCGTGATGCGTACAAAATGTGCACTGTTTATATGGGCATGACCTTGAAGTTCTTAATGGGAAAACAATGTCTGTTGAGAAATACTCTTTTTGATTAAAATCTGAAAAGTCAGGGATTATGCTAAGTTTTTTTTCAGAACATTTTTTTTTTGCACCGTTAATAACTAGATGTTCTGCTAATTCTTTTGCGTTAGCTAGATGCGTAATTTTTTTTTCTACTGTTGTTAAAATTTTCGAATAATCTGCAGGGCCGCCTATGATGATATCCATATAAGGCATTTTTTTTTGGATAAGTGAAATAATTTGTTTTGCATAAAATATTTGGCTGTTATAAGTTACACTTATTGCAATTGTATCTGGTTTATGCTTAACAATTTGTGTTAATAATAAATCTATTTTAGGAAGTTCTTTATTTAGCATGGCTGTTTTACTAATGATTGAATATGTTTGTTTTGTGACCTTATAAAATTCTTTCAATAATTCAAAATATTTTGTTTGGTCTTTTAACTTTTTAATCTGTTCTAGTTTGGAATAATATTCTTTGAATTCGTTTGCATGAAACCACGCATTTAAATCTAATATGGAGACTTTCTCATCAACCATTGTTAGAAGTTCCGATTTCATTGCAGCAAGAGCATAAGAATAAGTTGTTGGTACATGTACTGGTGGGTTGATAATTAAAATATTCATTTTTTTTTTAAGATTTAAGTATTGGTATAAACCATTTTTTAAATATGTATAGTTATAATTTAATGATAAAATTTAACTTAATTACAATAGTGTAAATATTTGGCTGGTGGTTGAACATATTTGTTGGTTGGTTATTCTAAATGATGGTCACATTCAAAAAAATGGTTTGTATTATCTCTACATGTTACACTGCCCTCAAGTGTAGTGTTAACAGTATTATTTGTGTAAATGTCAAGGTTATATTCAATGTTTAAACCAGAACTATCAGTTGTATCATCCATACCAACACAAAATGTTTTGTAGGGTTCTGCTCCGCATTGGTTTTCTACAAAGCCGTAAGTTAACAAAGACGATTGTAGTAGGTCATTAAATTGAATATCCCACCTTTCAAAAGAAGGGATGTATAATTGTTTACAAAGTGAATCAATCTTGTTGTTTGACATCATACTTTGGATTGAATATTCATGAGTTTCTGTGTCTACAAATAATGAATCTTTTTTATCCCATTGTTCATATTCACAAAAAGTATTGGTACCTGTGTCCTCGTTTGCTTTATGATATGTATACGTTTGTCCGCAGGCAGATAAAAGTGTTAAACCTAATATTTTTTTCATAATACTATTTTTGTTTAGTTCTTTTATAATAATTTTTAATACTTTTACTATAATCTGGTGATAACATTTAAAAAAAAAGCTAATATTAAACATATAAGTTTTTCAGGGGAAGCAGCGCCGATAATATCGATAAAACCTGTGTTTAAAGGATATAAACATGGGACTAAAAAATAATACTTCTTTATGTGCAAGCATGCTCTTATTAACATCACCTTTTGCACTTGGTTTTGATGATGATACTTATAATGAATTAAAAAATCTTAATGCAGATACTTTACTCACTCGGTCTGTATACGATTCTCATGGTGATAATTTGTTTTTATCACCAATATTTGATGACTCGGGTGATATAGAGCATTATATTCATTCAAGCCATCTAGGCCAACGTAGTATATACGATATTTATGATCTTTTAGAGATAAAAGATTCTTTTGGTCAGACTATCTTTCGTGACGGGGCAACCATTAATGATTACTTTGATAATGGTGGTACTGTGGAAGAAGCAATACGATTATCTAAATTAAAGTCAAATAATGGTGAACAAATTTATTCAAAAAGTATAAGGTACCTTCATGTGACTAATAATGGTTATACTGTTGATGATGTTGCACGGTTAGTAGAACTTGATAATAAAACATTCAGTAATTATAATCGTATCGAACTCTTTTTGTCCGAGGATACAAAAAACTCATTAAAGATGGCTGAACAATTTTATAATCCTTTATCAAAAAGTGATAATGATTATTTTTTTCCGTACACCTATTTTGAAAGTAGAACTGATAATTTAGATTTATTACTTATATCTAATGGGGGGAATATACCACCTGGAACAAGTTTGTATGAGTGTAGTTATCCTAATACTGATGATTCATTTTTTGTTAATTATAGTTTAATACCCACTGGCACAGAAAACATTGCTAATTTCTGTCAGAAAATATCAAAGTGAAAATAATTAAGTTAAATTATTCACAATATTCGAATGTGTGTGATACCTTATTCCATTCAGTTATTGTGTCTAAGGGAGAGATTACTCTTTTTTTACCTTCAAAAACTACTAATTCAACTAATCTAAGTCCAAGCTGATTAGGATAAATAGTTGAATCAATTTTGTATTCAACATTTTCTGAATATGGTGATTGATAATGTTCCGTGTATGATATTGGTGTTTCATGGTTTCTATCATTGCAGACATATTCTAATTCAGATACTATGTGTTGTTCATAATTTAATTTTAGGTCATTATGTTTTAAATCATTTATTTTAACACATCCATTCAATATGAATGATCCAATGAAAGGTAGTTTACTCTTCATTATTAAACCACCCATAATACAATTCTGGGACTGAACTATCATCTCTTAAGGAATCGTAGTATGTTAAATTTCTTGGTCCCTTGTAATTGTACATGTTTTGACCATTTCTTTTAGGTACTAATGCAATATCTGGTGTGTATTGATATATTGGGTACCCTGAACTTTGATGGTTCGATTCAGCAACTTTCTTTTTACCATCGAAAATATCTTCGTTTTGTGGTTGTATACGTTCATACAACTTTTTGTATTGTTTAGTCATCGTTTAGATGAGGCGTTTTTAGAATAGTATTCCCGGTTGTATTCCCTCCAACCTGATTGTTTATAGATGACAACGAACTTGTTACGTAATATAACTTATTTCTTTATATATGTATAGCAAGCTTTTTTAATAGAGACCTTGAATGAATGCCTAATGATTAAACTTATTAAAAGGGCTCAAAGAAAAGGCTTGAACTCTGAACAAAGAAGTTATTTAACTAACGCCAAATTATTATTAAACAGCTTTAATGTTGAAGACCCACGCATAAATCTAGTCTTAGAAGATTATACTCGTTTTGAAGTTTATAATGAGAAAGGATATTTATCATTTGATTCACATAAATTTCATCAAAAAGCTGGTAGTCAAAGAAGAGGTTTTTCAACGTTTTCACCTTATTCATGTTATTCCACGGAAAGCAATTTTTTAGATTTAGAATTATATTCTGATGAATATGATTTATTGTTAAGACAACAATTATCTCCTTTAAACAGGGCATTAACATTATCAATAAATAATAAACTTTGCTCACAGAAGCATGAGTACCATTTTTCTTTTGATGACAAGTTATTACGTATTGTACGTGAATCTTGTTCACCTTTAGAAATGATTATTGAACGAAGATTGGATAATAGTGTTTCTTTAGAACATTTTGAAAATGAAGGAACTTGTTCATTAGTACTTCCAAGTTCACCTAAATTAAGTGTGTCCCCTCATTACAAGATTGATAAAAGCGGTCCTAACCATTTATACTTATAATTAAATGTTAAGGGTTTAACAATTTAGCAACTCCTATCCCTGGCGACCCTGCCGGGAGATCAGTATTATCAAATCCGTTTAAGTTCAAAAACATAATCTGGTTTTCAAGGTTATAATCTGGTAAATATATCATATGGTCCCCAAAACCTGATTCGTACCCATTACTTACTACTCTTCCATTAGCCCATACAAAGTGAACATCGCGTAATAAAGATTCATCTTCAAAACCATTAATGGTACCATAATACATTTTGAACGGTTTTGTGACAGTTGTTATACTATACTTTTGTCCTTGGTCAACATTATATGTTTCTCCATAAAGTTTGTATATACCATCATTTGTATTAACAAGTACTGGTCCGTGTGCATGTTGCACAATTGGTTCAGCACAATTATCATTTTTCATTACAGTCCATTTTTCATTATTGTATGTTGCAAAAAAGAAACCATCTTCTGTTTCCCCACAAATATCTTCTCCGGTAATAACCATGAACGTATCTTCATAACTGTTTAAACCACCCTCTAAGCGCGGCATTGCTATTTTTGATTGTCTTATGCGAAGGAGCCCACTATCTTCGCCAGATTCGATTAAAACGTTGTACGCACAGTTATTGTTTAATGATAAATCTTCGAAATCACATATCATACTTTGGTTATCAGCATTATAATCTGTACCAGGATGATTATCTTGACTTACTAACTCATATAATTGTGTGTACCCAATACTTTCTTCTACTCCTTCAAATATAATAGTGCTAGTGGTACTATCAAGAGTTGGTACGACTTGGTATGTAGCCATACGCATATCTACTGCGCTGCAATCTTCTTGGTGTGTATCACATACGTGGATATATGTGTTTGGAATCCACTCAAAATAAAGCATGTCTTCAAGACTTGTACCCCCATTATTTGTTCCAAAAGCTTTCATTGGCCCATCCTCACTTAATGGCTTTTTATTTGTGTAGAGTGTTGTAATCCCTGTATTTTCATCCATTATTGCGTATGCTGCAGTGGCACTATCTTCTATTACTATTGTGGCACTATCTACACACTCTTTATCTGTTGAACACAATTCGTCACCGTGCACTTGCCAATATTCTTCTTCTGTTTTTATTGTTGATGAAATATTATTTGAGCATTCTAAATTATAACAAAGAATCACATTGTATGTTGTACCTGCAAATAAATCTTTAACGGCCACATTTCTTGTATCATTATTTAAATTAATAATTTGGTCAGATAAAATATTATTACTTATTTCTTCTTGTTTTATAATTAATTTGATAGCGGGTTCAAACCATGATACCTCTATTTTTGTTGATGATTTGTATCCCTCTGTATAAACATTTTGAAGTGTTAAATCACTATGATGGGCAAGACCTGTGCCATCAAGAGGGGTGCAGGATATAAGTAAAATCAAGGTTGTAATAATAATTGTTAATTGTTTCATAGATTTGTTTTTTTTTTTGA
>CABZYC010000014.1 GCA_902529885.1 uncultured Candidatus Woesearchaeota archaeon | reverse complement strand
CGTGGTAACTTGTCCCACACCCTATGATAAGTATATGTTCAAGTATGGCAATGAAATCCGTACTAAAATTGGATGATACTTTGACTGTCCCTTCACGTATTTTCCCTGCAAAGGTTTGAGTAAGTGAATCGGCTTGTTCACATATTTCTTTATGCATAAAATGGTCATGCCCATCCTTTTGGATGTCTGACATTGACATTGTTAATTGTTGTTCTTGTTTTTTATCACCTTCAACAAATGTGTAAGATTGTTTATTGCACTCTACAATATCTCCGTCCTCAAGGTATAACACTCTTCTTGTATGTTCAAGGAAAGCAACTGGGTCTGACGCAATATATAATTCGTTTTTTCCAATACCTATTGCTAACGGTGACCCTTGTTTTGCTGCTACAATGTTACCTGTGTGGTCCATTACAACAATTCCGTAAGCTCCTACTACTTCCATTAATGCAGACTGCACTTTTTGTGTTAACGAACCTTGTTTAGAATGAACCAAATTGAGTAACACTTCTGTGTCTGTATCAGAAAGGAATGTGTAACCTTTTTCATGCAACTTTTCTTTAAGCTCTTTATAATTTTCAATAATCCCGTTGTGCACAATAGAAATAGTGTTATCTTTTGTTGTGTGCGGGTGCGCATTAAGTGTGTTGGCAGGCCCATGCGTTGCCCATCGTGTGTGCGCGATACCTTGTGATCCAATAAGTTGGTTATCTACTAAATTTTTTACTTCGCCTTCTTGCTTATTGATTGTAATATGGTTATTATGTAGGACTGCGATTCCTGCACTGTCATAACCACGGTATTCAAGTTTTGTAAGACCGTTATACAATATGTTGTATGCTTCTTGGGATCCAATATAGGCAATAATTCCGCACATGATCTTTTTCGACCTTTTTTTTAATTATAAGTGTTATGAATTACGCAACTTTGATATAGTGTTAACATATATATTTTACAGTGATGGTTGTATATAGTGAATAATAATCCATTATACATCTTGGTAATTGTTGCAGTAGTCGCTGTAATAGGTTTAACTATTGTGGCTACCAGTAACAATAATTCTGTAACGATGTATGACAACTTGCCAGAGATGAGTGTTGTGAATGGTAGTCCTGCGATTGCCGGTCAGGCCCCTGGGTTTCAGGAGCCGAAGGTGGGTACAGCGGGAGGGATGGTTGTAGCTGTGATTAAATCTCACATAGAAACCAAAGATGCACCATTGGGCGACCCTGGCATTTTGGTTCGTGTTACTTCTGATGGGGAATGTACTGGGGACGATTGTGATGAAGATGATAATGATGCAGTCACTGAACAAGATAGTAGTACAAAAGATGGTGGTTCAAAACATGGTGCTCATGGCGATGGTTGTCCTGCAGGCATGTTATGTTGACAACTGAATCAATAGATTTATAAAATAACCACTACCTCGTAAAGATGTTAGGAAGCACATTTTCTTAACGCAGAGGAATATTAAAATGGCCGATGAAGCTAAAATTTTAGAAGCAGTCGAACTTGCTCGTTCTACGGGTAAGATTCGTAAAGGATCCAATGAAGCAACAAAAGCAATCGAGAAAGGTATTGCTAAAGCAGTAATTTATGCTGGTGACGTTTCTCCTAAAGAGATTATTATGCACTTACCTTTATTATGTAAAGAGAAGGAAGTACAGTGTTACGAAATCAGTAAAAAAGAAGATTTAGGTGCAGCAGCAGGTTTAGCTGTGAGTACGAGCGCTATTGCAATTGTTGAAGCGGGTGACGCGAAAGCTATCCTTGAAAGTTTGGCTGAGTAAGAATGGCTAAGAATAATGTGCCTGCAGCAGACGTGGATTTTGAGTCCGCGACACCTGCAGAAGTGAAAGAAATAATTTGTCGTGCTGGTAGCCGTGGTGAGTTAACTCAAGTTATGGCGCTAATTTTGGATGGTCGTGACCGTAATAAGGCAGTCCGTCGAAATGTTAAGGGCCCAGTACGTGTAGGGGATGTATTAATGTTATTAGACACTGAGATTGAAGCACAACGTCTTGGTGGGGGACGTAGGAAGAAATAATGCCGAAGTGTAGTTTTTCAGGAGAATCAATCTCTGTTGGTACAGGGATTATGTATGTTCAAGCTGATGGTAAAGTGTTTCATTTTAAGAATAGTAAGTGTATGAAGAACTTTTTGAAGTTGAAACGTAAACCATTACGAACAAAATGGACGTCTGCTTATCGTGCTGAGAAAGCAAAACGTGTAGCTAATTTAAAGGCAGCAGCTCCAAAACCAGCTGCTAAGAAGTCTGAAGCTAAACCAGCTGCTAAGAAGTCTGAAGCTAAACCAGCTGTTAAGAAGTCTGAAGTTAAAGAGGATCAAGAATGATTGAGCACACTTTAGTTTTAATCAAACCAGATGGTGTACAACGTGCATTAGCGGGCCGTATAATCCAGCGTTTTGAAGATGTAGGGTTAAAGATGGTTGCAATGCGAATGCAATGGGTAGACGGCGATTTTGCACGTAAACATTATGCAGAGCATGTTGAAAAACCTTTTTTTGCAGGGTTAGAAGCAATGATCACTGAAGGTCCAGTAATTGCAATGGTTCTTGAAGGTGTTCATGCTGTTGAACTAGTGCGTAAGATGGTTGGTGGAACTGAACCAAAAAGTTCAAGTCCTGGTACTATCCGTGGCGATTTTGCAATGCATTCTTATCCTTATGCTGATGCGAAAGGTTCAGCAATAAAAAATTTGATCCATGCAAGCGGTAATGTTGAAGAAGCGAAAGGAGAAGTAGCGTTATGGTTTAGTGAAGATGAAATTCACACGTACGCAACAGTGCATGAGAAGCACACATTTTAGGTGATTTAGAATGGCAAAAATGGTTGACAGAATCAAAGTGGCAATGTCTGTACCAGACCGTATTAGAAATATTGCGATCTGTGCACACATTGATCACGGTAAAACCACGTTTTCCGACAATTTGTTGGCTGGTGCTGGTATGATGAGCGAAGAGTTAGCGGGTAAAGCTCGTACACTAGATTTTCATGAAGATGAAGCAGAACGTGGTATCACTATCGATAGTGCAGCTGTGTCTATGGTACACAGTGTTGAAGATACAGAATATTTGATCAACTTGATTGATACTCCTGGCCACGTAGATTTTGGTGGTGACGTAACACGTGCAATGCGTGCTGTTGATGGTGCAATTACATTAATTTGTGCCTCTGAAGGTGTAATGCCGCAGACTGAGACTGTATTACGTCAAGCATTACGTGAGAAGGTTAAACCTGTACTTTTTATTAATAAGGTTGACCGTCTTATTAAAGAGTTACAATTGACTCCTCAACAGATGCAAGAGCGTTTTGTAAAACAAATTGCGAACGTGAACAAAATGATCTCTGGATTAGTTGGTAACGATTCATGGAACGTTAGCGTGGCTGACGGTACTGTAGCTTTTGGTTCAGCGTTTCATAATTGGGCGCTAAGTTTACCTTACATGCAAAAGAATGGTATTACATTCAAAGAAATAATTGATGCATATAATACTGATGATGATGATGGTTACAAAGTGTTAGCAAAGAAGGCTCCGTTAGCCGACGTTGTGTTAAACATGGTTGTTGAACATCATCCAAACCCTCGTCAGGCTCAAGAGTATCGTGTACCGAAATTATGGCAAGGTGACCTTGAAAGTACTGAAGGTAAAGCTTTAGTTGGTTGTGATCCAACTGGCCGTACATACTTTGTAGTAACCAAGGTGGTTGTTGATCCTCAAGCAGGTGAAATTGCTGCAGGCCGACTTTTTGGTGGGACTATGCGAAAAGGTGAACAAGTATTTTGTAACTTGGCTGGACAGTCAGGTCGTGTACAACAAATTTTTGTGTACAACGGTGCAAAACGTGAAATTGTAGATGATGTGCCTTGTGGGAACATTATTGGTGTTGCAGGTTTAAAACATGCAAAACCCGGTGAAACCGTTACAAGTGGCGGCCCTGCAGAACCTTTTGAGAAGATCACACATATTTTTGATCCTGTAGTAAGTAAAGCTATTGAAGCTGCAAAACCTGCTGATTTACCTAAATTGATCGAAGTTTTACACCAAGTTGAGAAAGAAGATCCAACTGTAAAAATTGAGATTAATGAAGAGACTGGTGAGCATTTAATGCATGGTATGGGTGAACTACACCTTGAAATTATTGAAAATCGTATTAAGACTGAGAAAGGGGTAGATGTTAAAACATCCCCACCAATCGTAGTGTATCGTGAAGGTATTACTCGTAAGTCTAATGAAGCTGAAGGTAAATCTCCTAATAAGCACAACCGGTTATATTTCATTGTTGAGCCGTTAGAAGATAACATCAGTGAAGCTATCCAAACTGGCAAACTTTCGTCAGGTCGTATTAAGAAGAAGGATCCTGCTTTAATTGAAATTCTTCGTGAATTAGGAATGGAAACTAAAGTTGCTCAGAAGGTAAAGGGTATTTATGAAGGTAACATGTTTATTGATGGTACCCGTGGTATTGTACAAATTAACGAGATTATGGAGATGTGTCTTGACATGTTTGAAGATGTAATGCGTGCAGGTCCGCTTGCACGTGAACCATGTGTGAACGTTAAAGTTACTTTAGTGGACTGTAAATTGCACGAAGATGCAATTCACCGTGGTCCTGCACAGATGTATCCTACTGTACGTGAAGGTATCCGGTCCGCTATTATGGACGCAAAACCTATCTTGTACGAACCTTTACAAGTTACTCGGATTGAAGGTCCTAACGATTATGTTGGGGAAATGAGTAAACTAGTGAACGGTCGTCGTGGTCAACTTCTTGATATGCAACAAGAAGGTGTAATCACTATAGTAACTGCAAAGATGCCTGTAGGCGAACTCTTTGGATGGAGTAACGATCTTCGTGGTTCTACTGGTGGGCGTGGTAGTAGTAGTTTGGTTAGTCAAACCTTTGAACGTTTACCAATGGAATTACAAGAAAAGGTACGACAAAAGATTATCACTCGGAAAGGTTTGAGTGAGAACCAGTTGGGAGCTTAAGCTTCTGACGAAATATTTATAAAGGTTTCATCGTCATGATGAAATACTTTATACTCATATTGGAGACATAAACACAATGGCAAAAGAGAAAGAACACATTAACTTAGTATTTATCGGGCACGTAGACCACGGTAAATCAACGACTGTAGGACGATTATTGTTCGACACAGGTAACATTGATGAACAGAAAATGCGTAAATTGAAAGAGAAAGCTGCTCAGTTAGGTAAAAGTGGTTTCGAATTTGCGTTTGTTATGGACGGTTTAAAGGAAGAACAAGAACGTGGTGTAACTATTGATCTTGCACACAAGCGTTTTGATACTGATAAATATTATTTTACTATCATTGATGCTCCTGGTCACCGTGACTTCGTTAAAAACATGATTACTGGTGCTTCTCAAGCAGATTGTGCTGTGTTAGTTGTAGCTGGGAACGATGGTGTAAATGCTCAAACTAAGGAGCATCTACGTTTATCTCGTATTTTTGGTGTAGGCCAATTAGTTGTTGCTGTTAACAAGATGGATATCTCTGGTGTAGACTGGTCTGAATCTCGTTTCAACGAAGTAGTTGAAGAGGTTAAAAAAGAGGCTCGTATTGCAGGATGGCCTGTGGACAACATTCGGTTCATTCCAATTGCTTCATTACCTGGTGAAAACATCACTAAGAACAGTGAGCATATGCCATGGTGGACTGGTGACACATTATTAAGTGCTGTTAACAAGTTTGATGTACCTAACAAACCAACTGATTTACCGTTACGATTACCTATCCAGGACGTATACAATATTACTGGTATTGGTGTTGTGCCTGTAGGACGTATTGAAACTGGTACCATGAAAGTTGGTGACAAAGTTACTGTTGTACCTGGCCGTGAAGGTAAAGGTGTTGGCGGTGAAGTTAAAACTATTGAAATGCACCACGAAATGCATCAACAAGCATTCCCTGGTGACAACGTAGGTTTTAACGTACGTGGTATTGGTAAGAAAGATATTGCTCGTGGTGACGTGTTAGGTCATTCTGACAACGTTCCTACTGTAGTAACTGAGTTTACTGCACAGATTGTTATTATGAACCACCCAACTGTTGTAACTGTAGGATACACTCCTGTATTCCACATTCACACAGCTCAGGTAGCATGTCAGTTCGTTGAAATTGTTAAGAAAATGAACCCGGCAACTGGTGAAGAAGTAACTGAAAATAAGGAAATTTTGCGTAACGGTGACGCAGCAATTGTACGTCTACGACCTGTACAAGCGCTTGTTATCGAGAAACAAGGTGAAATTCCACAAATGAGTCGTTTCGCTATCCGTGACAGTGGTACCACTGTAGCTGCGGGTATGTGTATTGATTCCGTGAAAAAAGAGCTGTAAATATGGGACAACGCGCACGTATAAAACTGGCATCAACCGAGATCGCTAAGATTAACCAAATATGTAGTAGTATTGGCGGTATTGTTGAGAAGACAGGTGTAGCGATGCGTGGTCCTATCCCCCTTCCTACCAAAAAACTGAAAGTGACCACACGTCGGTCACCTGATGGGGAAGGTAAGGCTTCATGGGAACGTTATGAAATGCGTATCCATAAACGCCTGATTGATATCGCCACTGATGAGCGGACATTACGTCTTATAATGCGTGTACCAATCCCTGAAGGTCTCAATATTGAGATTGAAATGGTTGGCGCATAATTTTTTTTTAACTAGTTAAAATAATAAAAGCATTTTTTGTGTTTAAACAAATTTCCATTTACTATGTCCAAAAGCTATGAACATATCGTAGCCAGTGACTCTAGGTGTATCACATGCACCATAACAGTCTCCACCCCATAAATGTAAGGTGATATCTGGCCGTATTTCTCTAATCTTCTCAGATATTTTGCCACCGTGTGGTTTAAGACCGTCTGGTAGTTGTAACAAGACTCGTTTAACAGAATTATCTTTGATGGCATCTAAAAGTTCAGTCAGCTCATAATCTAATTCTAACATAGTATTTTTTTACTCAAGCTCAATTTATAAATGTACCCTAATCATTATATAGGGGTGTTCATCTGTTTCTTCATGGAACGCGAATTGCTTGGTTTGACTGAAACTGTGATGGTTAAAGGTATAAAATCTCATTTTGAAGTATTAGCTCGTGTTGATACTGGTGCTACACGATGTAGTATTGATTTAGATCTTGCTGAGAGGTTAGGGTATACTGTCAAAAGTTCTCGAATTGTTAAAAGTGCGAATGGTACAGGTAAACGTGAGACTGCTTTGTTTAACATTATACTGCGAGGGGTTAATTATTCAATTGAGTGTACTTTAGCTGACCGAACTAATATGACATACAAGATGCTTATTGGTCAAAATTTAATGAAGGTTGCTAAGGTTATGGTGGACCCATTACAATGAAGGCAGGCATAATCTCTTTAGGGAGTGTTAGTAGCCAGATGGTTGCTGAAAAATTAAAACAGTATTTTGATCATGTTGACATGATTAATTTGAAAGAGATAGAAGTAAGGTTAGGGCGTGATGCTGGGGTCTATTATCAAGGTGAACTTTTGTCTAAGTACGACACATTGTATGTGAAAGGTAGTTTTAGGTATGCGCAGTTATTACGTAGTATTACGAGTATGCTTGAAAAGAAAGTACCTTATTTACCTTTACCCTCACACTCATTCACAGTTGTTCATAATAAACTTTTAACACACCTTGCTTTACAGCAGCATAATATTCCTATGCCTAGGACTTATGTTTCTCCCAACATTGAAGAAGCCAAATATTTGCTTAAACGTGTGAATTATCCAATCGTGATGAAGTTTCCACACGGTACACAAGGTAAGGGTGTAATGTTTGCTGATAGTGAAAGTAGTGCTGCATCGGTTCTTGACGCACTCGGTGCATTGAACCAACCATTCATTATACAAGAGTACATTGAAAGTGGTGGAACTGATGTGCGTGTTATTGTAATTGGGGACCGTGCAGTTGCTGCAATGCGTCGTAGGGCAATGACCAACGAAAAACGTGCAAACATTCACGCAGGTGGTAGCGGAGAAAAAGTTGAGCTTACAAGTAAGATTAGTACTCTAGCTGTAAAAACTGCTAAAGCGTTGAACGCTGACATTTGTGGTGTTGACATTCTTGAAGGTCCACGTGGCGCAATGGTTATTGAAGCTAATATTAGTCCTGGTTTACAAGGTATCAGTAAGGTTGTTGACCTTGACATTGCAGATTGTATTGCAAAGCATATGTTTGATGAAACAGTTAAGGCAGTTAAACCTAAAAGTGTACTTAAAGAATTGAACCTTGAAGAAATATCTGGTGATAAAGAGTTAATGACAAACCTTAAAATTCGTGGTGATCAAATAGTGTTACCTTCTGTTGCCAAACGAATATCTGGTTTAACTGAAACTGATGATGTTAATATTAAGTTGAATAAACATAAAATTAGTATTGAAAAAATTTAGTATTCAATACCTCTTCTTGCCATTTGACCATCATCAAAATAATGTTTTTTCAAAGTCATCTCTGTGATAAGGTCTGCACATTTTCGTATTTGTTCAGGTGCCCCTCTCCCTGTTAAAATAACTTCTTTATCACCTGGTTTTTGTTCTAACATTTTTACTACATGTTCTGGGTCAAGATAACCAAGCTGCATTGCAAC
>CABZYC010000013.1 GCA_902529885.1 uncultured Candidatus Woesearchaeota archaeon | reverse complement strand
CCGGTGCACGGCGGCCAACAGGTTTTGTATTGAACACCTGGAACCCTGCGGCCACCATAGCGTTACGTACGCTGCGTGCACAAGAGTATGTTGCGAGTGCACCACCAGGTTTAAGTGCTGCATAACACATCTCGAACACTTTTTGTGTCCACAGTTCCGGATTTTTTTTGGGGGAGAAAGGATCAAAACAAATAATGTCAATATCCTTAAATTCGCTCAAGCATGACCGTAAATCGTCAACGTACAGTTTAGCTTTCATGTGCGGACCAGTATACTTCTTATCTTTCGCGAGAGAACGTATTATTGGATAACATAAAAATTTAGGATGAACATCTTGTATATGCTCAAGGATAACTTCATCATTTTCAATTGCGTATAAATCAATGTGGGTTGTATGGTCTTCTTCCCATACAGTGTCTATGATAGCAGAAGTATTATACCCAAGCCCAAAACAAACGTCTAACATACGCAAGTTATGGTTACGAATATGTGATAATGGGTTTAAAGGATACACATATTTCCCGACAGCTTCAGTCTCAGCACCAGAAATACTATGATAATGTTCGCCAGCCTTTTCACTGTAAAATGTGTGTGACCCATCATGTGTTTGCACTTGTTTCATACAAGATATAACATGTAATAGCTATATTAATTTATCAGTTCTGCACGACCTTTTTTTACCAAAGCCTCAGCAATACTCATACTTAATTTGGCTTCTTGACCTTCTTCAAAAGGACCATACTCTTTAAGATCACGCCAAATAAACTGAGGGATACTTGCTAAAAAACGGACATTGACACCTAATTCAGGGTCACTAACTGTAAAACTCTCATTAGGACCATCTAATTCTTCTTCAATAGTAGGTGTTACTTCCACACGGTCAAACGTAGATTCAGAAGTGAATATTGGACGTAATATTTCGTTACGGTACAAATCAAGGTTACCTAATATTGACTCATAAAAACGTGTTTCATCACTAAGCATGCCAGAAGTATCAATAATATCACTTTGTGTACGTGACCTGTTCAAAGCCATATCAATAATCTTTTTTTCACGACGTTCATAAATCTCTCGGATAGTACGTTGTACACTACGAAGTTCACGTTCCATCTTATCCATCCCAGACATTGCAAACATGTTATCGCTCCCTTTACGTTCTTGCAACTCTTTCATTTTTTGTTGCATATATAATTGTACATCGCTCAAATAGTTCTGATCTAACTGTTGCAAGTCAGCAGACTTCTTTTCGTTACGGTTTATATCGTACAACCTTTCGAGCGTGATCTTTAGTTCCATCCTGTACAATTTTGTGGTTGTCAAAGTTTTATAAAGATTTTCAGTGTGGCAAACCTTAAAAACAGGACGATTCTATAACGGTACTATGCAGAAAACGAGTTTTGAAACTATACAGTTCCATAAAACTAAGGAGGGTGTAGTGTTCACATTCCTTGACATATTCAAAAGTCTTATTACATTTAGTGAACTTGACAAACTTGGAGTATGGGAAGTAGTAGATAAACAATTAGCATATTCGTTCCCAGAAAAACAGCTTGATAGAATTCTTGACAAGCACATGGAACAACTAACAAACAAGTTAACAGGTAATAAAGTCAAATATATCCATGAAAACTCAGGGATACCCCTTATTGGGAACGTAGCGTTCGGGATAGCATACAGAGATAGTAGCATCATAGAAATTAAACCAGTCACATCATGTAACCTTGATTGCGTATATTGTAGTATCAGTGAAGGATTAAGTAGTAAAAAAAACGATTTTGTTGTTCAACGAGAATATCTTGTGAAAGAACTGTTCAAAATAATTGAACAATTTAACCAAAGTGTGGAAGTGCATGTTGGAGTGCAAGGTGAACCTTTTTTGTACGGTGATATGGATGGGCTACTTGAAGATTTACAAGCGCACCCACTCATACATACAATCAGCATAGACACTAATGCAACGTTATTAACAGAGTCAAGACTTGACAAACTTGAAAGTATTACTAAACTACAACTTAACGTTAGCCTTGACGCTATGGATGAACAAGTTGCTAAAAAAGTTGCAGGGATAAAACATTATAATCTTAAACATTTATTGAATGTTATTAAATATGGTGCAGCAAAAGTGAAAATGATTGTTGCACCAGTGCTCACAAGAGGATATAACGAAAACGAAATTGAAAAGATTATACAATGGGTAAAAACGCTTGAACATAAACCTATTTTAGGTATTCAGAACTATCTTCCATACAAAACTGGGCGAAGAGCTGCAAAACCTTACAGTTGGGACGAATTTTATTCTATGATTGACACATGGGAAAAAAGGTATAACATTAAACTTAAACTTTCAGCTGAAGATTTTAACATTAAAAAAATGCCGCCTTTACCAAAACCATTCAAAAAAGGTGACATTATCGGTGTTAAATTAGTATGTGAAGACAGATTTCCTGGATCAAGTATTGCTATTGCTAAAAACAGAACAATATCTGTTCCAGGACTAAAGTATATTCCTAAAAAAACTGTCAAATTAGAAATAATAAGAGATAAACATAATATTTTCACAGGTAAAGTAGTAAAACGTAAAAAATAGGTTTAATGCTTAACATTTTTATAAAAAGAAGGCTTATAGACTATATGTTAGAACAGCTGTTACAATATCAAGGTGTCGGATGGGAGCTAGATGAACGTGGCCGTTATAAAATATTAATGTATAATAATAACGATCATATTATTATTTTTCCAGAACATCTATCGTTAGAACAGTTTAAAGAATATAAACGAAGAGCCCACCTACACAATCTTAATCCAAGCGTGTTATACCTCTCTGAACCTCAACAAGATCATGAAACTTTTAAAGAAGCAATGAAGTGTCATGCACCAATAGACATAGGGCCAATATACAACTTGTATGAAGGCTCTGTACTGTATACAGTAGCACCACAACTTGGAGCAACAAAAATAGTGGTTGGATTAGAAACACTATTTGATAGAGAAAGACATAACAAGCTTATCAAGGGGATGTACGATAATGGTACGGAAAAATAGTTGGGAATATAAGATTAACGAATTAATTGGCAAATATGAAGCAGAACTTCAAAATGCGAGTTATACACCTTCAATTAAAAAGTTAAAATCTACTGAGAAAAGTATAGGGATATTAGTACCAGAAACGAATCACATTGTTTTTATTGCTAACGCTGACCATAAAAGCCTAAAAAGTAACACATTACAATCAATCCAAAACCAAGCCCAACAAAAAGGTTTAGAAAGCAGCCTAATATTTTATTTACATGAAAAAACGCCTCTTCCAGAACAAGTATATAAAAGAGTTCGTGACACTCATGAATATCCACGATCTAATGCGTTAAGCTTATACACACCACAAGAACGACAACGTGCGTTCAGTTTTACTGATAGAGAAAAAGTGGTACCATTATTTCACAGGTTAGAAAACAAAATACGTAACGGAAGAATGGTCCAACAGTCTGCCTACAACTTACAACGTGGTACAATGGAAACTATTGTCATGCAAGAAATGTTAAAGGATTACAGTCACCTCTCTGAACCAAGAAACCAATGGTGGAAGTATGAGAGTGAGCATGGAAAACCATACAAAGGAAGATTCTTAGATGTACGACACGTAACAATTCCTTCTATAGTAGACCTTGTTGATAGGAAAAGGCATAACTTGATTATTAACGGGCAAAACCTTCCACCTGTTACAACCGGACAATTACCTTTGTTCCGCTAAAAATTTTTATACAAGCTTTTTTTTAATATCATATGAGCAATATTTACAGACAACTCTTAGACCTACAAGATTATACTGTCACTATAGAAGCAGAATCTGTTACTAATTACAAAACTAATGCAGTACTCAAAATACAAAGTCAGGACATAGTGTACAGGGTACCAATTGAATTTTTTTCAAGTGACCGCGAGGCATACCTTAAACAATGCGAAACTAGCTTAGAACATTTGTGCAAGGCCCCAGTACAACTTGTTTTGTTTCCAATACAACTTGGCCTTTTCAAAAAGCCAAGCACCATTGAAGATACACTAACAGAAGAGTATAGTCCAAATAATAATCAATTACCACTAAGATTTCCATATGATTTATAAAATATAGAGGTAATGAAATACCATGGATTATGACACTTTTAAAACTCAGATGTTGTACATACACGATAAAAGTAAAGCTTACAAAATACGTGTTGAATTTTATGACAACCATACTAATAGTGACGGTTCAATCGAGGCAACACAACGAGTTGAGTATCAGCAAGGTAAACAATTTATAATGTATTCACACCATGTAATGTTTGATAATTTAAAAGAAAAAGATGCACACTCAGAAGAAATGGTTAACACACTCGAAAAAATTTTACATACGTGTACCCTTAAAACGGCTGAACAACAAACAACTTTCCCTTTATAGTAATCCTAAAACTTATAAACTTAAACAAGGTCCATTCAGGTAAGGTGAATGCATGACCAAAATTACTAACATTACAATACACGGTTTCAAGAGTTTTGCTAAAAAAACACATATTCCATTAGGTGACAGGTACAATTGTATTCTTGGACCTAACGGTAGCGGAAAAAGTAATGTTGGCGACGCACTTTGTTTTGTGCTTGGAAGACTCTCTGCAAAAAGTATGCGGGCAGAAAAAGCTAGCAACTTAATATTTAACGGTGGTAAAAAAGGAAAACCGGCGAGTAGCGGGTACGTAGAAATCACTTTTGATAATACGTCGAGAGTGTTCAATGTTGATGAAGACGAATTAATTATTAATCGAACCGTTACAAAAAAGAAAGGGTCAATCTATTCAATCAACGGTAAAAAAAGTACACGAACAAACATTCTTGATTTGTTAGCGAGTGCAAGTATTAACCCGAGCGGGTACAACATTATTTTGCAAGGTGACATTACACGTTTTGTTGATATGCCTGGTGTTGAACGACGACAAATAATTGAACAAATATCCGACATTAGCCATTATGAAGATAAAAAGCGTAAAGCTATGCTTGAACTTGACAAAGTGCAAACAAAACTTGGTGACGCTGCAATCATACTTAAAGAACGTAAAGCACATCTAAAAGAACTTAAAAAAGATCGTGACCAAGCCGCAGAAGTACGTGATGCACAAGAAAAAGTTAACAGTCTTAAAAAAACAAGGTTGACCCGTGAACATGAAAGTTATCTTAAACAACATGAAGATTTTACAAGTAAGATAGGTGTTATCAAACAAAAGATTGCAAAACAAGACGTAAGCATTAGTAAATATACAACTTTGTGTAATACACTTGAAAAACAGATAGGTGATGTGAACCAAGAGATTGAAAGTAAAGGTGAGTCTGGCCAAGTAACATTACACAAAGAAATTGAAGGGTTAAAAGAGCAAGTTATCATTAAAAAAGCACGGTTACAAACTGTGCAAGACGAACTTGAAAAGATAGGTAAACGACGCATACAGTTTCAATCAGAGTTAGACGATATTGAAAGTCGAGCAAGTCATATTACAAAAGAAATTAAACAGTGTCAACACGACATAAAACGGTTTAACCACGAAATTGAAACCGTCAAAAAAAATAGATCCAAACTACGTACAAAACATAAGTTAGACAATAGTGAAGGGACAGCTGAAAAAATAGAAGTATTAGATAAAGAGATTGAATCTCTTGAAAGTACGGTGCAAAAGTCGCGTAGTAAACAGCAAGAAATGTTTCGAAATAGAGACCAGCTTGAATTTAAACTACAAAATCTTGACGTGCAACTTAACAAAATTGCAAGTGTTCGAAAAGAGCATTCGAAAGTACTCAAAGAACTTGAAAATATGAAAAAACGGTTCAAGGAAATGAGTAAAACGTTATCAGGTAACCTGCAAAAAGATGCAGAGTTTGTTGCACAGCTTAGTAACGCCAGGGGGAAGGTGGTTAGTCTCCGTGAACGTTACGGTGAGCTTAGTACAAAAGCTGCAGCTGCAAAAAATAGTATTGCTGCGAACGCAGCTGTGAAAGCAGTGCTTGACAAGGGCGGTAAAGGTGTGCATGGTACAGTTGGCCAGCTTGGCTCGGTTAACAGTGAGTATGCACAAGCTGTTGAAGCTGCAGCAGGTGGAAGATCAAGTTTTATTGTTGTGGACGACGACCTTATTGCTTCACAAAACATTCAGTATCTTCGTAACCAACGTTTAGGAAGAGCATCGTTTATACCCTTAAACAAAATTAAAGCGCAACGTGTTAACAGTGAAGACTTAAAATTACTAAAAAGGAGTGGGGTAGTAGACTTTGCAGTCAACCTTGTAAAAGCAAAACGTAACGTAAAAAAAGCGTTTGAATATGTGCTTGGTAACACACTTGTAGTAGAAAATCTGTCTGTTGCACGAGCCATAGGTGTTGGCCGTATTCGTATGGTGACATTAACTGGCGACACAGTTGAAGGTAGCGGTGTAATGAGCGGTGGGCAAAGTAAACGGCGTAACAGTTTTGTACAAACAGACATTATTGAAAAAGCGGAGAAAGTAGGCAACGAACTTGCAGACCAAGAAGCAGTCATACATTCTATTGAGCGTAACCGCGAAAAAAATCATGACATTATAACAAAACTTCGTACTCAAAAAGGTGAGATCGAAGGTACCATTATTAAAACTGAAAAAAGTTTGCACCTTGACAGTTCAGACCTTGACGCGCACAGTGGACAAAAGAAGGAATTTGCAATAGAGCTTAACAAGGTTGAAGATGAATTACAAACAGTAATGCTAGAACTTTCAGGTGTGAACAAAAGTTTAGCAATGAAAAAAGCAAAGCGGCAGCAGTTAATATCTAATATGACTGCTGCTAAAAATCCTAGAGTAGTAGCAGAATTACAAACATTGGATGATGAACAACAGCAATTACGCGAACGTATTATCAGCCGTGAACAGCGTATTAAAAATCTTGACGAGCAAAAGGAACAATTGATTGCTCCAGAACGAGAAAAAATAAGTCATATTAGTAAACAAATTAACAAGGAAGAGAATGAGTTTAACCTTGAATTAAAAGAGTTACAACTTTTCATTAAAGAACAAAGCAAAATCTTAAAGATTAAAGAAAAAGATAGTGAGGCGTTCTATAAACAATATAAAGCCTTGTTTAATAAACGAGAAAAAATTCAAGGAAAACTACGTGACACAGAACATGCTATACAAAACACAAAAGAAAAAATGTATAGTTATGAACGAGACATTAATGTTCACGCCTTAAAACATGCAGAAGTAAAAGCTAAATTAAGCGTTCTAACAGAAGAGATGGAACAGTACACTGATGCCGAGATCTTAGACATACCAAACAATGAATTGGAAGCACAATTACAAAAGTCTGAATCAATCTTGCGTAACATGCCACTTGTTAACATGAAAGCGTTAGAAGTGTACGATAAAGTGGAAGCAGACTTTCATTCTTTATTAGAAAAACAGGAATCGCTTGAAAATGAGCGTACTAAAGTTCTAACTTTAATGAACGAGATTGAAACAAAAAAGAAAGACCATTTTATGAAAACGTTTGATCAAGCTAACAAACATTTCCAAGAAATATTTAGTAGATTATTCTATAAGGGCGATGCATACTTACAACTTGAGAACAAAGAGTCACCGTTTGAGGATGGACTGTCGGTCAAAGTTAAACTTACTGGGAACAGGTATATGGACCTTAAATCTTTGAGCGGCGGTGAAAAAACTCTGACGGCCTTAGCATTCATCTTTGCTGTACAAGAGTATCAGCCTGCATCATTTTACATTCTTGACGAGATTGATGCAGCGCTCGATAAACAAAATTCTGAGCGTCTAGCGAATCTAGTAGCTGCGTACAGTGATAAAGCTCAGTACATAGTAATCAGCCATAATGATAGCGTGATATCATCTGCAGACACTTTGTTTGGTGTGTCTATGACTGACGGGGTAAGTAAGATCACAAGTGTAAAGTTATAGAAAAGTTTATAAACAAATTCACAGCCGAGGACAGTATGGATATGAGTAAACTACGCAGTTTTTACAAAGAAGCTATGCGAGTACTCCGTATCACGAAAAAACCTAGTAAAGATGAGTATATTAGTATTGTCAAGGTTACTGGGCTTGGATGCATCGTCATTGGGCTTATTGGCTTTACAGTATTCTTACTATCACAACTAATTTGAACATGGCAGGAATAATTTATGCAGTACGTACCACGGCAAACCGTGAAGACCAAGTTGTAGACTATTTAGTGTCTAAAGCAGAAGCTAAAAAGGCAGAAGGTGTGTACGCTATTGTTCGAGCGCACGGTATGCGAGGTTACATTTTTATTGAAGCTGAAAATGAGATGGCTGCACAAGATTGTGTTGCACGAGTACCGTACGCACGAGGTTTATTAGGACGGCCTGTCCCATTCAGTGAGATCGAGCATATGCTTGAACAAACTAAGGTTGAACGTAACATCTTAAAAGGTGACATCGTTGAAATTCTTACAGGCGCATTCAAACGTGATAATGCAAAAGTTGTTCGTATTAACGAAGTTAAAGAAGAAGTAGTAGTAGAATTATTAGAAGCCGCAGTGCCTATTCCAATAACTTTAAATATGGATGCGGTCAAAGTTATTCGAAGAGACGAACAATAATAAATGCCCATGTGGTGTAGTCCGGACTATCATACTGCCCTTTCGAGGCAGTGACTCGGGTTCAAATCCCGGCGTGGGCGTCTCATCCCTTTTTGTAGGGGCCCTGACTCAAAACATAAAAATGTTTCAAGAATTGTGTTAAAACGAC
>CABZYC010000012.1 GCA_902529885.1 uncultured Candidatus Woesearchaeota archaeon | reverse complement strand
AAAAAACGTGAAGAGGCAGAAGCAAGAAGTCATGTGAAACTTGGTAAAGAGCTTGGGCTTTTTACAATCAGTAAAGATGTTGGTCCTGGTCTACCCTTGTTAACACCGAAAGGAATGACTATTCGTAGAGAGGTAGAAAAGTATTTATGGTCGTTGCATGAGCCTAAAGGCTACCAATGGGTATGGACTCCGCACATTGCTAAAGAAAGTTTGTACAAGATTAGTGGGCATTACGACAAGTTTGGTGATGAACTGTTTCGTGTACAAGGTAAAAGTGACAGGTTTATTTTAAAACCAATGAATTGTCCTCACCATTTACAAATTTTTAAGGTAATGCCGAACAGTTACCGTGATTATCCAATACGTTTGTTTGAACCAGCAACCATTTACCGTGACGAAAAGTCTGGGCAATTACACGGTCTAACTCGTGTACGTAGTATTACTCAGGATGACGGTCATGTGTTGTGTATGCCTGAACAGTTACAACAAGAAATTTCTACTATGGTGGAAATAATAAGAGAATTTTATGGGACCTTAGGGATGGATAAATATTGGGTGAGCCTTTCTGTACGTGATAATGATCATAGTAAATATATAGGTGACGCTGCGGTATGGGACAATGCTGAGTCTGCACTTGAAGATGCAGCAAAACAAAACGGTCTAAACTATAAACGTGTTGAAGGTGAAGCTGCATTTTATGGTCCAAAACTAGACTTTATGTTTACTGATTGTCTTGGTCGTGAATGGCAATTAGCAACTATCCAATGCGATTTTAATTTACCTAAACGATTCAATGTTGAGTATGTTAATGCAGAAAATGAGCGGTGTACACCTGTCATGGTGCACCGTGCAATCATTGGAAGTTTTGAACGGTTTATGGGAATAATGATTGAGCATTATGCAGGCCGTTTTCCTTTATGGTTGAACCCTGTGGGTGTACGGATTGTTGCAATGAACACGGTGTACGGCCACGATCTTGCTAAAGATTTGCGTGCTATGGGTGTACGTGTGCATGTTGATGATCGTAACGAGAGTATGGGTAAAAAGGTTCGTGAAGCACAGTTAAGTAGGAGCACTCACGTAGTTGTTGTTGGAGATAAAGAAGCTGAGTGTGGCACTGTTAGTTTCAGGGACGGAAGTTCAGTGGACCGCGGCATATTTTTAACCAAGATGTGTAAGGAGCTTGAGAACCGTGAGTAATGCAGATTTAGTAAAACGTAAAATTGAACATGGTTTATCTGGCTGTACTGTTATAGTGCATGACCCAAGAAGAGACGATGTTCATTTGAAAGCTGAAGTTCACTGGGAAGGATTTAAAGGTATGACTTTGATTGAACAACATCGTGCAGTGTACGCGACGCTTAAAGAAGAATTGAAAGAAACGTTGCACGCGTTAGGGATTGAAACACATGAAAAATAAAATTGAACAGTTGATTAATAATAACAAGATTTTTTTGTTTATGAAAGGTACACCTGAAGAACCACAGTGCGGGTTTTCATTCCATGTAATACAGATTTTACGTAATCTTGACGTTGAGTATGGTTACTTTAACGTGTTATCTGATGATATGATGCGTGAGGCAGTAAAAGAGTATGCAAACTGGCCAACTTATCCTCAGTTATGGGTGGACGGTAACCTTGTTGGTGGCTGCGACATTGTCATGCAACTTTTTGAGCAAGGTAAATTGAAAGAAATGTTATTATGATGTTTCTTTATAATCTTCAAAACAATCTTCACTACAGAAATGTAATGTGTTTTGTTTAATTTTACCAGAGTATCTATCTATAATGGGTCCTTCACATTCTGGACACTCAGCAACTTCTTCAAGTTCTTCTATGTACAATGAATCCCCGTCATCCACGTCCGTGTATTCTGGTACACGTTGTATTTCGTTGGTTACAAATTGTTCATTAAATTCCATATTTCTTGCGCTATTATGATTTTTATTTAAGTGTTTGCAATATGGTCTATATACATTTTGTTAAGCTTTTTATGTATTCTGTTAATACTTCTTTCCCATGAAAATGAGTATGCAACCATCTGACGCGCATTTTTACCAATCTGTTCACGTAATAATGGGTCATGCTCAAGCACTTGGATTTTACTGAGTAAAATGTCTGGGGAATCTTGTAATAAGAACTGTCCAGTAACATTTTTTTTTACGTAGCTTGCCATAAAACCGACTTTGCTCACTATTACTGGGAGTTCACAAGCCATTGCTTCAAGTGTTGCAAGGCTTGTTGTTTCAGTTCTGCTTGGCATTATGAATATGTCCATTTGATTATAATATCTGTCTGGATCATCAACAAAACCTGTAACTTTAAGTTTAGGGTGCGGCTCTATTTCTCCGTCTCCCACAATAAGCAATTCGTAGTGTTCTGGTGCACGTATTAACATGTTTCGTAACAGTTCAACATTTTTTTCAGGGCTTATCCTTCCGCAGTATCCAACAACAAACTTTGTTTTATTTTTCAGTAGACTTTTTTTACAAAACTTTTCAATGTCTACACCGAGCGGTGTCACTGATTGTCTAGGATGAATGTCTGGGTAGTCAGGGTAAGGTACAAAAACAATGTACACTTTTTGTAATAACCAATAACTAATATTGAACAATATTTGTGCGCACACTTTTGGAATACGTAAAAAAGTTTGAATAAAATCTTGTATGTTAATATGTGCATATGATGCAACAGGTTTATTGTACCATTTTGCAAAAATTAAGCTGATTGTACTATTAAGTCCTGGGTACCCTTGAAGAAATATTACGTCGTGCTCTTTAACATTTCTTGCAATGTCTCGAAGATACCTCAGGCCAATCTTTGGTGCTGGGTATCCTGCAATTTTCATCCATTTTGACGGTTTTGCTCCATGCCCCGTACTGAATATTGTGGCATCATAACGTTTTGTATACTCTTTTACAAACTGTATTACTCCGTCACGTTGCGGATCCCATGTTTCGAGTACGATTAAAGTTTTCATAATATCCTATAAAATTTTTCTGCGAGCCAATATCTTGACCGTAACCCTGCTGACAATGCTCGATACATAATTAGTATTGCAAGCGTGTATATTGCCACTTTTTGGCTAGGGAACGCTTTCATTGACTTTACTTTACGTTGATATGTTTGTTTAATATCAATGTATAATGCTGGGTACTGCTGATTAAACTCAGTAGGGTTCCATATTGAGTATGTGTACACTTCTATTTGATACGAAAGTTTGCTTACAATTTCCATGGTTGTTTCATGCACTGCACGATGGTCAGGATGAGGATCTTCGCTACTATGTGTAAATACACGTGTTGGTTTATGTTTTTCAATCCACTCAATAGATTCTTGTACTAAACTTTCGTTCTCATTAAGAAAATTACTTTCGTTAAGATCGTAGGGTGTAACTGTGCTACGCAATATTTTGGCAGCTTGAAACATTTCGTTACGTCGAATTTTTTTTATTTCTTCAGGTTTAAGCCATGGATGAGACATCTCTCCCAATGAAAAAACAACGCAGTGTGTTTGTTTAGGGTGTAGTGCCATATAGCCTCCCGCTCCAATAACAAAATCGTCACTGTGCGCAGAAAAAATAATGGCTTTCATAACTTTAGTTAGTATCTTTTGTTATATATGTCTTACTTTTATTAAGTTGTAAATCTAGCATTGTGCATGAGACGACCTTGGAATTATCCTTCGTTACCTGTGTACAGTGTGTGCACGGATAGTAACATGAACATCTGCACATATTTTACGGCGGTCTCCATGAAACCTAAACGGTTCATGATCGCTGTGTACAAGAACACAAAGACGCTTGACAATGTGCGCAAAGATAAACATGTATTGGTACAACTATTATCGAAGACACAAAGTAAACATGTGCGCAGGCTCGGGATGCGATCGGGTAAGGACGGATATAAACTTAATCGGTTACCGTTGAAAGAGTATAAAGGGTTACCTTACCTTGACGGTGCACTTGCCATCATGGAACTTAGCATTGTCTCAATGCAAGATGAGGGTGATCATTTGTGCTGTTTTGCTGACTTGTTATCTTACAAAAGTTTGTGTGACGGTGAGGTTTTGACCACGACACATCTTCGCGATCATGGTATTATCCGGTAGCATTAAAAGCTTGAATATCCTCACTCTGTAATGAAACTATTTTTAGTGCTCGGCGACAATTTGTTCCCTTCGCATCCGAAAGCTGACAAGTACGTTATGATTGAAGATGAAGCTTTATGCACACATTTCAAGTATCATAAACATAAACTTGTGTTTTACCTCGCGGCCATGCGTGCGCACGGGGAAGCTATAGGCGCTGAGTATCATAAGATGGGTAAATCATTTTTTGACGTGTTGAAAACGTCGATGAAAGGGTACGAAGTGCACACATACTATGTGGAAGATAAATTTTTCCGTGACCAACTCGAATCGTTCTGTGACGTTGTATATCATCCGTCCCCAAAATTTTTGTGTACACTCGACGATTTTAAGGCGTACCAATCACGCTATAAACGGTTGTTAATGAACGATTTCTATATTGAGCAGCGTAAAGCCTTAAACATTTTAATGGATGGTGACAAGCCGGTCGGCGGTCAATGGAGTTACGATGCTGACAACCGTAAAAAGTTGCCACGTACTGTTGAGGTACCGGACATAATGGGGGTGAAGCATGGTACACATGTCCAGGACGTTATCAAACTTGTTAATGGTCGGTTCAGCGATCATCCGGGTAATACGGACAATTTTTATTTACCTACCACGCGCAGACAAGCTTTGGCATGGCTTAACGATTTTTTGAAGCATCGGTTCAAATTGTTCGGTGATTATGAAGATGCTATCACAGAGCACGACTTCGTGTTCCACAGTGTGTTATCACCAATGCTTAACTGCGGGTTACTAACGCCTAAAGAAGTGCTTGATAAAGCGCTGAAATGTGATGTTCCGATAAACAGTATGGAAGGTTTTATACGGCAAATTATTGGGTGGCGCGAGTACGTTCGCGGACTGTACCACACTTTAGACATGCGCGGTAACTATTTTGGGCACACGGGCAAACTCACGAAATATTGGTACGACGCTACCACAGGGATTGAACCATTGGACGATTGTATTGATCGTGTGAACCGTATCGGGTACACACATCACATCGAACGGTTAATGGTGGTTGGCAACATCATGCTGTTATCGGGTGTACATCCTGATGAAGTACACAGGTGGTTCATGGAGATGTACGTTGATTCTACGGACTGGGTGATGGAAGCTAACGTGTACGGAATGAGCCAGTACGCTGACGGTGGAAGTTTCGCGACCAAACCCTATATTTGCGGGAGCAGTTATCTGAAAAAGATGGGGTGCATGAAGGGTGACTGGTGCGATACTATGGACGGGCTATACTGGTACTTTATCCACCGTCATAAAAAAACGTTCGCGGGGAACCAGCGTATGAGCATGATGGTACGGATGCTTGAAAAAATGGATCCGGTACGAAAGAAAAAATTGTTTACTCTAGCCAAACAATTCATTAAGCGTGTGGTAGCATAAATTATTTAAACGCTAACTTTTCAATAAATATTCTTAATGGTAGATACATTTGTACTCTCATTAGGAGGCTCAATATTATCGCCCACAATTGTGGACACGGACTTTGTTAAAGATTTCAGACAATTTATTCTTTCGCATGACAGCAATTTTGTGATAATTACTGGTGGTGGCAGCGTTGCACGTGAATATCAACATGCACTACGCGAAGTTGGTGTAACCGATCATGCTGCCCAAGATTGGGTTGGTATCATGGCGACACGATTAAACGCCGTGTACCTAGCGAAAGTGTTAGGTGGAGAATTAATCCCTGATTTTAATCCTGAATTAGTACAAAACAGTAAATTAGTAATCGGTGCAGGGTATGAACCAGGTCATAGTAGTGATATGGATGCTGTGCTTGTTGCAGAGAAGATTGGTGCGAAAGCGGTTGTGAATCTTAGCAATATTAAACAAGTATACACGTCTGACCCAAGGATGAACCCTGACGCAAAACCTATTACGGAAATAGGCTGGGATGGATTTTTAGATTTGTTACCTACGGAATGGAAACCAGGGCTTAGTAGCCCATTTGATCCAATAGCTGCACGGAAAGCTAAAGAGATTGGGATAGAAGTTGTTATTATTAATGGGAAAGATATTGATAGTCTAAACAATTATATTAACGGTAAAAATTTCACTGGAACAATCGTGAAAGATTAATAACGATGCACCGACCGGGATTCGAACCCGGATCACCGGCTTGGAAGGCCGACATACTAGCCATTGTACTATCGGTGCACACTCTTTTCTCTTAACTTCTTGTTTAAATATCTTTCGTCCTCTATTTTGATTGTCTACGTAAGCTTTTTAATCTAACCACCCCTTTTAGAAGACATGGAAGAAATTAGCGGTCAACAATGTATGATGTGCGGTAAGAACGAATTAACATTGCGTGAGGATGAACTTGATATTCCTTACTTTGGTCGTGTAGCTGTTTTTGGTATGAGTTGTACTGCGTGTGGGTACAAAAAAAGTGATTTAGAACCTCTTGAACCACGTGAAGGAGCTGAGTACACGTTTGAAGTAAGCTGTGAAGCTGACTTAAATGTGAAAGTGATTAAGTCTGGTTCTGCGACTTTAAAGATACCTCGGATGATAACTCAAAGTTCTGGGCCTGCTAGTAATGGTTATATTACCACTGTTGAAGGTGTATTAGAACGTGTGAAGTCTGCAATTCAAGCAAGCATAAATGGTGAAGATGATAAGTCTGTTAGGACTAAAGGGAAGAACCAAATTAAAAAGTTGAACAACGTTCTTGCTGGTCGAGATAAAATTAAACTTATAATCAGTGATAAAAGTGGTTGTAGTAGTATAGTCAGTGATAAAGTTACAACTAAAAAGATTTAATTTTTGAATAATTTAGGGATATCAATCATATATTTCCCTTCGCCAAGTTTGAATATTAATGGGTCACGTTTCATTAAATGGATTAGATCAATTTCATATCGTCCAGGTTGTATCATTTGAATACTTTCAAAGTCTAATACCACTGGTTTTTTTTCTTCAACTTTGATTGTTGACAAAGATGCAATGTCTCGTTCCATTTGCACCTTGTCTTGTTCAGATAATTTTGCAATGAACTCTTTACCTTCTGTCAAATGTTTCTTTTTAATATAAAAAAAAAGTCTTGCACCACAGTTACAACCGCTAAGAATTTCTTGAGCACCGTTCGGGTACATTTCTCCACATTTTACGCATTGGTGAGGCATTTTATTTCATGAATAATTGGAACTGGCTGGGATTGTTCACAATTTTGTCGATAATGGTTGCAGGACCAATCACGGTTAGACCGCGTCGTTCCCCTACCAGCATGGAAGCAAGCTTATGTTTTACTGCATCCCAGCCCTTATACTTTTGTGAATATTCAATACGCCCTAATTCAATCCCACTGAATCTAGGGTGGCTTATTTCTGCCATTGTGCGTTCGATAAGGTGTGCCTCTTCTTCAGGTGTTAACCGACCTTCTAAGATAACAATTTTATTATTTTTTACAATGCGTAAAAGTTTGTTAACACGCTTTCTACTATTAAGTTTTGCTATGCTATCGAACGGGACGAATTGGAATGTGACCATCTTGTATTACCTTTTATGTGCTGAACTCAATAAGCTTTTCGTAAAATTCCTCAATATTGGTCCCATATTTCGCTGAAATACCAAAAACCTCGTATTGAGGGAACGCTGCTTTTATTAGTTCCATGTTAGACCGTTTAAGATCAATTTTGTTAGCTACAATGAGTACTGGGATTTTTCGTGCTTGTAAATTTCCTATGATTGTAATGTTAACTTGACTGTATGGGTCTTTGGTAGAATCTAGTACGACAACTACACTATCCATATCATCAAGCCACTTTATACTTTCAATTACACCTTTTGTAGCTTCTTTCGCACGTTTTTTTGCTTCGGTACGTTTCATACCTTTTTTCATGAAATCTTCGTAATCAATACGTGTAGATATACCTGGTGTGTCAACAAGGTTAAAAGAGAGTTCTTTACCTTTTTTACCCTTAATTATAATTTGTTCTCGTATTATGATTTCTCGTGTTTCGTGTTCAACGTTTGAGACACTACTCATGTCTTCTCCGAGCCAATCGTTAGTTATTCTGTTAGCTAACGTGCTTTTCCCACCATTAGGTGGTCCGTATAGTCCTAGTTTTACAGACTTCTTTTTTGCAAAGAGTGTACCGAACGATATTTTATGCAAAAGCGATTTAATAAAACTAGTTACCACTTGTTTACCCCTAACACTCATTTAGTAAGAACTGTACTTAAACATTTCGTTTATGCAGTAATACAAGAAAGTTATATAAGACAGAAAACAGTCATTGTAGTATGGGAGAAGACGTTCTTGTTGTTGACAGGCTAAAAATCACGCATGAAGGTTTCATGAACCTTTCTGAACTCCATTTAATGGTTACTGAATGGTTTAGTCAGCAAGGTTATGATTGGATAGAGTTTATGAACCAAGAGATCAATCGTGAGAGTGGCCGTGACATTGTTTGGTTGTTCAAACCAAGTAAAACTATCTCTAACGATTATTATAAAGGTGTGATAAGCTTTCGTTTACATGGTGTTGACATAAATGATGCTACAGTAAAGGTTGATGGTCGGACTGTCACTGTTGACCATGGGCATATTAAAATAGTTATTTCTGCATACTTACGTTTGAACACCTGGGGTAAAGTGTCAAGCAATATTTTCACCTGGGTTTTATCATGGTTACGCGACCAGTTTTTTGGTGCTGATGTAACAGCAGAACAAAAAAAGCTAATGAGTGACGGTGTAGATGATTTAGTATACCGTATAAAATCATACTTAAACATGTTTAGGGAATATTAAAATGAGTGAATTAGAATTAGTTGTAAATAATAAGATGGTGGAACATGTTGGTATGTTCAATTATGCAGAAACACTTTCACTTATAAAATCTGAGATACACAATCTTGGTTATTCCTATCGGGAGAAGCGTAACGAGCAAATTGTGGATCAGCACGGCCGTAATATTTACCTTGAATTACGTTGTGAGAAACAAATTAAACACAAGATTTCTGCTATAACTATTCGTTTAAATATAAATGGGATGCATGATCTACAAAAAAATAAAGTGCATGCACAAGCCGGGAAGGTTTCTATACATTTTGATGCATGGGTCAAAGCTGAGCATACCCATGGGCTTGACCGTCGTCCTTTAGTTATGCTTGTTACAACTATATTTGATAAGCTTGTATACCCAATAAAAAAAAATCCTGTTCGAGAGGCTGCTATTAATGATACGCGTCATATTATTAATGTATTACGTAATGTAATGGGTCGTTATAAAAAGCGTGACCCTGCATACTATAACGTTCAAGAAATTCAAGAACAGATTAATGCTGAGATTGAGAAAGAATTAAACCCTTAAATAAAAAGTGCGTAACGTTCTGCACGTTGAACTTTTGCAGTTGTTACCTCACCAATTTCATGGTTTTCACTAATAACTTGTCGATAAAACTGGTCTTTCCCAATGACTTGTTCACCCCTTTTCTGTGTAAAGCGTACCGTGACTGTTGTTCCAACAAGTTTTTGTTGCAACTTTTCTCTGTAGCTTTCAAAAATCTCATGGACTTGTTTTGAACGTGCTTTGATTTTTTTCCCGTCTAGCATTTTGATGTTGGCTGCTGGTGTACGTGGTCGTGGCCAGAATTTGCTAATGTTAACACTTTCCGGCTTAGTCTTTTCAAGTGCTTCTACCGTCTGTTTAAACTGTTTATCATTTTCTGTGGGATATCCAACAATGATGTCTGTCATAACATGTAAACCCGGAACTTCTTGTGTCATGAAATTAATCTGGTCATAATATTCTTGTTTAGTGTATAACCTTTTCATATCTTTTAAGACTTGGTTATCACCTGCTTGTAATGGTAAGTGTAAAAACTTGAAGATTTTTGGGTCTTGATACACTTTTACAAGATCTTTCATAATATGACTTAAATGGTCTGGGTTCATCATCCCAACGCGTATCATATAATCTCCTTCTACATTCAACATTTCTTTTAACAATGTTGGTAAATTAGTGTTAATATCAAAACCGTAGCATCCTGTGTCTTGACTTGTTAACCAAATTTCTTTACAACCATCTTTCAATGCTTGCTTGAACCGTTGCATAATATCTTCTATACTGTAGGACCGTAGATTACCTCGTGCAGACTTAGTTTTACAGAATGTACAGTATCCTAGGCAACCTCTATTAATTGTTATAATGTCAATGAGTGGGTTAACACGTTTTATTGCCGTGTTAAGTTTTGGCATTGGCGTTCTGTCAACATACTGTCCTTTTTGTTGTATGATCTTAACAATATTATCTATCTCTTGTGGTCCCACTACTGTGTATTGTTCTAACTTTTTTGGTTCTGACTGTGCAATGCATCCAGCGACCACTACATTTTTGTGTTCAACTTCTTTTAACCGTTTATAGAACGCACGTTCTGTTGGCCCTTTCACCGTGCACGTATTAAGAATGACTGTGTCAGCATGTTCTACTTCGTCAACCATACTATGTCCTGCTTCTTCAAGCAACCCTGCCATTTGCTCAGTGTCTGCTTGGTTCGCACTGCACCCTTGTGTTTCCACATAAATTTTCATGTTATGATAAAACCGCCTTCATTTTTTCATGTGTTTTGAAGATTCTACAATAATTTAGGTAAATTTGTTGTTTGACATCATTTTCTTTCATACCCTTAATTTCTGCAATCTTTTTGATAGAATGTTTGACTGTGTTAGGTGTATTTGGGAACTCTTTCCAGAGGTAAGGTGAGTCTGTTTCAGTTAATAATTGTGTAATAGGTATTATTTTCACGAGTGTTTGGAAATGTGTTGAATGTACAACATTGCTTGGTATACTAAAATACATGCCTGCTTCTACACCTTTTTTCACTAGACTTTTTCTACCTGAAAAACAGTGGTTTAACACTGGGACGGTCGCTATTTTAGGTAATAGTTCAATCACTTCTTTTTCTGCTTTACGGCTGTGTACCACGACCGGTTTTTGGTACTTGTTAGCTAATTTAACAAGTTTAGTAATATGCTCAATTTGTTGTGGTAATGATTCACGTGTTGCATGGTGAAGGTCTAGTCCAATTTCTCCAACTGCCACGATCTCACTAATATTTTCTTCAATCTGTTCAAGCACGTCTTTAATGTTAAGTCCATTAAGAAGGTCTATTGGGTATGCCCCCATGGCAATATCAACATTTGTTTGTTTTAATGCTAAAATCTCTTTGTTTGTTACCAGGTTTGTACCTGTTATAAGCATATGCACTTCTTTACATGATTCAATGATTAATTCAGGGTTTGAATAATACTGTTTGAAAATGTGGCAATGAGCATCAACGTAGGTCATAGTTTAACCAAACAATTACCTTTTTATAAAATACTTTGTTTTATATTAGGATGAGCGACTGTTACAAGTACTTATCTCACCTTCCAAAGTTAACAAAGGTTATGCGGGCATCATATTTTGTTGATAAAAATGATCCTTTATACCATTTGTTCGAGTACAGTTATAAAACGTCAAAAAAGTTGTATAAAAAGTTAGGTCTTCGCAAAGATGGTACTGACAGCTTTTTACATCCCTTAAACATTGCTAATCATCTAAAACAAGTTGGTATAATTGATGTTGTAACATTGTCTGGTGCTATGCTTCATGATTATATTGAAGAACGTGTAGACTTATACAAGAAGGAGCATGGGCTTACTGAGCAAGGTGACGATGCAATGCATCTTGATAAGTTAGAGTTAGAATATTATAATGAGCTCACTCAAGATTTGATTAAAGTAGCCAAGAAATATTCGTTCCCTACCACTAAATCTATTATGCTCGCTGACGTTGTACACGTTTTAACACGTCAAAAACGTCATTTTTATTATTACAGTGTAGCATCCATCTTTACTGAAACAAACAAATCTGTTCGTAACCGTGCAATAAACATTAAACTTGCTGACCGTCTTCATAACATTGCTTGTGTAGAGAGTTTTCCTTCCGCAGGCAAATTGTATCAAGGGTATAAGAGTTTATACATTTTAAATTGTGCAAAAAAGTTTTTGTTAAAAGGTTACGGTGAAAAAATATTTGTGTCAAAATCTAATCCAATGGAACGCCTTTTTAATAAATGTGCAAAACGTACGTATGCAGTGTTCCAAGACATTATTAGCTCTTGTCAATCTGAGTATTTGCGTGAAGTAAGGTACATGTTACAATTAGCATTAAAAAAGTACGCTTTACAACATGACGGGCTTAGTATTATAAGTAGTAAAAGTAAGTTCGATAAACATCCTTTATCGTTGTATCACGGTGTAGTGGAAAAATTTGATGCTCGGCTTCGTAAAGATTGGGGGTTATATGATGATTTTCGTGAGAAAGAACATTCTTTTGCAGAAACCTTCTTTGACGGTGCAAATTCTGAGGATATAACTGATATTTTATTATATAAGGATTCTTATGCGTTAAAAGAGGTTATTGCTCGTTTAATTTATCACAACGATTTTTATATTCATGATTTTGTATATGCTGAACTTACTAATGAGGGACAACTTAAACCTTTATTACGGAAGCAATAAGTTTATAAACCATCCAACTGATTTTTGTACTGATTACTATGGGAATCGTAAGAATTAATATCCATAAAGTTAATGCGGAAAAAAATCCGACTGCACGGGTTGGTCAAGTTAAGATTAATAACACCGTTGCTATCACTAATATTGAACCGCTTAACATGAAACTAGCAGGTAAAGCTGGATGTAAGTTTACATTCACTTTCGGTAGCAAGTTCGAGCCAGCTTTAGGCGCTATCGATATAGAAGGTAGCATCTTGTTCACTGGTGAAGAAGATGTTGTCAACGAGATTGTAACTGCTTGGAAAAATGATCAAAAAGTTGCTGATGTAGTGAAACAAGGCGTAGTGAATGCTGCTTTACACAAGGGTCACATTGAAGCAATTAAAATGAGTGATGATCTTGGTTTACCGAGTCCGTTACCGTTTAAAATTAAATAGATTTTTTATATTACAACTTTTTTCTTTTCTTTTATGGTGGTAAAATTAAAGGTTACAGAGTCTGTGCAGGATGATGTGCATAAGGGTGTGGTAAAACTTGATTCTTCTTATATGCGCGAGATTGGTGTTAATGTTGGAGACATTATTACTATAACTGGTGAACGTACGACTGCGAGTGTATGCGATCGTGCTTACCCAGGGGATATTGGGTTAAACATAATTCGTATGGACGGTAATACTCGTCGTAATGCTCGCGCAGGTGTAGGTGACATTGTAACTGTTGAAAAGGCAAGTGTTGCACCTGCTAAACGTGTAAAGCTTGCTCCAACAAGCAAGAACATGATCATTAAAATGTCTGCAGACCTATTTAAGATGGCATTAATGGGTCGAGCCGTAATGAAGGGTGATATGGTAAGTTTTGGTGCCCGTGGCCGTAAACAAGCGTACGGTTTTAATGTAATTGGTTTGAGTGACATAAAATTTATGGTTGTAAGTATTGATTCTAATACGCCTGTTTCTGTGGTAGGTAAAGACACCATTGTAGAATATTCTGAACGGTGGGTAAAGATAGACGAAGAACCTATAGATGTGAATTATGATAATGTTGGCGGGCTAAGTGATGAGATACGTAAAGTAAGAGAGATGATAGAACTACCTTTGCGTCATCCTCAACTTTTTGATCGTCTCGGTGTAGAAGCTCCTAAAGGCGTTTTATTGTACGGTCCACCAGGTACTGGGAAAACTTTGTTAGCTAAAGCTGTTGCTGCAGAGTCAGGCGTGAATTTTATGGAGCTGCGTGCTTCTGAGATAATAAGCGGTGTTCCTGGTGCGACTGAGAAGATGATGGGGAACATTTTTGATGAAGCTAAAGATCGTGCACCTAGTATATTATTTATTGATGAACTTGATAGTATAGCATTCAAACGTCAAGATAGAGGTACGAACGAATTTTTGAACACGCCTGTGAGCGAATTACTAAAGAATCTTGATGGGTTAAGTAGTCGTGGGAAAGTTGTTGTGATTGCTGCAACGAACCGTCCGAACAGTCTTGACCCTGCATTACGTCGTCCTGGCCGTTTTGATCGTGAGATTGAAATTGGTGTACCGGACCGGCAAGGTCGTAAAGAGATTTTACAGATCCACACGCGTAGCATGCCGCTTGACAATGTTAACATTGACCAACTTGCAAAGATTACCCACGGTTTTGTTGGTGCAGACCTTGAAAGTTTGGCTAAAGAAGCAGCAATGATTGTACTTCGTCGTATTGTCCCTGAGATTGCGGACGAAGTTTCAGAAGAGTCATTAAGCAAACTTGTGATCACTCAAAAAGATTTTTTGGATGCATTAAATTTTGTGCGTCCTTCTGCTATGCGAGAAGTTATGGTGGAAACCCCTACTGTATCATGGTCAGACGTTGCAGGTGCAGAGACAGTAAAACAACGTCTTCGTGAAGCTGTAGAGTGGCCTTTGAAAGATTCAGAAAAGTTTGCACGCATGGGCATTCGGTCTAGTAGAGGCATTTTGTTGTATGGTCCACCTGGGACAGGCAAAACCATGCTTGCGCGTGCCGTAGCCAAAGAAAGTGAAGCTAACTTTATTTTAGTGAATGCTAGCACATTGCTTGAGGAAGGTATTGTTGGGAAAGAAACACAACGGTTACGCAAAGTGTTTACTCGTGCAAGGCAAACTAGTCCTAGTATAATCTTTATTGATGAAATTGACAGTTTCGGTAAACGCCGTGGTACATCTTCTAGTGCTGGTGGTGACGCGAACGAGAGTTTATTGAACCAACTTTTAGTTGAGATGGACGGTATGCAATCTTTGACAGACGTTGTTGTGATGGCTGCAACTAACCGTCCGGAAATTTTGGACCAAGCATTGTTACGTCCTGGCCGTTTTGATAATGTGTTATTGGTAGGTATACCTGATTATAATGCTCGTGAAAAACTTTTCGAGATACATTCAAAGAGTATGCCTTGTGAGCTTAATACGACAGAACTTGCTGGTATGACTGAGGGTTATGTGGGTGCAGACATTGAAGCTGTGTGTAGGGAAGCTGGTATGATTGCCATGCGCCGTGACGCAACATCAATATTACACAATGATTTTGTTGACGCTTTAAAAACTGTTAAACCGAGTGTATCAGACAACATTGTTGAACATTATCGTCTGATTGAAAAAGAGTTTCAAACATTAAAACAAGATGTACGCAGTTATTTTGGTTAACGCATACTTTCAATTTCTTTTTTAGTAGTTATATCATCAACACTTTTATCTTCACGGATACGTACTAGGCGCGGGAAACGTAAGGCTACCCCACTGTGCCCACTACCTTTACTAATTTCTGCAGCTGCAACTTCAACTACAATGGTTGGTTCAACATAAACATCGGTCGTGATACTACCTGTGGTGGCTGTCGGCTTACTGGATTTCACTAGTTTTGCTGTGATACTACTAAGCTGGTTATCTGTTAGTCCTGTCCCTAACTTTGTGACAGTTACAAAATTATCATCATCTTTGCATGCTAGCATAAAACTTCCATACGCCCCTTTACGTTTACCTTTTCCATGGTCTGCTCCTACAATCACTAAGTCAAACGTGTCAACTTGTTCACCGTAATCTGCTTTCCATTTGACCCATGCAAAATTTCTGTTTCCTGGGACGTAAAGTCCGTCACCATCTTTAATAATGAGCCCTTCATGACTTTCTATTATTGACGTGAACACTGTGTTAAGTTCTTTCACGGTTTCAACTTTTGTACATTCACTCATTTCTAAGCAGCTATCTTCAACAAGTGTTTGCAAAATGCTTCTTCTTTCAGTGTACTTCTTTTCAAGCAAACTTGTTTGATAATATATTAAGTCAAAACAAAAAACTCGTACTGGTACTTTTTTCATAACCTCTTCAATATTATGTTTTCGTTTACGTTGCATTAAATCTGTGAAATGTAATAAGTCTCCTGAAGCATTACACGCCATAATTTCACCTTCAATGATACAATGTGGTAAGGATTCACACATTTTTACGATGTCAGGGAACTGTTCTGTAATATTTTCCATTCTTCTACTGAACAGTATAATTTTATCATTAACATGGATCTGTACTCGTTCGCCATCATATTTAGTGTCTGCATACACTGGGTACTTCATCCGTTCTTCAATCTCGTGTAACTGTTTAACACGTTGTGCTAACATTACGCGTACTGGTACACCTACTGTAACCTTTTTTTCAACAGATTTTTTTGTAAGAAACTCTTGTGCAATAGAACCAATGTCAGGGTAAACATTATAGGCTTGTTCAAGTTCTTTTTTACTACGCTTATCATTATGTACGCATATGCTTAGTGCGTCAATGATTGCCATAACACCTACGCCTAGGCGTAATGTTCCTGTTAAGATTCTGGTATAATATTTAGCTTCAACCGCATTCATTCGTGCTAAGATTGAAACAATCTTATCACATTTTTGTTGTAGTGACCCGCTACCTTTAACCAACTTAAGCTCGTGTAAATGCGTGTGAACATCTTGTATAGTCATACTCGAAAGTTGTAATAATCCTTGCGGTTTATTACTGTGCAACATTTCTGTTACTGCCCCAACATCTCCGTGCACCTTGTAAAGTTCGTTCACTTGTTTACTTGCTCCGTACGCTTGCCCAACAATTTTTAGCACTGTTTTGTCTGCTAGTCCAATAACATTATCTTTAAATTGTGCATCAATTTGTCCTAACACTAGGTACGACACTATTTTTGGGCAATCTGTTATTGTGTAAAACGCTGCAAGCCGTTCACGAAGTTCTGTGCCTGCAATAGATTCAAGGTTATTACAAAGTGTTGCAAACTCACTAAAATTCATAGTCCTAATTTATCCATGATATAATCTTTTTTGAAGGGCATTAAGTCAGTATAACCCTGTCCAACACCAAGAAAATAGATGGGTTTTTGCAATGTGTAACTTATACTTAATGTTGCCCCACCCATTTCGTCAATGTCAGCTTTGCTTAAGATAACACCGTCAAGGTTTGTAACTTCATTAA
>CABZYC010000011.1 GCA_902529885.1 uncultured Candidatus Woesearchaeota archaeon | reverse complement strand
AAAGTGATAGTTCAGCGATTGCTGGACAAGCAATAGGTTCTGGAACTGCAAATTATGAAAAAGAAACAGAATCATACCATAGCCATGGAATAATCGATATGTTGGAGAAATATCAAGAAGAAACAGAGGCAGATCAACTGTTTGATAGAGGATATGGTTTAAAACAAGAAAATGCTGAACTTAGTGATGTAACGGACGGAGAATCACAAATCATAGATGGTACGCCCAAGCTTATGGGTCAAAGTGGCGATTCTGGAATACTTTGTGGTGAAGATATACAATTACATACAGAAATAAACGAACTCTTCAAAAAATATGGTATTGTACCTATAGATGCTTTAACAGTAAAACTTGCATCATTACACCAAGAGTGTGATTGGTAAGGATAATATTATTTTCTTCCCTAAAAGGAAGATTAGTATTATTTAATTAGTATAATTAGATGTGAGTATACCACTTTTAGCGGCAGGATTCAAAACAAAAGTGGTTGGCCCCAGTGTCGGCGCCACTTCCATAATTTTATATAATATCCAATGTCTGAATTCTTATGAAGTTTAAAACTGAGCTTGTAGAACAGATCACAAAACTTAGTAATGTGAAAGACATTGAACATTTGTTAGATGTTAACCCTCCAAAAGGGGATTTTGCGCTACCATGTTTCAAGTTTACAAAAGAGTTTAAGTGTAACCCGAAACAAGCCGCAGACAAATTAGTGGGACTACTCGAACTACCCCCTTTTATTTCTAAAATAGAAACTGCAGGGCCCTACGTGAACTTTTATGTTGACACACAAGCAATGGTCCAAGAAGTCTACGCGATTAATGAGTCGTACGGATCATCAGATTTAGGGAACAATACAACAGTGGTCATGGACTATTGTGCAGTGAACGTAGGAAAACCCTTTGGGATTGGTCATCTACGCAGTACAGTTATAGGCAGTTGTCTTGACAAAGTGTACGAAAAGCTTGGGTACACAGTGATTGCAGAAAATTATCTTGGAGATTGGGGGACACAGTACGGTAAACTGCTTGTTGCCTACGACATGTACGGTGACGCTGACAAATTAACAAAAGATCCAATCAAACACTTGTACGAAATTTATACTAAGTTCCATCAGAATGAAACACCGGAAATGCTTGAGAAAGCGCGGGCAACATTCAAACAATTAGAAAATGGTAATAAAGAATTATTAGCAAGAATGAACGAGTTTCGACAATTTACAATGTCTGAAGCAGTACGAATTTGCCAAGATTTAAACGCAGAGTTTGACAGTTATAATGGTGAAGCGTTTTATCAACCCTTCGCGAACGATGCAGTAAAATTTGTACAAAGTAAAACGCACACAGAAATTAGTGATGGTGCACTCATTGTACCTATGGAACCAGCACCACTCATGCTCTTAAAATCGAACGGTGCAACCACGTACCACAGTCGTGATCTTGCGACTGCACGGTACCGAATAAAAGAGTATAACGCCGACAAATTATTATACATTGTTGGTAACCCACAATCATTACATTTTGAACAGTTGTTTGAAACCTTGTCACGTTGTAACATTGATGAAAAAATGTTTGAACATGTAAAATTTGGTTTGTTAAGCTTACCAGACGGTAAAATTAGTACTAGGAAAGGTAACCTTATCTTTTTAGACGACGTGTTCAAGCGTGCAAGCCAAAAAATATTGGATATTATCAACGAAAAAAATCCGCAATTACCAAATAAAGAAAATGCAGCATACAAAATTGCTGTTGGCGCCATCATTTTTGCTGACTTGAAAACTGATAGAATTAAAGATGTTGTGTTTGACTGGGACACAGTACTCAATTTTGAAGGTGAAACTGGACCATACTTAATGTACACACATGCACGTGCTTGCAGTATTTTGCGCAGTGTTGAGCATGTACCAGCCGTATTCGAGCATGCGAGCGTTCTTGAACATGCATTGTCAAAACATTTGTTATCATTCCCAGAAACACTCGTGCAAACGCATAATCATAATAAACCACACATATTAGCACAGTACACAATCAAGCTTGCACAATTGTTTAATGAGTATTACGTGAACGCAAAAGTTGACGGAGTGGAAGAACAAGGAATACGGTACATGATGGTACAAAAAAGTCAAGAAGTACTAAAACAATGTTTAACCTTACTCGGTATGCATACACCAACCGAAATGTGATTGGTTCAGATTTTATTAAGTACAGATTCACGGAACTCTTGCATTGAACCGTACCCATCTTCACGCAAGAGTTTTATCAAACCCTTATTAATGTTATAAACAGTTGTTGGCCCATTGTATATAAACCCACTATAAACTTGTACTAAGGATGCACCCGCCTTCATTTTTTCGTAAGCGTGCTCAGCAGTGAACACGCCACCACACCCAATAATTGTGTAAGACCCTTTCGTTTGTTCAAAAATATGTTTTATTACTTTTGTAGACATTTCCCTTGTGACCGAACCACTCAAACCGCCAACACCAACCTTACTATAATCTTTTTGAGGAATAGAAAGTTTAGTTCTATCTTTTACAAGGTTACTTACAATAAACCCTTGCACATTATGCTTCTTAACAATGTTAAGAATCTTATTTATACCACTAAATGTTTGGTCTGGAGACAATTTTAAATAACGAGGTTTGTCAGAAACAACCTTGTCAAGTTTGGTTAATAAAACGTCAAGGTTATCTGCCTGTAAAAACTGTTGACCACACGTAGCGTTCGGACAACTAATATTCACAACCATATAATCTGCGTAAGGTTCAAGTTTAACATAAGATGCATAATAATCTTCCACAGAATCTTGCAAATTGACCGGTGTACCCGTGTTAGTCTGAGCAATGTTTACGCCAACTGGTAAACTCCCTTTATGCCTAGCAAGACGACTTGCAACTTTTTCACACCCATCATTCTTTAAACCGTAATGCACCACTAAAGTCTCATGTTTTGGTATACGCCATAACCTCGGTTTCTTATTACCTTTACAAGGTAACGCAGTCACTGATCCAACTTCCATAAAACTAAAACCGAACATAGACATTGATCTTGTTAACTGCCCATTCTTGTCAAAACCAGCCGGTAACCCTATTGGATGATTGTAAGTTATACCGTCAACTGATTGTTTAAGCAACCTTGAATTTACAGATAAAAAGTGTTGAGGCACCTTGTGAATAAAAGGTGTTCTTCCAATAACTTTTATCCAAAACACGGCAAGGTCATGCACAAACTCAGCGTTCATTAAAAAGAGTATTGGGCGAACTATTCTTTTGTACAACATAAAGAAAAAACTAAAAGTAATATTATAATAACTTAACTAAAATATCTTCGACGATTATGGTTCACAACATTGTGTACAAATAAAAAGCTTAAAATTACAACAACCAAAATATAATCTTGTACCCGGCCAAGTACTGGATGCACAATGTATGTTGCAAACAAGGTTGTTCCAAAAAAGCAATAACTTAAAAAGATAGTTGTAGCAGACACTTTCCCTGCAAAATCGCACATCTTACCAATTAGTACAGTACGATTCTTAAACATGCTACGAAGATTCTTTTTTACAAAATCGGATATTGGGAATACGATATTTTTATCAAAAAACGTGCTCCACAACACCATTGTAACAGCAGAAAATAATAGTGAAAGTGTAAAAAGATTGTTTACAAGTATTGACGGTGACAAATTCATGGTAATAAACCCCTACTAAAAAAATTGTTACATGCTAAAATGTTATGCTTAAACATATTTCTAAATTGTAATCTTAGTATTTAATTATTATGGATACAAATTAATATATACAAGCGTTATGTGATTATTATCTTGGTTAATGATTATAGGAGTCGTAACTTGTACCTTAAATTAAAATGAGTTTTATTAAAGAAGCCATCAAAAATCCTAGTACTACAGGCGCACTTATGGAAAGTAGTAAACAGTTAGCACAATTAATGGTTAAATGTGCAGATATTAAAAAAAATGATCGAGTAATAGAAATTGGGCCAGGAGAAGGTGTTATTACAAAAGAAATCTTGAAACATACAACTAAACTTCACGCTATAGAAATTAACCCTGAACTTGCAAAAAAAATTGAGGGGTGCGAAGTAAGTGTAGGAAGTGCAGAACAGTTGTCAACTTATACTAAACCAGTAAACAAAATTGTGAGTGGATTACCTTGGAGCATATTCGCTGAACAAGTGCAAGATACTATCCTTGAACAAATTAAAAAAAGTTTGTTGCCAAAAGGTACGTTTGTAACATTTGCATATTACCCACTACACTTATTACCAAACGCACAAAAGTTTCGACGTAAATTAGAACAAAAATTTTTTGTTGAAAAATCAGCAGTTGTATGGGGTAATGTCCCACCAGCTTTCGTGTACATCTGTAAAAAAAAGTAAATTACTTCTCAAAAACGTCAACGTGTTGGCATAACCGGTCAACAATGGTCTCGAGGCCTTCACCACTGTGCACAGGATCACCAAAATCTAGGTTCACTATCTTTTGTATACGGTGACCATCACTTTTGAACGAATGGTAAATGTTCACTGGTACAATGTCCGCGTTCATTGGTGCGACCCATTTTTTGAGCGAATCCGTATACTTCTCTCTGAGGACAGTATTACCTTCCGGCGTCCGTGTACCTTGCAAGTACATAGTTACAAGCCCACCATTATTTGTGATTTCTGCTACCTTTGAGCGTACATAATCACGTTGTACACGGTACGCGTGCACCAACTCTTTTTTTTGATCGGGGTTACGGCGTAGAAAAGATTGTAGTTCACGGCTGCGCGACCACGGTATCCCTCCAGCAGCCTCGAGCACAGGTGAAAATGGTAACGAAGATTTCATAACAAAGTAGGGGGGCATACCTGTCTCTTTATATACCGCTGTACCGATTGCGACCGTGTCACCAGCTTCAATGTGATTAGGGATTAATAATGCCCCGTCACACTTTTTTAGCCCATCACCATGCACCACAACGTCCGTGTAGCCCCAGACCCAATACTTAGTCCTATCCAACACTTGCGCGACAACTTTTGCTAGATAATCGTTACGCATTACGTATCTCCTCAATAACATCGTTACGGTCAACGTCTACGCGCGTAGTAACAAGGTTTAGAAGATCATAAAATAGTGTAGGGACCTTAGGCTTTTCTGGGTAATCATGTAACGTGTGACCGGTCTCTAAAAGTTCATCTATAACTTTTCGTACCATGGGCTTGTACCCCAAAAATTTTGATGAAAGGTCTATCCCAGACTGCTGCAGTGCACGGTTAAAACATAAGTAATCTACAGCTACAATGTCACGAAGTTTTTTACTAGTCATTGGATCATAATTATCTTCATACCCTAACCGAAAATTGTGGGCTTCATACTCAAAATCGTGGTGCGGCCGTATGGTGTACAACATGTAGCGTTGGTCACGAAACGCAGGCATGAACTGGTTGTACCGCTCATCAGTGACCGTCAGCCCAGGCAACACATCTAATCGTAACGGGTTACCTACGGGGCTTACAAGATGTTCACGGAACAAGTCCGTACCAGACTCAATGTCGCCCGTTAGATTGTCAATGGTTACCTTGTACAAATCTAATATTAACCCTTGGATACTGGGTACCCGATAACTTCCACTACGACGCACAATGTGATAATCCCTATCTCGAGGTATTTCATACTGTGCTACTGCTTCATGTAACTGCATTTTATATGCAACATATGTTTTGTTTAAAAAAGCACCTATATCTTTTTAAATTCACTGTGATTTAGTGAACATATGACTATCTTAAATGATGTTATGAATTATCTCCATGGTAATAGAGGAAGAAACATACGAAAAATGTTGGTTACCATACCAAAGTTCTGAAACTACAACACCATTAGAATCAGGATTGTTCAGAGGAACATTAAGCAGACTAATAAGGGAAAATTAAATACCTAACGGGTTCGTTTCTGTCCCTTCATAATCCCATGTTTGACCGTTATAGACGAATACTGTCTCTGAGATTGTACCATACCCTATTTCTTCAATACGAACCTCAGATTCAATATATGGTACAATCATTTCACGATAACCCTTTAACACAGTATTTAGTTCAGAAGTTGTGAATGTACAATCGTATGAAGGATCATCTCTGGTTTTATCCTTCATAATCTCGTATAACCTTTCTTCTAATAATGATTCTAATCTTTGCATAAAACTATATTCCTATAACATTTTTAAAAAACTTCGTAACCATTATATAACATATTAATTCATTACTATGCATGAAAGTTACTCCATACGAAGTGAAAGGAAAAATTGATTATGAAAAGCTTATCACAAAGTTTGGAGTTAAACGTCTTACACCAAAACTAAAACGTAAACTTGGTGATCACCACTTATTACGACGCAACATCTTTTTTGCGCATCGTGACCTTGAAAAGTTGACTGACAACTTTTTTTTGTATACTGGCTGTGGACCATCTGGAAACATTCATCTTGGACATTATATTGTGTGGGAGTTCACAAAATGGTTACAAGACCAATTTGGTTGTGACGTATATTTCCAGTTTACGGATGACGAAAAATTTTTGTATAAAAACATGTCTTATGACGATATTCAAAATTGGACTAAAGAAAACATGCTCGATGTTGCAGCAGTAGGTTTCAACCCAAAAAAAACGTTTTTCATTGTTAATACAAAACACGCTAATTTGATGTATCCAGAAGCTATTAAAGTAGCAAAAAAATTAACATTGTCAACCGTGAAATCAGCATTTGGGTTCACTAACGAAACTAATATTGGAAGCTATTTTTATACGGCAATGCAAACAGTACCAACATTTTTGCCTAACATTCTTGATGGAGGAAAAAGACAGTGTCTTATTCCTTACGCTATTGATCAAGACCCACACTTTCGGTTAACTCGTGACATTGTACCAAAGTTAGGACACCAAAAACCTTTAAGTATCCAGTGTAAATTTTTGCCAGCATTACAAGGTGACGGTAAACTAAGTTCAAGCGTAGGTAATGCAATTTATCTTACAGATAGCCCCAGCCAAGTTAAAAAGAAAATTAATAAGTACGCATTTTCTGGAGGTAGAGACACAGTTAAAGAACATCGAGAAAAAGGTGGTAACCCCGACATTGATACCAGTTTTCAATGGTTACGCTATTTTGAAGCTTCTGACAAAGTGTTAGATGATATAGAACTAAAATATAAAAGTGGAGAAATGTTAAGTGGTGAACTTAAACTAATTTTAGTGAACAAAATTAATAGTATTTTAGCTGAACACCAAAAACGTCGAGAGAAAGTTGTACTAAACCAATTTATGCTATAACTTAAATATTATCAGTTCTTTCTGAAGGTATGGAAAAATCAAACATAATAGCGGTTTCATCAATTGCTGTACTAGGCATCTTCATAATGATGTTCGCTGCACAACCTAGCGGAATGGCTACAGCTTGCACGTTCACATTACATGACCTTGATATAGATACATTCGAACACTTTTTAACAGAATCAGAATCAATGCTAGAACCTTTCAAAACTCTATTCAGCATACACGTGACTGACCATTACGAAGCAATAAACATGTTTAGTAGTGTCCCTAACCAAAATAAAGAAATTATCGCTGTATACTTACAAAACGGGGTTCAAGACATACAAAATTATGGGTACACAGATCAAAATATAATAGATGATTATAAAATCTTTATAGAAAACATGATTCTACGAATTTTAGAGTGTTAACCCTTAAAAAAGGTTATATATTCACATTATTATGAGCAAAGTATTGTATCTTCTTCACCGTAGAATAAAAGATGGTTCATTATCAATATTAAAACATGCACCGTTTACTGCTAATACCATCACGTTCACAGGTATAATATCAAGTATTGTGTACATTATAACTTTCAACCCATTCTTTTTACTTTACTCATTGTTAACAGATTTTATTGACGGGACCATTGCACGTCTACAAAAAACAGCAACTTCAGCTAACCGAATATACGATCTCAGCGCAGACATGTTACGATGGTTGTGTGTTATGCTAGCATTAAACATTCATGCTAATCTTGATATTACCTATACACTTATTGTAATGTTACACCTTCTAAGTAAAACGGTAAGTGTACTTAAACAACCGTACCTATACATTGGAAAAGTAAGTTGGGGTACTGCATGGATAATGTATGTGTGCGCAATGCTAGGATATTATAACCTCATTATTTATCTTAGTTATATTTTGGTACTTGATACAAGCCTACGATTTCTTAAAATGTTAATAACTCGTTAAGTGTGACTCCTCGTTCAAGCACACTTTCATTATCACCACAATAAGGACATTCAGCTTTAGCACTTGTAAATTTGTATTTACATGATACACACATAAAATCTATTTTTTGTACTACAGTCATTACAAAACAGTATAACTTTAGACTTTATAATATTCTGTCACTACATTAACTGAGTAACCTTTATAAGACAATAACCTTCCATCATAGTATGAAGTATGATAATGTATTAAAACGTATTACGCCAAAACTAAATGAGCGTGAGCGTTTAAATGCTAGTACAAACCTTTTTGTTAACAAACTTAAAGTTGATGCAGAAATAATAGTTGGTGGTTCCATGGCAAAAGATACATGGATCACAAACAATAACGAAGTTGATATTTTTGTACGGTTCAATCATAACGACGATATAAGTAACATTTTAGAAAAAGCGTTACAAGAAAATTTTACTTCAGTAACACGTGTGCACGGATCAAGAGATTATTACCACGTTATGTTTGAAGAAATACTTTTTGAAGTTGTACCAATCTTAAAAATTGATGATGCAAGCCAAGCACAAAATATTACTGATGTATCCCCATTACACGCAGTATGGGTGAATAAACATTGTAAAAGAAAACAAGACGTTTTATTATTAAAACAGTTCTGTAAAGCTCAAAGAGTGTACGGGGCAGAATCTTATATTAGTGGATTTAGTGGGTATATTACAGAGATTTTAGTGACACACTACGGAAGTTTTGAAGCAGTATTACGTGCATCTTTATCATGGAAAAAGCAAGAAATTATTGACCCAAGCAATTATTATAAAAATAAACATATTTGGTTCGAGGTGAACCATTCAAAGCTTGGTTCTCCAATAATTATAATTGACCCTGTTGACAAAAACCGTAATGCGGCCGCAGCATTATCTTTAGAACAGTATAATAAGTTCAAAAAAGCAGCAAAAAAATTTCTTACATCACCCTCTGAAACATCCTTCTTATACACTTCACCACGACAAGAAATGAACGGTACAATAGTTACCATCCGTTTTGAACCATTAAGCGGAAAAAAAGATATTGTCGGTGCACAACTTGTAAAAACGTATAGTAAACTAGTTGAAAAACTTCAAGAGTACAAAATTAAAAAAAGTGACTGGGAGTGGACAGATGCGTTTTATGTTTATTTACAAGTTGAACGAACCTTGTTACCATCAACTTACGAACATCGAGGACCACCAATCGTGCACACTAAACATACTAAACTTTTTAAACAGCAATACCCGTCATGCTACGAAAAAAATGAAGCGTTGTACGTTATAAAAAAGAGAGATTGTACAACATTAAAAGATTCAATCTTAAAAATTTTAGAACAAACATGGGAATACCCTAAATGGACCAGTTTCACTCTACAATAAATTTTTGACGTTTCAAAAAACGGTCATACAAAAAAATCAAGGCTATCACAAGAACATAGGTTAATACTATTAATTGTACCACTATATTACCTTCCATCAAGATAATAAATGTATGATAATGTATATAAAAGTTCCTCAGATAACTCTCTTGCTGCTATAAAGCACACAAAAATGTTTCATCACCGGAACAGAGACTATGATGCATACATCTTTTAAAAGTTTACGTGTTAACTCTTTGCATGAAACTTGGAACATTAGAGATGTGGATACAAAACTGTGAAAACGTGCCTTTTTGTATAGACCCTGAAAAAGTAGATTATCAACAACCTTTACCAAGACATGTTACACTTGAATTTGTTGCAAAAGGTGAAACTGAAAAAAAGTATAAAGTCATGGTTAACTATGAAACACGAGATCAGATACAACCTTTTGTGTGTAACAGTGACAATATTACACGGTATGGTACAGTTAACGGGATCCAAGAACGTGTAGCTTTAACAGCCGACCCAATCTTAAACTTGTTTAAAAGGTATCAAATACCAAACCAAAAAGTAGAAGTTACCTTGTATGAACAAGATAATATCGTGGTTCAGCAATAGTTATTGTACCACCAATCTTGTGTACAACTTTACAATTTATTTTAGACACCAAAATATCTAATGCTGCTTTTTTGTCTTGAACAGAAGGAGTACACCTCACTTTTATAATACGCTTCTTCTTTAAAGCTAAACGAACTTGCTCAATAACATTGTCTGTTACACCATCCTTACCAATTTGAACAACCGGTTTTAATGTGTGTGCAACATGACGAAGATTCATAGTATGAATAAGATTATGCTCACGAAAAACAATAAAATTCCTAAGGCAAAGACTGGATACGCAATTTGTTCTTGCATAGTCATATCTTTAAAATTCTTTAATCTGTTAAGAACAAATTGTGCAGCTTGCTGCACATGCTCCTTCACAACTTCAATAGTATCAGTTATCTGCTGTTGGTTCATTGATTAAGGGCGTTTCTCCTGCCTTTACTACTTTCAAATTAATTTGACGAGTGTTAATATCAATACGGTCACCGCAAACAGTTCGACGACGTAACAAACCTTTTTGGTTAGTACCATTACGCTTTTTCCCAGAAAAACCTACGCCTTTCCCAGTCAAAATACGTTTTCGACGTTGCTGGATACCTTTACGCATTGGAAAACCTGCTGCGTCAGAACCACCAGTGATTTTGAATGTCCAACCATCGTGCCCAATAACTGCACCGTCAAACTGTTCACCAATAAGTTTACGCATCATACCTTCTGCGTTTTCTGCTGATAATTCTTCCTGGACACAAGTACCATCTTGTAATCCGTATACACATTTAAATTTTAATTCTGCTGGCATTTTTTTCTCCCGAGACTTAAACGTTTTCCGTACCAGTGGGTCTCAGCTGATACACCATAGCTTGTCCTGTTTAAAAACGTTACGTTCATATTAGCTCTATTAGAGTAATACAAACAATAACTAGCCAACATACAATGTTTAACCACATCTTAGATAAAAACTTTGTATCTTTACGTATAGCATCTAAAAAAGGTTTACTATAAGGTGCTATTACAGCGCTTGTAAAAAGTGACATTACCAAAACACAACTCATCATTGTAACTGCAGACAGTCCACGGGTACGAAGGTACAAAAATAGGCCAAGGCCGAATAATGGAAACCAAGGTCCTTCTAAAGACAAGAACTTTTTACTTAGTTTAAAAAAACCTTTCTTGTCAACTAGTATAAAAATTATTTTTGTTACACTCACTAAAATCATGAACCAGGCAATAGATTCCATTAAAGTTAAATTGAATATCATACATTGAATATGTGTTTAATAGTATATATTATTTTAGATAAAAAATATATAACATTCAAACAGAGTATAGTCATGAAACAATTTATCGCAATATTCATAATATTGCTTAGTGCCTGCTCACAAGTAATAGATGATACTAACCTTACTGAAAAACCTGATAAAAAAAAATCACTTGAAAATAAAGAACAGTTAGACGATACACCAAGTTTAACGGAAGGTGAGGTAATAAGTCTAACAAATGGAGTGTCAGGGTCAATGCTAGAATCACAATTTTATGATGCTGGATCAGAACATACTGTTATTTTGGTGCAAGGTGGGACCGCGTCAATGGCATCGTTCCAAATTGGAAAAGGACCAAACCATTCAATGGTACAACTTGTTAATAATGCAGGATACAACGCCTTAATATTTAACCCGGACGGCCGCGGTAAAAGTGAGGGTAAAGAAGATTATAATGGGTATATTAGCCAAGATGCTTTGTACGCAGTGTACGAGTATGCAGAATCTAAAGGAAGCGTTGGAATTGCCAGTTTTAGTTACGGAGTTGCCATGGCATCAGGTATGCTTGGTCGGTACAATGTTACACCGGAATACTATATTGAATGGGAGGGTCCAGTCGACAGATACTATGTAACTGTGAACTGTACAGGTGGCGCAGTAAAAGAAGGTGTTACATGCGACGATAATGAATACTGGAACGAACGTGAAGCAATCAATTTTGTTGCTGATTGGAACATTAATACATTCATCATTCTACAAGGTACTAAAGATCATGTACAACCTTCCTGGCAGCATAGTATTGATATGAATAATGAAGCAGTCAATCATATAGACCATGTTCAAATTAATATGAATACACCAAACACGCTACATACAATCGATAGTATTCAAACTATTGATAATATTGATAAAGAAGAAATTGTAATTAAGACTATTGAAAATATTCTGTCTTAAAGTTGTTGAAGATACTCTATGGCTAACCGTACACCTGCACCAGTACCATTCTTGGGTTTGTAACCTTGTGCTTCAGGCAAAAAAGCGGTCCCGGCAATATCAATGTGGGCCCACGGCACAGATTTTACGAAGTGTGACAAAAAGATACCAGCAGTAACAGTTCCTGCATCACGGCCTTTACCACAATTTCGTACGTCGGCAATATCACTTTTCATTCTATCTTTATACTCTTCACCTAAAGGTAAACGCCATAACGTGTCACCACAACTTTTACCTGCAGCTAATAAGTCTGTTGCTAACGTTTCATCATTTGTCATTAAACCACTATGGTAATAACCTAATGCTACAACACAAGCACCAGTCAATGTTGCAAAGTCTACCATAATGTCTGGTGAATACGTTTTTTCAGTATACGCTAAAGCGTCTGCTAAAATCATTCTACCTTCTGCATCAGTATTAATCATTTCAACCGTTTTTCCACTATACATACGAACAATGTCGTCAGGTCTATACGCTGTCGCGCTCGGCATGTTTTCTACTAATGGTAATGCAGCTATAACCCGGTGCTGGATTTTTAGTTCAGATGCAGCTTTAACAATAGAAAGTGCTGCAGCAGCACCACTCATGTCACACTTCATACTTTCCATGTAACTTCCAGGCTTCACGTTTACACCACCGCTGTCAAACGTTACACCTTTACCTACGAATGCAACAGTTTTACCTTTCCCTGGGTTATAATCAACGATAACGAATGCAGGGTCACGAGCTGAACCAAGGCCCACTGCCAAGATACCGCCAAACTTCCCTTTTTTCAGTGCAGCTTTATCGAACACCGTAACTTTTACTTTGCCACCTTGCAATTTTTTAGCTTCCTTCACCATGTATGCAGGGTACAAAATGTTTGGAGGCATATTAATTAAATCGCGCGCGTAACATGTAGACTCAGCTTTAATCCTTGCACGCGCTAACGATTTTTTATCATTTGTTTCAATGTACACTGACTTAATACTACTAGGTTTTCCTTCCGCTTTAAATTGTTCAAATGTATAATCTGACAAAAACATGGCTTCAGCCACTGTCTCGACAGCATCGTCAAGCACAGTGTGAAGGTTTGTGCGGTATTCTTTCACTTTAATTTTCATTAAAGCTTTGTGAGACACAGAAACAACTTTACGTAACCGTTCATGCGTCATCTCAGCACGTTTTCCAAGACCAACATATAATCTGTCAGGTCGAACACCAGAAGTTGCCAATTGACAAAATTTTCCTTCCATACGGCCTTGCTTTTTCAAAAAAATTAGTTCGTCAGTATCAAACGTTTCATCTTCAAAACGTCCTAGTACTTGTGTTACATCTGGTAATTTTGTTCGTGGTAAAATTTTCATACAATAAAGGTACTAAAAAATGTATTTAAACATTGTTGTCTTAATAGACCTGCTCACCCGTTTCAAGATCAAAAATTTTGATAACTTGTACAGGACACACAATCGCAGACTCTTTCACAGCTTCCAACTGATCCTGCGTAATAATGGCTGTCTGCAACTTTTCGTCACCTTCAAAATCTATTATGAACACAGCCTTATTTTCATCGTCTAAATCCCATACCTTAGGTGCCGCGGCAACACAGCTACCAACACCAATACAGCCTTCACGATCATACACAACTTTGTATTGTTTCATAGTATACCTAATCCTCACCTATTTTTATGTGTTTCTAGTAATAAACCAACAATGTACTCAGTCATAAACATGTCACCATGATGCACAACCTTCTCAATTTCATGACTTAAATTTCTAAAGTGTTCAATGTACAAAGGTACAGCAGTTATACCAGCAACAAAACCTATTGTTTGCCATGGAAAAATAATATTCTCTTCTCGAGGAAGCACAGGTTTTTCTGCAAACTTTTCATACTCTGCACCAAGAAGATGAGACATTACTGTAACATCAGGCTTCCCAAGAATATTGTTTATGGTAGAACGGAGGTCTGAACCAGAATTTACAGCGTATTGAGCCAAAGCATAATCACTGTACATTGATCCAACCTGCATACTCACGTATCGATGATGCTCACCTTCTAAATTAGAAGAATGAAATAAAACTTGTTCACACTCATTTATATCCCTTACATACACATCTTGTAAAGTTGGGTCAATAACCAACTTGTCTAATTGCATAGAATGTTAATAAAAGAACGTACTTAATAAAAGTCACCTGATAAAAAGTGGTAACGATACGCTTGACTTTGTATTGACTCATTAACATTAAGTTGCATCATCTTCTTATAATCAAGAGTGTTATCACCAAATGTTATGCCAAACAAGTATGATCCGTACTCAGAATTACGTACTAATCTTACATATCCACGTAACACAAAAGAGTTTGCTTCATCATACTGGTCAAATACCATCCGCCACCAATTATATGTATGCCTATACCCTAATTCAGTATACTCAGACATAATCTCTGCATGAGCCGTGCTAAGATTACTTTCAATAATTTTTTGGTCAACATCATTAACTGTAATAACAGCGCCTTCTACAAACTGGTGTAACCCAGATAATTGACCATACAACCTATACCCTTGAACCCTAGCTAGAAGACAATCGTGAAACACGCATAAGGGGTCGTTCGCTGCATCATCAATAGACATTTGGTTTAACCGTTCATATTCTACTTCAAATATTTCTGTTACATCCTGCATAAAAGTTATCTCTTGTAACCCTTGTTGATTAAGTAATAATATTGATGTATCATAATCACTGTACATTGATCCAAAATAATATGGTTCAGGAACCATACGGTCAATCATGACCATATTAAAAGCAAAAAGTAAAAGTGTGAAGAGTATGCTTACTTGTAGTATACCTGTATAATCACGTTTCACCAATTTTTTATGGTGCATGTGTCGTGCTGCGTACCAAGTGATAAACGTTGCTAATAGTGCGCAAGGAAACACAAAAAATAGTAGTGCCTGAACATTTGTTAAATAAGAATTAAACATGAAAGGTACAAAACTAAGGTATAATAAACAGGTTGAAACAAACAAAGATATTAAAAAATATGTTGACTCAGTATGATGGTAAAACCATTCATCAATGTCACGGTGCCGAATTATGGTTATTGTTGAAGCAAGTATTAATTGTAATAAAAAAACGGTTAACACGTATAATGGGCCATCTATTAATAACCCTGATAACACAGTTAGAACAAGCGAAGACAAAAGATAAAAATGGTATCTGTGCTTATTATACATACTATTACAAATATTTCAAAGTTTAAATGTGTTACGAAAAACTTTTGCCGCAACCACAATTACGCGAAGCATTTGGATTACTCACAATGAACCCTGCACCGCTAAGAGCATGCTTATATTCAAGGATAGCACCACCCAATTTGTCCATACTTTCTTTTGGTACGTAAACTTTAACGTCACCGTTCACATAACAGTTATCGCCGGGGACCGCTGTGTCCACTAAACTAAAATCGTACTTGTACCCACTACACCCCCCGCGAAGAACTTGTACACGTAGTGCATGCTTATTTTCTGCTGTGCACAACTCTTTCACCATCTTCGCAGCACTATCACTAATTATGAGCGGTTCACTTTTGTCAAGTATACTCTTATTTAACAAATCAACAAAATTGTCAACGTCCACACCGTGACCTGAAACACCTTCTTCCAACGTTTCAAAACTGCTCGCGCCGCACCCAGCACAATGAATACCGTTCGCTTCCATTACTTCAATCAATTCTGGGTACTTAGCAATAACGTCAGCTATAATCCAATCTTTTTTTATCATAATAATAACTCCTTTACTTCTTCAGAAGGTTCCCAACGTGGTTCAAAAACAACTTCAATGGAAACGTTGACTGCACCTTTTTGTTTAAGCTCCTGTTCAATCTCGCTCACCATCTGAGGTCCAAACGGACACAAAGGTGTTGTGAACGTCATTTTCAAATTAACATCCTCATTATTTTGAACTTTACACTCATAAATCAATCCTAAAGTCCACACGTCAATCCCTAGCTCAGGGTCAACATAATTCTGGAACACTTCAACACAATCACTTTCACTAATAGCCACTGTAACCCTCCACTTCAATTTTCTGGGCAAGTTTAATGTCGCCTTGCTCCACAACTCTACCATTAACAATAACAGTTACATCGTCAGGTTGTAAATATTCTAAAAATTTTAGATAATGAGTTACCAATAAAACTCCGCAACCATCTTGGACTGCATCTTTAACAGTCTGTGCAACCACTTTTAATGCGTCAACGTCAAGACCACTGTCTGTCTCGTCAAGAAGTGCATATTTTGGGTTTAACACTTTAAGTTGTAACATCTCATTACGCTTTTTCTGGCCGCCACTAGCACCATCATTCACATATTTTGTGTGAACACCAAGACTTTTGCTTGCAGTATCGTACACTTTTTTGAAGTCCATTACTGTAATGTCACCGTGCACACTTTTATAGGCAGCACGCAAAAACTTTTTCATACTAAGCCCAGGTATTTCTACAGGGTATTGGAACGACATGAATAAACCTTTACGCGCACGTTCGTCCATTGGTAAAGATGTTAATTCGTCACCGTCCATTTTAATGCTACCTTCCACTGTGTACCGATCGTCACCCATTACGGCGTGTGACAATGTGCTCTTACCAGCACCGTTCGGTCCCATAACTACATGGATTGTCCCAGGTTTAACAGACAAAGATACATTATCAAGAATTTTCTTATCTTTTACACTCACACTACAATTTATTTTTAACATAATTTTTTTACTCCCTCACGAATACAATCCGCAACATGGTCCATCTCCTCTATAGTATTATTCATATAAACGCTTACACGTAACACTGCTTTAACACCTAAACTTTCACATAAAGGCATAGCACAATGGTGGCCCACACGTACACACACGCCTTTTAATCCAAGGTACGTTGCAAGATCGTACATGTTCACATTGTCTACAGTGAAACTGAGTATACTAGAATCTAATTCACCTACCAAGTTAATCATGGCTTCGATTTGACCATACAAATGTTTGATTAAACCGTTCTCTCTGGACGGATCATAACGTTCCTTTACATACTGTGCAGCCACCCCAAAACCTACTGCTGCCTCGATAGCCGGTGTACCAGCCTCAAACTTGTGAGGCACACGGTTCCAAGTACTATCCTGACAAGTCACTGTGTCAATCATGTCACCACCATACTGGAAAGGATCAAGCGTTTCGAGAACATGCAATTTACCGTACAATGCACCTATACCTGTCGGCCCACACATTTTGTGTGATGAAAATGTTAAAAAATCACAACCTAAATCTTTCACGTCCACGTTCATGTGCGGTACACTTTGTGCAGCGTCAATTATACTGTAAGCACCAACATTACGTGCAAGGTCCACCAGTTGTTTTACATCGTTAATAACACCGAGCACGTTACTTATATGTACCACGCTCACTATTTTGGTCTTCTTAGTAATAATTTTTTTAGCAGCTTCTAGGTCTAGGCGGTAACCGTTCAATGGAATAAACTTCAAGGTTGCACCACTACGTTTACACGCTTCTTGCCACGGTACAATGTTTGCATGATGTTCCATCATAGAAACAACAACTTCGTCCCCAGGCTTAAGTTTGATACTACGCGATAATAAGTTTATTGATTCAGTACACCCCCGGGTGAACACTATTTCGTTAACATCAGAATTAACAAGTTCAGCTACACGAGACCGTGCTGTTGCATAAGCTAAAGTTGCACGGTTAGCCAATTCGTATCCTGCCCTGTGCACGTTCGCGTTCGAACCCTTATAATGGTCCACAATAGCATTAATAACACACTGAGGTTTTTGTGTTGTGCTTGCATTGTCAACATAAACAATGTTCTCACCCGCAATAATCATGGTAACATGCCCCACTCTTTAATTGATTGTATTAATAAAATTTTTTGAGCATGCTGGTTAACACCACGGCTTGACATGTAACGTACAACAGTTTCATCAAAAGTGCTTATGCTTGCCCCATGACTACATTCTACATCTTGACTTGTAACGTCAAGGATGGGTAATGCAACCGCTTTCGAATCATCGTTTAGAAGTATAATGTCACAATCTTGATGGCTCACTGCAGACACTTGTTCAGGAATATAGATATGACCCCTGTATACTAACTCGTTAGATACCGCGCTCCGTGAAGACATTATACTGTTTGTACCAGAAACGTGATGGTAAACACGAGTGTACACGTTTGCATAGGCCCCGATAGTACTCGTTTTTTGTACAGAACTTGCATTCTCAGAAAGTAAATTAACATCATTATAACATTGTGACCATTCTTGGTCAAGACAATCATAAATATTTATTGTACCTTTACAATCCACTGTTTTATATTGTACACAACGTTCACCTTTTTGAATAACCACTAAATTAACAGTACATTGGTTAACATCACAGTGTAAACGTAAACTTGTAAATTTACCAGTGTGCCGTATAATAATGGTACAATCCTTGTTTGCTACAACATGTAACGAGGCTAATGATCCATCCACAATAATTTCTTTGTCACTATCAACAATAATCTTGCTAAACAAAGGGTGTTTGTCAGCTAACAAGTCTTGTTCAATCATACGTTCTGAATGTTCTGTATCAACATTATAAGTTGCTTCATCACATTCAACTGAGTCTATCCAAGAATAATCAAATGATAAACCTTGACCATACTTCACATCGTGTATCATAGACCAGTAACCTCTAATTCAATAAGCTTGTTTAATTCAACTGCGTACTCAAACGGCATACTACGAACTATTGGTTCAACAAAACCACTCACAATATATTTTCGAGCATCATCCTCAGATAACCCCCTTGATTGTAAGTATCGTACTTGATCATCGTTCACTCGGCTTACTGTAGCTTCATGACTCACTTTCACATCTTTTTGTGCTACTTGCATGTACGGATACGTTTTAGTTTGTCCACCGTCCATTAGTAAAGCGTCACATTGCACCGTGCTACTCACATTTTTTGCGGAAGGCATAACTTTTACAAGACCACGATAACTTGAACACCCTGTTTTACTAATACTCTTAGCAATAATAACCGATTTCGTGTTAGATGCAGCGTGTATAACTTTACTACCTGTATCTTGGTCCTGACCCTCGCCAGCAAAAGCTATCCCAACACTTTCACTGCTTGCACCTTCACCAATAAGAACAGATGTAGGGTACAACATTGTACGAGTACTTCCCATGTTACCATTGACCCATTCAACACGTGCATCTTTGTGCACAATTGCACGTTTCGTGTTAAGATTATACACGTTCTTTGACCAATTTTCAATGCTCGTATAACACATCTTGGCGCCAGGCATAACAATAAGTTCTACACAACCAGCGTGCAAACTACTTTGTTGATACCGTGGACTAGAACACCCTTCAATATATTCAAGTTCAGCACCCTCGTCAAGAATAATTAATGTGTGTTCAAACTGTCCACCATCTTTTTGGTTCATACGAAAGTATGCTTGTAATGGTAAAGACACCTTAACATTTTTTGGTACATAAATAAACGTGCCACCACTCCATACTGCTGCGTGCAGCATAATAAACTTGTGATCGTTCACAGGTATACATTGTGTCATAAAATACTTTTTTACTAAATTAGGATACTTTTGTACGGCCACATCCATATTCTCAAAAATGACGCCTTGCTTTTTCAGTGATTCGTGCAAGTTATGGTACACAACGTTACTATCATACTGTGCCCCCACACCCATAAATAGGTTTTTTTCTGCTTCAGGGATACCCAACTTGTCAAACGTGTCACGAATCTCTTGCGGGAGGTCATCCCAGTTTTGTGTCTCTTTAGTGTTCGGATCCGTATAATACACAATTTTGTTAAGGTCAAGACCGCTCAAGTCAGGACCCCATGTTGGAACTGAAGTTTTTTTAAAAAGTTCAAAACCTTGTAACCGTTTTTGTAGCATCCACCCTGGTTCATTTTTTTGATTAGAAATAAAACGTACTAAACTTTCTGTTATACCAGGTTTACTCACAAACTTTGGTGTGTGATCATCGGCTTTATCATAGAGTTCCCTATTCATAACACAACTTCTCCTCTTTACACCCTGTACAAGGCCTATCATCCACTTTAACACTCGTTAATTCATCGTACATCTTGCATAATAAACCGTTCTGTTTATTTTGTTTCAACAACTGTGCTAACACCTTATAAAAGTCTGAGCGGGAACCAACCAATTTGTCTGCAGCTGGTTCAATGCCTTCAAGGAAAAAGTTAAAACTAGCACGTTTACCTTGAACATAATGTGTCACACTAGCTGTAGACACACGCAAAATTAAAGCTATATCTTTTTGAGTAAGCCCACGTTTAATAAGC
>CABZYC010000010.1 GCA_902529885.1 uncultured Candidatus Woesearchaeota archaeon | reverse complement strand
TATTTTCTGCATAAAAACATCGTACCTATAACAAAAGGTATGATGAAATGAAAGAAATTGAATATAAAGGAGTGACCTATAAAATAGGTCCAAGTTGTGATCTAAGAGGCGTTGATTTTTCAGCTGATTGGCAGTTTGGTGGTCCAGATATTAAAGATGTTGATTTATCTTATGCACGTTTTGATGGCGCTAATTTGGAACATATCTTTTTAGTTGATCTTAAATTAAATAATGCTAATCTATCTCGTGCTAATCTGATTAAGAGTAATTTATCTCATGCTGATTTAAAATATGCTGATTTATCTGGTGCTAGATTATATAAAACTGATTTAAGCGGTACTAAGTTAACAGGCATGATTATTGATGATGGTTTAGGAACTACATACCAAATAGGAATAAAAAATGTATAACTCGGATAATAAAGGGCAGTTATATCAAATTGTTAGAATAATCCCTAAAGATGATTTACGTGGTGTTAATTTATACGGTGTTAATTTACGTGGCGCTGACTTATCTTATACTGATTTACGTAATTCTGATTTACGTGGGGCTAATTTAACTAACTGTAATTTAAGAGATAGTAGGTTAGATTGTGCTAATTTAGATCAAGCGATATTACGCGGTGCTGATTTGACTGGTGCTACTTTAGATGAAGCAATACTTAAGGATACCAATTTACGTGATGCTGACCTATCTTATACGCGCTTGGATAATGCTGATTTAAAATATGCTGACTTATCTGGTGCTAATTTATCTCATGCTAGGTTTGATTATAGTTTATTAAATGGAGTAAATTTGACTGATACTATTCTATATCATACAGATATTTTAGATTGTGATTTATCTTATGCTGTTTTGCATAGAAGTAGGTGTACATCTGCACGTTTTGATGGCAGTAAATTAAATCATGTAAATGCAAGAAAAATTGATTTATATTCTTGTCATTTTAAGGATGTAGAAGCTAATAGTATTGATTTAAGAGATAGTAACATTTATCATTCAATTATTGATAGATCTGAATTTAGAAGAGTTGATTTTCAGGGTGCTAAATTATTTGCTTGTAATTTTTCTGATTCTGATTTAAGTGCTGCCGATTTACGTGGTGCTAGAATTAAATCTACTTTATTTGATAAAGTTCAACTTTCTGCTGCAAGAACTACAACCGTTGCTTTAATTGATACTCGTTTTTTTGATACAGAAATGCTATTTCAAGATTTTTCATTATCTTTATTCGATCATGTTAAATTTGAAAAAACCGATCTACGTGGTGCTAATTTAACAGGTGTTGTTTTGATTAATACTGATTTTAATATATCCAACCAAAGATATGACCCGAGGATTTTAAATTATAATTTAGGTGGGCCATTTGTATCAAAAAGTTTTGAAGAATTTATTGAATTAAGTAATATGGGTAAATAATTTTTTTTAACTTTATTTACATTAGTGTAAATAAAGGGTAGTCAAATTATAAAACAATATTGTGTAAGTTTAAGATAAATTGTTAATATTCACTAATAATACTATCAATTAGTTCAAGGTTAGTGTTTCGTTTCTTAACGAAACACTGGTTATTGTCTATAACCAATTCTGTTGGCATTGCTCTTAAATTATATCTGCTCCCCATAGAATAACAGTATGCACCAGCTGTGTGTATACGTAATAAATCTCCTTCACTAATTTTATGTATGGGTCTATCAACAGCAAAACAATCGCCGCTTTCACAGATGTTTCCCACAATGTCATACACCTCTTTTGAATTATCATTAGATAAGTTCGTAATATGGTGGTACGCTTGGTAAAACATTGGGCGTATTAATTGAGCAAACCCACTGTTCACACCAGCAATGCGTTTACTACGATTTTGTTTAAGCGTAGTAACCTCTACAATGAGTGACCCTGATTCTGCTACCAAATATTTTCCTGGTTCAAAATACATCTCTAGGTCTTTCCCATAACTTTCACAAAAAGAAGTGAACAATTTTGTTACCGTGTCACCAAATTTAGCATAATTTTTTTGGTCTTCAGTGGGTTTGTAGGCAACTTTAAAACCCCCGCCAAAATCCATGAATTCTAAGTGTGGGAACCGATCCTTTGTTACCACTTCTAATATGTTCTGGATACCCTGCATCATTTTCACTGTTTCAGGTATCCCTGACCCTGTATGCTCATGGATACCCACCACTCTCAATTTATGTGTAGAACAAATGCGTACCACTTCATCAATATCTTGTAATAAAATACCAAATTTGGTAGACTCGCCGCCTGTTTTAATAAACTCGTGCGCGCCCGCTACCACGTCTGGGTTCAATCTAATACACACGTTGCTGCCTGGGTACGCAGCACCATACTTTTCTAATCGTGACAGTGAACCAATATTGAATAGTACGCCTAACTCTTGTGCTTCATACATTTCTGTATCAGTAATCTTATTTGCCGTAAACAAAATATCCTTAATTTCAAACCCTGCCTTTTTAGCCATTAAAATGTCGCCAACCGACACTGCATCTATCCCTGCACCTTCTTGTTTTAATATTTGTAAAATGTGCAAGTTATAGTTTGCTTTCATAGCATACAATATACGTAACTTCTTGTAAGGTATAGCTTTTTGTAATGTACGATACTGGTTCCTTATACGCTCCCCATCATACACATACAACGGTGTCCCATACTCTTTTGCAAGCTTAATATAATTCATGCGTACAAAGTTGTATTGTTTTCCTTTTAAATTTATCACAAGAATGTTTATAAACAGGATTATTGGGCGCAACTTATGACATATCGTACAGGTTTCGTGCATAAGTATGGGGGTACTAGTGTAATAACCCCTCAACAAGATCTTGCCATACTTGAACGTACTATCAATGAACATCAGACTGTGCCTGCTAATGGATACAGTGTTGTGGTTACTAGTGGTATGGGAAAAACTGATAAACCTAAATTGACCGATATAATGTACCAAATTGTTTCTGGTGTGCATCAAGAAGATAATTGGAAACAAGTTAAGCATAGTGTTCTTTCAAAAGTACACTGGCACGGTTTAAACCCAAACCTGTTTGATAATGAATGTAATAAGATTGAATCAGTTTTGTTATCGGGTAATCTTGATAGTGAAGCAGAACCCCATTTTATTGGATTTCCTGAATTGGTTCAAAGTAAACTGTTGTATGAATTAGGTAAAATGAAATATCCTCATTCTAATTGGAATTTAGTGTGTCACCCATACGGTCTTGTTGGTCATAATCAACATGGCACTATCAATGTTCCAATAAACCAACAAGCTTCATTACACTGTATCAACAATATTTCAAAACAGTATAAAGGTGGTATTACCATTGTACCTGGCTTTATTGGTTCTGGCCCTGTAACACTAGAACGCGGGTCAAGCGATGCTACAGCTACATACTGGGGTGCAGCACTTGGCCTGGATGAAGTCATCATTTATAGTGACCGCCCAGGAATTTTACCTATCCACCCAGACATTATTGACGGATTATCTCCCTTGCGCGAATTAACGCATGCTGAAGCACACTTTTACAGTGGGTGGGGCGCAGGCATCATTCAACAAGTTGCGCTTGCCCCTGTACGTAATACAGACACACGGTTGAAGATTAAGAGTAGTATACAACCTGATTTACCAGGTACAATTATTGGGGGTCGGCCGTACACAGACAATTATGGTGTAAAAGCCATTGCTTATGTCCCTGGCCTTACCAGCGTATTAGTTCGCGGGATAAGCGATAGGCCTGGTTCAGGGGCAGCAGTTGAATCTCTTTTTGGTAAAAATGGTGTGAGCATCGATTTTTTAGCGGATGGTACTGATAAGCGTGCACACATTGTAAACTCTAACCACTCTCAGTTTGGGCAACTGTTACATGACCTTTACAAAGACCATTGTGTTGAAACGTCTGGTGAATTAGTGCGTGTTGCACTTGTTGGTGATGGCATGGATCTTGCCACACGGCTTAATGGTGGCCTTCATGCAACAGAAATAATGACAGACACTTTACGGGATGAGAGGATACGTACGGTATACCGCACAGCATTTAAAGGAGACACAACACACAGTGTTTTTGTTGACAAACAAGATGGCAAAAGACTTGTAAAATCACTTGCTAAAAATTTAGGTATTGTAAAAGATGTATGTTATTTTTAAATTTAATTTGAGATTAAATTAACACATAGTTATTTCCTTCTTCACTGTCAACAATTATGCTCTCTAAATTTGCATTAGTTAAATTAGCCCTATATAGGTTAGCACCGCGTAGATCAGTACCAAACAAATTACTATTGGTTAAATTAGCTTCACGTAGGTCGGCTCCACGTAAGTCAGCACAAGATAAATCACAATTAGATAAAATGGTGCTGCGTAGGTCAGCACCACGTAGATCAGCATCAAATAAGTTGCTGTCAGTTAAACTAGCAGACATTAAATTGCCCTTGCGTAAGTCAACACCAGATAAATCTGATCTTTGAATTTGACTATCTTTTAAATCAACTTGGACCATGTTTGATTTTTTTAATTTTGATTTAATTATTCTAGAATAAGATAAATTAACCTTTGGTAAATTCGAATAAGATAAATCTGCCTGGTCTAATTTGGCCCGGTATAATGTAGATAAGAAAAATCTTGCATTTCTTAGATTTGATTTTATAATATCTGTCCCATCAAGATTAGCCCCAATTAGATTAGCATTAGGTAAATTAGATCCACTCAGTACACTTTCATATAAATCACAAAACGATAGATTGGCATTAGGTAAATTAAGATTGACTAAATATCTACCTCCGAGATATGTATAAGAAAAATCCATCTCTTCTAGTTTATACATAAAAAAAGGTGGAAAAAGACCTAATCTTACTTTTTGATGCTCCTTGGTATATAAATTTGAGGTTACAGTTGGAAAAAAATCAATATCGTGATAAAACACATTGTCCCTTCTACTATAGCCATACCTAAAATGTTTAATTCTTTCATTAAGTTGATTTTGTAAGTTAGATAAATTATTTTTATGATTGTAGGGAAGTTCAAATTTTATTTGATATGGTTTTTTAAAATTAAAAGGGATTGTTAAGGTTTTCTTAGAATTATTAAATAATTCAATGATGGACAGGTTTTTATGATAATTTCTTTCTACTTGATTATACCAACCAGCTTGTAATGATTTTTTAAATTCATCTCTTGATTTAAAAATATTGGCCATATGGACGAATTCCTAATTATTCATCTCTCTTTAAAAACAAAATATTAATCAAATATTTATCCAAGGGACTAAGAAACTTACTAATGTCAATAGTGGACAGGTTTTTATGATAATTTCTTTCTACTTGACTACCCTGACTAGTTTGTAATGATTTTTTAAATTCATCTTGAGACCAACCATATTTCTCATTTAAATTGGATCGAGTATATTTTCCTAATGGTAATTTAGGTTTATTTAACACAAATTGATTTCCTTCTCCGTCATCAATAATGACACTTTCCAAAGTAGTAGTATCACATAAATTAGCATAGGATAAATCAGCACCAGTTAAATTAACATTAGATAATAAACTATAATTAAACCTGGCACCAGATAAATTAGCGCCATATAGATTAGCGCCAGTTAAATCAACAGAGCTTAATATTGCTCGTTGTAAGTTGGCACCATGGAGATATGAATTACATAGGGTAGTACCAAACAAATTACTATTGGTTAAATCAGCACCAGATAAATTAGCACCAGACAAAATGGTATTACTTAAAATAGTAGCACGTAAATCAGCACCAGATAAATTAGCATAAGATAAGTCTATATTAGTTAAATATGAACAATGTAAATCAGCGCCAGATAAGTCAGCACAACGTAAATCAACGCCTCTTAGATCACAACCTGGACCTATTTTATAGGTCACTCCTTTATATTCAATTTCTTTCATTTCATCATACCTTTTGTTATAGGTACGATGTTTTTATGCAGAAAATATGCAATGGCTCTATTCACCGATGAACCATGAGGTTTTTATGTAACATAAAGGCTGTTTTCCCCAAACCTAACTAATTAAAATCAAATATACTTTAAAAAACTTACTACTAGATAGTGACACTTGCCAGTAATTAGATGTTAAATTAACACACATTATATTTTTAATAAACTACATTAAGTTTTATTTCAAGTAAGATAAAACTTTTGATCTTTTATTAAAAATAAAATTTAATCATTTTTGCATCAAAGACGACACATAATTGTAAGCGTTGGCACGACCACACCAATTATTATTGTGCCCTAAATAACTAATTAAAACGTACGCATAATGCATATTATGCGACTAATAAGGTGTTTTTGGCGAAGATATAATTTGTTGCACTATTGTAAATAAATGTTTTCTTTCTAAACAAAATGGGGTGCGCGAACCGAAAGAAATAAGCAAAGTATGAAATTATATTTTGACAAATTTCTTTGATCTTCAAGTTGACTTATTTGGGGAAAAATACTTGTTTTATGCGATATAAAAATATAATAAACGATTAAATGTTTTAGATGATTGGGTTTGATAAATACTTATATATAATTAAAAAATACGTGGCCTTATGTTAACTAAGGTAAAGCCATAATTACTAAATTAAATCACCACTTTAAAGTAGTTAAATTTATAAATTATGTACAATATACAAATATATTCAATTTGCATAGACAAGAGGCAATAAATACAAAACCATGAATAATAAAATAATTAATCAACTTAACACATTACTGAAATGTCCAACTACAGTTATGAAAGATATGGGCACAAGTACATTTACTGACATATTGAATCGTGATTTAATGCAATGGAGAAATTTTACAAAACGATTGTCTATCGATGGCATTGTATATGATACTACCATGACTTTTAATTTCCAGCCAGACATATCACCTCAGAGTCAAGAACAAGTTTTAGACCACCTGTCATCAATCTGTGATGAGATTTCACAATTAGACTCAGAAAATAGCGCGAATACAATGTCAAGACTTATTGCATTACGAACAAACAATGTGCTGTACAATAGTATTGGTAAGCCCAATCAAACAGCCTATTACGGACGATGCGGACCAACAATTATTGAAATGTTGAATGAGATTAATATTACTAAACCTACCATACAATTGCTTGGTGCCTACACCCCATATGCTATATACCTTATGAAACAGCTTGTACAGCCATTTAATGGCACCATAAGCGTTGTAGACATTGATACTTATGCAGCAGACAAAGCAGATGTAAAATCGTATCAACTAGACGTCACAAAAGATAAACTTCCTGGGGCAGACATATCAATAGGAGACAATATTATAAGACATATTATTAATCACACAGAAGTGCCTGCAAATTGCTATGTCATTAAGGAAAATTCATTGATCCCAAAACGATCACTACCTATGCGTGTACAGTGTAAAGATAAAGTCGCCGAGTATCAATCAACATTAGTACGGGACATAAGTACCAATATTAATGCAGATCATACATTATTATTTGAATTTGATCTAAGATCTCATAAAGCACTTGAATCTAATGGGTATAATAGGCAAACTTGTGTAGAATACAGTACAATTCCAAACCCACACAATATTGGTTCTTTAGAGACTCAAATAAGTGCTTGTGTATTGTATATGAAATAATAAATCTCAATACCCAAAGAAGGCCTGGCGATCATATGTGCCCCATAAATGTGATGTGGATTCACTTTTATTGAATTAGAAATAACCACTTTTAGGTAATTAAGTTTATAAATAAACCTTAATTAAAAAACAATAGGTTTTGAGTAACCCATAATTACTCTTAGGTCAACAGACAACAACCTTTGTTTATTCATAAAAACTGTTATAGGAAACTATAATGGTACTAATAAAAATTAAAAAATCTTTAGTTGATACATTATTCAACTACTCTAGAAAAACTGACAACTCCCACATTATTAAAGAGGCAATTAGGTCAAATAAAAAAATTAATTGTAAAGGGTTAAATCTACAAAATATCCAATTATACAATTTAAACCTTTATAAAAGTAATTTTTCAGGTGCTAATTTAATTGGTAGTAGTTTAATTAATTGTTTTTTGTACAAAAGCAATTTATCAAATGCAAAATTGAATAATGCAGACCTAGATAACACATATTTAGCTCATGCAAATTTATGTAATACTGATTTTACTGGTGCTGATCTTTCAATGTCAAATTTAACTGGAATATTGGCAAATAGTGTCAAATTTGTTGATTGTGATATGGTGGGTACAATACTCAAAAATAGCTCAATGGTAAATGCCGAAATTTCAGGAGCAGATTTAAGATTTTCTGATTTAACAGAAGTTAATTTAAGTGGATCAGTAATGGATTCAGTAAATATGTTTTCTTGCATAATGTACCAAGCATATATGCCCCATACAAATTTAGAAAATTCTAACCTTAAAGGAATTTCTGGTACAGGAATTACTTTGAACAATTCAAATTTAAGCGGCGTAGATCTTTCTAATGCAACCTTAGATCATTCAGACCTATCTAGGTGTGATTTAGACTATACAAATTTAAGTTATTCTTACATTCTTAAAACAAACCTTACAAAAGCATCAATGAATGGAGTTAACACATTTAATTGCGATTTAAGATATGCAGATATGGTTGCAGTTGAAATAGACAAGGGACATATGGAAAATACAAAACTACAATATGCTAATTTAAATAGCGCATCGATCACTAGAACAAAACTCAATGGATCTAAACTTAATAATACTAATTTAGAAAATGCAAACCTATCTCATTCTGATTTGTCAAATACTTCACTTATTAATGTAAATATTTTAGGTACAAATCTAACTGGGACAATACTTAATGGCGCAACAATTGACGATGGGGAAGGGAATTTATATGTACTTAGTTAAGGCCCATGATCTTTGAAACTGTTAAAACAGAAACATTGTGTTGTGCTAAAAGATCAAACAATTTAACCACTTCCCCTTTATTTTCACTATACCCAATGTCTGTTAAAGTTACCCCAAGATATTGTCCCCCATGATTTAAAATTGCCTGGCGTACATCATTCAATGATGCATCACCACCTTTACCAGTTACAAAACCTTGTTTCATTAACTCTTTTAATCCTAATTCATTCACAGTAATATTAGATAATAAACAACAACTCTTTGCAGGATAACCTTGTGTTTCATATAATACGCCTGGAGGAATGTCCGTGTCTTCATCAGTACCACTGTAAACTAACCAATTGTCATACCAATCATAATATGAAAACATCTCGTCAATGTTGCCTATTAATAGATGGTCATATGCAGGGTTGCCTGTAAAATTGCCATCAGTGTACCCATCCCACCCAGCATGTGAAAAACCATGGTGGTGTATTGCAAGTTCATGAGAATTAATCCAAGATAAGACAAGATTTGTACGACCAATATCCATACCAATATACTGTGCCCACTGAGGTGTCATCTTAAGAGTTAAAGAATACCCATAACTATCTGTTAAATTAACTAAATCAACGAGATATGGCCAATATTCTTCTTGATATGATAAATCATTTGTTGGAGATTGGGTCTCTAAATGAACGCCAATATGCGCAATGACCTGGTCACTAACTGTTAAGACCGATTCATTTTTTTCCATTGAACATAACTTTTGCTCATACACTTGAATTGTACCATCTTTATCTAAATCGCAATAGTCAAAAGAAGATGTACAAGAAATTAAAAATATTATTAAAAAAAATCCCAATAATTTCATAATAAATCATAAATTTAAAGATTTATAAATTATACGTTCAAGGTTATCCTTTTCACCATTTTCAAGTGATAAACTTTTTAAAGTATTTTTGATTTTAATTATTTAGGTTTGGGGAAAACAGCCTTTGTCTTACAAAAAAACCTCTATTTGGTTGGGTGAAAACAACCTTTGCAATAGGCATAAAAACATCAAAAATGGAAGAATATAATTTTAATGGAATGACCTATATGATAGGTCTTGGTGCTGATTTACGTAATGCTAATTTAAATAATGTTTACTTAGCTAATGCTGATCTACGTTACAGTAATTTAAGTAAATCTAGTTTAATTAATACAATATTAACTGATACAAACCTACGCGGGTCTAATTTATCTAATGCTAATTTATCTAATGCCAAATTAATAAACACAAACCTACGTGGTGCCGATTTACGTTGTTCACATTTAACTAATACAGACTTATCTTATGCTAATTTAATTTGGGCCGATTTATCTGGTTCTAATCTAGAAATGGCTGATTTAAGGAAAGCTCATTTAGCGGGCGCTAAACTAAGTAATGTTAATCTACAATATGCAATACTTTCATACTTAAATAAAGATAGTACTACTGGAACTTCAAATAATGGATTAGGGCCAACACCAGATGGACTAATGGATCTCTCAAATAGCGACATTAGTTTTGCCGATTTATCTTATGCACGTTTATCTGGTGCCAATCTTTCAGGATCAAAACTTCTTGAATCTGATTTAACTGGTGCCGATTTATCTTATTCTAATTTAAGGGAAGCTAATTTACGGGGTGCAGATCTACGCGAGGCTAATTTACAAGGTGCTTATTTGGATGATGTGGACTTAACTGATGCTATCATTGACGATGGAGAAGGAAAGCACTATATCATTCAATGAAAAAAGGTGAAACAACATGAAAAAATTAGATAAAATATTAAATGAATATAGAACAGATGACCATAGATTAGAAAGGGAAAAATACACAGAATTAGGCTTATTAATCGGTAGTACAGCAGGATTAGTTTCCTACCTTTTTACACATGATTATGAACAAACACAAAATTTAATCCAGGCAATAGGTCACCCGTCAGCATATGCTGCAGGGATGGGATATTGTGTGGGGATGATGAAAAATATTTATAATTCCTTATTTAAATAGATAAGGTTTATTATAAATATTAAATACCACCTAAACGAAACACTACAACTTCTTTAATACCATTCTCACGGCAAAAATCTAAATCCCACTCCAACTCTTGTTTAGAATACGTTCGTTCGTTACCGTGTACTCCAGGGGCAATTAAACCTATACCAACACGCAAACCTAGTTTGGCTGCTTGACGAACTTTATGTTTGAACCAAATTCTGCCAAATAAAGGCATTCGGCTACGGTAACACATGACAATAGCATTACCTTTATACATTAAACCTAATGAGCGTAATAACCACAAAGGTATATGGCCATACACCGCGAAATACAGATTGTATTTGTTAATTGTTTTTTGTATCAACCTTTTATTTTTAGAAAATAAAAATAAATATTTCAAAATATGCCGTCGATAGTAAGGAAATTCTAAATCTAACATTGTATCCGTATCCATTTTATATAATGCTTGTTGTAACACAGACGAATCCATAAAAGGACTAAACCAATATCCCTTCTTCTTTGATAGAGTTGGCCAATTAACCACTGTAACTGGATATTCACTACAATTTTTTTTGATACGTTGAAGTTCACCATTAGATTTTGTTGCTACAAAAAGATTACAGTTGCCCACACCACCCAATTTAGATAGATTACGCTTCGTTGGAAACTCTTCAAAATAACTGATTAACAACTAAAACCTCCACTCCCATCATACCACACTAAAAAAGTACGTTCCGTGTTCACTAAATTATTTTTTATAAGGTTATACTCTTGCCCAGTTATTTCAGCTTCAGTAACCCATATTGGCGAATCAATACCATACTTTTGTAATAATAAATTCCAATCATTAGTGTTCAAGCTTTGTTTATCCCACATACCAATATAATGAATGTTACTAATATCAAAAGAAACATTGTAACTAAAAACTTCATCCCAATAACTAATAGTATTAGCGCTCCCTGCAGCACCAGCATGTAAAACATAACAATCCGTACAAGCCGTTTTAACAGCACTATAAGACGCATTTAGTATTATAGCATACTCTCCTGGCGTTCCAATAAAAAATGTTAATTCAGGGCCGTTGAGCTCTGGTTCGTTCAAAATTTCGTAATGACCAATAGGTATAATTAATCCAGGCATATCATCCACACCGTCCCCATCATAACGTTCCACTAAATTACTTAACCAAGTTGCATATGCATTAATATCGCATGGCATACACCTATTAGATGGAATCTGATTACGGCCACGTGCAAAGTGGTCAGTACTAGAAACTTCGCAGCCAAGCCTACACAGATCCCAGTCAGCGTAAGGAAACACTGTGGCCAAAGTGTGCACACCATGCCTCTGCGCAGATTTTACCCACTTATCAGTTTCTGACCAATCATATTCACCTAAACTAGTTTCAGTGTACCCCCAACTGAACGGACCGGGGTGTGGCCTAGCCCAAACAATGCCTGATTCAGCAATAGCATTGTATTCTGAACTGTGATGCGCCAATGTTCCAATACAATTATTTACATCTGTTAATTCAACAGTTGCGCAACCCAATAATAATAATAATAATAATAGTAAAAAAAACCACCTCATATCAGTAATAGTACATATGTACCATTTAATAATTTCCACTGTAGACTGACTTGAGGGACGTAAGATGTTTGATCTCCATATAAAAAACTAATTAATTTTGCTTTCTGTTTAAATGATAGATTTAACCATTTTACTATAATTGGGTGATAACATTTATAAAAAAAAACCAATCTTAAACATATAAGTTTTTCAGGGGAAACAGCGCCGATAATATCGATAAAACCTGTGTTTAAAGGATAAAAAATGGGAAAAAGTATCACATTATTTGAAAGATTAACACTTGGAGGTATTATTGGTATTGGTTTAATTCATGGTTGTGATAGAATGATTAAGTTTGAAGAGCAATATCAAACAGAAATCAATCAGAATTTAAAAGAAGGTAATTTACACCATGAAGCAAATATTGCACTTGGGCAATGTATTACATATGGTTTAGACCGCCCACTATCTATACCGCACTATATTGATTTATCAACATATGAAGGAGACCAACATGATTTTCATTTTCGTGGTAGAAATGTACCAGATTATATTGTAAAAGAAGGAGATAACCTTCCATCAATCACAAATCAGATTAAAGATTGTATATATTTCGAAATGCTAAACAACCATGTTGATAACCAAGATGTGGTCGATTTTAAAATTGATATCGAATTATATGACAATAATAATAACCATATATCTAATGACTATCAGTTAAATCCTGATATGAAGTTAAATATTAAATTACCAAGGAGTATATAACATGAGACAACATTGGACTAAAAAACGATTAGAAGATAAAACTTTTCAAGGAATAGATTTAACAACCGCGGATTTAAGCCATACGGATTTAAGTTACATTAATTTAAATGGCTCTTCTTTAAATGATGTAAATCTATTTTATGCTGACTTAAATAGAGCACAATTAATGAATGTTGATTTATCTGATTCAGACATACAAGGTTCCAACTTATGTTATACTAATTTATGTAATAGTGATCTACGCGGTGCTAATTTAACAGGTGCTCGTTTACGTCATGCAATCTTATCTCATTCACAATTAGAAGGAGCTATCTTACGTGACACGGATCTATCTTATGCAGACTTATCTTGTATGACTACATCACGACATTTTGATAATGGATATAAGAGTTTGGACCATTTTTATAGCTCTCTGAACATGGACCCTATGAATCTCCGTTTTGCTTATGAAACAAACTATCACGAACGCAGCAGGGATTGGAAGGCACCTCGAACAAATTTAACTGGTGTTGATTTATCTGGTGCTGATTTAACTCATGCTGACCTATCTTATGTAAATTTATATGATGCTAATTTGATTGGTGCTGACTTATATGGTACAAAACTGCGTGAAACTTTTTTAGAAGGAGCCATAATTGATGATGGAGAAGGAAATATATTCACACTCCATAGCTATGATAAGTGGGGACATGCAATATCTTATTAATTGGTTAATTTACTGGTGTTGAATTAGATATTACCTTGAAAGTTAACAAGTGTAATCATTTGGATCAATATCACCCAACAACAATTGTGAAGGTTGAGATTGATACTTATTCATCCAAATACCCACTAACTCTGAATAAGTAACATATTCTATGTCTAGAGATTCACCTTCTATTAATATTTCTTCAAATTGTTCAAGGTTTTCAAACATGACCTTTTCAGGGATGTAGATGTTTGATGTCCACATAAGCGATGAGTCAATCTTTCCTTCTCTTTGATACTGCTGTAACACTTCAATATAATTAATAGGGGAAGCAAACTCACAATCTTTTATCCCGCCCCAGTTTCCATGCACGCCGCTACCAGTGTACACCATACGCATACTATCATCGTGAATAAAGAATTCTTCGTTCGTGCCTTTTGGTTTCCATATACCGCTACTAACATCATCATCACTAAAATCTTTCAAATGATGATTGTATCCTACAGCGGAACCAATAATCATTGGAGACCAAGTATACCCTGAATGTAACCTACCTTGTTGTCCCGCGTTCAATTGTATGAATTGGTTGGGATAGTTCCATACTAAACCCGTTACATCAGAAATTAAAGGAGTAACCTGTGTACCTAAATAATGGGCGTCGGCCCAATTGTCCATACTGTGAGGTTCCCAGTCCCATGCACCTTCTTGATGTACGTCAATCTCAAAACTGTATCGGGTTGCTAAGTAATGCAAAATGTTTTCACCATTGGTGTTCATTTGCATTTTTTCTGTTTCACATTCAATCACGCCGCGAAGGAAATCGTATTCAACTTGCAGATTAAATGTTACCCCATAACGTTGTACGAGATCCGCAACGTCCAATAATTTATTACGACGTTCTTCATAATATGCACAATCTTTCCAATAAATGTCCAGATCCTCAATGTGACCACCGTAGGTAACATACACCGTATCAGATATTTCAATAGGTTTACCAGGAGCACATGCGAACAAAAAAAATAAGAAAATTATTCGAAATTTCATACAAACAACTATCCATCTTGGCTTAATAAATTTAATGAATTATTTAACTAGTAATATAAAGTAAAAACTAAAAAAGTTTATGAATGAGTTCGGGTTTGTATAAATATAAAATACAATAAAGGAACAACCCCACAAACTGTACCAATCAGTTTGTATATAAAAATTATGGACCAAAATTTGGATGTGTAACCTAACACAAGCATCCCAACAAATAGACCAAGACGATTTAACAAATTGGTAACACTAATTAAAGTTGCACGTTTCGAACTTGAAAAATGTTCATTGTACAATTCCATTAATTTTGGGACTTGGACACCATAACAAAAACTGCATAAAGTGAGTAGTACTGCACTTAACACACCAACTGCAAGTGTGCTACAATAAAGCAATATAACAGAACATAATGCTGCAATAGGTAAAGTGTACTTGTTACGCATAAAATGGCTCAAGTAGCTCCCAAGGCTGCTTAGAATGAAGGTCATCATGAAGATGGTGCCAAACAAGTATAAAGGGACAAGTTGTGCTTCAAAGTATAAGGATTTCCATTGGTGTGCAACTACATCTAAACTATAATATATTGTACTAGCAATTACAAGTAATAGAATTGGTTTCATTAAACTAAAATTAATTTTAATGTGTGTACTGCCTTTATACACAGATTCTTTTATCCAAAATGTTAGAAGTAAACCAAAACAGACAGGTACCAAAGAAAAAAGAATAGGTAATTCATATGATCTTAACATTAAAATACCACCAATAAAAGAACCAATCCCAGCACCTAATGGCCACATACTAGAATTTAAACTAATTACCTTACCTAACTCTGCACGGTGTGATTCACTTTGTGCAATATCTGAAGCTTTCACGTTATCATATAGTAAAGCAATATCGCTACCGCTCGCTAAACTGTCAGCAAGACCACGCAAAATTGCGTACCCTAACAAAAAGATGAATGTACCTTGAAACAAGCTTATCAATGCAAAAAACATGGTTATACTGGATAACTGTAATGAATGCACACGACCATAAGTGTCCGCGAACCAACCACCAGGCACTTCAAAAAGGGTCGTACTCAATGCCATAACACATAAAACTATGCTAACATAAAATAGGTTGTTAAGTTGATTCTGTAAATATAAAGCAAGTACAGGTAATATAAACGTAAAACCACGTAAAAAAGTGTAAGCATAAACATAATAAGAAGACATAATGTAAAAAAATTAATTAACAGTATATTAAATTATGTTAAAAAAATAAGAATGGATTGTAGGGCCATCTTAATTATTTGTAAAATGTTATACTAATTCTTGTGAAAGTGTAGAGTAGTCTGCGTGAGCAGGGTACTCTACACTAAGATTTATATACTTGAAAATAGTATCTATAATACGCAAATTGACACCGTTTTAGATTTATTTAGAAGGAAGGAGAAGGAGAATTGTTTATTTTCTAGCGATTTATTTGCCATATAGTAATAATCTAATAAAAAAAATGGTTACCAGATACCTAATACTAATCCAATAAGCTCAAGCACAACATATAACCAGATCAAATAACAAACAACAAACAAAGAAAAACTTATCACAATAATATTACGGACCTTTACCCATTGTTTTCTTGCTTCATTAATCGAACAAATCTTTTCAGTGTACCGAAAATAAAAAAACATGCCTAAACACCATGCACAAAAACCAATGAACCTAAAAGCCCATTTATATTAACCATAAAACAAGTTTGCAAGGTCAGCAACAAAACTTATACTGCCCACACCTAACAAAACAATTACAATACTTGGAAAACAATGAAAGCTGATAAACCATAGATGTATCCTAACTGTTTATTCATCGTGGAGGTAACCCTTGAGATGGACCAGAAGGCCTATTATTATTACGACTATCTACAGATTTCCAACTTTCAGGAGCATTACCAGTACGACTTTGCACATCGTAAAAGTATACATTGTTGTAATAATACCAACGTTCTACAATTGGGTAATCTTCAAACAAGAAATAGTTCCAACGAATATAACTTGTTAATTGAATATATTCGCCGTTCTCAACATAATCGCCAGCAGTAGGATCTAATGCTAGCCAACGACCGTTACGAAATACTTCAACGTATGCATGACCACCTTGTGTACCATCAAAGTCAACTAGGCCAAGTACAACACGTACATTGTCAGGACTTTCACCTGAAGCTATCAATAAACTTGCTAACGTGTTTGCCTGTTCACTACAATCACTCGCAATAGTACCAGTTGGATTGGTACTCATTGATGGTGTATTTAAAATGAAGTCTTCAGGTAAAAACCAGTGTTCAGCAACACCGTTCAAATCTTCTTCAGAAATCCAAACCCATCTTTGTGATTCAGCATACAATTGTTGCAAATTTTTACCTGCAGCCAAATCTTGTATTACAACATTATCAGGCGTAACATATAATGTGAAGGGATATTCAATGTCTAAATGTTTGTTACGTAAAACATCTACTACATCGTCACTAACATCTTTCTTTTCAAGACCACGGTTCAACTTTTGTTTTCGTATTTCCTCTTTAAAATTTGGTTCACTAGGAACACCTTTTGTTAAATCACCTTTACTAACTTGATTAAACACACAAGGATCGTTCGGATCAAAATCTGATACTTCTACAATATTAAAACGAGGAGTCTCTTTGATAATAGTACCTTCAACATCACAAGTTTTATCGTACATTACATACACTGTCTCAGTGGCACACCCCACCAATAATAATAATAATAATAAAAATAAACGAACCATATAAGTTTAGTAAAATTATAGTATAAAAAATTAACTTAAACAGTCATATAAAAATTTGAAATATTTATTAGACTCATCTTTTTTACTAAGTTTTTCAATGATTAATTGAGGTGTACTCTTTGCAAGATAGTTCACCTTAGGGTTACGGTCAACGACTAAATTAAAATCATTATCTAAATGACTCGCTTCAATACCATCAATACGAGCATAAGAACATAAATCAGAAAGAACACTGCCAAGATGTGTTACTAACACAACATCTTTGTTACGATCACGTAAATAATCTAATGTGCCAGCAATAAGGTTCGCGGCTGCACCTGGCTCAGTAATACTTTCAATTTCGTCAATTAAAACTAAACCTTTCCGTTCACTTTGCATTATAGCGCTTAAACTATGAAGCGTTGTCTCGAACGCACCACTCCCAACAGTCCCATTACTCTTCTTAAAAAAATGAAGCTCTTCATACAACGGAACATAAGCGTTCCCCATTACGTGCATCCCCATCATCCCAAGTAAAACCGTTTCACCGAGTAAATGTAATAAACTAGTTTTACCACCACTGTTCGCTCCAGTAACCATGGTCTCTGCCGAAGTCAAACTATAAGTTATAGGTTGTACGTCCACGCCAGAATAAGATAATTCCCTCGATTTTACTCCACGAAGTTCAATAAAAGGTGAGCCCACCTTAGGTGCACTACAAGTCTCAAACGCGTCGCCAAACCCAAGTAAAAGGTCAACATTATCCAAAATATCTTTACAAATGTCAAGCATAGTGCTGTGACCAGAAAAATCGTTCACAAAACGTTTTGCGTGTAAATATGTTCGACGTTCACGATTTAACGAATGTTCACGTTCCATAGATTTAATACGTTCTTCATCAATAATAGGTAACACACCAGAAAAGTCAAGGTACAATAACAAGTCGCGGTCAATAGGGTTGCAAGAAAGTTTTTCTTTAACTAACCGAATTACATCTTGTAACACAGTATGCTGGCTTACCTCTGTACGGAGCATACGCAATAGTTCACCCCCACTAACTTGCATTGCACTAAGTTTTGATTCAACCATCCTCTCAGCCTTATCACAAAAATGTTGGACGGTCAGACGGTCAATAAAGGTGTCCACACCCATGTTCTCGTCAAGAGTGTCAAGGATACTTTGTAACAGTTCAATATTCAAGTTTGACATGTGAACACCAAACTCAGAAGAAAGTTCAAGCACAGTTTCAATAAAAATTCGTTCTACACGAAACCGGTGAACTAACACTTCAGGTACAACATCAAAAATAGAAGTGTAAGGTATAACCTCAATATTTTCTATACTCTCAAAACGTGATACAAACTTGCTTTCAGAAGTGTAAGCGTAACGAATAAAGTCTTCTGTAAGATACCCTTCAATCTCGTTCATACTGTGCAACTGCACAACCTGTATCCAAGACGGACATTCTTTTTTTAAAGCACTATAAACTTGGTCCTCGTCACACAGTACTAAAACATGTTCTTGTGCAACAGTTTTAATATTTGAAAGTTTTAATAAAGAACGAATCTGTTTCTTCTGTTCTAAAGTAAAACGCCCTGAAAAATTTTTGCTACCTTCAATGAACTGTTGTCTACGATGTATCTCAGAAAGATTTGTTGTTGGGTACCAAGCTGCAAGCTGACGATGGTTACGTTTCAAAGTGAAATGTTGTTTTACACTATTCAAAATGATGTTAAGAATACGTTGAATACCTTGACTTTTAATACAGTCTACATACTCAAAATTATATTTTTTAGCAGTATAATACTGAATTATGTTTGCAGAAACTTTAGTCTCAACATCAAGCATGTTCAATTCCCTAAAATAACATTGTTGCATCCGTGTATGAAAGTCAGAATAATCATTTATCTGAGACAGGAGTTTCTGACTATTTTTTTCGCCTACGCCAGGTACATGAGTGAAAGTCATGTTTAAATAACTGTTTTAATTATTTAAAAAGGCAAAGAACACGTGTCCTTTTGTCCAGTAAACATTATAAATAATTAATTTTAGGTGATAAGTATGATTCCACGAGTAAACCTTAAAGACCCAGAAAGTGTTGTACAAAGAAGGTTTACTGACGCACTTAAACAGACAGGATTTTGTATATTAAGTAACACAAACATTCCATACGAACTTCATAAACAAGCCTATGATGATATGAAACATTTTTTTTCACTACCCTTAACTCAGAAAATACATTATGAAAAACCACATATTGGAAGGCAAAGAGGGTATGCAAGTTACGGTATTGAACAAGCAATTACAGCAAACGTGCCTGACCCAAAAGAATTTTACAGTATTGGAAATATGCACAGTCAAAGTTATGGTTGTAACATTTTCCCAAATTCTATGTTTGAACAAAATGCACGAAGGTTAATGGACCAAAACCAAAGGTTATCACACAGGTTGTTAGGATACGTTAGTGACGACCTTAAAGGGCACCAGCACGCTTTTGGATGGGCATGGAGGAATGGAGAACATCTTCTTCGTTATATTCATTACCCAGAATCAAACCAAGAAATATTGTCTGCTGAGCACGAAGATATTAACTTATTAACCATCTTACCATACAGCCCACAGCCAGGATTACAAATACAAGATAACCAAGGTACATGGCACGATGCACCATTAATGTATAAAGGAGAAGTGATTGTTGATTCAGGAGACATGTTAAAACTCTATTCCAAAGGAATATACCAAAGTACAACGCACAGAGTTATTAGAAAAACATCTGGTGAACGGTACAGTATGCCCTTTTTTGTTCATCCTGAACCAACATTTTTGTTAGACGAAAATGTTACTGCTAAAACCTTTCTTGAAGACCGATTACGTAGTATTGGAGTTCTTAATTAAACTCGCTACAAAAAGGTTCATTATAACTAGCATTACAGGATATGCAGTGGTAAGAATGTTATACTGGTCCATTGCAATAATAGCTAACGCGAACTGGAGAGAAACAAGTAGGTATACAGACCTTGGTTCACTTGAAGGGAACAATCTTAATTTTCTAACAGTAGGCAAAAATGCTGCAAACTCAATCAAAATTACTGCTACCAAAATAGCATAAGCATTATCCAAAATACTCCATAACACTAGCATTAATAAGCCTGCACCCAAGGAAAGGTTATCCATTAAGTCAAAACGGATTGCAGTTTTATACATTGCCCACACACAAATTACAGTTGAACAAAAAGCAGTCATTGCAGTCACCCATAATCCAGGACCTGCACCACCAACCATTTGTATGTATAAAGCTATACTACTAAGTATTGACCATAAAAACCATGTGAAAACGTGCGGTGAAGTTTCTTTACGATGTATACTACGAAAGTATAGTCCGAACGCAATAAGTGTAATAATAACACTTAGATAACCAATAATCTCATTCATACATAAATCAACAGCACAATATAATAAAAAGATGTTGGTTATAGTATATTTAATTAAAACTATAAAAAATTAATGAAAATCTAAACGAAAAGAGTACCCATGCTTTTTCATGCCAAGACTTTCATATAAACCATGAACATAATCACGACCGTACCGTGATGTGCACACTATCTTATAACACCCTAATTCCTTCGCCTTATCAATAGCCATTTGACTTATTTTCCGGCCGTTCCCTTGACCACGATACTCTTCTTCAACAAACACGTCTTCTAATAATGCGTAAGGTTTATCGTGCAACTCGTTTTCTACTAAAACAATAGTAGCACGAGCCACCCCAGGAATACGTAAGACAAAACCTTTGAATACCTTCTCTTCCATAAAACTACAAAATGAACTGTATTCTTAAACATAATGAAAAAAGGCCAATAATCATTTTAAAAAATAAGCCATTATAAAGTATATGTTTAAACCACCATATCTTGCTCATTTATCACAACCAATGGATTGGTACCTCCAAGAACACCGTGATAGACAGTCAGGTATTGGAAACTCAAGGTGTGGGCCGGTAGCATACACTATTGACCAATTATTAAAACGTAACAAAAATAGAGAGTATAAAGGAGTACACATCTTCTGTGCTGCGGAAGAATTGGACCCCCCCGAAATTGTTACTTGCGTTATCTTTAAACGGATTATCCAAGACATGCCCACTGAATATTTTCATACACTTTATCTTGGACCAGAAACAGTTAACCCGGAACTTGTGCACAATACATTACTTGAGAGACTCAACCTATCGCCTGAACAGTACCAAGCAAGTCTTGTCAGTAAATTCCGTTAAACTTATGTATCAAAAATGTACCAATTATTAAATGACACAATATTGGCTGTTTAAATCAGAACCAGAAGTATATAGTATTGACCAGCTTAAAATCGATACGGAAAACTATGGTGGAGTATACTGGGAAGGCGTGCGTAACTATCAAGCACGAAACTTTATGAGAGAATGTAAGGTTGGCGATTTAGTGCTATTTTATCATAGTAACACAAAACCGCCAGGAATAGTTGGTATCGCTAAAGTAGTTAAGGAAGCGTACCCGGACCCAGTACAGTTCGATAAAAACAATCAATATTATGACCCA
>CABZYC010000009.1 GCA_902529885.1 uncultured Candidatus Woesearchaeota archaeon | reverse complement strand
ACAATGAAATCTGTAAAAGAATTAAGAGAAATGAAATCAGATGCATTAACCACTAAATTGAATGTTCTTCGAAAAGAATTATTTCAATTAAATGGGTTACGTGCAAGCGGTTCTGTTGCAGAGAACCCTTCTAGGCACCGAGTTGTACGTCGTACAATTGCTCGGATCCATACCTTATTAAGAGAGAAGGCGGGTGAGCAATGACTGATATTGATCCATTAACAGGGTTGCCAAAGGAATTATCTGTTTGGGACAACCTAAATACTGTAGGAAAAAAACTGGTTATCACGATTGAGTCGAGAAAGTTCGGAAAAAAATATACAGTGGTTAGTGGGTTTGAACGTGGCGAAGACACGGAATATGCAAAAAAATTGAAAGGTAAACTTGCTTGTGGTGGAACTGGCCGGAACGGTAAAGTTGAATTACAAGGTAACCATGTTCGTAGAGTGGTAGATCTACTCAAGGAATTTGGTTTTAGTGAAGATATGGTGGAAGTACAATAAAATGAAATTACGCATTTACCCTCATGAGATATTAGGTCACGCAGTAAGCGTGATTGAAGCCAACAACCCTTCTATAAAGGGGATGGCTGGATTAATTGTTGAGGAGACATTGCGTAGTTTGTTATTGTCAACTAAAAAAGGTGAAAAACGCGTGTTAAAACGTGGATTATTATTAAAGATTGGTGAAGCAATTGTGAACGGAGATGAACTTTTGCGTCGTCCAGAAGATAGGATAAAAGGATAAAATGAAAAAGGAAATATTGGGAATTATTGCACCTGAGCAACCAGGTTCTCGTTATGACAAAAATGATCCATTTCATGGTGAATTAAATGTCAAACAAGAAACAGTCGTTGGGACGATTGTAAAAAAGGATGCGCACGGTTCAGCAACAATTGAATGGGAGCGAATGGTAGACGTTCCAAAGTATGAGCGAAAAGATAAACGTCGTAGTCGTATACGGGTGCACAATCCTGCGAGTATTAATGCGCAGATTGGTGACAAGGTCTTAGTTGCTAAAACAAGACCAATTAGTAAGAGTAAACATCATGTTATCTTACGCGTTATTGAGGCAGTACAATGAAAGCATTAAAAGCAAAAGTAACCCGTGGGTTAAACAGTCAAGCAACAGTAAACACTTGTGATAATAGTGGTGCGAAGATAGTTAAGATTGTTTCAGTAAAGGGCCATAAAACTGTGAAAGGACGTATGCCTGCAGCAGGTGTTGGCGATTTAGTAATGGCAAGTGTACGAAAAGGTAAGTTAGATATCCGTAAAACTGTGGTTCCCGCAGTTGTTGTAAGACAACGTCGTCCATACCGTCGTCCTGACGGAACTCGTGTTGTGTTTGAAGATAACGCAGTTGTTGTTTTGAAAGATATGAAGGGAAATCCTAAAGGGACTTTGATTAAAGGACCAATTGCTAAGGAAGTAGTGGAAAGGTGGCCTGCAGTTGCCAAAATTGCAAAGATGGTGGTATAAGTATGTCAATCCAAACACGAAAACAAAGAAAAGCGCGTTATGCAGCTTCATTGCACCAACGCCAAAAGTTTGTCCGTGCTCCATTAAGCAAGACGCTTGCTAAATCGTTGAATGCAAAACGTTTAATGGTTAAGAAAGGCGACACTGTAAAAGTTATGGTCGGCGACAATAAAGGTAAAACTGGTGTTGTTGATTCTGTGAATTTGAAACTTGAGAAAGTGTATGTTAATGGTGTAGAACGAGTTAAAAAAGATGGAAATAAAGTTTTAATCCCGATCAACCCAAGCAATGTACGGATTACTAAAACAGAGGAACGAAAATGAAAAATCATCTTAAACGAATTGCTATGCCAAGAACCTGGTACTTACCACGTAAATCAAACAAGTTTATCCTTCGCCCTCATGCTGGCTCACACAGTATGGATATGGGGCACCCTATCGGTGTTGTATTACGTGACGTATTAAAAGTAACAAGTACGCTTGCAGAAGCACAGAAATTATTGAATAATAATGTTGTTTTGATTGATGGTCGCCGGGTTAAAGATAGACGTCACATGTACGGACTTTATGATATTCTGAAGTTAGGTGATAACACTTACCGAATGGAATTAGATACTAAAGGAAGGTTAGTTGTTAATGAAGTTGAACCAACCTCTATTAAAGTAGTAAAGGTTGTAGGAAAAAATGTTATCAAAGGTGGAAAGATCCAGTTACGTCTTTTCGATGGTAAAACATTGATTAGTGATGTAAAAGTTTCTGTTGGTGATAGTGTTAAGTATAATATTGAATCTCGTTCAATTGAATCAGTGTTACCTTGTTCTGAAGGAGCAAACATGTTTTTGTTAAGAGGAAAACATGCAGGCGACAATGGGGTCCTGACTAAAATTGAAGGAAGAAATGTAGTTTATCAAAAAGGTACAGGCGAAAATATTGAGACAACTCTAAAACATGTTTATGTTACGGAGGGCAGTCAATGAACCCAATGAAACAAGTAGGTGTTGAAAAGATTACTTTAAACATTGGTGCTGGGAAAGATGAGCGTATGATGAAGAAGGCAGAAATTTTGCTTAAAAAGTTAAGCTCAGTAAATCCTATAAAAACTACCGCTAAGAAAAGGTTACCTGCGTGGGGTTTACGTCCTGGTTTACCTATTGGGATGAAAGTCACAATTCGTGGTGCGGAAGCAGATGAATTATTACAGCGTTTACTAAAAGCGAAATCTATGAAGTTAAATGCTAAAAGTTTCACTAAAGATGGCCAGTTAGCATTTGGTATTGCTGAATATATCGATGTGCCTGGTTTAGAATACGACCCAGATTTGAAGATAATCGGATTTGAAGTGGCAGTATCATTAACTCGGCCAGGTTACCGTGTACAAAGGCGTAAGTTCTCGCGTGCAAAAGTAGGTGCAGGGCACAAGGTTAACAAAGAAGACGCAATCGGATTTATGCAAGAGAAATATGGGGTAGTAGTAGAATGACATCAAGCAGTTGGGAAAAAATGTTCACGCAATTAGATGCGAAACCAGTTAAGAAACAGAAGTACATTAAACACAATCAACCAAAAAAACGGTCTTGTGGCCGTGCACGGTTTAAATGTCGTATCACTGGGAACAACAAAGGTTTAATTCGAAAATACGGGTTAAACATTTGTAGGCATAGCTTTCGAGAAGTAGCTCAAAAATTGGGCTTTAAAAAATTTAGTTGAGGAATTGAAGAATGTTAAATGATCCATTAGCAACAGCGTTAACAAAGATTACTAACGCGGAACGTGTAGGAAAAAAAGAAGTGCTAATTCAACCAGTATCTTCAGTAATCAAGTCTGTACTAGGCTTGATGCACAATGCACATTACATTGGTGCAATCGAAGAAGTTACATTGAATGCAAACCCTGCATTGAAAGTATCATTGATTGGAAATATAAATCGATGTAATGTTATTAAACCTAGGTTCCCGACAAAATGTAATAATTTCACAAAGTGGGAGAAGAGATATCTGCCTGCACGTGATTTCGGAATAATTATCGTAAGTACACCTAAAGGAATGGTGACGCACACTACTGCAAAAGGGGCAGGTGTTGGCGGGCGTTTAATCGCATTTTGTTATTAAAATGAAACAAGATATTGAACATAAAATCTCGTGTCCTGAAGGTGTGGCTGCTTCATTGAATGGCAGTGATCTCACTGTTAAAGGGAAAGAAGGCGAATCTGTTCGTTCATTTAATCACTCATTAATTTCGATTGGTGTTGAAGGTGCAGACATAATTTTGTCTTGTAAAAATTCAACTAAACGAGAAAAATGTCAAATGGGTACATTTCAAGCACATATTAAAAATATGGTGAATGGTGTTCAAAACAAGTTCAAATATTCCCTGAAGATATGTAGTAGTCATTTCCCAATGAATGTTTCTGTCTCAGGACAAAGTTTGACCGTGAAAAACTTTTTAGGTGAAAAAAATGCTCGTATTGCAGAAATTCCAGTAGGTGTATCTGTAAAAGTTCAGGATAAAGATATTATAATTGAATCAATTGAACGAGAATTAGCAGGTATTACTGCGTCGCGTATTGAACAGTTAACACGTGTAACTAATAAAGACCGACGAATTTTCCAAGATGGAATCTACATCACAGGTAAAGATGATCGGAGGTTACAATGAGTCGTAAATTTGTAGAGAAAGAATCGCACGCAACAAAATCAATTAAGAAACGGTGGCGTATGCCCCGTGGTAAGCACAGTAAAGTACGTCAGATGCATAAAGGTAGGCCGGCGTTACCTAATGTAGGGTATGGTAAAAGCATATTGTCTCGTGGGCAAGTAGACGGATTATACCCTGTTTTAATTTGTTGTCAAGGTGATTTACGTGGATTAGATGCACAAACTGATATAATTATCATTGCAAGAGCTGTTGGTTTACGTAAACGAGTGGAGTTATATACTTTGGCTATCAAAGCTGGTTTTAAGGTTCATAATGTTGATCCTAACATCGAGAAAGCTGCAGAAAAATTATTGAAAGATCGTAAGAAGGCTCATGCCGACCGTGTTAAACGGAAAACAATTGTACAAAAAACTGAAGTTAAACAATCTAAAAAACCTGCAAAGAAGTCTGAGCCTAAGACAAAAGATTCTTCTAGCAAGACTGCTAAAGCAAGTTCTCCTGCAAAGAAGTCTGAGCCTAAGGCAGAAGATTCTTCTAGCAAGACTGCTAAAGCAAGTTCTCCTGCAAAGAAGTCTGAGCCTAAGGCAGAAGATTCTTCTAGCAAGACTACTAAAGCAAGTTCTCCTGCAAAGAAGTCTGAGCCTAAGGAACCTGTAAAAAAAGAGGTAGCCCAGAATGAATAATAAAAAAGTATTAGCAGGAAAAATTTTGAAAGTGAGCCCTAGCAAAGTGAAATTTGTGGGTGATGCATCAGAGATAAAGAAAGCTATTACTCGTGGTGATATGCGTTCTCTAATTTCTTCAGGAAAGATTGTGAAGAAAGGTACTAATGAGCAGAGCCGTGGTCGAGCACGAAAAATATTGAAACAAAAAAATAAAGGTCGGCAACGTGGTCGTGGTAGCCGTAAAGGTAGTGCGTTTAGTATACTTGGCCGTAAAGAACAATGGATGATCAAGATTCGTGCACAACGAGATTTTTTGAAATTGTTACGTTCAAAAGGTGTTTTAACACCTTCTGAGTATAGAGGATTATATAATAAATCAAGGGGTGGGTACTTCCGTAATAAACGTCATATCAAGATGTATATGGAAGAACATTCGATGGGGAAGGTACAATAAATGGTAAGTAAAAAACCTCGAGCAGTATCATACCGTCGTCGTAGGAATCAACAAACAGATTATCGTAAAAGATTATCATTGTTGAAAAGTCGTTTACCTCGTATAGTAGTTCGCGTAAGTAATAAGCGTATAACTATGCAAGTAGTTGAATTTCATCCTGACGGGGACAAAGTTTTGTTAACAATAGATAGTTCTATGTTAACATCATTTGGTTGGAAACATAGTGTACGGAATTTGCCAGCGGGATATCTTACAGGATACCTTTTAGGTAAACGTGCAAACGTGAAAGAATGTATTGTTGACACTGGTCTATTACAACCTTTGAAAGGTAGCTTAATTTATGCTGCTGTTAAAGGTGCAATGGATGCTGGCTTAAACGTTCGTGTTGATCAAGCTATTTTTCCAAGTGAGGAACGTAGTACTGGTGCACACATTGCTAGTTATGCAGAATTGTTAAAGAAGGATAATGCTGATCTTTACAAGAAGATGTTTTCGATTGTGATTAAGAACGGTGCTGATCCAACAAAGATAGTTGCTGATGTGGAGACAGTAAGGAGTAAATTACAATGAAGCAAAAATTTGATAGAAAGAAAGGTTCCCGGCGACCACACAAACCACGTGAGCCTTTAGTGAACCCTTTAGATGTTTGGGTGCCATGCACTGATTTAGGTAAGTTAGTGAAATCAGGTGAAGTAAAGACCTTAGATGAAGTTTTTGCGAAAGGTTATACTATCATGGAACCAGAAGTTGTTGATATGCTTGTACCTAACCTTCAAACTGACCTATTATTAATTGGTCAAGCAAAAGGTAAGTTTGGTGGAGGTCAAAGACGTATTTTTAGGCAGACACAAAAGAAAACACGTGAAGGTAACATTATCAAATTTGCAACTTGTGCATTAGTTGGTGACGGTAATGGTTATGTTGGTGTTGCATTTGGAAAAAGTGGTGAAACTGTTCCAGCACGAGACAAATCTCAACGTGCGGCTAAATTAAACATTATGAAAATTCGTCGTGGTTGTGGATCTTGGGAAGGTGAAGCGGATTATAACAGTATTCCTTTTGCTGTCACAGGGAAATGTGGCTCTGCAGAGATTACACTTATGCCTGCACCTAAAGGGACAGGTCTTTGTGTAGAAAGAGAATGTGCTAAAATCCTTAAAGCCGCAGGAATAAAGGATGTTTGGAGTAAAACAGCTGGTCAAACAAAGACAAAAGTGAATTTGATTAAGGCTTGCGTGGATGCATTACAAAAGTTAAGTGAGATGAAGATTCAGTCTTCACACATTGAATCATTAGGTATTGTTGAAGGGGGAGCACAATGAAAATTGCAATCGTACAAGTAAGAGGATTAGCTACAGTTAGTAATAAGGTAAGGGACACAATGAAATGTTTGAGTTTAGGTTCAGCAAACAATTGTGCAGTGGTTGAAGATACTCCTGCAAATATGGGTATGATACAGGCCGTAAAAGATTTTGTAACATACGGTCCAATCTCAGACGATTTTTTTGCAAAGATTGTTGAAGCTCGTGGGAGAGAATTTTTAGCTCCTACCTCTGACCGTAAAGGAAAGTATCGTAAGGGTGCTTTTTTCGATTTTAACGGTAAGAATTACCATAAACGGTTCACTTTGAATCCTCCTCAAAAAGGGTTTGAGCGTAAGGGAATTAAAACTCCTTTCACCATGGGTGGAGCTTTAGGCAACCGTGGTGAAGCAATTGAACAGTTAATTGTGAGGATGCTGTAAAATGGTAGTAAACAAGCGAAGAAAAGTACATAAGTATCGTGCTGGTGTTACGCACGGTGGAGGTCACCGTAAAAAACGTCGTGGTGCAGGTAGCCGCGGTGGTGTAGGTAATGCTGGAACTGGTAAACGTGCAGGTCAAAAAGTACCTAGTATGGATTATAAGCTTGGACCTCACGGTTTCCACCGTGGTGGTTCTAAACCTAAAGGTGAATCTATTAACATTGGATATTTTACTTCTGAAAAACTTTCTTTATTAGAAAAGAGTGGGGACGTTTCTCGTGAAGGTGATATTTTTATAATAGATTTAGCTAAGTTGGGTTATAATAAAATGCTTGGTACTGGTTCTTGTACTTCTGCATTAAAGGTGGTTGGTATGGTAAGTGCAAAAGCAGCTGAAAAAATTCAAAGCGCTGGTGGCAGCGTAGAATAAGATGGATTTTGCTTCTTTAGCATCATTTTTGCCTGAGGTTTCACGACCTCATACAAAACGGGTTCCTTTCAAAGACAAGATGAAATGGTCGTTGACTATATTAGTTGTCTTTTACATTTTAGGGTATGTTCCATTATTTGGTTTAGGTGAAAACGCTTTACAACAATTCGAATTTTTGAGTATTATATTAGGGGCTAGTTTTGGTAGTATTATCAGTTTAGGTATTGGCCCAATTGTAACTGCATCAATTGTATTACAATTAATGGTTGGTACAAAAATTATTGACCTTGACATGTCTTTACCGGGCTCCCGTCAAACATTCCAAGGTTGGCAACGAAGTTTGTCAGTTTTTTTCATTATTCTTGAAGGTATCATTTATGTAATGATGGGTGGTTTAGCACCAGCTTCTGCATTAATAGGTACTGCAATGTATACTCAATTACAAATTTTGTTAATTGTACAATTGATCATTGGCGGCTTTTTAATCATGTTAATGGACGATGTGATTAGTAAATGGGGTTTTGGTTCAGGTTTATCATTATTTATTGCTGCTGGTGTAAGCCAACAAGTTTTTGTACGAGCATTAAATTTTTTACCATCTCCAACACAACCTGATGTTGCAGCTGGTGCGATCCCGAGCTTATTCCAGTTTTTAAGTATGGGTGATGTAACGAGTGCAATGATTCAGTTTGCTGGTTTATTTTCAACCTTGTTTGTTTTTGCAGTATGTGTATATGGGCAAAGTTTGAAAGTTGAGATTCCATTAAGTATGGGGAGAGTACGTGGGCATTCGTTTAAGTGGCCATTAAACTTTTTTTATACTAGTAACATCCCAGTAATTTTGGTTGCAGCGTTATTAGCTAACATTCAGTTGTTTGGTACTTTATTATCAAACTGGGGATTACCATTATTAGGAACATTTGATAATGGTGTGGCAATAAGCGGTTTAGTATACTGGGTTGCTAGTCCTGACGTGTTACGTTTAGCTATTACTGGCGGGTTTACTTGGGTGAACGTTATACAAGCTATCATGTACACTTTGGTTATGGTTATTGGTAGTGTTATATTCAGTATCTTCTGGATGCAGACTGCAAACATGGATGCAGCAAGCCAAGCAAAACAAATAATGAGGTCTGGTTTACAAATACCTGGTTTTCGTCGTGACGAACGTGTACTTGAAAAAGTTCTTAGTAGATATGTTTGGACACTAACAATCGTGGGTGGTGCAGCAGTAGGTTTACTCGGTGCGTTAGCAGATCTTACTGGTGCCTTAAGTCAAGGTACAGGTATTTTGTTAGCTGTGATGATTGTATACAAATTGTATGAAGAGATTGCTCGTGATCATATGATGGACATGCATCCTGCACTAAAGAAGTTTATGGAGTAAGTAATGGCATTTTTAGATCCAATACTTAACCCTTTTTTACTTCCTTTAGCTTCAATGAGCCCTTTGTTTTCGTTATTAGCATTAAGCTTTGTATTAAGTCTAGTGATTACTGTTGTTTACAAATATACCACTGATCAAACCCTTATGAAATCTTTGAAAGATGAATTGAAAGGGTTCCAAGATCAAATGAAAGATGCGGGCGAAGATACCTCTGAATTAATGAGAATTCAAAAGTTGGCAATGGAAAAGAATTTTGAGTTCATGAAACACAGTATGAAGTCAACGCTTTACACAATTATTCCTTTAATTTTAATTTTTGGTTGGATGGGTGCAACTTTTGATACTGCTCCAATGATGCAGGATGAAACATTTCTTATCAACGCATTTTTTTCTGAAGGTGTAAGTGGTGCAGCAATATTGGATGTGGGTTCCAACACGGATTTTGCTCGTTCTAGCACAAGTTCATCGGAGATTATTGACGGTGTTGCTTCATGGTCGTTACGTAGTAATGAGTCAGATCTGGTGACTGTGAATTATGAATCATTAAGTGTCCCAGTTGAAGTAATTGTTTCTGAAAATTTTCTTCCGACAGAGCATACGCTTGATGGCAGAGGTGATATTACTTATGTGAATATTGCTTACCCAGATTTAGATCCATTAGGCAACTTAAATTTGTTTGGTTGGACACCTGGGTGGTTAGCAATTTATATCATAAGTAGTATTATTTTTAACCTCGGCTTACGAAAATTGATGAATATACACTAAGTTTTATAAATAAACCTTTTTTCTTATTTCTTGTCCTTATAGGATCGAGTGATGAGGCGACTCTGCTCCATTACTTGGTGAGGTTAATTAAAATGCCAAGTGGAAGATTAAAATCAAACAGGTTCAGGAAAGTATTCGTACGAACTCCTGGTGGGAAAGTAACAATTCATTATAGACAACGTAAACCTTCTAAAGCACGTTGTGCAATTTACGGGACCGTATTGTCAGGGGTACCTCATGATACACATCGTAAAGTGAAAAACATGGCTAAAAGTAAAAAGATTCCAAGTAGGCCTTTTGCAGGTGTTTTAAGTAGTCCTGCAATGCGGGATGTAATGAAGCTTCGTGCTAGGGAGATGCAAGAACAATGATGTTCGATATAGGCCGTGTATGCATGAAAATTGCAGGTCGTGATGCAGGCAACCTTTGTGTTGTAGTTGAGAATAATGGTCAATTTGTTATTGTTGACGGTTATACGCGTAGAAGGAAAGTTAGCATTAAACATCTTGAACCTTTAAATTATGCAGTGAAAGTACCTTCTGGTGCCGATGCTAAAGCATTACAAAAATTAGTTGATGAAGTTACAACTAATTAAATATCTTAATCGCGCGGGTGTACCGCGCGCTCTTTCTTTAATACGTAACGGTCATGTACAAGTTCGTAATAAAATCATACGAAATCCAGTATATCAAATTAAAAACTCATATGAGGTCCTAGTGGACGGTGAAGAAATAAGTATTCACCACGAGTATGTTTTATTAGATAAAACGAAGGGTACAAGTTGTCAGAAAGGTGAACGTGTACCTTATGTTGGTGTTGACTATCCAAATTTATTTGTTGTAGGAAGATTAGATTATAACACTACAGGTATGCTCTTGCTAACGAATGATGGTGCATGTGCAAAGACTGTCTTGGGATCTAGTGTGACTAAAACTTATTTGGTTACGCATGAAGGCATTCTTACTGATAATGCGAAACGTCAGCTTGAATCTGGGGTGATATATGAAATTAAAAATATCGTGTACACTGCACAACCTGCGCGTGTACACTTTGTTTTTGATACTCAAACCTTAATACTCATTAATGAAGGGCAGCATCGTCAAGTGCGTGGTATGTTTGAACAGATTGGTAACCCCGTAACTGATTTACGGAGGGTTGCAATTGGTACTGCAAATAAAGCAGGAAAAATTAATCCTGGTACATTATCTCAGCCAGTGACTGAAGATCTAATTCGCAAATGGTTACAGGAACTTCGAGGCCATACTCTTTAATGGCTCTAGGGTGCACTTCATAAATATCTCCAATTACAATGTTTTTTAGTAAGACTTGTACGCACCTGCCCTTGATACCTTGTTTAATATCTGCCTCTTGGTAAGATAAATTAAACTTGAATTCGTGATTGAGTGTATCTACAACTTGTTTCAAAGAAGAATATGTTGAACCATCTCCTGCTATTACAAAACAGATCTTTTTTCTATCACGTAGACCTTGCTTATGTGTAATTGTGCCAATCTCATACAATTTTTGGGGATAGGGATATTGTCTGTTATGCTTAAGTGTGTTCATTAAACATACTGCGAGCGTGTTACGTACTGAGTTATAATCTCCTAGGCTATCAATTATTTTTACAAATGAGTCATCATTCCAAAATTCAAGCATTTTGTTTGCTACAAGGTGGTAACTTGTAGTTTCAAAAAAACTGAAACCTAACATGAATTCTCTTAACCTGTCACCCATTTTTGTTACAGGTAAAAGTTTAGAGACGGTGCTTAGTTTAGGGTTAACAGGTGTAATATGCTCATATCCATAAGCGATACAAATATCTTCTAAAACATCACGTCCTTCAAGAAAATCTGTACGGTATGCAGGAACCAAAACATGGTCTTGACAAAATTCAAGGTCCATTTTTGCACATAATTGGTTAATTTTTTCTGTATCAAGGTGTACCCCTAACATACCTTGTATTTGTTTAGGATCAAAATCAACTCTTTTTCTAGAAAGGTTTGGTGTAATTTCATCCTTACTTGGATAACTAACAGTCACAGTTTCAATTTTTGCACCTGCCTCATAAACCGAACTAACAATCATGTTTAGGCACTTGTTTACAGCCATCTTATCTGTCCCAGAACACTCTATAAACAGTGATTTTGTACCTTCAACTACTTTTCCAGCGTATTCACTATTAATGATGGGGGGCATACTAAGTATTGTTTCTTTTGAATCAATGAATAAAGGATACACTTTTTTGTTTTCAAGAATATGTGCGAACTCCTTGCCTTTTTCATGAAGTTCAAGAATTCTTTGTGCTGAATGTTCATCTTCCATTCCTAATGGTCTAAAAATAATCTCTTGTGGGGGCAGCGCCTTATATTCAACAGGGAACACTATTTTGTTCATGGGGTATATCCCAATAGCCACTTTTTTTCGTCTTCGACCAAAACTAATATGCAATTTCTCTTGCATTTGTATTAATTCATCTAATAACTTCTGTGTGACTGTTATATGTGCCACAGCACACGCAGTGAAGGGTCGAACTTGTTCAACAGAAGTGTCCACAATAACTTTGTGGTTTCCTTCCTCAACATTAAATTTTGTTTTCACAGGTTTTTCTGCTACAAAATTCCGTAAAGATCTTGAAAAATTGTAAAGTGATAAACAGTCTGGTCTGTTTGGAAAAAATTCGATACAGATTTCAGAATCTGTAATATGTTCAAGGTCCGTACCAAACATACTAATTCTATCTTTAAGCACTTCTTCATTTGTGATCCCTGTTAGAAGTTCTACGTCCTTCCGATTAAATGTTACTGTTGGCATTTTTTTAGTCCCTCCATTCTGTAATAGACTGTATCTGGTCTAGATCATTATGGTATAATTCTCTAATATCTGTAATATTATACTTCCCAGAAATACTACGGGCCATACCTTGCCCCCATGCTAAAACTGTACATGGGAATCCACACAACATTTCTGTAACTTCTTTTCGTAGTATGCCTGCACCACCAAGTTCTACCCATTCCTCTTTTTCTTTGTGCCATCCATCAACTTCGACTGATGGTTCTGTGTAAGGGAAATATGCTGGTCGCAACCTGACATCACTGTAACCCATTTGTTTATAAAATTCAAGCAAGTACCATTTCAAGTGTTGCATACCTAAATTTTTGTCAACAACTATTCCTTCAACCTGATAAAATTCAAAGAGGTGTTTCCAATCTAACGCTTCGTTTCTAAAACATTTTCCTATTGTAAAGAACTTTGCAGGAAGATCCTTTTCATTCAAGTTATGTAGTGCATGAGCAGATAGTGAAGTGGTATGTGTCCGTAATAAACATTTTGAACTTTCGTTCTCATCAAACTTCATGTTCCACCCTTCACTCTTTGTGGTTCCACCATGCTCGTGCATAGCTCTAACTTTATCTTTCCATGATGGTAGGCTAATTTGCTCATCAACATAAAATGTGTCTTGCATTTCTCGTGCGGGATGATCTTGCGGTGTAAAAAGTACGTCCATATCCCAAAATGCGTTTTCAACAATTGGCCCGTCCATTTCTTGAAATCCTAAGTTGACCCATACTTGCCGAACACGTTCAATTGCAGAAGTTACAAAATGTTTTCTAATTCTATTATTTTTAGGAAGTTTATCAAGGCAATTGTATGCACGAAATTCAGCGTTAACTATGTTTGTGTTACGTAATATTTCACTTGTTAAGGTTCCAACATAATTTTTGTTGAGGTTATATCCTTTGATAACTTTCCCTTTTTGGGTTATTGAAGCAGTGATTACTTCGTGCTTTTGCTTAACAAAAACGTTTTCTTTCATTAATGTTTTAATAATAGTTTCATCATGCTCATCTTCACGGATTGGAAAGTTTTTTTGTAAAAAGTGGTTTAATTCTGATTGATTAAATGTATTTGCAATTGGTCCTCTTTTAATGTAAAGTTCTTCTCCTTTTTTAATTTCAATGTATCCTCGTTTCAAAGGACCTATACAACTAAACAATTCATTTTTAGAAAGAGACGTTTCTTGCATAATACTCGTGATAGACTTCCATTCATTAGTTAATGAGTTCATAACTTGTGTTTGTGGAAGGCCAGACGCTTTATATTCAAAACCTTTATCTGAAAGGTTAAGTGTTTCATAGGTATTTCTTACTGACTCAACAAGTTCTTTATTCCCTAACCATTGTAATGCTCTTTTAATTTGTATATCTTCAAGGCCACACTGTTTCATTTCTTTGAAAGATGTATTAAAATCCACGTGTTGTAACAATCTTCGTTCGTACTCATGTAAAGTACGTATCATTTGTTCGGGGTTCATAACTGAACCAAGAAAAAGAAAGTATATAAATTATATTAGAGTGTTTTCCATACTTGGGTGAACATTGTATTGATACTTTTTGTTAAGTAAGGTGTTTGCATCCAAATACCAAGATCATAACTTGGGTGAACTTCAGCATCATTATGTGTCATGAAAACTAAATGTTCATTGTCAACACTCATAAACCTTCCTTCAACACTTTCATTATGTTTGATTTCAGCAATATCGTTCAATTCTTCAACAATATGCTTGTTTTCTTTACTGATTGGTGCCGCGATTCGTATTTTAACACCACGTTTACTTGCATTTGATAATGAATGTTTTAACCCTTCAGCTTTCCTAATGAAACCTTTCTCAGTGGTTACAATTGAAACGTCACTATTTGCATTTTTAATAAGGTAATCTAAGTGGTTATAGACATTATGCCTGCCTTTTAGGCACCCACTCATCTCTGCGGGGTCAACCATACTAATCCCGTTTTTGTGTAAACTATCAAGTTCGGTTAGTAAGCTACTATCTTTGATACTGTTAAGCCGATTAATTTTATCAAGGGCTTCAGCATGCATGTTTTTTTTAACACGGTCAACAACTTCGCTGGGTGGAACTGCAATATATTTGATTGGTTTCCCTGTTTTCATAACAACAAACCCTTTTTTTTCTAAACTTTCAAGAACGTCATAACTTCTTGACCTTGGGACATTTGCTATGTCTGAAAGTTCACCTGCAGTGCTCACACCTCTACTAAGTAAGGCTGCCCACAACCGTACTTCGTATAAATTCAAATCAAAATATCGTCTTAGGTCTGCTAAGACATCTTCTTTCATAATCATCGTACCACCTCAGTTATTACTATTGTATAGTTAAAAGCAAGTACTATTAAAAGGTTGTGGTGTTAAGCGTAATCTAATATCTTAATAGGGCGATTAGTCCTCCGAGCCCGTCAACCATTTTAGATTCGTCTGTTTTATCTGGTACAATAAGTGTGTCTCCTTTCATTTTTTCAACAATCTTCATACACTCTTCTACGAAATCTCTATCTTGTTTAATTTTTTTTTCTGATACAAGTAACACTTCTACTGCGCCGTTTTCACTTTGTTGTTTTACTTCTTGTGGGCCGTAGACTACTTTTGTGTTTGAAGCCAAATGTTGTTTAAGTCTGTTGACACATTGTGCAAGTTTAATTGTAACATCTTTTTTTAAGATACTAGCCACTTGTTTATCTCGTAACATTTGTGTGCAACTTTCATGATTTAACTCTGTGATATCAAAACGTATTTGTTTTGTTTTTGTAGTAAAACGTGTATCGTGATAAAATGCAGGTGACCCAATACAAATTAAGTCTAATTTGTGGTCTTGCTTTGTTAACGCGTCTTGTATCTGTTTAAAGTATGAACTTTCATTATTATTTAGATTATATTTTCTATTAAGGTCACTTTTTATGTTTGTCAAAGTTTCGTATGTACTACCCTTTCGCTTATAGAAATATGCATCGTCTCTATCAAACAATAAGAATAATACATTATACTGTGGTGCGCAAGCTTGTTCAATTTGTAATAAGTTTATTTGCCCCCACTCTTTTTCAATTGTGCATATTGACCCAACTTCTAGTCCTACATTTTGAAAACTACCTTGCGGGAACCATTCGCTACCTTCAATGATGGTGCCGTTGACCCTAACTATTTTACTATCAAGGTCTACATCGATAGTTTGTATTGACAATTTTACTTTACCTTGTTTACGTGAAGTTACACCTTTGTCATTAATTTGTACCTTTCTGTTAGCTTCACCAATGATAATGTCATCTTTATGAAGAATTTTTTGAAGGTACCATAGATCGTCAACACTCTCAATTAAAATGTCAACTTGTTTATCTCGTAAACGTTTTCCTGTGATTTGCATTACAAAGTCAATATGTTTATATACATAAAAATTCTTGTATTCTTATGAGAGGTAGAGGTCAAGCAGCCGCGGCCGCAATATTGTTAGCAATAATTGCTGGTTCGATCGTATTATTTTTATTGGTGATGGACCCAGAAGAACGAGAAGTTTTATTGGGTGATGAAACTTTGTCTTCTGGGGCAGGGGCAACAAGTACTTCAACAGATTATCTTTTACAAGAGTATCCCGGTAGGATAGAAGATCTTCAACAATCTGAGATTGAACATAAACTTCCAAGCATGCATTTAGTGGTTCTTGACCAAGGGGTAATATTAGATGAACGGATTTCTTTATCAACAAAACATTCATTGTTTAATGAATTAATCTCAAATTATTCAGTCGAAACATCAAACTATGGTCTATTAGAATCTTTACAATTAGGTTTTTCTGTATTGAGTGGGAAAGGACAATTAAGCACTTATTTCAATGATCAGTTAGTATATCAAGGTGAAGTAGAAGCTGGGCAGACACCTGTGCTAAGTATCCCTTCAAACCTAATTGATTCTACAAATACACTAGTTTTCAAATCTGATAGTCCTGGTCTTGCGTTTTGGAGTACGAACTATGTTGAATTATCTGATGTAACATTGGTTGCACAAGAAACAGACTATAGTAAAAGTTCTGCTGAACTAACTATTATAATGAGTGAGAGTGAACTTGAAAATATTGAGTCTGCTTCCTTACAATTTCAAGCTGATTGTAAGGACGATAGTGGCTCTTTAACAGTATCGTTAAATGCAATGGTTTTGTTTAGTGGGTCTCCTGATTGTAACATTGCTTTCACACCTATTGAAGTTGATACAACTCAGTTAGTTATTGGGACAAACACCTTAGAGTTTAGTATTGATTCTGGTGATTATACCCTGTCTCATGCAGAGTTTGTAAGTGATCTTGAAGAAGTAGTGTATCCAACTTACTATTTTCAATTAGACGATGAAACTTATTCTACGGTTGATTCAGGTGAACAGTATACTAAGGTGTATCTTGAGTTTACTGATAGTACTAGTCTAAAACAAGGTACTGTTTATATTAACGGGTACCCTCGCCAATTCGATACCCGTGAACAGTCTTATAGTTTAGACATTAGTTCTGAAGTTGACGCAGGCAATAATGCGTTACAACTGATCCCCGACACAGTAATTAATGTTGGTGAGCTTCGAGTTGAACTTCAATAATTTTTTATACTCTCGAATAAACATATTCTAAGTGATAGGTAAGAGGGCTCAAGGTCCAGGGGTAGCGGGTAAAGTTGGGGGCAAAGCATTAGGTAGTGTGGCTAAAGGAGCAGTTGGCGCTGCTGGTTCTGCTGCAAGTAGTGGTTTAACGGGATTAAAAGTAGCTGGTTCTGCTGCTGGTTCTGCTGCTATAAAAGCTGGCGGGATGATAGGTGGTGCTACTATAATGGCTAGTAGTCAAGCAGCGAATTCTTTAGGTCAATCTAAAGATGCCTTAGTTTCTATTGTGCCTTCTTTAATTGCTTTTTTTTTTACTTTGTTAGCACATGTTTTAGCTACCGGTCAAATTGGATTTATTGGTCAGAATGTAGCTATTTCTTCAATATTGTATACTATAACATTTGCTCTACTTACACTAGCAATAATTTGGAGGCCAAATAATAAGGACAAAGTAAAGGATACAATGGTAGTTGTCATTTCAATGATGATTCTTGGGCTGGTCCAAGCTAATCCTTATTATTTGTTAATTATGATCGCAGTCATCTGGTTTATCTATTATTTTAGTAATAAAGAACATTTTAGTGAAACTGGAACTATGCTATTACTTTTAATGGTTGCATTCTATTTAGATATTGGGTTATTGCCAGAATTACTATCTAAGATACCTTTTTTATCTGCTACAATTAGCGGGTTAGATTCATTTATTTTACTAACGCCTTGGTTGGGATTAGTAACTGTTTTTTTTATTTTGCCTTCTTCCTCTGGTTATATCAATGTAATCAAGATGATATTTATTGGGTGGTATGTTCTTAGTTTATTAGCTGCATTACTCACTGGTGTTGGTCTTCTAGGCGATTTTGGAGAAAACTTTCATGCAAGCATAGCTGAGAATCTAGAGAATAAGGCTCAGGCAAGTGAACAAATTGTAGACTGTCCATCGGACGCAGCACTTATGGTCCAATGTTTTAAGCAACAATTATCTAGTCCTGGTTCTGGCACAATAGATTCGTGTATACAAGACAAAAAGAATGACTGTATTGATGAACACCTTTGTAAAGAAGAAGGTCACAGTTCTCAGGCAGATATGGCTGAATGTAAAACTCGGTTAGCAACAGAACGTGCTGAGCAAGATGGTGTATCAAGCAAAACAGATCTTAACGCTGACCGTTATGTGTATGCAACTGTGTCAGTTAATAATGATTATACCAAAAAAACAATCTTAAAAGATGACTCATTTGACCGGACACTTCTTTCGTTTCCTTTCGATGTTGAAATCAAAAATCCTCTTGCATTACCTTTGACCATTGTGATAGACTGTGAATTTGAGAAGGGTAATGGGGATTCTAAAGAGACTGTTGCCGGCGAGATAATGTACGGTCCAAGTCCGGGGTACACTTCGTATTCAACTACTGTCAATAAGGATGAAGAAATGACGCGTAATTGTGTTCCGTCACAAAAGATTAATGGGTCATGGTATATGAAGATTAATCTTCAAATTAACGATATTGTGTCTTATAGTTATTTGAACCGAATGCTTGTACATGAATGGGATTCTGATGATGATCATTTATCTGATGCGTTATCTTCTCTTGACAGTACGAGTGTTGGTGCGAACGAGTTAGCTCGGTTAAATTTTGCTGTTGGAGACCCAATGGATCAAAAATTTATTGAAAGTGAAGATTATTTAACTTTTCAAGCTACATTAGAAAACGTAGGTAATGGTCAAGTAACATATGTCACGGAGTATAACGTTGATTCAAGTGACGTAATAGAATATTTTCAAGATGGTTGTTCTTACCGCTCACATGTTGATATTCCTTCTGTTACAAATAAGCTTATTCCTTTAAGTCATTGTACTGCTGGCTTAACCGACTCAATAAAAGAGAGGTTAGAATCAACTCAGTCTGTTGAACCTTACATATTGTACACTTTTGAAGGTATGATCAAATTTAATTACAAATTAGAGGATCGAAAAAAGATCGAAATTGAAGAGGTGAGTTTAGTATCATGAAACGATTACTATTTTTATTGTTAATAATTGCGTGTGGGGCCCCTGCTGTCACTGATAATACTGCTGTGTTTAATGAGATGGATCTTCGTCAGGGAGTAGGTTCATTAGATATTGAACTAATAAAAGATGCAGACGAAATTTATGTGTATGATACAGTGACTGATACAATGGAAATACGTAATAACTTAGCGTACAACATTGAAAATTTAAAAGTTTCAATTTATGGGATGGACCAACGATACTGGTCCATGGACCCTTTGACAGAGGCAATGGGAAATGTTGAAGGGAGGTTGGAAGAGAACGGGGGTATTGGCGCCAGGGAATTAACTTCATTTGAGCTAATAAACATTAATCTGCCTAACATGTACAATAGTAAATCTTATGAATATGGTTATTCCCTTGACTTTCAAAGTTCAACAGATTTTATTGATGAAGATGTCTGTGTTGGAAGTGTACAATATTTCACTAATGAGGCATCAACGATGACTGAAGCTTGCACTGTTGACACTTCTCTTTCTTATGCAGGGCAAGGTAGCTTGTTAAATGTAAAGACGATAGATATTTTGACAAAAGCGCACACTGCCGGTGAATTATGGGTGAGTGGAACTTTGAAAAATGGGGGTAATGGCGATGTTTTATTGGTAAGTAATATCCAAGGTAAAGTTGGGACTGAAGAGTTAACTTGTTACTTTAAAGATAATAATCGTGATGCTTCAACTATTTGGACGCCTGACACTCATGGTGAGCTTACTTTTGATTGTGATCCGATATTATTTAATAGTCAGCCGTTTTATACTTCCTTACGCATTGAGTTTGATTATGATTATAGGCAGTATGAAGATTCGAGAATTAAGGTGATACGATGAGATGGATGATAATAATAATGTTGTTAATAACTGCGTGTAGTGGTAACGGTTTGTTTGCTGGTGAGCCAGAAGAAGCACAGTCTGCACTTGAAATGATTAATAGTGGGACTCAAGGGGTTGAATTATCTTTTAGTCAAGGGACGCCTGCTTCAACAATTTTTGATACACAAGACTTTTTTATGATAGTGGACATTGAGAATAAGGGTACTTACGATCTTGGTTCAAGCGATTGTTTTATTCAAGTAACTGGTCATGATAAAGGGATACTTCCTGGTTTAGATTCTGCACAAAGCTGTGGTGAGATTGAAGGTAAAAGTGAGTTTTTGCCTGACGGTGGGTATGACTACCTTGAGTTTCGTAGTAGTGGTATAAACCTTCCTGATGGAGCTTATGAGTATAAGCCAACCTTGAACGTTGTATGGTGTTACGAATATGAGACTAAAGCAATGGCGAGCGTTTGTGTGGACCCAGGCTTTTATCAGGTCACTGAAGAACAAAAAAGTTGTGTTACTCAGGATGTTTCCATGGGCGGTGGCCAAGGTGGCCCCGTATCTGTTTCTATGGTTGGTGTAGAAAATGTTGCGGGGAATGCAGTGTTAGAGATTATTGTTAAAAATGTTGGTGGTGGCCAGTTATTAAGTCCTTATGCAGACTTTCGAAATTGTGCGGGTACCGGTTTAGACTATGATGACTTTGATAATATGGTGTTTGACGTTGATTTTAGTGGCGGATCTGAAGTTAAATGTAGTCCGCGAGATAACACTCTTCGTATGGTTAACGGTCAAGGAAAAATAATTTGTACATATGATATTGATGGTACAACTGCTTTTGAAACTCCTGTACTTATAACTTTGAATTATGGTTATTTAGATAATATGCGGCAAGAAATTGCTATTGTTAAGACTCCATAATCAGTAGTTTTATATACATTTTTTTCTATATTATTGCTATGAAAACTAATGTTTTGATGGTATTAACGCTTTTACTACTTGCGTCTTGTAATGGTGAGAGCACTGAACAGGCACAGTCTGGAGATATATTTATTGGTGGTTCAAGTGGTTTAACCATAGGTTTTGAAGCTTTGGGAACACAAGAAGATGGTGTGTACACTATTTATGATACAGAAGATTTCTATTTAGACCTTCGTTTACAAAACAAAGGTGAACATACTTTGGATTCAGGTGATGTTCGATTAGATTTGTTAGGTGTTAGCCAGAACGATTTTTCGGGTATATCTTCGTGGTCAAAATCCACAGACGCTTCCATTGAGAAGATAAGTGAATTTAATCCAAATGGTGGTGAAGAGAGTGTTACTTTTAGTCCTGATGGTGCAACTTATAATCGTGAAGTTATTGGTTATACTGAATTGAATTTTAACGTGAATTATGATTATGATTACCAAACCATGCTTGTAATAAGCGATGTTTGTTTTAAGGGAGATGTAACTGACGATCGTGTATGTGAAGTAACTGGTGGCCGAGAATTTAGTGTGAGCGGTGCTCCAATCCAAGTAACTTCTGTTTCACAAGATACTGCTGGGAAAGGAGTAATTGTGTTAAAAATATCTATTCAAAATGCGGGTACTGGTGAAGTTACCCTTGTTGGAGAAGAATTTGATCGTAACCGTCAACAGGTAGGTTATTCCATTGAAAGTGATAAGGGTTTTACTTGTAAAAGTGGTGGTCGTGAAGGTACTGCTCGTATGATTAATGGTGTAGCAGATGTGTATTGTACTTTGTCTGATCCTTTATCTGAATCTGATTTGTATGTTCAGGGTTTAACATTAAAGTTTGATTATGCTTACAAAGAATTAATCTCAGAAAAATTGCGGATTAAACAGTCCGCTAGTGATTAATTGCTACAGTTGCAAGAAAGGATTCAAGTTGGATCCTACTTTCTGCTCCTTCAACAATTCTAAACTCTGCTTTTGCAAGTTCTTTGAGTGCTAACAACTTTGCATTCTCTTTCAAATCTGTGTCCCATAGTGCGCTATGAAAAAGTCTACACACATCTAACCCTGATAAGCCTTGGTTATATAACAGGTGACAAAGTTCTTTTCTACTAGCTTGAAAATTGTTTCGGCACATGTTTATGATACTTACAACTTTTTCTTTGTTTACGTGTGAACTGTTTGAATAGACTACTTCCTCAGTAATATTTTTTGATTGAGATGCACAACTTTGTAAGAGGTTAGTTATTTTTCTACAGTCTCCATTAGTAGCTTCAAAAAGTGCTTGCATCCCTTTTTCATCACAGTTTAATTCTTCAACTTGGCATACATTTCGGACATAAATTTCAAGATCATTTTTTTTCAAGGGTGAAAATCTAAATATTGCGCACCTGCTCTGTATTGGATCAATAAGTTTTGATGAATAATTACAGCTTAGTATAAATCTGCACGTATTAGTATAATTCTCCATTGTTCTACGAAGTGCTTGTTGTGCATCTCTTGTTAACGCATCACTTTCATCTAAGTAGATTATCTTGAATGGTACGTTCCCTATGGCTTTAGTCCTAGCAAAATCTTTGACCTTTGTTCTAATAACATCTATCCCTCTTTCATCACTCGCATTAAGTTCCAATACATTATTTTTCCATGTTTCACCAAAAAGATCTTTTGCAATGCACAGTGCAAAACTAGTTTTTCCAACTCCTGCTGGCCCTGCTAACAATAGGTGTGGCATTTCTTTTTTTTGAACCATTGAACTGATTCTTTTTTTAATTTCATCATGTCCAATTATGTTTGAAATTGTTTGTGGCCGGTATTTTTCTGTCCATATACTTGTAATCATACTGTAATGATTGCACTTTTTCTTTAAAATACTACTGTGTTTTACAAACGTTTAAATAGAAAATCTGTGTTTAAAGATGTATATTAAATTGGTGATTAAGATGGTAATCAGAAGAATTCGAAGAGCGGTATTGGGCAGTAGTGCTAAACCGAAG
>CABZYC010000008.1 GCA_902529885.1 uncultured Candidatus Woesearchaeota archaeon | reverse complement strand
AGTGTAGTGAACGCTTTATCATCATGGTTACACGTTGACGTGTATCGGCAAGGTAAGCATTATCATCAAGAATATTCTAGGGGGAAACCTAAAACAACTTTGACTGACCAAGGTGTGACTGAAAACCAGGGTACTATGGTACGCTTTCTTCCTGACAAGGACATATTTCCCGAGATTATATTCCGACACGAGATTTTACAAAATAGGTTGCGCGAGTTAGCGTTTTTGAATAGTGGCGTTGAAATATTTCTTATTGATGAAATACATGATTTGAACGAGACCTTCAATTATACAGACGGTATTTCTGAGTTTGTACAATATTTAGATAGTAGTAAACATCCTTTGCATGAAGTCATTAATTTTTGTAAACAAAAAGACGATGTTCATGTTGACATTGCGTTACGTTATAATGCGGGGTATCAATCAAACTTGTTTTCTTTTGTGAATAACATAAATACTATTGAAGGTGGTACACATCTTTCTGGTTTCAAAACAGCTTTAACAAGGGTTATTAATAACCAATCAAAAAATAGTAAGAAAGATGTAAAACTTTCCGGCGAAGATGTCCAGGAAGGGTTAACAGCTGTTATCAGTGTAAAAGTAATGGAACCTCTTTTTGAAGGTCAGACAAAAACAAAATTGGGTAATTCTGAAGTGTATGGTATTGTGTCAAGCGTGGTAGGTGACGCTCTCAGTGAATTTTTTGAAGAACATCCAAACATTGTGAAAGATATTATCCAAAAAAGTCTTGATGCTGCTCGTGCTCGTGAAGCTGCTCGTAAAGCTCGTGAACTTACACGGCGTAAAAGTGTATTGGAAGGGACAGGTTTACCTGGTAAACTTGCAGATTGTAGTGATCGTGACCCTGAACGTACTGAACTTTATATTGTGGAAGGTGACAGTGCTGGTGGAAGCGCGAAACAAGGTCGTAATAGAAGTTTTCAAGCAATTTTGCCGCTACGTGGTAAGATTTTGAATGTTGAAAAGTCTCGATTACATAAAATTTTGCAGAATAAAGAGGTACAAAGTTTGATTAAAGCTGTTGGCACAAATATTGCTCAAGATTTTGATCTTAACAAACTACGTTATCATAAAATAATAATTATGACTGATGCTGATGTTGATGGAAGTCACATTATGACTCTATTGTTAACTTTTCTTTTCAGATACATGCGCCCATTAGTGGATAATGGTTATGTTTACATTGCGCAACCTCCCTTATATAAGTTACAAAAAGGTAAGACTATTATGTATGCTTATAGTGATGAACAAAAAAATGAGTTATTAACTCAGCTAACTGATGCAGGGGTACAACGATACAAAGGTCTAGGGGAAATGAACCCAGGCCAATTATGGGAAACAACTATGGATCCTGCAAATCGTACGCTTCGGAAAGTTACGATTGAAGATGGTGTTGAAGCTGATAGAATTTTCAGTGTTTTAATGGGTGATGATGTACAACCTCGTCGAGAATTTATTCAAAAGCATGCTAATCAAGCAGAATTAGATGTATGAAACGTGTCCGGATAAAAAGTAAAGAGTTACCATACAATTATCCTGTATCAAAAAAAGATGCTGTTGAAAAATGTATAACTGAAGACTATGTTTTTTATGTTGTGAACGGTACCCCTTTATTTTTCGAGTGTAACGACGAAGTAATACCTACAATAAAGTGTTTGTTGAAAGAACCCTTGTTAGCTACTGTGACTGTTGATATGGGTGCGGTACGCTTTGTAGTGAATGGTGCAGATATAATGGGGCCTGGAATAACTAGTTTTACTGAATCGGTCCGTGAAGGTGACTATGTAGCCATTGTTGATGAGACTCATGGAAAAGTTCTGTCTGTATGCAAATCGTTGATTAATGGTGACACTTTTGTGGTTGGAACTAAAGGTAAAGTGTTACAAAATGTGCATTATGTAGGTGATAAACTATGGAATCTACTATAGCTTTTTATACTTATAAATAATTATCAGGATATGAAACGGCTTGTGGTTGTGGTCTTGCTAGGTTTATTTTTGTTATTCACAATGTTAATTGGTGGTGCCGAGGATACAATGACTGGTCAAGCAATTTATGTTCCTTTAGAAGTTTCTCAAGAAGAAATAATGGTGGCTGAAAACCTGCAAGAATTATTCATTATCTTTGATACTAACAACGATGATCAGTTAAGTAAAAAAGAGTTTGAAGAAGGTATAAGCATAATGCTTAATTAACAAAATCTATGCCTAATTCAGCTGCACTTTCTTCGCGTCGTTGTTGGTAATAACTTCGTTCAGGCCCAAAAATTTGTTCTGACTGTACACCAGTAATGATCACCATTGTACGCACTGTTTTGTCAAGTTCAGGATAAATCTGTGCACCCCATATAATTTTTGCATCATCATTCAATTGTTCAGCCACAGTTTCAACAATACGACGAGAATCGTCAAGAGTTAAACTGTCACCACCACTAATATTGATTAATGCACCTGACGCATTAGATATTTCTACATCAATTAAAGGGTTTTCTAACGCTTTTTGTACTGATTCGTTAGCACGATCTTCAGTATTACTTTCTCCAACACCAATCATTGCAACACCGCCTTCGCTCATGATAGCTCTTACGTCTGCAAAGTCAAGGTTTACTAACCCTGTTCTTGTAACCAACTCTGCAATCCCTTTAACACTATTCGTTAAAATTTCGTCTGCAACTTTGAACGCCGTGTGTAAAGGTAGGTTTGGTGCAAGTTCAAGCAGTTTTTCGTTAGGAATAACAATGAGTGTGTTAACATTATGTTCAAGCTTTTCAAGTCCGATCATAGCATTTTCAAACCGGTGATGTCCTTCCATTTTGAACGGTATGGTAACAATGCCTACTGTTAAAATACCAAGCTTTTTTGCAATGTTTGCCATATGTGGGGCTGACCCTGTACCAGTACCGCCTCCAAGTCCGCATGTAATAAATAACATGTCGCACCCGTCAAGAAGTTTCTTAAGGTCATGCTCACTTTCTTTTGCTGATTCTTCGCCAATCCGTGGATTACTCCCTGCACCTAATCCACGTGTAAGTTCTTTACCAATCAACAACTTTTTGTCTGCTGTTGCATATAATAAATCTTGTGCGTCAGTATTAATTGCTATTGTTTCAATTCCTTTAATACCAACTTCAGTCATTCTTGTAACAGTGTTGTTACCTGCGCCGCCACACCCAATAACTTTTAATCGTGTAGCATTAGAATCTAATAACGCTTGTAATTCCTTATCAACCTGCGTGTTTGCCTGTTGATGTGTGATTTGCTCAGTTTCGATTGACCTCTTAACTGCATTGTTAATGTATGTGTCCATTATGCACCCCCGATAATGTTAAAGAGTGCACTCGGAGTGTATTTAAAGATTATTGTTTTACTCTTTCTTTTTGAATACAATACTCTTTATTTTAACTGTATCGGTAACAATCTTGCTTAGTCCTTCATGCATTGTTTCAGGGAGTTCAAAAGGTAACGTGACTACTGCAGTATCTTTATTAATAGTAACTTCTGGTACAACAGGTAAAGGTTTCATTGCATGTTCTAACATAAGTTGTATCTGTTCACCAACATTTTCAATCTTTTTGTTGATAGTAATATCGTACACAACTTCTTTTCCTGCTAAGGGATGATTAAAATTCACCATTACTCGTCCACCTGTCCTTCGCATGATAACACCTGGTTTTCCATCAAAATCTACAGTCATTCCTGGTACTGGGTTCACATTATGCTCTTTAAACTCTGAGAGTGGAATTAGGCGTACCATTTTAACATTTTTTTTACCAAATGCTTTTTCTGGTGTTAAGGTTATACTGAACGCTCCTTCATTGTGTTCTAATAGTGCTTCGTCAATACCTAATAAAACATGTCCTTTTCCAATACAAAGTTTGACTGGTTTATACGTGCCTTTTGGGTTAAGCCCTGCTGTTTTAGCAACAGATTCCATGGTTGTGTCAAACACTGTTCCGTTAGGAAGTTTTCCAGTAAAATCAATTTCAACAAAATCGTTTTGTTTCATGAATAAACATGCTTTTGTACAGTTTATAAAACTTTGTGATGTTTCATCCAAGATAATAAAACGTAGATTGTCCATAATTTTTGTGCGTTCACAAAATTATTTTTGTAATTGTTATTAAGCGGTTTTTCTAAGAGTTTTTTAATATACTCCTTTTTGATAACTGTTTGCTCATCCAATAGTAAGTGTAACTCCTGCCCTAACCTCTGTTTGAACCATTGGTCAATGGGGACATTGAATCCGTGTTTACGACGTTTAGTGATAACTTGTGGTAATTCTGCACTAAAACAGTCCTTGAGTATTCGTTTTTCAGTATAATGTTTAAGTATATCTTTTTCTTTAAGTGTGAATGCATGTTCAACAACTTTATGGTCAAAGAAAGGTGTACGCAGTTCTTTACCGTGCGCACCACCCATCTTATCACTTTCCATAAAAAAATCATTTGGTAATAAGGTTCGGATATCAAAGAGTTGTGCTTGGAATAGGGGAGGGATGCCTTCTTCCCAATATTCTGTTAAGCGGACAGGTTGGACGCCTATCAATTTGAGCTCATTGTCTGAGAATACACTAATTATTGAATGGAACGCTTCAAACCCTTTTTTACCTCGTAGGTCACGTAGTTTTTTATAGATCGGGTAACGATATTTTATGAGTGCAAAATGTTTAAGGTAGTGTCCGTACGCCCACATTTTGTATCGGTCATACCCTGCATACAATTCGTCAGCACCGTCCCCAGTTAATATTACTTTGGTATGTGTATGTTTACACAATAAGTATACAGGTAAAAACTTAGGGTTTCCAACTGGTTCATCCATCATTGATATAACTTCAGGGATAATATTAAATGCGTCAGAATCATGTAACATAATCGGGTGATGTTTTGTTCCAAGATACTTTGCCAATTTTTCTGCATAAGGTAATTCATTCATTGTGTCAAACCTCATACTGTACGTATGCAAAGATTCTGTTGCTGCTAAAGATGTAATGATACTACTGTCCCATCCTCCAGAAAGAAAGCTTCCTACATCCACATCACTTCGTAACCGTAATGACACACTTTTAGCAATGTTTCCATGTAAATCTTCAATTTTAGTCTGATACTTTTTTCCTGTTGGTCTATAGATTAGATTATAATATTTGGAAATATCAAACTTTTTTGTTTCAATGTTATACTCTGCATATTCTCCTGCATCAAGTTTAAATATACCTTCAATGATCGTTAATGGTGCTGTAACAAAACGGTATGTTAAATATTCGTTCAAAGCTTTTTTGTCCACTTTTTTATCTGTGAAAGGTAACAAACTTTGTAACTCGCTACTAAACCGAAGATGATCTGTATTTGTATAATATAATGGTTTTTGACCAAACCTATCTCTACATAAAACAACTTTTTTTTTGTGATACCATGCAAAAGACCACATCCCATGGCATTTTTCTAAGAATTTAATCCCTTGTTTGGCAAGCCCTACTATTAATAATTCCGTGTCACTTTGAGATTTCCATTCATAGTTAAACTCTTTTTGTAACGTTTCATAATTGTATATTTCACCATTGAAAACAATGGTGTGTTCTTCACAATCTATGTTAACTGTGAATGGTTGGTTCCCTGCATTGGAAGTATCAATAATGCTTAATCGTGCATGACCAAATGTTACAAACTTGTTACTCCATACTGAAACGTTATCTGGCCCTCTATGCTTTATAGACTCAACCATTTTATTGATTGAATCGTCATTAGGTATAGTAGAACCACTAATTCCAGACATGTTTTTCTTAAACAAGCATTTTATTAAATGTTTTATGTATTAGTGTGACAATTTCATCAACACTTTTTTTTGTTGTGTTTATTACTAAGTCGTACTGTGTTGTGTTTGTATAATCTAATCCGTACTCTTCCATATAACGTTTTTTGTCATACTCTTTACGTTCTTTCATTTTTTTAATCGCTAATTCTTTATCACTAACTTGTTCAGTCTTTCGATTATCCTGCATAATGCGTTGTGCGGCAATAGAGTCAGAACAAAAAAGGTAAACTTTGAAACTGTCTGGAAAAAAGTGGTAAGCAAGCCTGCCATCAACCACTGTTTCATTTATGACAGAATAATTGTCAATGGCATTATCGTCCCCTTTTTTAACGTGAGGTGTCCCTTGTCGTTCTCGCAACTTTTGTCCAACACCATAATACTCATACTGTAATTTATTGGCCAACATTTTTGCAACAGTAGTTTTACCTGCGCCTGGCGTCCCAGAAATCGTGATTACCATAGTCCATAATATTATTACTTATATTTTAACGTACCGGTGGGTACTTATCACGTTTACCGGTTAAAAAAATTTTAATCCATAACCATGCCCCTTGAAGAATTTTACCTTCATAACGTCGCATGTCAAGTTGTAATGTTTCATTATGCACTTTGTATGGTACATATTTTTCACAATGGTTAATCAAGGTTTTATCTTCTCTCACTTTAAGATTTTCATTGTATCCTTTAACTTTGTTAAATATTTTTTTATCAACTATAAGGCATCCTGACTGCCCATGGTAAATATTATGTTTATGAAACAGATATTTTGTGTAACACCAAGTTTTGAATATGATGTTCTTTTGAATTGGTACACTTCTTGCAGAACCTAACCTTGTGTTTATTCGTGAGACAAAACAGTCTGATAATACTGTGTCGGCGTCAAGGAATAACAATGTGTCATACTTCGCAAGTGATGCCCCATGGTTACGAGCTTTACTAACGTTTGCTTCATGTAAAACCTTTATTTTGACAGGATACATTTTAGCAATGTTAAAAGTATTATCTGTGCTCCCGTTAATTACTACAATAACGTCGTCTGACTGGTGACATACACTGTCAAGACATCTTGCAATATACTTCTCTTCATTGTACGCCGGGATTATTATGCTTACCATGGTTAAAACGGGCTTGGGAGGATTCGAACCCCCGACCTACAGCTTGCTCACGCCTCTGCCTACTTCGGTTTTACTCCCACTTGGGACTACTCCGCGGGTTCATCATTGGCATAGGAGGCTGTCGCCATATCCAGACTAGGCCACAAGCCCACACATTTTGAGATTATAGTCCTCTTTAAAAAGTATATGGTGGCAAGATTTTTATATGTTGCACTGTTGCGTTTGCTCATGAGTTTTATATCTGTACAACAAGCAATTGATAAAGGTGAAGGGCAAGTAAGTTTACGTGGGTGGATACACCGTGAACGTGGTAGTAATAAACTAAAATTTATTGTGCTTCGTGATTCAAGTAATATAATCCAAGTTGTATGTAAACGTGACATTTTTGAAGATTGGTCTTTGATTGATAAACTTAGTGTTGAGAGCTCAATCGAGGTAACTGGTACATTGCATGAAGATGCTCGTGCACCTACTGGTTATGAACTACGTGCTGAATCTTTAACATTAGTAGGCGAGTCTCACGAGTATCCAATAACCCGTGATATGAGTGTTGAACATCTAGCTAACAACCGTCATTTATGGTTACGCTCACGTAAAATGATGGCTATGCTAAAAATTCGTAGTACTGTATTCACGGCAATACGCGACTATTTTTTACAGCAAGGTTTTATTGAATATCATTCGCCCATCTTCCAGGCAGTACAGTGTGAAGGTGGAAGTGAATTGTTCGAAGTAAACTATTTTGATAAAAAAGATGTTTTTTTAACACAAACCTGGCAATTGTATGCTGAACCAGCAATTTTCGGTGTTGAAAAAATTTTCACGATTGCCCCAACGTTCCGTGCAGAAAAGTCTTTGACAGCACGCCACCTAACTGAATTTTGGATGGCAGAAATGGAGATGGCTTGGGCATCGTTCAGTGACATAATCGGGCATGGTGAAGGCATGGTAAAACATATTGTACAAAAAGTTTTGAAAGATAATGTGTTAGAACTTAGCTTGTTAGAACGTGATACTAAAGACCTTGAAAACCTTCTTGATAAACCGTTTATACAAATAACATACACGGATGCATTAGCTAAACTCAAAACTGTTGGCATGAATGTTGAATGGGGGAAAGATCTTAGAACGTTGGAAGAAGAAAAGTTGTGCGAACTTTATGATGTGCCTGTGGTGGTAACACATTATCCAAAAAAAGTTAAAGCATTTTATATGACTGAAGATCAGGATAATCCTGACGTAGTGCACGGTTGCGACTTTTTAGTGAAAGGTATTGGCGAGATTCTTGGTGGGTCACACCGTGAGCATGACCTTGAAAAGATTAAACAGCGTCTTATTGATGATAATGAGGATCCGTCAGAGTATGAGTTTTATTTAGACACAAGACGTTACGGTAGTGTACCGCACGGTGGTTTTGGACTTGGGACAGAACGTGTAATCCGTTGGATCTGCGGGTTTGATCAAGTAAAAGATTGTATTGCGTTTCCTCGAACCCCTGAAAGATACAAACCATGAAACTAAAATATGTCCCAGAAGATTTTGTTGTACGCGAGCATGCTTCGCACCATTTTGTAGAGGGTGGGCCTTGGGCATGTTATTTATTACAAAAACGTGATCGTAACACGCTTGACGTATTAAAAGAATTATCAAATGTTGTGGGCGTACCATTGTCAAAGATAGGGTATGCTGGAACCAAAGATAAGCATGCTGTAACCTATCAGTATATCACGGTACCACAACAGTATAAGTTACCTGAACGAATTGGGATGTCTTACTTCAAGTTTGAAGGTTATTTAAGGGATCGTATTACCATTGGGGATTTAGAAGGTAACAATTTTGAGATTATAATCCGTAAATCTTCACGACCTTCTTCTCGTGACTGGATCATAAACTATTTTGGTGAACAACGTTTTGGCTCGAACAATGTTGAGCTTGGAAAACTTTTAATTAAAAAAAAGTATAAAGAGTTTTGTACGTTGTACGGCCTAGACATTATTGATCCAATCGCACAAATTAAAACTGTCCCACGCCGTTTACTTCTTTTATTTATTCATTCTTACCAAAGTTATGCATGGAACACCGTTGTTGCAGATTCTATTGAAGGAAAAAAAGAAGTGTATACACAAGGCGTTTACTGTTTTCCTGAAGAGAAGGTTAATGGTACAATGGACTTACCTGGTTTTTTATCGTCAAACTCTCTTGTTAGTGAATGGATGAATAATGACGGTGTTAAACTATCGGATTTTATTAATCGTTCGATCCCTAGTTTAAGTGTGGAAGGCACCAAACGTTTAGTGAGTGTACCTGTGACAGATTGTATTGTGAAAGAAGTCCCAGATGATTATTTTGGTGGTGTTGCTTACAAGGTAACCTTTGGTTTACCCAAAGGTAGTTACGCAACACAAGTTATTCGCCAGATGTTATGATGTTGTCTAATTGTTCATAAATCTTCTCGAGTGAAGCTTCTGCGTTAACACTCCGTAACAATCCCACTTTTTCATAATGTTTTATGACTGGCATAGTTTGTTTCATGTAAACTTGGAACCGATTTTTAATATGTTCTGGCTTATCATCTTCTCTATGGATGAGTCTTGGTTTAACCTCTTCGGGTGCAGGCAAATTCGTTATATGGTAAGATTTTCCTGTGATTGGATCAACACGTCTCCCTGACAAACGTTGAATAGCACAATCTTCATTAACTTCCATGAATATGACATGGTCAAAATAAAGGTCTATTGAATCTTTCACTTGTTCCATGCTTCGTGGGAATCCATCAATGATATAGTTATCTTTATCTTTGATTACCATTCGTACTGCTGACGCAACAAAATGTCCGGGGATAAGCTCCCCTGAATCAAGATATTTTTTGACTGCTTGCCCTAATATTGTCCCACTAGATATTTCTTGGCGTAACAAATCTCCTGGTGACAAGTGGAATACGTTATACTTTTCTTTGAGGTAAGATGACACTGTGCCCTTACCTGCGCCAGGTGGACCGATTAAAACAATTTTCATTAATTGCAAAAATAAAGCAAAGACTATAAAAATATGTGGTATATCAGTAGTAGTATGACATGCGAAATGTGCGGGGTTCAGGGAGTAACAAAGGTTACACTCATTGAAGGTTCTCAATTGAACGTGTGTAAAACATGTGCAAAGTACGGTACAGCTAAACCAATTGAGCGTGAGCGTCGTGAGACGGTTCGTATTGAATACGAATTAGTTCCGAACTTTATTGAGGAAATAAAGTCTGCACGAGAAAAATCTGGTTTTTCTCAATCTCAGTTTGCTCAGCAATTAGGTGAGAAAGAAAGTACGTACCAAAAATGGGAGCTTGGTACTTTATATCCAAGTATCCCTGTAGCCCGTAAAATTGAGCGAAGGTTAGGTCTTAAATTGGTCCAACCTTTATCCCAAGAAGATATTGTGTTAACTTCTACTAATTCTGAAGAACCTACACTTGCAGACATGGTGAAAATTAAAACCAGAAAGTGATGAAATAAGCAAGCACAACGCCTGTTGTAACATCGTACACATCATGCTTTTTTTGCATCATTCTACTGTACATTACTAAGACAACTGTAAAACTAAGGATTAATAATGTGTTTGTTGAAACATACTGTTGTGCATGGAACACAATTAAGCTTGCACGCAAAGTGTGTAATGATGGGAAACTTCCTGCATCAATTTTTTCAAGTAGGTTAGTATACTTCTGTGGTTTAGGTCTTGGCTTATGATAAATAAGTCTAATTCCACTTAATATAGCGTAACCAAAGACTGAGTATAATATGAATGTAACGGGGCTCCATTCTAGTGACCATGCAAGTAGAAGGTATACTATGCTTGCATACGTTCCTCCCAGAACGCTCATGTCTACAATGTTTCGTTGTTTAAATCCCATACGTACGAATTACACTCCTTTGTTTGTTTAATTTCACCTGTGTATGTGGAAGTGTTACTCCACTGTTTCACTACGTTCCATTGTGTGAATGTATCATATAAGTGTTGTGTATCTTGCGCGAAATCGCAATTGTTATAATACACAATTTCATAATTTCCTTCTTGCCATCTCATAATATCCAGTGTTTCTGTAGGGTGGCCCATTGGTATAACCCTTCTATCTGTGTATGATGTTAATCTAGGGTTACTACTTAAAACAGGTATGCCTGGGTATGTTTCATCTAAAAACTCTGCAAGTTCTGTAACATGCATGTTTACTGGTGTTGACCCTGAAAACTGGTCTATGTCAAGCACTGTGTGCCAAGTAAGTATGCTTAATAGTACAAAAAATGCAGCGACGGTAATTCTATTCTTACGAAGCTTTTCATACCCCATAAACATTGCGTACGCAAAGAAAGGTACGATTATTGCAAGGTACCTCACTTCTTTACGTGGTAAGGTTGAATGATAAAAAATGTATAGTGCTGACGTAGATGTTAAAAACCACTGGTACACAGAACCAGGTATCAAGATTGCTAGGTGTAAAGGTACCGCTAAATATGCTAGATAGAACCAAGGATCACTCGTGTACAACTCTGTTTGTGTTGTAACAATCCATCTGGCTTTAGATAAAGCAATGAATGGGTCATTATAAATAATGTAGTGTGTTAACAGATACAAACATAATATGCTGGCAGCAGGCAACGCTGCTTTAAACATTTCTTTTTTGTTAATCCACCATACATAAGCAAGGTATGGTACTATTAATAACCCTGCAGTAAATTTTGTTAAAAAAGCTAGGCCAATAACCAAACTTCCAAACACCCACTTTTTTTTGTGTACAAGTATCATTAGCAAGACGCATAATGGTATTAACAAACTTTCTGTTAGTCCAAGCCCAACATGTAAAAGTAGTACAGGGCTAAGCCCTGTGTACAATCCTGCAAGTATCCCTACATGCGGTTTTTTTTGGGTTATGCCTAGGTAGCATAATAGGCCTGTTGTTAAAGTGTGTAGGCCAATAGTTAATGGTGCAATGATGCTTACGGGTTGTATTCCCATTAGCCATATTAATCCTAAGATTATGCTCCATAATGGTGGTCTGAAAACCTCCCATAATCCCATCTCTCCACCTGAAAACAAAAATTTTCCTTGCGCAATATACACGTGGCTGTCCCACCATAAGTTTTGGTGTAAAATTGAATATTGGCTACTAACAAGCAGTATGAAACTGCAGACAATTAAACTTAACAAGTACCATCGCATAATATTTCCTCAAGAAGATCTTTACGTTGTAAACCTTCATATTTCGTATCATTGATAATGATGGTTGGGTGTTCTGTTACATCATACAAATTAATGATAATGTCGACCATTGGCTCATCCTCAACATCGGTGTTGATAGGGAATACTAATAATTCATCTTGTAAAATCTTTTTAAAATAGGTTAACACTGTACCTTGGTCCGGGCACTCCTCACAATCGTTTTGATAAAAGTATAATATTGTCTGCGTGCTTGTCCCACAACTTTCTTCGGCTTTCTTCGCAAGTATCCAATAACGGAGGTTATCGAGAGTGTAACGTCTTTGTAAACTTAAGAACTCGTTAGACTTAATATTTTCAGATTCTTCATACTCAATAACTTTCGCAAGACTGTCGGACAGATCGTCTATACTGTCCCGTAGACTTGTTTGTAACACTGCACAATTTTCTGATAAGTCAAACGTTGTCAAAAATAAGTATTGTAATTGTAATGACATATAATCAATTTCTTGTTCATCCGCAATAGTGTTTGCCCAATCATACCGTTGTTCTTGCATGTATAACCCAAGGGTTAAGCCGAACGCAAAGATGAGTGTAGTAATAATAAAAGCTGTAACATACTTTTCTTTACTCACTTTTCTAAACGATTCGTTCATATACTGTTGTGCCGGTTATCTGTTTATAAACATTTCACCATTTAATGCGCTTTTTTTGTAATATTTGTATTGCACAATAACATAATATTGTTCCTTTAATGAGGTAATATGCAACAAAATAAGGGACCAAAGCAAAATACCCATGCCCACTAACCTTTTCATTAGTAAGCTTGTGCGCTTTAATAAAGAAGAATATTCCTATCATGAAAATGCTTCCTAATACAATTCCTTTTAATGGGTTTATGAACAAAGGATTAACAGTGAACTGTAATGATTGTAAATAGGGCCAAATGTCAAAGTTTACAAGGAACCCTCTACGAATTTGTTCGTATAAAGGTTTCGATGCCATGTACCCTGCAAATAATAAGCCAATCCCAACAAGGAAATAGCTCGCAACAGTTTTTGTTACTTGGAACACTCCAAAATCTCCATACTCTTTTTTTGCAATAAGATGTTTATACTGTGCACTACATTGCATGCCGCCCATGTACCACCGTCGTCGTTGTAAGTAGAACGCTTTTAATGTCCGCGGGCTAACCGTGTACACGTGCGCGGTAGGACAATGTTTAATTTGGTAATGGTGTTCTTGAACTCTGTACGCAATTTCTTGGTCTTCAGTCAACGTTGTTGTATTGAACCCTCCAAGTTCTTTGATAACTTTTGTTTTATACACACTGAATGGGCCGGGTGCAACATATAATGAGTCCATATGGCTAGCGAGCCGAGCAAAAAGGAGCATGACAATGTATTCGAACCGCTGAATTTTTTGTAACCAATTTTTTGGTGACCACACTTTCATTGCTGGTGTTACGATTGCAAGGTTGCCTGTATCATTCGTTAAAAAATGTGTCATTATTTCTTTAAGGGAATTAGGTTCAACATAACTGTCTGCGTCAAGACATAAAAAATAAGGTGTGTTTATCATGTTTAACACTTTATTCATGCTAGCTGCTTTACCCATGTTATCATGTGATACTAAACTAAAATTCGCTTTATTTTTAATGAATTTTTCAATGACTGACTTAGTTTTGTCTGTTGATCCATCGTTAACAATATATACATCCAAGCTATATTCTGGGTAATCCATCTTTGCAACACTTTCAAGTGTTTGTTTGATAGTATCCTCTTCATTGTACGCAGGTATGATTATGCTTACTTCTGGATATTTTTCAAGTTCTTTTTTATGCGACCGCTTATGATCAAGATAAATTAGTAATAGGAATATGCTAAAAAAGAGTGATGTTCCATAAACTGCGTAAAGTATAATGTCAAATAACATATGTGTACACCTGTATGCTAGGTTTTGATCTAACTAATATAAAATCTTCCGAAATAAGGGCTCGATTAATTCCTTGCTTATATCTCTGGTTGTTAACATCGTGTAAGATATAACTAACATTATTTTGTTTCATGGCCTCTACAATTATTTTAGTGTATGGTATTTCATAAATATTATTGTTAATTAAAAAACCGTCATTAAGCAGCTGCTGAACATTATCTGTTGAAGGTAACGTTAGATTGTGTACAATAAGATAATCTGTCTTAGTAATACGCGCTGCAAGTTCATGTTCTGGTAATAAGAGTATTGTCCCGTTAAGATTTTGTAATACTGAGAGTGTATCTTTGTGTGGTTCACTGTCAATCAATGTAACGCTGGTTGTTATGGATACAAAAAGTATACCTGTGGCAATTGCCATGATACTAATCTGTTTGAGTTCTGGCAAGGTCCATTTTTCTTTATGGAGATTACTAAGATAGAATGAGATTGTGTAAAATATGCTTGCGTAAACCATGATCGGATCTTTAATAATAATCCCTACTGTGAGAGGTATAATTGTTATAATGAACGTGTTCAAATGTTTTAATAACAGCGATGTGAACGCTAAAATGGCAATAATAATGTATACGCTTGGCAGCTGTTTAAGCATGGGGGTTATTTGGTATGAGAAAATGTATCCTGTACAAGCTAACGCGATAGTGTACACTTTTTTTCCTTTTGAGATGTATGTGTGTAATAAAGCGCTTGTTAATGCTAACGGTGGGTTAAACACAGAGATTATTGGGTAAAGAATATAACTCTCAGTTCTATTTTTGTACAAGTATAACGTGAGTAATAATGGTAATAATAAAAAGTAGTTTGAAACAACAGATTCTATCACCCATGAACTGCTAGCTATCAAGAATGTAAGGTACCCTTCTTTTTTACCAAGTTTGTATAGTAGGGTGGTGGACACAATTATGATTGTCCAGTTTAACCAGTGTAACTCTGATGTCCACGCGTAACCGTGCACGTACTGCCTGTACAATGCAACAATAGGTAATATGAACGCTGTTAATTTAAAGTGCATGTTACGTCATACCTCCTTAATTGGCTTGTGAACATTGACTCTTCAAAACAGTTAGTTGTTCGAAATGTTCGTTTAGTAAGAATATGCTTTATATCTTGTTCTGCTAACACTCTTTGTTGTTCTTCATCAAACCCCGTATTAAATATAAGTTTCTGTCCAATGTCAAGCTCTACTATGTTAACTTGTGAATTGTACCCAATCTTGTATGCATAATGTTCTGGTGCCAGCACAGTTCCTGTAAAAGTTTGGTCTGGTGTATAAGGTGCAATGTCGCTGTACATAAAACTGTATGCTATGGCTGGCATACTTGATATGATTAAAATTAATAATGTGATAACAAAATAGTTTCGTTTAGTATTATTCCAAAACATTTTGCTTAAGGTATCTGTCTTAAACCTTTGAAGGTTTTCACAGATCACATTAAATCCAATCCCCATAAGCAAACTTGCACAAAATCCTATAAGGTATGTTGCGGTATAAATCTCTAATAAAGAGACTGTTGCTAAACTAACTGCGCTTATCATTAAACTGTGCATAAAATAGGATAATTTTGCGTAACTACTTTGTGTTTGTTTATTTAATAACCACAGGCTAACAAGTATTGGTACAATACCTGCTAAAAGTAACGAGTTTAATTCTGTGTTCCATTCAAAGGAAGATAAGATGCTAGGCAATGTTGGGAGGTATGCAGCCAAAACAATTTGTGACCAAATAAAAAGTAAACTTGAACTTAGCATGATCTCGTACTCAATCTTTCTCGATTTTTTACGTTCTGAATAATTGAATATAATGTACAGGATAAAGCCTAGTAAAAAAAAGAATGCAATGTTTGAAGATAATAAAAGGATAAAATAAATTAATGTGAAACTGTACGCAGAAAATTTAGACCCATCCTGAATCTTCAGAAAAAAGTAGATCAATGTACTAATTAAAGCTAATAAGTATCCAGCTTCTGTTAAGTAACCTCTTGTGAATGTGATAGGTATAAGACCAACAGCAATAATTGTAATGTACGGATCACTTTGTATTTTTTTAGCTATGGCGAAAGACATGTATAGTATTATGAGCCATGGTACTGCAGTCATAACAATTATTGTTGTAAGCTCCCCTAAATTTAAAACTGTGGATAATAATACGTTGAACGCTGGGTAATACCCTGCATTATTTATTGTAGCATGATAAAGCGTTTTGTAGGTGTCCACATGAAACTCGTAGTTTAACATAAGGGCCACTTTAACAAGTACAATGCTTATAATGACTATATGTTTTCGTAACACAGTATTTTTATGTGCGTGCATACTATAAAAAAGCTATGGGAAAGTTGTCTACTGGTAACCTTGACCTTGACATGTACATTGGTGGTGGGTATGAACCCGGCATAATATCTACTATCTATGGTGCGAGTGGTACTGGTAAAACAAATCTGGTACTTCTTTCTGCTGTACGCTGTGCAGAGAAAGGTGGGACAGTTGTTATTGTTGATACAGAGGGTGGTATTGCTGTTGAACGTATAAACCAATTATCCTCAATAAATGTTCTGAACAATTTTCATTTTTACCAACCTTTAGATTGGAACGACCAGTTACAATGTATTGAAAAGTTAACCATCCTTTTGAAAAAAAAGAAAGTTGATTTAGTCATTATTGATAGTATAGCTATGTTATACCGTTTGGCTATGGGTGATAGTGAGAACGTGTACAAAACAAATCGTGACATGGCAAAACAGATTGGTCAACTTGTAAAACTTTCTCGGGAGTATAACATTCCAATTTTAGTGACGAACCAAGTTTACGCAAACTTTGATGATGGTGGCGTAAAAATAGTTGGCGGCGATTTGTTAAAATATACTAGCAAATCTTTATTTTTTCTTGATAAGAAGGAACGTGTACACTCTTTAAACATACAAAAGCACCGGTTTAAAGAGGAGGAAGAATCTTTTATTTTTTCAATAAAGAACGAGGGATTAATTGCACTCAACAAGATTAAAAATAGTTAAATTAATTCAAGAAGAGTTTATTCTAAACGTAATGTTTAAAAACCTAGAACACAGTTCTACATTTTGTAATTTATACTTTAAGGTGTAAAGATGGTAAAACGAAAAACAACAAAAAAATCAGATGATATTTCGAATTGGGCGGTTGTACTTATGCTTGTAGCGGTTATTGTTGTATCAACACTTAGTATTGTGTTATTTATGGATGCAGCAGATTCTGCTATTGTTACTGAAGCAACAGATGTAGGTACAGTTAGTTTAGAAGTAGTAAATCCTGATGCTCAGGATGAAGTATTAGAGAATGATAGTTCAGTGGAAGCTGTAGTTGATTCTGCAGAAGAAGCAGGTACTATTACATTAGAAATAAGAGAGGAATAAAATGAGTGATATTAGTAATAGAACAATTGTAGCGTTACTTGCTGTAGCGTTAGTAGTTTCAGTTGCAGGTACAATGTACTCTGTGAGTGAATTAGGTCAAGTTAGTATGGTATTTAGGACGGTTAGCGGTCTTGCTGATGCAGGTGAAGGTAACGTTACCCTTAACTTAAGTGGTACTGTTGGTTTACAAGTAATTCGTGATCAAGCAAATGTAGGTCAAGGGCATGTACTTTCTGGTGAAGATGAATGTATTTTCACAACAGGTGGTGACACTACCCCTCAAGGTTTCTCAGTTAATTCAACAAGTAATTTAATATACCCTCCTGGTATAAATAATCAGAACACTGATAACGGTAAATGTGGTGGTCCAGGTTTTAACAGTAGTGCTTTTCGTAAAGGCGGTTTACACGTACTTGAAAACACAGGTAACGTTGATATAGATGTATCCGTAGAAATTATTGGTGTAACTGGTGCTGCAGGTCCATCTGCAAACGCTTGTGCATTCTTAACTGGTTACGGTGATAATGATGGTAGTGATGGTTGTGAACAAGGTGGTGACTCAACACGTTCTGACGTGAATGTAACCATGGGTGTATACACAATTTCTGCAGCTCAATCTAACAATGCTAACGTTGATAGTGCAGATGACAGTTTACCAACTGATGTTACCGATACTGCGCATTCAGTTGATTCTCCTGATGGCGGTGAATTATTAGGGATTAAGAATGTAAACTCTAGTAAGCAAACAATTGCAAAGAAGATGCAATGGGAAAACCACAAGGATGAACTTGGTGTTGGATTCTCATTCGTAATTCCGAGTGATGCTTCTCCTGGTTTACGTGAGATTGAGCTTCGTTATACAGCACAAGGAAATTAATTTTTTTTTTTAATTTATTTTATTTAATAGTAAAGTTACAAACAGTTTTTGTTTAATGAATGTTAAGATATAAATATTAGAACCTCTTTTTTACAGTTATGAAAAAATTATTATTGTTCATAATCATATTTTCGTTAAGTGTCGATGCGATTGGTGTGTCACCTCCGAAGTATGTTTTTGATGATCCGGTTGAGGGTGAAGAGTTTTCATTCAAGTTTCATTTTAGTCGTTCCGATGGTGGCGAAATAACTTATGAGAAAGAATATTATGGTATGCCTTCTTTTGGAACGCCAGGTTATAGTGAAGAAAAATCTTTTTTTGATTCTATAATTTTGCCTGGGACAACTTCAGGTTCAAATTGGCAGACTACTTCTAACACAATGGTTGTAACTGGTGTTTGGCCAGAATTTAAAGTGCCTGGTCAACGTGAGATTCAGATAGTTGGTGTTGAGGTTAGTGATTCATCTCCTGGCCAAGTTTCGGCTGTTGCTGCTGTAGCTTCACGGGTAATCATTAATATTCCTTATGATGGTTTATATGTTAATTTGAGTAGTAATATTGACAACGTTCTCCCTGGTCAGATTGTAAACATGATATACAATCTTAAAATGATTGGAACAGAAGGGATGGAGGAATCAAGGATTGATGTTGATGTTTACAATTTGGATGATACATTGTTAGAATCTTTATCTTTAGATATACCTCCAATTTCACCGAGTGAGGTTTACACGTCTAACATTGATTTAGGTGAATATGACCCAGGTCATTATCGTGCAGATTTAACCTTAAGTTATAATAATGGTGAATGGGCATTATCCGATACTTTCATTGTTGCTGATAATACTTTGACAGTAGATTGTAAAAATCTAACTTCTGGTTTGGTTGTAAACCCTGCAAACTTTCAAATAATGAGTGGTTATTTAGATGAACAAGAAGTTAATCTAGAATTTATTGTTGATAATGGTGTGTTGGGACAAGGACCATTTTTAGTGTCTCCGTTAAGTTCAACTAATGCTAAACTTTTTCTTGATTTTACAAATTCTTTGGTTGGAGAGTATGAGTATATCTTAAAACTAAATTCTAATGAAGTTTGTCGTGACACTTTACTTTTATTAAGTGCGGATAAAGCGCAAGTTCCAATTTATGTTTATTATGTTGGGTTTGGCTCTGTTTTAGTGGTAATAGTGTTGTCGTTACTTTACTATTATCACACTGGTAGGTCTCGTAAACGTGATGATGATTCAATTGACTTTTAAGTAATATAAAACCTTAAATACTTCATTTTTTCATGATAAGTTATTATGAGGTACCAAATTATTCTATTATTCTTATTTTCTTTTATTTTGGCATCTTGTTCTTCAGATTATACCTTATTAACTAGTATACCTTTCACTTATAATACGAGTTATTCATCTGGTTTTTCAACAGAAGAGAATCCTTTAAGTTTTGGGTCAGGGTCATACGGGACAAGCTTATTTCGTGAGATTAGTTTAACGAATGATTTCTCGGACCATCGCCGTTTTCAGTTTCGTGTTCGTGGGGGTGGCCATGGTGCAATCTTTTTTTCACCTTCTTCAAGTTGGACTTTGGCACCGAATGAAACTCAATGGTTTGAAATTAGGTTAATGATTGGTGACAATTCCATTGGCCAATATGATGGGTTCATTGATATTTACCAAAAACCTAGTGTTGAAGAAAATTATCATGAATTATTATGGTTACCGGAACTTTTTGATAGGGATACCTTGTTTGGTATATTAAAACCAGTATCATCTTGTTCTGATAAAAATATTCTTGTGTCGAGTGATCTTCGATTCTCAGATAAGCAGTATTGGAGAGTCATTCATTCGTCAAGATAGGCATTAGTTTTATTAACTATTTTAACCTTAATTAAGGTTATGTACAAGTTGATAGTTATAGTTTTATTAGTTTCAACTATTTTAACTATGTTAACTGGATCGCCGTATCTTACTGGTGCTAATGTTCAAGGTAACATTTCATTATGTTTATACACTTTGGATCCGTTAACTGCAATCGCAGACCAGAATGTAACAGTGGGCGATAATTACAATTTTACTATCCCTTGCCAGTCTTATTGTAATGAAACTATTATGACTGAGTTTATTGCCTTACCATATGGGTGTAATGCAAATTTAACTAATATTCAATTAAACACGTCTACGGGCATAATAAGTGGTACACCTAATGCTTCTGAGGTTGGCACATTTTTAATGATTATACGGTGTAAAATTGCGAATTGTTGTTGGGATACAGAAATGTTTTATTTGACAATTAATCCTGGTAACACGTCAAACATGACTAATACGACGAACATTACGTTACCGGCTCCTAACATATCGATTAGTTATAATGGTAATCTGACTGTGAACTGGTCAGATGAAAATGCGCCAACGTACACGGTGTTTTATTCATCCAACATTTCTGCTATTGTGCTACTTAACACGTCCAACGTTCCTTCGGACGTGTACAACGTGAGTGGGATCACTGCGTTGAACTGGACAGATTTTAACCATTCTGATGACACACGAAGGTATTACACGGTTGCGAGTGTGAACGGTACCTTCATGAATTTGAGTTTGGATATGCCGGTTGGTAAGAACACGTGGAACTTAACTGTTCCTGTTAGCTCAGTGTACGGACCTTTGGCGAGCCAGTACGTGAGCTTGTATTTAGATAATGATTATACCGCATCAACCCTATTAGATTTTATTCCTATCAGCCTAAACCCTGCAATCTCTAAACAATTAAAATCTGATGGTGGCGGCGAATATCTTGAAACACACGTAAAAGGATTAGCAGTAAACAATTTTAATATAAGTTTGAATGAGGCTTATATAATCAGTGTTGATGATAATGTTTCTCATACGTTTGTAGGCCGAGTTCTAAGGCCCTCCTATATTATAGAATATTCAGTATTTTCAAGTTCTGTTTTTGGTCCTTTAGCATCAAACTTTCGTGGTCCGTTTGATACTGCACGTAACGTTGATGCTAATAGTTATCTTTCAACAGTGAATGCTAGCTTGAATCCTGCAATTAGTCGTTTATTAAAGAGTGATGGCGCGGGTGAATATTATGATACTTATGTTGGCGGTTTTGCAGGTGGCGCATGGTATGTTGAACCTGGGCTTGGTTATGTTGTAACGGTTGATAATAATTTTAGTCATATAACTAAACCGTTGGAGGTTAATGATAGATGGTAAAAAAAGTATTTTTATTATTGTTATTAATCCCAATAGTTTTTGCTGCAATGAAGCCAATTGCAGGTATCTCTGAGATCCCTGGTGAAGCAATTATTTTAGTGGAAACAAGCATGGGTATTTGCCAAACTGTACCCATAGAAGTGCAAGGTGAATCTTATACTAGTAATTTGGCAAACCTACGTTTTTCTAATGGTCAAGATTGTAGTGCTTATTGGCAGGCTGGCGATACTATTTATGCAACAATTAATGGTGAGAATACGGCCTTAGAAGTTGTATCTCTTGGTACAACATTACAATATTTGCCTGAAATTATACTGAGTGAACGTACCGTTGAAGATGTAATTGATGATAATCGTCGTGAGCCAGAAGTTGTTTTTGTTCCAATAATAGATAGTGATCCTCAATTAAGCGACGATTTTTTAACTGATAATAATACTAATGTATTAATTCCTTCAAAGGCTATGGAGAATATAACTGAGTCTGTTACGTATACTTTTGCAGATTTATATTATACTTCGATCTTAACTGAGTCTGAGCAAGAATCTGTTTGGCGTTATTTAGTATTAATAATGATTGTACTTTTCTTAATAATCTGGTGGGGGTTTAGATAAATGAAGCGTTATATTTTTTTGTTAATCCTTTTGTTACCTTTCATTTTTGCTGCTGCCAAACCAATAGCCGGTTATACACTCTATAACGGTGTTAACCCGGTTGTGGGCGCTGACGTAATTGTTTTTGTTAACATTACTTTGGGTGCACCTTTTTTTTCAACTCACACTTGTGACACTTCTCTAAGTACATCGGTTACCGGTATAGGCGGTGGTTGGGCAGCAAATTTAAACAATTTAAAATATACTGGGAGTTCAACAGACTGTTCAACTGCGTGGACAACAGGTAACCCGATATGGATACAAGTTGACCCGACCGGTGCTACTCCAGTAATTAACAATGTTACAAACACTAGTTTTGATACTCTTTCAGCGGGGACTGGTTTACAGTATCTTGATAATGTTACATTTAGTATTACTGCATCAGATTATCTAAACATCACGTTGATAACACCAAATGCTGACAGTGTTTTGAACAATGAAACCGTGTTCCCGTTCCGTGTGAACGTATCGTGTACAGGTGACTGTGGTAACGTGAGCGTAGCATTAGACCCGCGTCAGCCAGAGAAAGCGTGGTACACAAAAGTGTACGAAATGTTCAAACTGTTTTGGGGCGGTATAACAGGTATGGCTGCGGGCGGCGATGTTCCCACAGTACCATCGTCACCATTTTGGACGGACGATGTTAACCCGTACAATTACACGCATAACACGTGTTTGGGTAACATGAGCGATACGTCCTGTATCATTGAATGGAACGTTACCGTGAACGCAACGCTCGGGTCAACTTACGAATTTTTTGCGTACGCTAACGGGACAGTGAACGCGGAGTCAGAACATATTAATTTGACTGTGCAAGAAAACGTGCCGCCGCTTGTCAGTTTAACGGTTACCCCACAAGAGATTAACCAAACACAAACTTCTGTGTTATCAGCAACCATCACGGACGACAGTGCTGTCAACGTAACGTTTCGTGTGACCACTCCGTCAGCTGCAGTAACTGATTACGATGACACCTCCGCACCGTTCTCGTACAATTATGATACGATTATTACCACGGCTGTTGGTAACTACAGTGTCCAGGCTATCGCTACGGATGCGTACGGTAACGTGAATAATACTGAATATTCATGGTTCACAGTTGCCGACGTTACACCTCCTTCTTTTAGTAACAATGATAGTGGGTCACCAACCTTGTTTGAAGATTCTGTGACTGTTTCAATTGATGTTGAAGATAACATGGGTATTAGTTCAGTGGGCGTTTTTACAGATCTTGACGGTTCCCCTGGTAGTGCTAAAGTGTACCGTACATTAACGAAAGTGTCCGCCAGCAACACCTATCGTCGAACTTTTAATGTTGAATCTGTTGGAACGTACGAATGGCAAGCGACGTCAACAGATAGTAATGGTAACAGTAACCTTACCCAGAATTACACCCACATTGTACAAAAGGATGATCCGTCACCGTACATTGAACTAACGTTGAACGGGCAGGAGAACAATATTGTTGTTGAGTATGAAGATAGTAAGGTTGTCTATGGTAACTTGACGTTGGGTGAGGGTGACCTAACCTTAACACGAGACGGTGTTGTAGTGGACACGGTAGCGAACGTATCTGACACACCTAATTTGCCACCGGGCGTCTACAATTATACTTTAATCTTTAACAATAGTGGGAATTACAGTGACTATAATATTAGCTATTTAATGACAGTAACCCAAAGTACGCCGACCATCAATTTGACTTTGAACGGTGCAGCAAGTAATGCTAATGGTGAAATACCGTTCACTGTTTTAACACATTGTAATTTGATAACTTTGAATGAACCAATAAATTTGACTGTTAACGGGTCATACATTGGTAGCGGTTTAACACAAAATGATACTCGTGTGTATGCTTCATTAGGTACATATAATGCTACTTGTACGTATGATGGGAACCAAAATTATACGTCTACAACTTTAACACGTTATGTGAGTTTGGGTGATACAACTAACCCTCAAGTGAACGTATCTGTGAACTCCCCAATTAACCAAACACAGAATGCTACCATTAACGCTAGTGTTACTGATAACGGTGCAGTATCGAGCGTTGTTGCACAGTTTAGTGGTACAACAACTTACGCCGACGTACCATTATCCTTGATTGGCGGGTATTGGGTTGGTAACCTGACAACAACTTTGACAGACATACCTGGGACGTACACAGTAACAATTGTTGCGACGGATGCAAGTGCTAACATTAACAATACTGAGACTACCACTTTTATGTTGCAAGATGTAACGCCGCCCCACGTTGTGTCTAACATCACCAACATTAATGATCCGTTGTCAGCTAGTACAATAACTGTTGATTGGCAAGATAATGTTGCGGTGGACGAAGTTAACATTACTGTGTACAATGGTGGTTATAATAATACCCAACTGTTCACGTCTGCACCTTACACGTTCACTGACAATTTAGCTGCTGGAACTTATAGTTGGTACAGTGAATCTAACGATTCAAGCGACAATTATAACACTAGCTCTTTAGGCTCTTTCACTGTTCCGAAAGCTGATGGGTTAGCGTATACAAGTTTATTATTGAACGGTGTACCTAACAATATATCTATTGTGTACGGTGCAGGGCACAGTGTACAAGTGTCAGGCAGTGTTCCAGATGGCACCATAACTTTGTACGAAGATGGTCTAAGCCAAGGTGTAGGGTACCAAACAATTAACCAAAACCTGTCTGTGGGATATTACAATTATACTTACACACTTATTGGAAGCGTGAATTATAGTGATGTTACAGAAACCCTGTTTGTTAATGTAACACCGGCAACACCAGATTTAACCTTATTATTGAACGGTACGCACGGTGACCGTTCCATGCCACAGGGTAACGTTACGTTAAACTGTAGTAGTGCGTCAAACATTGTGAACAATTTATCCTTATACATTAATGGTAGTTTATCTTTTAATAGTACGTCTCCATTAAGTTATACAAGTAACATGTCTATTGGGGTGTACAATATAACTTGTGCATATTCTGGTGATTTAAATTATACGTCTTATAATACGTCGCACACATTAACTTTGCTTGACGCTTCCGTACCGCAGGTGAGCGCGTTAGAAATTACTCCTATCGTGAACCAAACACAAAATGTTAGTGTGAACGTTACAGTGACTGACGATGTTGCTGTGGACACTGTCATTGCGACTTTTGACGGGCCTGGCTCACTACTAAACATTACATTAAGTTTGTCTGGGGGTAAGTACAGGGGTAACAGGTCAACAACTTTGTCAACTGTCCCTGGTACATACACTGTACGTATTATAGCAAACGATACTTCTGGCGCCATTAATAATGGTACAACCGGGTCAACACTTGTCCGTGATATAACTCCTCCTTACTTAACTTTAGCAAACAATGTTAGTGTGGGTAACGATTGGAACATTTCCGTGAATTGGTCTGACAATATTCTTGTTGACACAGTACTCATTGAAGTGAATGAGAGTAGTACGTTAACAAATTATAGTGCGGTTTATAATAAGAATTATTCAATACAACGTGTGTTCAGTCCTGGTACACAATCTTGGCGTAGTCATGTTAATGATAGTAGTAACAACCAAAATACGAGTTCATGGTACACATTTCTTGTACCTTACCGTGACCCTGCACCCAATATAACTTTTCATCTAAATGGGTCTTACCAAAACCTTTCTGTACCGTACGGTACAAATTATGCTGTTTATGTCAATTCTACCTTGCCCGACGGTACATTCAATTTAACAGAGAACTTGCTTAGTTTAGCTGTGAACACATCGCATAACGTTATACGTTCACCATTTGTTGGCCAGTACAATTATACCTATTTTTATAGTGGTAGCACAAATTATAGTGTTTATAATGACACCTTACACGTTAACGTAACCAAAGTCCTACCATCGATAATCCTAGAACTAAATAATGCTACTGCCAATTTGAGTGGTCGTTCACCTTTTAGTGTTAATATAAGCTGTGTATCGAATGGAACAAATAATCTTTCTTTATACATCAATGGTAGTTCTGTTTTGAATAGTACATCTCCTTTAACTCATACTACATCTTTTACTCAAGAGAATAATAATGTGACTTGTACAAACCCAGGTGATACAAACTATTTGTCTCGTAACACCACATTACATGTTAACACGACCGAAAGTTCGTTATACGTTGATTTAGTATCCCCATTAAACGCTGCAAGTGTACAAGAAGGTTCAGTACTGTTTCGGTGTGATACAGGTTCCAATGTTTCACTTTCTAACATGACATTTTATAATGATTTTGACGGGCCATGGGGTGCGTCTGATAACATTTCTTTGTCTGGGCTAACAGACATTGCACAGTTTAGTACCACTTTAACTCCTGGTTCATATGAATGGAACTGTTTAGTTGAGAATAACCAAAGTAACACTACTTTTGCTGATACAAATTATACTTTAACTGTTACTGCTACACCTAGCACAGGTGGTAGTGGTGGCGGCGGTGGTGGCGGCGGTAGCCGTTCCCCGACAAGAACACTTGTGGTAGAGAAAGAAGTGCCTGTGGAAACACCTAGCGAGCCTGAGCCTGCTGAGGAGCCTGAACCAGTTGAGGAACCTGAAGAATCTGAAGAATCTGAAGAATCTGAAGAACCTGAGGGGGCAGAGGAAGGTCCATTACCCTTGGCAGGTCAAGCAATCGCGTTTGGTGGACAAGGTAAAAACTTAATGTGGACAATTTTACTTTTTACAATAGCATTATTAATATTACTCCTCCTAACGCACAAACGAAGGGTACGTCGTATCCAGCTTGACCCTGTTAACGTTGTATCGTTTCATCATTGGGTGGAACATAAGACGTCTGAATGTAGTTGGAACGATGTAACTAATTATGATCTTGAACATGTTACCGAAGTATATATTGCTCGTAATGGCCAATTACGCTCTCGTTACTCTTGGCAATTACGCTGTGAAGACGATTTGACTGAGGTTGACCAACAAATTTTTAAAGTGGGACGCGTGAGGAGGTAACAGAGCCAACATATCGTCGTCGTAGATGGTATAGTGCTGCATGAGGCGAAAGAAATGTGCAGACGTTCGGTTCTGTCGGAGTATAAATATGACAGAAGATCTATTATTAGACAACGAAGAATACCTTAAAAGCGGTGTTCATATTGGTACTAAGTTTAAAACTAAGTACATGGAACCATTCATTTTCAAAACACGGCCTGACGGTTTAAGTGTAATGGACTTGGGCATGATTGATGAGCGTATTAGGCTAGCAATCAATTTGTTAAGTAATTATGAAGCAAAAGATATTTTGATTGTATCACGTCGTGATAACGGTTGGAAAGCGCTTCGTGCATTAGCAGAATTGACTGGTATGAAAGTAATCACTGGCCGGTACCCTCCAGGAATTTTGACGAATATTAACCTTGAAACTTTTGTAGAACCAAAAATTTTGATGGTATGCGACCCATGGCCAGACAAGAATGCAGTAAAAGATGCAATCACTGTAGGTATACCTGTAATTGCATTATGCGATACAAACAATGAGTCTAACAATATTGATTTGGTTGTCCCTGCAAACAATAAAGGTAAGCGTAGTGTTGGTACAATCATGTATTTAATCGCTCGTGGTTATATGCGTAACAAAGGTTTATTACGTGGTGACCAAGATCCAGAAAAAACTATTGATGAATTTGTTGAAGAATAAATTCTTCAGCTTTTTTCAAAATTTCTTTATCTCTATCATACTGTAAGCGTTCAATTGCTTGATTGTATAATAACCATCTCATATCTTGTAATTCCCATTTATCCATTAAACCTTCTTGGGTAGTGTACGACAAAAAATAGTGTACTTCTTTGAGTTTTCCATTAAAATAGTGTGGTTCATAAACATTAACTTTCTCAAATTCTTCGAGTTTGTCAACAGTAATTCCAACTTCTTCTTTCACTTCTCTAATAGCTGCATCTTTAACTGTTTCATTAGGTTCCACTGCACCTTTCGGGAACCCCCAGTGTCCACCACTATAATGGGAGTGTTGTATAATAAGATATTTTTTAGTTTTTTGGTTGTACAGTATGATTCCTGCTGCTAACAGATCTGCCATCTTTGTGGTATACATAACTAAGATATAAAGTTAAGCATAAATAGGATTAGAACATTCGTTAGTGTATGCGTAAGGCAATGACACCAATCATGGCAACTTTTTTACTGTTAAGTTTTGCAGTTACAATTGGGTTATTAGTCATGAATTTTGCACGTGCGCAAGTAGTATTGGAAGCAGAGTGTACACAAAACATTGAGCTTGCCTGGATGCAGTTTGATGGTCGTGACGATATTTGTTATGATACTAATACTCAAGAAATTTTGTTTGGTGTAGAGAACGGTGTTCAAATAGAAGTTGAACGGTTGCAAGCCACAGCTGTTGGTCGTAAGGCTGCGAAAAGTTATGAAGTTCCAACTTCAAAGATAATACGTGCTGGCTCTTTTGTAGGGACATTATCTTATAATGAAGACGAATCAGGAATATTACGTCAGGTAAAAATCATTCCTATCGTGTTAAGTGCTGGTCAAGAACATTTTTGTACTGAGCAGGCACTTTCAATCACCTCTGTCCCAGAATGTTAATAAAGTATAAGCTTACTTTCTATCTATGAAACTTAAACTGTGGTATGAAAAATCTGTACAAGATAATGCTGGCCACTATTTTGATTCTGTGAAAAAATGTCGAAAAAAGCTTGAAGGGTTACGTGCTGCTATGCAAGAAACACAAAAACGGCTTTCTAACATTGAATCTGAAGAGTTACGGTTCAAAGAGAAAGAAGAAAAGAAAAAAAACAAAAAATGGTTCCATGATTATCACCATTTTGTTTCTTCTGATGGTTTTATGTGTGTGGGAGGTAGGAGTGCTGGCGGGAATGAGCAGCTAATTAAAAAGCATATGGAGAAGGACGACCTTGTATTACATACAGACATGGCTGGTTCACCTTTCTTTCTAATAAAAGATGGTCAGGATGCACCTGAGGCAACAATTAAAGAGTGTGCCCAGATGGTAGCAGTTTTTAGTCGTGCTTGGAAAGAAGGGCTTGGGACCGCAGACGTATTTTATGTGAAGCCTGAACAAGTAAGCAAAACAACGAATTCTGGTGAAAGTATGGGGACAGGAAGCTTTATGGTTCGCGGTGAAACGAAGTATGTGCACCCAAGGGTAGAGTGTGCTGCTGTACATGTTGATGGTGAAGTTGTTATTGCACCAAGGCTCACTATTGAAAAAAAACATAAAAAGTATGTTATTTTAGTTCCTGGGCGTAACAAAAAAACTGCGATCGCTAAAAGACTAGTTAAATTATTAAAAGGTCATGTGGACGATTATGTTAGATTAATGCCGTCTGGCGGCAGCGAAATTAAGCGAAAGAAATAAAAAACGTTCTTTAATTTGTTGTATTAAGTCCCCATAGTTTAGTCTGGACATGACGCAAGCTTGCGGAGCTTGAAACCTGGGTTCAAATCCCAGTGGGGACGTACATTTTTATATTTGTATTGGGTACATCGTCGATAATGGTGCTAAAGATTTATAAAAACTGTTTCACCTATACAACATATGCCTCGGTTACAATTTAAACATAAATGTAAAGTTTGTCGTGATAAGTGGGTTCTTGTTGCAGGACGTGAATATCCTGTTTGTGTAGACTGTCACATGAAACAAGCTTTATCATCACCAGTAAAAGAAGAAAAATATAATTTTTTGAATATTGACGAAGAAATTTATCGACAATCTCGTTTTTTACGTGAGATTCGAAGATCGTACAGTAATTATAAAGAGTTAACCGAAAAACAGATATCTGCTTTTAATGAAACTGTTAAAAAAGTAGAAGCGGGCGAAGAAGCATAATTTTTTAATTTAAGATACAACCAAACAATAAAATTTATTTATTGGTTAATAATTAAATTAATTTGTGAATAAACAAATATTCTATGGGATTGTATTTCTTTTTTATGTAGTTATAATTAGTATCATTACAATAGTTGATATACAAATATTGCATGAAAGTGTTAAAATGAACCGTTCAAATTCAATTATAATCAATGATGATATTACAAAAGTTAATTTCATTGAAGATATAATTAATGATTCAATACATTTCCCTATAGGATATGGTTGATATCCTTACCTGTAAAATTTAAAATATTTAACAAGATATTTTTCCCCAGTATTATTTTGTTTCATTCTATTGTGGATAATAAAAACGGATATTATTCCGATTAAAGCAAAGAACAAGGAAAATATAAATACTGCTCTTGCACCATAATAATTCCAGATAAGTCCTCCTAGGATATTTGCAAA
>CABZYC010000007.1 GCA_902529885.1 uncultured Candidatus Woesearchaeota archaeon | reverse complement strand
TTAGAGTCTCATTTTGATTACTTTTGAGTCATCCAAATCTTCGCAAAAAGTTTAGGATTAAAAATAAGCAAGAAGTGGAGGCATGCCGAGAAAAAACCCACAAAAACAGATAAAAAAACTAAAAAGGCATTGGATCCTGTTATACTATAAGGGTAATCGTATGCTGCATAAAATATGCCTCCTAAAAAAAACGAAATTGAACCGAAGAGAAGGGCATAATTTGTCATTTTTATAGATTCCATACGTTTAATGAACTCTGCTAAATCTCTTTCTTTTGATAAACGAATGTCTTTCAAACTTTTATCAAGATTAGTATCAATATCCTTTTGATTACTTTTTACCATTTATCTTATCTATCACTAAAGAATATTTTAGATTATATTAATTATTTCTATTTTTTTCTCTCTGTGTAATATGCTTAAGTCTCATATTTTTCCTAATCAGAAGGAGTATAAATGTGCTTAATGAAGAAACTTGAAAGAATCCTATAAAACTATTATTTAAATACTGGGATTCAGACTCAAAAGTTAATACGCCGACACTGGGATTTGAACCCAGATATCCCAAAGGAAACAGGTTTTCAAGACCTGCGCAATACCAGATTATGCGATATCGGCAATTAATAGGCGGGAGCGAGGCCCCCATATATAAAGTTTTACCGTAACCTTAACGTTTCCAGGTTACGCGGTACAACTGTTTCTATTCTAAATGTTTTATAGATACTACTTGCAAGGTCAAGACAACGGCTACTTTCACCATGTTGCACAACAACTTTACGCGGTGTTGGTTGACACCGTTTAATATAATTCATGAGTTGTCTTCGGTCACTGTGCGATGTAATCTCTACTTTGTGAACGTCCATCTGGATGTTGTAAGCTCTCATTTTGCCGTCCTCTGCAACTTGTATCTGTTTGTCTCCTTCTCTTATACGGTGTCCTAAACTACCTCGTGGTTGGTAACAACTAAAGATTAGGCTGTGTCGTTTATCTTCACAAAGTGATTTTAAATATTGTACACTAGGTCCACCTGTCAGCATACCTGAAGTTGCCAGAATTAAACAGCTTCCTTCCATATCGATAACTTCTTTTCGTTCTTTACTGCTACCTACTCGTTTAAACATTTCAGAAAGGAACGGGTTGTTTCCTTTATTGAATATTTGTTCACGTAAGTTACGCCCTAAAAATTCAGGGTACGCAGTATGGATGGCTGTAATGTCCCATAGCATTCCGTCAATATACGTTGGTGCTTTGGGAATACGTCCCTCACGCATAAGCCGTTCACAGATAACCATTACTTCTTGTGCACGCCCTGACCCTAATACTGGCATTAAAACTTTACCTCCACGGTTAAACGTGTCAATGATGGTTTGAACCATGTACTCGTCTGCTTCCTTTTCAGCAAGCACGTTACCTTTCCCACCATAAGTAGACTCTACAATAAGGGTTTCTACACGAGGGAAATAGGTGTGTGCGGGTTCTAGAACGTTCGTACGCGCATACTTCATGTCTGCTGTGTACACTAAATTGTGAAACCCATTGTTCACATTAAGGTGTATGATGCTACTCCCTAGGATGTGTCCTGAATTGTACAATGTTAATCGTAGGTCGGGGGTGATGTCTGTTACTGATTCCCAGTCAAGCGGGATAGTGTGTAGTACAAACTGTGTTACATCTTCACTTGTGAAATAACCGTCTTTACCTTCACTATGCATAATCTTGATAGAATCTAATAATAATAATGCTGATACATCTCTTGTTGGCGCTGTACAGTATACTGGTCCGCGGTACCCATATTTGTATAATAGTGGTACAAGACCGCTGTGGTCAAGGTGTGCATGGCTTAGAATCACTGCGTCCACTTTACTAATATCAAATTCTGGTGCGTCCAAGAAAGGGTGTGCATCGTGTCCTTCAGCTCCCGGATCAATACCACAGTCCATGATAACGGTTGATTGTGGTGTTTGCACTAAGAGACAGCTTCGTCCAACTTGTCTACCTGCACCTAAGAAGGATAGCCGGACCCACGGTTTTTTATCGGATTTTGGTTGGTACAAACTTTCTCCAAGCTGATTCAAAAATTTTTTTCTATAATCTGCATTTTCGTATAATACGGATCTTATACTGTCAATAAGCTTACTTTTGATTGGTGGTACACGCTTAATTTCTGGTGCCCAGCCAGTTTTATTTTTAATATTATGGATATGTTCTGCAGATTTACTTGTTATAAGCCCTGGTTTTTCTGCATGGATTATACATGTGCTTCTTGGCGGATCAAAAATAATGTGGTCAACGCCTGCATCTTTTGGAATAAGTTTACTAATAATGTTACGTGTATCTTCTTCGCTACTACACAGTTTAGGAAGCATACGTACACTAATACGTTTTTTGAATTCTTTTGCTAAATCTTTAATTTTGTCTCTACCGTTCAAAAACAAGTCTTTTTCTCGTGTGTATAACACAATGTTTGCACCTTCAAAATGTGCTTCACTAACTTGATTTTCACCCAGTCGTTCTACTAAGTCTTTTAAGATTGTCATCGTAAATAAAATAAGAATTTAAAGAGAATATTCTAAACTCTTTTTTAAAACTTTTGCAACTGATTCATTACTGACCACTGCAATATCAATACCGTTACCTGAATAGGCATCACGCTGTAACGCTGCATTAATACACTGTGTTGCTAACTTTTTTCCTTCTTCTACAGTTATATTATTCTTATAATTTGCTTCAAGCACACCATATGCAAACACTGAGCCAGATCCACTACTAACATAATCTCTAATTGAACTAACAGAACCGTCCGGGAATAAATCATACAGATGTACGCCATTATCATCGCGTCCTGCAAGCAAGAAATGTACTACACTATTAAATCCAAACATACTGCGAAGTCGATGATACAATAATGATCCAATTAAGTTTGCAGCCTCTTTTATGTTTGTGAATGATCCAGTTCTTATATCTTTTAGTTTAATTTCTGCTCGAATAAGTTTAATCATAAGTTGTGCTTCACTCACACTTCCTGCAATGGTTACTGCGATCCGTTCGTTGATTAGATGCACTTTTTCAGCGCCTTTATCCACAATCATGTGGCCTGCCGTAGCACGTTTATCTGCTGCAAGAACTATGCCGTCCTTACATACAATGCCCACGGTGGTGGTTCCTGTTTTTAACATTTCTGTCATATATGATACCTCAAAGAATATTTGGTGTGTAAAAACAAGATTATAAAAACCTTTTGAAAGGGTAAATTTATAAGCGAACATTACTTTAATCAAGGGATGGGTGAACTTATTAATCTCGTACAAGATTTACGTTCATGTGAAGATTTTTTACCTCGTCCGATTAGTTGGGAGCAAGTAACACGTATATTAGATGCAGGCAGATTATCTTTGTCAACCGGTAATTTACAAAACTGGAAATTCATTTTAATAATTGATAATGACCAAAAGTATGATGTTGCTAAAGCATGTTTTGAGCATTATGAGATTAGTTTAGCATCAGCACACATTGTTGTGTGTGGTGAACCTGAGAAAGCTGAACGGTATTATGGTTCTCGTGGAAAAAAGTTGTACACTGTACAAAACTGTTCTATGGCTTTAAATTCAATGGTTTTACAGGCGCAAGAATTGGGTTTGGCTTCTCGATGGGTAGCAGCTTTTGATGAGGAAGAATTATGTTCTTTACTAAACATTCCTTCAAATATTCGGCCTCAGGCAGTGTTAGCTGTTGGTTACAATCGTCGTGTTCAAGCTCGGCCACCTACTTACCCTATTACTGCTGTAACCTATTTTGGACATTATGGTTCTACGATTAAAGATTATGATAAATTCGTTCAGAATTATGGTGCAATCATGAAACGTAACCTTGGTGCGCTTGCTACAAGTGTAAAAGAACATGTTCGAAATTTAGAAGATTACGCTCAACCTTACATTGAGAAAGTGAAAGAGAAAGTGAAACAGTTACCTGACTCAAGGTCTAAAGAATAATAAGCTTTTTATATAATCAACACTCTCTATCTCGTAAGCCTGTACGCATTGGGGGTACAGTAGGTGGTAGATAATGAATTATATTGTAGAAAACGCGCTCGGTTCCGTAGACGAACAGACGGTAGAAAACATCAGTCAGGCTAACATTCGTGTTATTGGCTGTGGTGGTGCAGGTAACAACATGGTTAGTTGGTTGTATCGTAAAGGTATTAAAGGTGCAGAGATTATTGCGACTAACACTGATCACCAGCATTTAGTGATAACTGGTGCTGACAGAAAATTTCTGATAGGTAAAGATTGTACTCGTGGTCTAGGTTGTGGTGGGTTCCCTTCTAAAGGTGCTGAAGCAGCACAAGAAAGTTTAATGCAAATTAAAGATACTCTTAAGGGTTCAGACATGGTTTTTGTATGTGCTGGTATGGGTGGTGGTACTGGTACTGGTGCAGCACCTGTTGTTGCTCAAGTTGCTAAAGATACTGGTGCTATTGTGATTGGAACTGTAACTATGCCTTTTAGCATTGAAAAAGCACGGTGTGACAAAGCAGAGTTTGGTTTACAACAGTTACGACAAGTTACTGATACTGTGATTGTGATTGATAACAACCGCCTAGTTACCATTGCAGGTAATTTACCGATTCAACAAGCGTTCGCTGTGGCAAACGAGCTTATTGCTACTATGATTAAAGGTATTGTTGAAACGATTGCAGTGCCTAGTTTGGTAAACCTGGATTATGCAGACGTTCGTGCTATCATGACTAATGGTGGTGTTGCGGCAATTGGTGTTGGGTCAAGCGATACTAATAACCGTGTTGAAGAAGCTGTACGTGGTGCATTAGCTAACCCTCTATTAGACATTGATTATCAAGGTTCTACTGGCGCACTTATTCATGTGCACGGTGGCCCAGACTTAACATTACAAGAAATATCTACCATTGGTGAGTTAATCACTGAAAGTTTGGATGATGACGCAAATGTGATTTGGGGTGCACGTGTTAGTGAGGATATGAAAGGTAAAGTTACCGTCATGACCATTATAACTGGTGTAAACAGCCCATGGATTTTAGGTAAAATCGATCAAAAACGTACTCAGGACCGTGCGGCAAAGTTTACTAAAGAGTTAGGTATTGAATTAGTATAGATACCTTTTTATATCCTTTTTTTTAATCATTGTTTATGAAAACACAAGGTATCACTGTTTCTAAAAAAGATTTTTCTGAATGGTATTCACAAGTTTGCTTGAAAGCTGATCTTGCTGATGTTCGTTTTGGTATACAAGGTTTCATTGTACATAAACCGTGGGGTTATCGTATAATCAGGCACATCTACGAATATTTAGAACGTGAAGTGGAACTACAGGGTCACGAACCAATTTTGTTTCCTCGCGCAGTAAAAGAATCTCATTTAAATGCTGAAGCAGAACATGCTGGGTTTACTCCTGAAGTAATGTGGGTGAGTCAAGCTGGTGATAGTGATCTTGAAGAAAGGTTTGCGTTACCTCCTACTGGTGAAGCACAGATTTATCCAATGTTCAGTTTATGGTTACGAAGTCATAATGAGTTACCTTACAAAGTGTACCAATCACGTATTTCTACGTTCCGTTATGAGATGAGCACTCGTCCGTTCTTACGCGGCCGAGAATTTTGTTTTTTTGAAACGCATAATGCGTATGCATACCACAGTGAAGCATTAGAACAGATTGAACAAGATTTTCGTACCTGTGAAAAAGTAATGGGTGACGTGTGTAGAATACCGTTCAAATATTTTAAACGGCCAGAATGGGACAAGTTTTTGGGTGCGGACGCTACGTACTGTGCAGACGGTTTAATGCCAGATGGAAAACGTACGCAATTAGCTTCTACACATGACCTTGGACAACGCTTTGCTGAAGCTTATGATATTAAAGTAAAAAATGCTGAAGGTAACATGCAGTTAGTGTACCAGACCTGTTTTGGTCCTGGGATTTGGCGTATAATGGCATCTATTATTGGTGTACACGGTGATGATAACGGGTTATGTTTACCTGTTGCGATTGCTCCTTTACACATTGTGATAGTACCAATTTTGAAGAAAGGTGACGAGACCGTTTTACCTTTTGTTAAAAACTTAGAAAAAGTTTTGAGGGAAAATGGGTATCGTGTAAAACTTGATCTACGTAATCGTAGTCCGGGAAACAAATTTCACGAATGGGAATTGAAAGGTGTACCGTTACGTATTGAAGTTGGCCCTCGCGATGTAGGGAATAAAGAAGTAGTTCTTGCACCTCGTATTGGTGATAAAGAGACGGTTTGCATGGACTTGTTTGATGACCGTGTACCTGCAGTTCTTAACGAGTATGAATTACGTTTAAGTGAGCGGGCAGAAGGACAGTTTAACGATTGTGTACGTGAAGCATCATCGCTTGACGAGCTTAACACTATTTTACAAGAGCACCGTGGTTTCGTGAAAGTGCCTGTGAGTAGTATTGAAGAAGAGATGATTGAAGATAAAATTAAGGATAAGACCGGGGCACGCGTGTGTGGCACATTATATCCTGAACCAGAACCTGTAACTGGGCAAGATTGTATTGTTACTGGTGAGAAAGCTAAGCATATTGTTTACGTTTGTAAAAGTCACTGATGGTATACGATTGGAAAAAGATAAAGTCTAGTGTACAAGAAGATCTTAGTGCTCACGATAGTGAACCTTCTCAATTAGAACTTATTGTTTTTGAAGAGGGTATGGTTGAACTTGTAGATAATACATTTACTTCGCCCCTTTTAGACTTAGCTCATTATACTGTTACTTTGGAAGAGAATCCTGTCTTACAAAACCCAACTTATATCTCTTTGTTTGACATTGAAGAAGAGCTAGGTTACAAAACAGAGACTGGACCGTTTGATACTTATGTTGTTGAACATCAAGAAAAAGTGGCTTCACGTATTGAAGAACAATTGAGTGACACTAATATTAAGGGTCGTGACGAAGAATTTACACAATGGTGTAGAGATAATCCGGTCTTATTAATGTTGTACCATAATATGCACCCACTTAGTCATGATAACGTAGACTATGGATAAAATCTTCTTCTAAAAAATGCAGGTTCCCTGGCACGATTAAACAGTGTGGTTCACTTCCAAAATCAATCTTGCACAATTCGTCTTTTGTTCCTGCAACAATAATTTGTTTATCCCATCCAAGACGTGCACACCCAATAAAAATTTGGTCTTTTTGAAGTACACTCTCGCCTGTACGCTCTTGAATTTTGTACAAAGTTTCAATTGCTTCTTTCACATGCATGAACCGTGGCGGTTTTATGTCTAACAAACATAATGTGTGTGCTCCAATACTAAGATTTTGTTCTATGATACGGTACGGTGTTTCTAAGTTTGGTATATCTGATAAAAAGGGTATACTGGTTGTTTTTCCATACTTGTACAATTGTAATCCTGCTGATGCAATAGCAGTGAACACGCTAGCATTATGATACACTTTTGTTTCTACACCGACCTCTTTAGCTTGTGCAATAATGTCTGTGTGTGTTGTTGCTGACAATGGGTCGCCAATAACGCAAAATGCAATCTCATTGTCTAATGCTTGTTTAATAATAATGTCAATGTCATTCTCACTTTCTTTACGGTTAACTTGAACAACCTTTTTACCAATTAGGCTTGATAAATCATCTAATGTACAAGATAAAATGCTTGTGTAACCTTCTACGTAAACATGTTCACACTTTTGTAGTATGTTTAAACTTCTTACACTCATATCGTCAGCGTATGATAAGCCAAGTCCAATCATGTGTAAAGTCATAATTCTTTAATCTCCTCTAGAGTTAACTCTTCAGGTTTTTTACCTTTAGGAATTTTAATATTCTTTTTCCCTTTCTTAATGTATGGGCCATACCTACCTTTCAAGATTTGCGTGCCATCATCAAACGTTTTAATAATACGGTTTTTATCAGCTTCAATTTTATCTTTAACAAGTTTTATTGCTTCAACTTCTTTGATTGTGAACGGTGACATTTCTTTTGGGATACTAACAAACTTTTTGTTCCATTTAATGTATGGTCCGTATGGCCCAATGTGTGCTGACATTGGTAATTCTTCAAAGACGCCTACGTCCCGTGGAAGGTTGAATAAAGGTAACACTTCTTCTAATGTAACATCGTCAATTTTCACTCCTTTAGGAAGAGAGACATAGACTGGGTCATTCTCACCATCTTGTCGTTGTGCTAACGGACCATAACGGCCTATCCGGACACTGATACTACGACCTTTTTTATCTTCACCGAGCACTCTTGCATGCGCTGCAGCAATACGTGTTTCTTTAATACTATCAATTATTTCTTTACCAATAACAACTTCTTTTTTCTTGATACCTTTGAGTAATGCTGTAAGGTGTGTTTGCGCTTTTGAGATAATTTGGTCTGGCTCACTTTTGTGTGCTCGCACTTGTTCCATTTGTTCTTCAAAATCTGCAGTTAACTTTTCTTCAACAATTTCAGGCATATACTTTTCAAGCAGTTTAATTGTTTCAAGTCCAAGGTCGGTCACTGTAATTTGTACACCGTTAATATAGCCTCTATCAAACAAACGTTGTAAAATGTCTGCTCTTGTAGCTTTGGTTCCAAGATTACGTTTTTCAAGCTCTTTAATGATGCTTGATTGATTAAAACGTCGTGGTGGCTTTGTTTCTTTTTCTTCTATTATCACCTTTTTAATTTTAATTTCATCGCCACTTTTCATTTCTGGTATGCTTACTTCATCCAGTTTCACGTAAGGCGCATAAAACTCGTGCCATTGTGCATCAACCGTACGTGTACCTTTACAAACAAAATGGTGGGTGTTAACATTAATTTTAGCAGTGACTGTTTCTCTTGTAGCTTCTTGTGCAAAAGTTGCAAGGAAACGTTTTACAATAAGGTCGTACAACTTTTTAGTTGCACCTTCCAACTTTTCTGGTACTTGCCCAGTTGGATAAATAGCAGGGTGTGCAGGGTCATCTTTTTTACCATTATTAGGTTTTAACACTTTAAAACTTAACACTTTATTAGCAAGTGTTGCATACTCGTTTTGTTTTGCAATCTGTTTTAATATTTCTTTTAACCCGAGCTTATCATCAAGCTTTTGTGAACTTGTACGTGGGTAGGATGTTACTCCTGCAAGGTACAACTCTTGTGCAATTGCCAGTGTTCGTTTTGGTGTAAACTTGAAACATCTATATGCTTCTGTTTGTAAAGTTGTAAGATCGAAAGGGTGCGGTGGTGCTTGTTTACGTTGGGTTGCTTCAACACTATCAACATTACCTTTTTTTACATCTTTTGTTTCTTTATACACTTTGTTAGCAACTTTTTTATCAAACACTTTTTCTGTTTCGTACAATGCTTCAATTTTACTACGCCCTTTTGTACCGTTAGCAGTTAACACCCAGTACGGGTCTGGTACAAACGCTTGAATTTCTTTTTCTTTATCACTAAGCATTTTAAGTGATGGTCCTTGTACACGACCCGCACTCATTATTTTGAAGCTCCCTGCACTTTTTACACAGGCAGTTAGGGCCCGACTAATATTAATACCATAAATCCAGTCTAATTTATGTCTTGTTTCTCCAGCGAGCGCTTGACCCCAATTAATACTTTTAGACTTGTTTTCGTATGCAGTTTCTAATTCTTTTTTAGTTAAAGTTGAAAACTTCATTCGTGCAGCATCTTTTCGGTTAGCAGCAAACCGCATGGCGTTAAGTCCTATCACTTCACCTTCAACATCATAATCGCATGCTACTGTAACATCATCAGCTTTTTTTGCAAGTTTTTTAATACAATCAATATAATCTTTTACATAAGCTTGTTTTTTGTTAATTTCGTGGGACGCAGTCCATTCAATATCATAGGTTGGATAGTTCCATCCCTTAGTAGTTTGGTGAAGATTGTACAGGTGCCCAACAGCAGAGGCAACATATATCAGACTTTTACCACGTTTAACTTCATAATATGAAACCTTTTTATGTTTTTTTTGTGTTGCTTTTCCTAAAGCTAGTGCTACCTTTTTTGCGGAGCTAGGCTTTTCTGTAATGATTAATTCCACCATCTTACTTCCACTCTTTGATACATTCTTTAAAAAGGTTTACCTGGCACTCAATGGTAACACTTTTAAACTTTGAACGCTCGATCATTGTTGAAGCTAGGCCGGCGCGCTAGTCCTGCGCTGTTACCGTGAACGGACTTACACGGGGCTGAATGCCTACAGGAGGACTAAGTGTGTAACCGTGGTCCTGTACACTCTGCTGACGGTTTGTCTGCTGGGAAGGATAACTGCTGAACTCGGTCAGGATCGGAAGATAGCAGCCGTAAGGTACGTTTTTCCTTGTTTGGCGGGTTGCAAGCCTGAGGAATGTATGGGGTTCAACCAAAGGTGCACGCGTGGTACGATTGTGGGATGCTTCACTTTTTATTTATTAAGATAATAAGCTAAAATCGCTAATGAGATTGCAGATAATAAGAATTTGATAATGTCTCCTGCAAATTCCCAATATTGTAGGCTTGCAACAAGAATAGTGAATATACTTGATAGAACAAGATGGTTTTGTAGCGGTACAAAGAATGATGTTGTGAAAGCTATTGTGGCAATGATGAGTGCTACAATGAAAAATGTTCGGGAATTACTTTCCTGTGCAGACTGATATGTCTCATCACACAATTCATATTCCTCACTAGAATAACAGTCAATCTCGTTACAATCACAGTCATATTCAATGTTTGGTAATACTGTATTAATACCATAACTGACCATCATAGTAAACAAAATTGCAAAAAGGACTATGTAAAACTTATTTTGTCGCCTATTTTCGGTACTTTTCCCACGTTTCCTAGTTCCAGACAATATTTATGTGTAGATCTGCTAGTATAAAAATGGAACGGTTTCATATACCCAATTTCTTGCACTGTTAAATCGTCACTAAAAAAAACGAGGTGGAGCGGATAGAACACAAAACAGTTGTGTAAACTAATATTTTTTTTTGAAGGAAATTGCATGAGCAAATTAGATTTTTGTGTAAACATTAACCCTTTAGTAAGTTCCCATAAACTTGTAGCATGGTCTACTGTAATAGTATACTTCTTATCTGAGCATACTGTCACTTTAACTTTGTTCATATGAAACCAAAGGGTTGGGAAGAATAAAAAGTTTTCATTTAGCAAGAATACCTGGTTTTCCTGGTACCCCCTTCTTTAGTGACGAACTTTCTTGGTTACGTTCAACCACGACTGTGCAACCAAACTCTTTTTCAATAAAGCTTTTTGCGTTTAATAACACGTCATGTTCATAGTCTTGGTCTGTAACTTCTACGGGTATACGTTGGGGATTTTTTAGAAGTGATGTTACAAGCTTGCTAACTTTTGAACTGTGCATTTTAAGTTCATCTTGTGCAAGACAATGTTTTATTATTTCACCAACGTTACGTGTTTGTCCTACCATACTTTTAATGTGATGGTACGCAGTATACTGCCATGGTTCTGCAACCGTTAATGTAACAGAAGTAAGATTGTCAAGTTTAGCCAATTTTTGTACGTCACGTAACGATGTTAACACGCTTTTTACCATATCTTCACTATACAACTGTTTTGCATGTTCAATATTACGTTCTGCGATGGGCCATGCTGCTTCGCTGACTAAACCTTTATGCAATTCATATTTCTCATTCAATTCTTCTGCTAAGTGAGGGGTTATGGGTGTAAGCAAAGTTACCCAGTGTTGCAGGATACTATTCAATAATTGTTTGTTACATCCCCCTCGCCTATCATACCATCGTAACATGTCAGGAATTTGGTAGTATGCACCGGTGGCTAAAGTACGTAGGTCATATTGTTCTAACGATAAGTTAATTTTGTGCAAGGTCTGGTTAAAATTTGCTAAAAGCCAATCGTCTATCATTGCATGTTCTCCTTTTAAGGTGTTAACATGCTCAAACATGTACCATATTTTCTCGGTTTGACTTTTGTAACCTTGCACCACGCTTTCGTCCCATACAACGTCTGTGTGTGGTGATCCAATGTGTGCGTAGTATAATCTCATTGCGTCGACACTATATTTTTCTATAGCGTTAGGTATCGGTTCAGCACCACCCTTACTTTTACTTATTTTCCCGCCTTTACCAGTAACCCACCAATTAACAAAAATGCCTTTTGGCCAACATTTTTCAGGCATAATAGCTATGTGGTTCATAAGGTAGACTGGGAAGTGTACTGTTTTATGCTCTTTACCACCAAGGTTAATATCGACTGGATAAAAGTATTCAAACTCTTCACGAATTTCTTTATACTGTTCAAGTTTACCTTTCCCTAAGAAGACATAATCAAAAAATTCTGTTGTAAGCTCGTTGATGGTAACTGTTCCATTATTAACAAATTTTGAAACAATGTAATATGCGGGGTACAAGGTTGAATCACTTATTGGTTCTACGATCCAATCTTTGTCAAACGGTAATTTTGAACCAATCCAGTTTCCTTGCCTTGCACATGCTCGTTCTCCAAACCAGTCAAGGATACCGTGGATGTGGTTTTTGTACTCTTCTGGCATAATACGCATTTTTTCTGCATGTTCTTTTGCAAGCCTTGTAACTGTTTCATTCCCATAATCAATGAACCATTGGTCATCAATACGTTTAATGTATACTTTGTCTCCTAACCTATCAAGCACTAGCTCAGAAAGATCACGAAGAATGAACGCGTTATCTTGTTCTAATAGGTCCGCTTTCATAACCTCTTTTGCTTCAGCGACAGTCATACCTTCGTAAGGCCCACAACTATCAGTGAGTGTACCTGTATGATGGGAATGCTTGTACACCTCTGTCGTAAGCTCTTGAAGTTTATCGTCACTGTAACTTTTTTTATACAATTCTTTTGCAGGAAATTGACCATACTTTTTAGTCGTGATAATATGTTTAAGCTCATAAGTTTTACCAGCTTTTTGCATGGCAGCATAATCGAACGGTGCGTCGGACGGTACACTCATAACTATCCCTGTACCTTTATCCAGGTCAACGAAGGGTGCGTGCACACACTCAATTGACTGTTTTGTGATAGGGTGTGTAACTGTGCGAAGCACTAATTCTTCACCGGTCATTTTCCCAACATGTTTAACACTATCATATTGAAACTCCACCTTTTTTGCAGCTTCACTGCTTAGCACCATACGTTTACCTTTAAACTCTACAATTTCATAATCTTGATCTTGCCGAATCCATAAATTGGTTACACCGTAAAGTGTTTCAGGTCGTAACGTTGCACAAGGAAGGTAAAGATCGTCACATTTGAAATAGACTACTGTATACTCAATCTTTTCTGCGTTACCACCTTGGCTAATATCTGTCTCGCTTGGGTCAACTGCAACAGGACCACTAAGTTCTGAGTATGTTGCATAATACGGTTTTTGTACAAGCATATCTTTTTCCATCAATTTTGTGAATTGCCACTGGATAAATTTTTCGTAGCCTGGCTGGTTGGTTGACGTGAAACGTTGGTAATCAGCTAAAAACCCGAACTTTTTCCAATAATCTTCTACGTAGACACTGTTAAAATAATCTATAATCTTTTCTGGTGTTTTTAGTTTGTGTGGGTCATCACAACCGTTGTCTGAAAGATAATTAATCCATGTTTGATCATTATTTTTAATTTTGTTAGCGAACGCGAATGCATGATTCCCGCTCGCGTGTGTTCCAACCGGAAAAAATACTTCTTTCCCTTTCATACGTTCTAAACGGCATATTGCATCAGTATAACTAAACCCTCGCATGTGCCCAACATGTAAAAACCCACTAATCCCTGGGTAAGCGAACAACATGAAAAATTTTGGTTTATCACTCTTTTTAGCTTTTCCAAGCCCAGCGTCTGCCCAAGCTTTTTGCCATTTAGATTGTATCGTGTTCCACTGCATACCATGCACGGTGTAAGCTGTTTATTTAAACATAATGGTCAACTGGACAACTATGATTAAGCTATATAAATGGAAAGAATCATACTACTTTTGTTAACCATCTAATATCGCCCACGAAGGTTTTTTAATAACCTTCATTTTTACTTTTCTTATGTGGGTTTGGGAATTTGATCAATTAAAACAATATTTCTTATTGTTAATGACAATGTTTACTGATACAAAACATTTTTTTTTGAAAACTAAGCTTAACCGGTCTCAAGCACAAAACCTTGTGTGTGTAGTGATGTATGTGAGTATGATCCCTTTACTTTTCACTATTATACTTGCACCTTTCATTTTACTAGTACCCTTATTTGCATGGTTATCTCTTATAATCTTCGAATTATTTTTTGGTATAATGGCTGCATTAGTTAACCTTAAAATTAAAGATAAACATGCATTATGGGCTTTAGCGTACGCACCGTACATTTTTGCAGTTTTGGCAATTACACAACCTTTAGCATCACTTGCAAGTTTAGTTGCTTTTATTTACATGTTAGTGGAACGGTATAAAGCTACTAATGCACAAGTTGGTATAATGCTATTGTTAACCTTGGTTATGATGGGTTTACTTTTTACTATAATTTGGATTCCAATAGCATTAGTGTTTGGATTATCACTATTTTTTTAATCTATTCTTCTGTTTCAATAATCTCTCTGAGATTAATAGCTATTTTTGTTAAGGTTTTGATATAAAGATTCAATCAAAATCGTAAATACCTTCTAACTTTTCCATAATGAAATTAGTAAGATTGTTCACGGTATGTTTAAGTTCTTGTGAGACTGACGCTTTTTTTAATTGGCCTAACCTGTCAAGGATTTGTCCATAAAATCGTATTACGTCACCTTCGAGTAAGTTAGTATTTTTTAGTACACCAAAAAAACCATCGTGGTATAACGGGTATGTTAACGCTGTAACTTCAAGCAAATTTTTGAATTTTTTATCTTTACGTAAAGCATCAATATCCATTAATCGTTTTTGTAATGGTTTAACCTCATCACGGAATATCTGTTTGAACCGTGTAGTGTCACGTGGTTCGTAGACTAAACTTCCTAGGGTAAGTAATAATTGATACTCATTAAATTCTGTGTATAAGCCTGTAGCAAAAATTTCAGTCAAGGATATTTCGTCAACAAAGATGTGTCTTGCAAATTCTCCTTTATGTGTTAATTGTCCATCTTCAATAAACCCCAGTTTAGTAAGTAAACGACACAAGTTTTTGTAGCGTCGTCGAAGTTCTTCGTATGGTAGACTATCATAACTATCACCAAACTCTTGGTATGAATGAAAACTTTGTTTTAGAATCATTTCAATATCTTGTTCTGTATGATTATGTACTAGGTTTAGAACTGTGTTAATACAAAGTTTGAATTGTGATTTTATTGGTTCAATATCTTTATCAAAAAGTATGCTTAAACCCTTGTAGTTAAACCGTGACCTATTAATTATACTTACAACAAGTCCTTCTGTATCAATACCTCTTCGTCCTGCACGTCCTGCAATTTGAAAATATTCTTTGGTGTTAAGTTGTCTGAACTGTTGCCCGTCATACTTACGTAAACTATTAAATACAACTGTTTTTGCTGGCATGTTAATACCTACAGCAAAGGTTTCTGTTGTATACAAAACTTTTATTTTACCTTGGTTAAACAATGTTTCAACCAACTCTTTTGCTGCAGGGAGCAGCCCTGCATGATGAAACCCAATCCCTCTTTTCAAACTTTCCTTTAGGGTTTTAGATGAACGCAACCTGTGCACGTCATTGGGCCATTTTGAGGTTAAGTGTAACATCTCTTTATTAAGCTCATGGTCAATAGGTAACACTTTTGCTCGTGCTAATTGTTGCGCTTTATTTTGGCAATCTCGACGAGAAAATGAGAAGAATAGAAGTGGACATTTTTCAGGGTAAAGTTCTCGTATAAGGTTTATATGATCTGGTTTAACTCGCTGATTCTTCAGATTTTTTTTATCTTTAATTTTATTGTGTAAATTTTTCAGTTTAAGAATACCGTGTTCTTCATCGTACACCCTATGTTTTAATGGGACTGCACGAGTAGTATGGTAAATAGTTTCAACAGTATGCCCTTTGATAGCTTGTATCCAATCAGCGAATTGTTTCGCGTTTGGAATAGTAGCAGACAAACATAAAAACCGAATGTTTTTTGGTGAATAGATGATGCTTTCTTCCCAGACATATCCTCGTTCAATATCATTAATATAATGTACTTCGTCAAACACTACGTAGGCTACATGGTCAATATCTTTGTCCATTGTCATGACCATGTTCCGATAAATTTCGGTGGTCATAATTCTGACGGGTGCGGTTGGGTTAATAACAATGTCTCCTGTTAAAAGTCCAACATTTTCTTTTCCAAAATACTCGGAGAAATCTTTATACTTTTGGTTACTGAGCGCTTTGATTGGCGCTGTGTACACAATGTGTTTGCCTTGCTTAAGTTTTTCTTCAATAAGGTAGTCTGCCGTTAAAGTTTTCCCTGATCCTGTTGGTGCACTTACTACAACACTATGGTTATTATCTATTGCCTTGACCGCATCTTCTTGGAAGGTGTCAAGTGTAAGCCCACGAAATTCCATAATGTCTAGTTAAGTTGCCTTGCTTTAAAAGTTTACTTAATAATTAGAAGGTCATGCACACATTCTTTTGTTTCATATTCTTTTCTAGGTTTAAGTTTGAACCCTTTAGTCTGTAAAATATATCCTGGCATAAAACCAATGGATTCGTGCAGTTGATCTGGTGTAACGCTGCATAAACTGATAATGTGGGCTCCTTCTTCAACATTGTATGATACTCTACGTTCAATACTTCGCGGTTCATTATATGCCTTTTTTATTTTTGTTTTGACATCTGTCAAACTTTCTTGTCCTGATCCAACAAGATATTCTGTCTCGCCTATACGCAAGGTAGTGTACAACCCATTTTCTGGTTGCACAATTTCAAAATTAATGTATCCCTTTTTACAAGAACCAGGAATAATCTCTGATGAAGTATTAATGGTTGTACCATATTGCACATACTCTATTTCTTTCACTCCTGGTGAACAGTGGATACTAAACCCAAGTAATAAGTTTTCTAGCATGAATCTATTTTTTGTTTATTGTATTTAAGTATTTATGAGTTAAGATCTATTTAATAAACAAAATATCGTCTGCACATTCACCTTCAAACATTTCTAACGGTAAACTGTACCCCACAATTCTTCTGTACCCTGGGTCCCCAAAAACTTCGTTGAACTCTTGTGGTTCAATTGTACACATACGGATATAGTGTGTTCCAGGTTCTAAATTTAGTTCTTCATAAAATAAACCGCGTGCAGTTGGTAATGGTAAAGGCTCATGATTTTTGATTGCTTTTCGATCATTTTCTGTTATGTCCCTCCCGAGAAGTTTAAGCTGACCATTAATTTGTAACACAACGTAGGTATCTGTTCTATGGTTAATACCTACTGCTGCTCGTTCACAACCAATCTCTGTTCTTCCTGGTTGATACAAAATACTGTCATTAAGTATATCGAAATTAGGCGGGGTATACAAAGGGGTACACCCAAGTAGCAGTTCTAACATAAAAAAAATATAATTCATATGTTTTATAAATTTAATGGATTATTATTTCGGTAATATCGTTCTGGCAGTCGCCACGTCCTTGAACATTCGTATCGTTAACAATTTTTTTTTTGATAATGATCCTTTTTTATCTGGTATTCCTTAACTATCCATGCTATTCTTAAACAGGGTATAATTAAAAATATATGTTTCGAGATTATAATGATTCAAGTTCATCAATTAATCCCTCAATCACTTTGAAACTGTTTTCCCAAAATGTTTTTTTTGTAATGTCAAATCCACACTCTTTAAGCAATTGTATTGGTTCACGTGACCCACCAGCTTTCAAGATAGTTTCAAGTTTGGTCATAAATTCTGGGTCTGTCTCGTACGCACCGTAGAGTGCGAGGGATAATAAGTCGCCAAAATTGTATGCGTAACAATAAAACGGTGTATGATAAATATGCGGGATGTACGCCCATTCGTACCGGAACTCTTCAGGAATGTGCATGTCGCCAAATTGTTCTTTTAATAATGCATAATACGTATCTGACAACTCTTCAACGGTCGCACCTTTTTCAAGCATGTTGTGTGCTTGCTGTTCGAACACGACAAAATAGGTTTGCCGGATAATGGTTGCGTAGGCTTCACCCAACTTTTGAATTAACAATTGTTTACGCTCATGCTCAGGCAACGTTTTCATAAAATGTTGGAACATTAACATTTCACCGAACGTTGACGCTGTCTCGCATAAGGGTAAGGGTGCATGCATTACTTCTATTGGTTGTCCGCTCGCGTACATATCGTGCACACCGTGTCCAAGCTCGTGCGCTAAAGTTAGTACGTCTCGGTGCGTTCCATTATAATTGCTTAATACATACGGTGTAATTTCTGGTGTGACAGACATACAAAATGCGCCGGACCGTTTACCTTCTCTTGGAAACGCGTCAAGGTGCCCGTTTACAATGGTCATTGCATAATCTCGGAACGTTTCACTGAATTTTCCGAACACGTTTTCTACTTGTTTAACGCCGTCTTCATACGAAATCTGTGTTTGTTCACCGAGCGGCGCATAAATATCGTACCGTGTAAGATTTTCACCAAGCAGTTTACCTTTCACTTTGAAATACCGTTGAAAGATGTGTACATGTTCACGGCAGGTGGTTAACAGTGTATCAATGACTTTGTCAGGTAGATGGTTAGCAACATTTCGTACGGCCATAGAACTTTTGTACCCACGTTTACGTCGTTCGTACGCCCAATCACGTACGATCGCGTTATAGACAATAAAAAGTTCTTTTTGATGTTTTTTATAGGGTTTGAACAGTGCTTGGTACGCAGCTTTCCGAACAAGTTTATCTGGGCTGTGTACGAGCGTTACAACTTCTTGTTGCGTTTTGAACGTTTTTGGTCCTTCTGGTAGCTCAACGGTGTATTCGAATCCGTTACAAAGTACATCGTACAATTCTGTTAACGCGTCTGTCCCGTTCACATCTTTCGCGTGCATAATTTGTTCAGACTCGAGTGGTAACGTATACTTTGCTTGTTCACGTGCGTACGTGTACATATAAGTTAACTGTGGGTTGACAGCGAATAAACGTTTTGCATTATCATCATCCAGAACATCGAACTGTGTTGGTAACCCTTTAAACCAGTGTGAGATATGCATGATCTTCTCGCTTGCTTCCACTGATAACGTGTCAAGTTGTGATTGGTAACTACGCGCTTCATGATCGTTCACATTAGCTGATAATCGTAGTGATACATAGCACCCAAGTTTGGATGATAGGGTGTAATACTCATTTTGTATTTTTAAAAGTTGTTTAAATTCATCTTCACTCATACTTGGTTCAAGTTGTACTTGTGCAAGCTTGTTAATATACCCTTTAATATTGTCAATTGTATCTTGAACGTTTGATTCAACATCATTGTAATTCCATTCCATGAGCTTAAAAAAAAATAATAGTATAAAAAAACTATAGTGATTTGAACCATTCTTGCGCTTTCACGCCAATGATTGGTACAGGTTTCATCTCACCTTTAATTGCACTGATAAGTCCCATGACCCAAAATACTAATGCTAGAATGTAGCCAACAAAGCCAACTATCCAACCAACTAAGGGGATGATCATTACCAGTCCGCTTGCCAGACCTAACAAAATAATGCCAAGGTACTGTCTAATGTGAAAACTTGCTAATTCTTGTTTAGGATTGTTTAAAACAAGTGCAAGGATCCAACCAAGTAAGGTAAGATAACTAATGATTGCAAGGTTTTTTGCTTCCATGTTAACAGTGATTGCGTTTAACTATTATTTAAATGTATGGTGGTTTTATATATTATAATGTATTCATTATGGTTAAGTGATATAGATGGTAAAAGATGATTCACTATATATTATAGCTATTGTTGCAATTGTTGCATTGGTAGGTTTAGTAATAATGGCTACGGGCAGTACTAGTACTGTTATGGTAGCTGAGGACTTGCCAAGTATGGCAGAAGACAGTGATAGTACAGCGATTGCCGGGCAAGCGTATATGGATTCTAGTCTGAGAAAATATGAAACAGTTAAAGAAGATAGTAAAAGTATGCAGAAAGAACAGGTGGATATAAGTACGTTAAAACAAATAATGGAGTTAGATGAAAGGGGGGCAGTTAACTTTGGCGGTGTATATGCTGTTATTAATTATGTTGAGTTAACCGGTAGTATGTTATATGGTGATGGGACAAAATTATGTCAAGCACTTGGTGGTGTAGTTACTGCATATATTGATTTTTATAATCTAGGTTCCTCAACTGTATCTATTTCTGGTATTTTTGATTCTAACTACTATTATAATTCAAATAAGCTTATCTTTCATAGATCAGATAATATTCCTTCCTGGTCAATACCGTCAAATGGTATGGCTACTTATCCTGCAATGATAACTATTGGGGACATCTGTCCATCTTCAGGATCATGTGATCAGGATATTTTTGATGCATTAAATGAAATATATTCAAACCAATATGTTAGTTTAGATCTTCATTATAAAATGGAGTTAGAAGTTGATGGTGTTAAATATAATCATAATGATATTTTTAATAGTTTAGCATATAAAATTGATTGGAGTGGATCTACATCAGATGATTATTGTTAGCCGTGACGTTTGAATTGTTTTTCAATGTCTACTACGTCATAGCTAATAAATATGCTACGTCCGTGCGGGCATGTGTATGGTAGTTCACACTCGTCCAATTCTTTTAACAATTTAGTTATGTGGGTGACGGTACAATCGTCTCCAGCTTTAATGCTTGCGCGGCAACTCATTCTTGTAATAATTTCTTCGGCTTCATACTCTACATGATTACGCTTGTTTGATCGTATATCATCAATAAGCTCAACCACGTTACGGTCATGGTCGCGTCCTAACAGTTTCGGTACGGTCCGCAGATAATAGTCGGTGCCACCTGCATGGTCCATGATGTAGCCGAGCCGTCCAATTTCTTGTTTTTTAGATTCAACAATTTCTGCTTGTTCCTGACTAAGTTCAATCAGTTTTGGAGTTAACAAACTTTGGTGTTCAATCGCACTGTTCATATACTGTTTCATGAACCGTTCATACAACACTCGTTCTTGCACAACGTGCTGGTCAATAACGAGAACGCCACCTTTTGTTTCAGCCAAAAAAAAGGTTTTGTGCACTTGGCCCAACACACGGAACTCTGGCAATGTTTTAAACTGCTTTTTGACGCGTGTCACATTTTCTTGTTGGACCATATTTGTTGTATTATCAATTTGTACTGGTTTGAACACTGGCAACTCTTGCTGGGTGGCCGGTTCGAATTGGTAGCGTGGCGTAAACTCTGTGACTGCTTTTGGTTCAATTTTCATTTCTGGGATGACCACGGTTGCTTGCACTTGTTCAAGCACGGCCTCGTACACAGCGTTGCGCACGACTGACGGGTTAGAATATTTCACTTCCATCTTGCGTGGGTGCACGTTCACGTCAACGAGTGCTGGGTCAATAGTAATGTTTAACACAAAAAATGGGTGCCGGCCAATAAACAGGCTGCTGTGATACGCATCGTACACAGCTTTTTTTATCACGGGACATTTCACGTAACGACCATTGATAAACATGGTTTGCTGGTGACTATCCGTCTTCGCATTTTGCGGCGTTGAAATGTAGCCTGTGACAGTAATATCATTTTTGTAGACTACTTGTTTTAATCCTTGAATCCCGTAGACCTGGTACACTTTTTCTGCAAGGTTGGTTGTGGCCGGGCACGATAATAAGGTTTTTTGATCTGATATTAAAATAAACTCCACATGTGGTTCTTGTAATGCATACCGTGACACAATATCGATAATGTGCCGGCGTTCAATGGTGTCACTACGCAGAAATTTTGCGCGGACAGGCGTGTTTTTGAACAAGTTATGGACACTGATGGTGGTACCTCTTGGTGCAACTGTGTCTTTGATAGACTGTACTGATGAAGCTTCAACCATCATTGTATAAGCATCTGTTTGGCATGTGGTAACTTCTAATGTTGCTACTCCTGCAATGCTTGCTAACGCTTCACCTCTAAAGCCTAATGTGTTAAGCTTGTATAAGTCGTCAAGACAAGATATTTTGGAGGTTGCATGTTGAATGTGACACTTTTCTAAATCGTTACGGGTCATCCCTGCCCCATTATCTTTCACTTGGATAAGTTCACGGCCCGACTTGTTGATAGTAACAACAATTTTTGTTGCGTTAGCGTCCAACGCATTTTCAACAAGCTCTTTCACAACGCTTGCTGGCCGCTCAATAACTTCTCCAGCAGCTATTTTGTTGATAACATCATGTGAGAGTATTGAGATCATACTCTTCACTTCGTAAAAAATGGTACTTAAAGTTTTAGTTAGCGTAATAAAGGTTTACGAGAGAAACGGTTGATTATATCTGCAACTTCGTTAAGATCGTCTTTATCAACTAAGGTTTGAATACCTTGATTATAATTTTCTTCTGCGAGATGATGCCAGTATAGTGCATGCTGGTAAGCGTGTACTATGTCACCTAGGTCTCTTTCATTCAGGGTTAGTAACCCTCTATTATTAAAATAGTCCAATCGCTGAGTAACATTTCTTGGCATCTGCTCAATTGTACTAAGGTCTATGCGCTCTTCTGCAATAGCTTTCGCAATATCGTGGCTAATTTTATATTGTGCTGTGCGTAAGAATCCATTTTTTGTAGCTTTAACATAGTTTATTGGGTCGTATAATAGTTCTCCAGTTCTCATAATAACACATGGTATTTTTGCGTTTTTTCTACCAATTGACCCATCCTTTAATGTTTGCTGAGCTAACTCTAATGTTCGTTTAGTACGCCGTAAATATCTCTTTGATTCTTCACCAGCAAGTTTATTGAATGCACTTTTGATATAAGCTTCATGTAGAGATGGATCACCTGATAATGGTCGCGAATCGAATACACGTGAAGGGTAAATACTATTTCTGTTTCCAGAATAGAATAAAGGGTTGTCTTCCCCTAATTCAATTGTTTCAAAACGGTTTTCGAAACCTGCTGTATCTTGTAGGCTGTATATTTTAGATAAGTCTGTTGATGTATTATTGGTAATTACAAGCAGTTCGATTGGTGATAACATTTGGCTTTTCTCAAACCGACCATCACTCCCTGTCACAGCAATCACATAATCTTCACCATGGGTCATTTCATTCAATTGGTCGGTGAGCTGATTTAAATTATTAGTATTATATGTAACTAAGATATCGTGATATCCTGTTGGTCTGTATTGACTAGGGGTAGGCTCTCTCACAGTTACTTTTTGCATACATACAAATTATCTTATTGATTTATAAAAATTATTACTCGAAAGTGGTATTTTCATATCAAAACACAGTTTAGCTGAGCTATAACCTAATACTTTTCTGCATTATTTATAACGCTTTGCGGTAATCCTGCCATTTTGGCTACGTGGATCCCGAACGATTTGTCGGTGTTTCCATCAACAAGTTTGCGTAGAAAGAGTATATCTCCTTGGGTCTCTTTAATAGCCATGTGACAGTTTCGAACGTTTGGTGATTGCCCTAAATCTGCAAGCTCATGGTAGTGTGTTGAAAACATTGTGTATGCCTTATTAACATTGACTAAATGTTCTGCTACTGCCCTTGCGATTGCGCACCCGTCTTTTGTTGAGGTTCCCCGGCCAACTTCATCCATTAAAACAAAACTGTGCGGTGTAGCATGCTTCAAAATTTGTGCAGTTTCAAGCATTTCTACCATGAACGTTGAATGTCCACGTACTAATTCGTCGTGCGCGCCAACTCTAGTAAATATCCTGTCAATGATGGGTACACTACACTTGTCTGCAGGCACAAAACTTCCGCACTGTGCAAGTAAAAGAATTAGTGCTGTTTGTCGCATGACTGTACTTTTTCCTGCCGTGTTCGGTCCAGTGATCATCATTAGTTCACCTCTGTTCATGCTAACTGTGTTTGGTATAAACTCACAATTTTGTTCAAGGACTGGGTGACGCCCGTTAACAATGTTAAACTGTCCAAATTGTGGGCGGCAGTACCTATTACTTTGTGCTGTCTGGGCAAAACTGCATAATACGTCCAGTTCACCCAATTCTACTGCAAGTTGTTTAAGTTCAATGCTTACTTGTACAATGTCTTGTGCAAGATGGTCAAATAACTGTCTTTCAAGTTGTATAATGGTACTTTCTGCATTTAATATGTCATGCTCAATCTTTTTCAGTTTGGGCGTTGTATAACGTTCTGCGTTCGACGTTGTTTGTTTACGTTCAAGGTGTTCTGGGACCTCATACTTTTTTGGGACTTCTATGTAGTATCCAAACACTCGGTTGTACCCAATTTTCACGGTAGGTACACCACTATCGCGCACTTCTTGTTCAATATCTGCTAACATTTGTTTACTTTCACTACGCACTGTTCGTAACCGTGCAAGTTCTTCGTTAGCATTACTTGTGAACATTCCTCCTTCTTTAGTGGTTGAAGGGATTGGATCGTTAAGATGGTGGAGAAGGAAAGGTGTTTGCACGTGCGTAATATTATAATTTAACCGTTGTGTACACATGCTAAGTTGTGGGAGTACACGTAACGTGTTTCGTAACGCTGCACAATCTTTAGGTAACAGTTTTGCATAATATGCGCGTGATACGATCCGTTCAATGTCCGATGTTTTTGAAAGTAAATTTGTAATGGTGTCACGCAACGATTTTTGTAATAATGCTTCAACTTTTTGTTGACGTTGTGTAATGGTTGTAGTATCTAGTAACGGCGCGCTTAACCAATGTTTAAGCGTACGTTTACCATGCGCGGTCATACAATGGTTCAAAATGGAGTATAAACTACCTTTCGTTTCCACACTGCTTAACAATTCAAGATTTTTGAGTGTTACCCTGTCTAAAAACATGTGCGTAGTACTATTCCATTCTTCAACCTTGTTAATACTCGGTTCTCTGAACTGTGTTGTTCGTAGATAATATAGTAAGGCTGCAACAGCGCCCGCAGCTTGTTTTGTACCTTGTAAATTATGGTTTGTGTACACTGCGTCATTAACCGTTCTTGCCGTAATATTAAGCATTTTTAATTGGTCGTTAAGCTCTGTGTTAACTTGTAATGATTGTGGTATGATAACTTCCACAATACCTAGCCGTGCAAGTTCGGCAGTGGCATCATCCAAACTTTTGAATATTCCAGCAGCACACTCTGACGTGCTCATGTCTGTCCGTGCAAGGTGTACCCCATCAATTTTTTGGGTGAGCGCTGCAAGATAATTGTTGTCATCATTAAGCAAGTTAGACTCAACAAGCGTGCCCGCTGTTACAACACGTACAACCCCTCGTTTAACAAGCCCTTTTGCAAGCGCAGGGTTTTCAAGCTGTTCAACAATGGCCACTTTGTACCCTTTTTTCACTAGTCTGCCAAGGTAGGGTTCAATCGCATGGTGTGGTACACCGCTTAAAGGTGCTTCTTTAACTCCTTTCCCTCGTTTAGTCAAGGTAATGTCTAACTCTTTTGCACAGGTTATTGCATCTTCATAAAACATTTCATAGAAATCGCCCATGCGCAGCATAACAATACAGTCTTTATACTCTTCTTTTATGTCTCTGTACTGTCGCATACCAGGGGTTAAATGTTCGAGTGGTATGTTAAGGATGCTTTGCATATAATTAGAATGGTGTGGTTAACTTAAAAAAATTGTTGTAGGGTTGTACCCCTACTCTTCTGTTTTTTGCACGTTTACTGCAAGCTCGCCACGGTCGCCCTGGCCAACTTCAAAAGTCACAGTATCATTTTCATTGATCTTTTGATCGTTTAATGCTGTGATGTGTACAAAATAATCTTTACCGTCTTCACCTGTAATGAAGCCATAACCCTTTCCAGAGTTGAAAAATTTAACTGTTCCTTTCATTTGTAATCCTGTGTTTTTTGAAAAACACTTGTAAGTGGGAATTGGTCTACTATTTAACTCCATCGGTACAATTATATAGTTTGGAAAGGGTGTTATTGCATGAATTTGTGTAAAGTGCACGGTGTAAAAATCAATTTACACTGGTCTTGGTGGTTGGTAGCAGTCTTGTTAACAAGTGGGCTAAGCGCCGGTTTTTTCCCACACTTTTTTCCTGGGTTAACCACAACTTACTACTTCTTATTAGGCATATCTAGCGTAATCCTACTTTTTTTGTCTGTTTTATTACACGAACTGTCTCACACTTTTGTTGCGCAAGAGTCAGGGGTGGTTGTTGATAGTATAACTCTCTTTTTTTTTGGTGGTGTGAGCAATATTCAAACTGAAGATCTTGGTGCTCGTACAGAGTTCATGTTATCTTTGGCAGGACCTTTAATGAGTTTTTTTTTAGGTTACCTATTTTGGATCACAAACTATTTTAGTGGCACGTTATGGTTGACAGCCATCACGTTCTATTTGTATCAAATAAACTTTTTATTGGCCGTGTTCAATCTTGTGCCTGCATACCCATTAGACGGTGGCAGAGTGTTTCGTGCAGTGTTACATAATATAACACACAATCTGGAGCGTAGTACTAAAATAGCGAGTAACATTGGTAAAATATTTGCTATAATTCTCATTTTTTACGGAGTTTTATTAAGCATTTTTGGCGTGAACGGTTTATGGTTCATGTTTTTAGGCATTTTTTTATATTTTGTATCAGGTAGTAGTTATGACCATTTATTGTTTAAACGTGTACTGGAAAAATGGGATATGGCTCATGTGTACGAAGTACCAGAAACCGTTGAGGACATGTCTGTCTATGACCTTTTACGGTACGGGGAACCTGGCATGGTGTACCGGCTTAATAATAAACTCTTTTTACCTTCTTTAACTAAAGGAATGAGTGTGGACGCACAAAAGTTAATGCAAGCAAGCAACTTTTTAGTAGCCTTTTCAGAACTTCCTTTAGCAAGCAAGCATGACACTGTGTATGACGTGTACCGTCGAATGATGGAAAAGAATGCTCAGGTGGCAGTCTACGGAAAAAATATTGTTCGTCGTCGCCGTATTGAACAAGCAGTAAAAGATTATGCAGACTATAAATTAATGCCTTAACATAACTTTGGTTATAACAACGTTTATATTATTTAATGTGCCTTTTAAATTTCATGGACGCTCGTGCAAAACTACGTGAACTTTCAGGGATGGAATATGCTCAATTAGTAACACGGTGTAACAGCGCAATTTTTATGCTTGTGAGCAGTTTTGGTAAACGTGTTGTTGGCCCTTTGGACGGTGGCTGGATGACGTATGCCCAGTATACAAAAGCAGTCGGGAAACGATACTTGCGCGTTGCTACAGACTGGGGCAAATTACGTGTTGACTTGTTCAACCACTATTTGAAACCTGGCGACTTGTTTATGTATCATGCTCTTGGCGCTTACGCCGTTGAACAAGATGTAAAAGCAATTTACGATTGGTGCCATAAAAATGGGGTGATTGTTGCCATGGATGTGTCGGGGTGCTTGGGTACACCACTCGCTGACGGAAAATATTGTGATATCATGTTTGGCAGTTTTGGTAAATGGAAACCTGTCAATTTGGGTGACGGTGGTTTTATTGCATCGACAACTCATCAACAATGGATTAAATCTGTATCATCTTCTTGCCCGTTCAAAGGTGATGAAACATTATTGTGCACTCGTTTAGACAACTTGCCTTTGGCATACAAAGAATTAGAAGCAATGCGAGAAGCATTGTGTGCTGCGCTACCTTTTGAACATGTTACTTCCCAATATGCTGGTACAATCTTAGTGAAAGCTAGTGAAAATGAAGTAAAACCTTTCTTGGACAACTATGAATATACTTTGTGTCCGAGGGAGATACGTGTTAACAAACCTTGTGTGAGTATAGAACTTAAACGAAATTTAACGAAATAGATATAAAGTGTTTCTGTCGTATAGATTGTATGACATTCATTCGCAGAATAAAAGAAGGTAACATTGACAAACAAATTCATAACGTTTTTAGCCGGTTTAGTTTAGGTGAGTATGACCGTGAGCATGTGTACATTACCAATACAAAAAAGCTTAAGGTGCAAACTGGCTTTGAATATGCAGTTGACCTGTACAAAATGTTAGTGAAAGGGCAGCATGGCGACGTTGTTGGGAAAGGTGTTATCCAGTCAAGTAAAAAGATTGAACAAGAAATTTTGGCAACAGGCATTGAGATTGATAGTAGTCGAGGAAAAAAGTATAAAGTTTCGTTCACGTTATCTGTTGACGCTTTTCTTTCTATGCTTGACAGTTTGTCGGACTACTTTTTATTGTTCACTTGCTCAATCAACGAGCGTAAACTTAAAGTCAAACCTGGCTTACCAAAACCTGGTAGTTTGAAAGAAAAACTGTGCACGTTACAAATACCAAAGGATGATAGTATAATCCACGATTTTTTGCCTGACGCAAATTTGATGGGTAAAAAGATTGAGGTTGCAACGGTTTATAATATCCAAGAAATAATTGTTCCGGAAGAGTATAAAGACGATTATGCCATGGCACGTAAAATGGCGCAGCGTAAAGGCTTTATTAAACGTACCATCACTGTTGATGGTGAAACCAAAGAGTCCACGCTGGAGTTTTGTGCATGATTATAACGACATCCTTAAATTATGCTAACGGCGATTTGCATCTTGGCCATCTTGTGGAAGAAGTTCGCGCAGACATTTTTGCGCGGTACAAACGGCTTATTGGTGACCCTGTAACTTTTTTGTCTGGTGCTGACATGCACGGTACACCTATTATGGTTAAGGCTTTGCAAGAAGGTGTTGACCCTACTGAGTATACCTTACGTTATATGGCGTCCCATAAAAAAACGTTTGACCGGTACCATATTAGCCACGACGTTTTTGGTCACACACACACTGAAGCTAACCGCGCACTTGTCGAGAACGTGTTTAACACGTGCAAACAAAAAGGGTACATTTACACAAAAACTATTGAACAATTGTACGATGCTACTGCTGGCCAATTTTTACCTGACCGGTTTGTGAAAGGTGACTGTCCAAACTGTGGGGCAGTGGACCAGTACGGTGACTGTTGTGAAAGTTGTGGGAGTCATTATGACGCAATGGATTTGAATAATGTTCGCAGTGTTCTTAGTGATAGTACTCCTATCGTGAAAGAGACAGTACACTATTACTTCAAACTATCTTCGTTTCAAACAGAACTTAAAACGTGGGTTGACCGACACGATACTATGCAAGACACGGTTAAACATTGGCTTAACGATTGGTTAACGAAAGGTTTGGACGACTGGTGTATAAGCCGTGACGCTCCGTACTACGGCTTTGAAATACCTGGTAGTACTCAAGAGTGCGGTGCCCCCAAATTTTTTTATGTGTGGTTAGATGCTCCGTTAGCTTATTTGAGCATTTTGACTGATCAACAAGTTTCAGTTCATTGGGAGCATGTACAACAGTTCATTGGTAAAGACATTGTTTATTTTCACTTTTTGTTTTGGCCAGCGTTATTAATGGCGATGGATATACCGCGTACAAACATTATGGTGAACGGTTTTTTGACTGTTGACGGTAAAAAAATGAGTAAAAGTCGTGGCACGTTCATTAAAGCTGACGATTTTGTGTACAACGCTGAAAGTTTACGGTTTTACCTTGCGAACAAGTATTCAACAGGTATAGTTGACATTGACTTTTCTTACACAGAATTTCGTGATGTTACAAACAATGTATTGTTAGCTAACCTTGGCAATTTTTGTTATCGTACCTTAAGTTTTGCACATAAAAAGTATGATGTTATTGGCGAACCTGCGAACGGTCCTTTGGAACAAGAGATGGAACAAAAGTGGCACGACTTGTTACCACGTATTTTGGATTCTTACAATTCTATTGATGTTAAAGAAGCGTTACATTCAATCTTGCACCTTTCAGCTTTAGGTAATCAATATTTCCAACAGTGTGAACCGTGGGTTGACAGTGAGTCTAAGCGTGGCCAAGTAAGCTTTGCAGTTAACTGGGCACACCGTTTATCTGTGCTTGTAAGTCCTGTATTGCCGGTGTTTGCTTCGGAGGTGTTGGCTGCTTGCTCGCTAGACCATACTTTGGACAATTTATCTTTGGATCATAACGTGGTGGTTGGCCCAATTTTATGCCCGGCCATGCTTGTTGACCGTGTAGACTTACCTGACTTGATTCCCTTAGATATTCGGACTGGCGAAATTGTTAAGGTTGATTTACACCCTTCTGCAGATAAATTGTACGTATTCACCGTAAATTTTGGCGAGTTCACTCGTACCATTGTTGCCGGTTTAAAAGAACATTTTTCTGTGGATGATTTAGTGGGCACAACATCTTTATTCATTATCAACTTGGAACCTGCTAAACTTCGTGGAGTAATGAGTGAAGGTATGACTTTGTGTGTTGAGACTGACACCGTTCATTTGTGTAAGTCTACTGATCCTGTTGGAACAAAGCACGGTGATAACGTTAACCGTGAAACTATTTCTTTCAAACAGTTTTTGAAACATAAACTTCGCGTTGAAAATCAGCAAGTGTACTGTGGTGAAAAAAGATTATGTTCAACTACTTCACCTGACGGAACGATCCGTTAAATGTAATTATTTTTATTTTATTTTGGGTTATCTTTATATACGTTAATTTCTATATTCTGGTTATAGATGGCTCGCGGACAGATTACGGTGTTCATAATTGTAGGTATAGTGCTATTAGCCGGTTTTGGTTTATTGACATACTTTGTAAACTTTAGTGTGGAAGAATCCTTGCAAACTGAAGCTATGCCTATCATGGACACAGTGAGCCAGGAGTTTGAGCCTGTACAGGACTTTGTAATAAGTTGTATGGGTGACACCTTGTATAGCGGGATTAAAAAAATAAGTAGCCAAGGTGGTTATTTGTATCCTGACTTGTTAGGTACATGGAATTCAGAAAAACCTTATGATAGTGCAGGGGTAATGCTTGGCAGTCAAATGATCCCATATTGGACTCATTCTCCAATCTCTGTGCAAGACGGTTTTTATCGTGAATTATCGGTCCCTGAACTTAGTGGTGAAGACCCTTTTTCGTTTGAGTCTCAATTAGAAAGTTGGGTTGATAATGAAATGACTGATTGTTTGAACAATTTTGTTGTGTTTAATTCTATGTATGAAATATCTTCTAGTTTGCATAAAAGCACGGTTCGTATTCATGATAATTATGTTGAGTTTGGCTTTGAAAAGAATGTTGTTGTTAAAGACAATTCTGGGTCTACTGCAACAATGAATAACTTTTTATTAGAGATGGAGACCGAG
>CABZYC010000006.1 GCA_902529885.1 uncultured Candidatus Woesearchaeota archaeon | reverse complement strand
GTTCTGGTTATGTAATTTTAAAGTTTAGCACGCATGATGCTGGTGGAGTTACACGTAATGATTTTATTATGGCTGCTCATATTGATGAAAACGTAGCATAGCCTTTTTATTATTAACCAAAATATGGTAATTCATGTATGAGCTTGTACAATATAGTCTAACTTTATTTGGTATTGACCGTTATAAAGATCTTCACCGTTTTGCACGTATTTTGACCAGGCTCAGAAAATATATTGAACGTGTACCTGTACGAACAGAACAATTTGATTTATTATATGGTGAATGGTTGAAAGCTTGTAACGGCAAAATATCTAATGATGAAGATATAGAATTCATGGTTTATTTAATCCAGAAGTATGGTGTTCCAAGAGAGTGGTTCGAAAACATGTTTCGTGCTGCACGTAAAGAGTTGCGTGACCCTTCAAATAAAACGTTTGACGATTTTGACAATTATTTATCTGATAAGATGGATGGTCCAGCAAAAGTAGTTTGCAGGATATTACGTGTACATCCAAAATTTTATTCCTCCATATGCCGTGTGGCGAGGGGTGTACAATTGTGTAGGTACACTTTGCATGTTGAGGATAGTATTGAACGTAAGATTGTATATTTTCCAGAACAAGATTTTAAACGGTGTAATCTTCGTACGTTAGAATCTTCTTACACTAAAAATCGTCCAGTGCAACTTTTACAATTTATGATGTTACAAGATAAAAGGTATAATCAATATTGTGAGAATTTTCAGCGTCGTTTACCTTCCATGCCTTGGCGCCAACGTATTTTTTTTTCTCAAATAGTACGTATTCACCAATACCGGTTGAACCGTTTATTAGATCGTCCAAGCAGGGTTTACCGTACATCATTTAAACCAAACTTGGTTGTGCACGGCTATTATTTTGTGAAACATATATTGTTTAGTTAAGACGTGTTTAATAACCAGTATGATTTTTAGTGTTTTATGTGGTATATTCATCTTATAAGCTTGTTAAGTGTTTTGTTTGTTCACGCTGCAACGTGGCGCGACATTTTCTCTATACAACCTTTAGCTTACATTTTTTTAGTAACTTTACTTTTTATTTTAGTAAGGCACAAACATTACGTTTTATCTTACAGTTTAAGCTTATTAAGCCTATTATATCCTTGGTCTGATAATTATTGGTCATTTTTAACCATTTTATTATTAAGCACTTTTTTAATAAATAAGAAATGGGTTAGTCAACTAATTCTTATTTGTTGGTTAGGATTAACAATGCACTTTATTGGATTAATGTTGTATGGTTACACATTATGGTTGCCAGTTATATCGTACATACTTTTCTTGAGTAGTTATTCCTTATTAAATGGTATTCCTAACATCTTTTCAGACAGTCTTGATAATAAAGAAACACTGGCAGTAAAACTAGGGAGTATGAAGAGTATGCAATATTCTTTTTATAGTGGTCTTATTTCAACTGTTTTAATTAGTTTATTAGGTAACCCTTACACTATTATTTCTTGGACGTACCCCTTAATTTTGTTTTATATTTTTTATCATAAAAATTTTCAATTACTTCGTTACACCTGGCATTACATTTTGTTTATTGGTTTTTATACAATATGTGTTAGCTTAGCAAGTAAAGCATGGTAAATTTTTAATAATCTATGACCTGGTTATATAACAATGCAAAAAATTTTGTATCCTGACCAACTTCACCCAAGCATAATTGATAATAATCGTGATTCACACTTTTTGGTTAGTTCCCCCACTTTTTATCAGAATGGTCAACATTTGTTCAAGCTACTTTTTCATCGTGCATCAATGAAACTATTTCACAATTGGTTATTAGAAAATAAGTATCATAGTAAAATAGTTCCAATAAAACAATCTTCAAGTTATGAACGTCATAATTATTCAAATGGGAGAGGCATTGTTAAAGTTTCAAGTTTGAACGATGTGCTTCCTTTAGCTAAAAAGTGGGTGTTGAACAATTATTCTGGTGTTGGCAAAATAGAAAAATATCGTATACCACACAGTTACTATCATGTTAAGATCTATCTTGAAAATGTGGTAGAAGATTTAAAGAGAGGTATAACACCAATTGATCTTCAAGCAGTATATTGGTTATTACTTGAACATAACATTATTACTAATAAAGAGTTAGACACTTTATTATCATGTGTCCCTGACAAATATCGTTTATTGTTAGAACCTGAAACAGTACCTTATAATGTTTTAATTCAAAATCCGTATAATCATACAAAACGTTATGTTAACCGCGGGATGATCCCTGAAATTTTGTTAGAGTTTGAATGTTATGGTGCAACACAATACCTTCGTGAGCTTGCAACTTATTTTGCAATTACGCAAACACACCCCGACGAAATTTATATGTTTTTAAAATCGCATTGTGTAGACCACTCCCCTGACCGTACACGTCATAAAGTGAACGAATTAATTGAATTGCAAAAATCTCCCATTTTACGTGGCAGTATGGAATGGGACGCATTAGTTTGGACTTTTGTTCATAAGACACAATGTAATAAACGGTTATACACTCATTTACAGGATATGGACGATATATTACGCTCTCGATATTTTATGGTGGCTGAACGGTTACTGAAATAGTTATATACTAGAACATTATTCATTGTTTTATGCGTTTGGTAGAATTCATGCTGTTTATTCTAGGAAAGATCTTCTTAATTTTAAGTTTTGTATTATCTGTAAGCGATATATTATTTCCTTGGAATTACGCACTTTTTTTAGTAAGTATTGGTATGCTAATGCCTTTTATATTAGAAATCGAGTTAGACACGCTTACGTTTAGATGATTTCATTTTAACCGGTTTTTTACAGTGTGGACATTCAATTTCTTCCATATCAATTCTAAACGCACCTTTCGCACCACCAAACTGTTGTAGTTCATTAGATTCAATGTAACCAGATTTAATCAATATTTTTGCTAATTGAGTTAACTGATAGGGTATTAAGGCTACACCTGAAAGTATCATGACTGTAGTGATACCTTTACCTAATGGAGTTAAAGGTGTAATGTCACCATAACCAACAGTTGACAAGGTTACAATTGCAAAATACATTGCGTCAAAAATGGTGCCCATATCTTGGTTACCAAACTTTGTTTCTACTGACCATATTAATCCTGCACTCACAAAAATGATGGTGAACACGGTTAAAATAATGCGTGTAACAACAATTTCTGTCTCAGTAAGTTTACCAAACAGTGTATTTTGTTGTTTGAACATCCGTTGAAAACGAAGGATACGTATCATCCTGAAAAATCGTAACCATCGAAAAATACGAAGGAAAGAAAAGTCTATAATGAGTATAATTACTGGTAAAATCGATAATAAGTCTATGATTGCGTATCCACTAGTAACATACTTCAACTTTTGTTTAGCAACATAGTACCGTGCAGCGTATTCAAGTATGAAAATTGATACAACCGTTATTTCTGCAATTTTTAACCACTTCATAATGTGTGGTTCAAGCTGCAGTGTATTAACCATAAAAAGTATGATTGCTAAAAAGTTTAGAACGAATAGTGCACCTTCAATACTTCGCCCAACATTACTATCGTAATTGTCCATGTGCAGATGTAGAAACTTTCCAATTTCACGCACTTTTTTGTTAAACTTTGATCCTGGCGATAACAAGATGTAATCTAATTTGTCAGTCTCATTTTTACGGCGTGGCACTTCTCAAATATTTATTTTTGAGTATATAAGGGTTATGCTTATATGTATAATGTACTTTGGTTGAAACATGGATTTATCAAAAATGGTAAAAGTTGCGGGTTTGTGCGGGTCTTTGTACACGTCAACTTTATCTGTTCCAAATGTTGATCATGAAACATTGTCGTACCGTACAAATTCTTTGTGTACAGGAAAGGAATCCACTAGCATTTTTTTCCGTAAAGATAACATGAATTATTTGTTAATTGACGGTACTTTACCAATGTACGAAGCTAAACATGATGGGAAAGTTGATTGGTACGTTGAACAAGAGATAAGTGATTTTCAACTGTTTAAACAGTACTTACTTTGTAAACGTGAACCTGAATGCATGTTTGAATGGATGCTTAGTTCTGGTGTGAAACCAGCGGTTGGAAAACAAGAATTGTACGAATCATTTCGTTAAGATAGTGTAAGGTTCACTTCGTTCTACATACAAAGTATCGGCTTCATAAGTGTCTCCGTCAACTTGGTATTGTACACTATGTTTTATTTCAATATAATCTGTGTGTACATAATCTGTGTTTGGTAACAATGTGAACAAAGTTCTTGGAGCGTTAAGTAATAGTTGTAACCGTGAAAGTCTTGTTGCTGAAAGGTCAACCTTACTAGTGTTCCCACCTAACATTTTAACTTGCATTGATTTTAGTCCTATGCTAGCATTTGGGTATACTGCTGCGTAAAATCCTGTATACTCATCACTAACTCTTTCACCAAGGTGTATCATGTCACGGTGCCCAGGGTCCTGTAACGATTCTTTGATTGTCCTCAATACTCTTAAAGGATAAAATTCTTTACTTTTGTTAAAATTATATAATAGATCGTGTACAATTCCTGTACCCACATTAAAACCAATATCGTCATTAATTTTTAGTGGTCTGATAGGCCTTGCGTTAAAATCATTATTACATAATTGTTCAAAAAATTGTTGACTACTAGGTTTTAATCTTAATCTCCTTCTAATAAGATCAAGGGCACCGTCATGCAAGTCATAATACTGTGCTAAATTGTTCATTGTACCGAGACTTAATGGTGCCACTGTCCTACAATCTGAATGTTTGTTAAGAAGCGTCATTGTACGTGAGATTGTTCCGTCGCCTCCTCCAATACAATAAATGTTTGCTGGATTATTTTTGATAATGTACTCAGTATCATCTAAGCATGATACTGTAAATATTTCTCCATCGTGAGAACTATCTTTGAGAAGTTCTTGATATTGTTCAACTTCTCTTCTAGAATAATTTCCTGCATGCTCATTTATTATTCCAATTAAACGCATGGTTGTCTAATAAACATTTTTTATTTAAGGTTTAGTATCTTAAAAAAGAGATTATTTTCAATTTTTTGTGCTTTGGTGTTTTTGTATAGTATGCCCTGCTCATGCAGAGCCTACTATTTTTTATAGAAATCAAGTAATTGGGCATTATGGAAATTGAGTTTGAAACAAAAATATTGGATGTTAACGTTGAGTTAATGAAACAGTTGTTAGAAGAGATTGGTGCGATTTTTGTCAAAGAAAAGTTTCAACAACGTTACGTATACGATTTTACGCCTGTGAACCCTGACTCCTGGGTACGTCTCCGTACAGACGGTAGTAAGACCACGCTTACCATTAAAGAGATACACTCTGATGATGTCGATGGGACTAAAGAATTAGAAGTTGTCGTTGACAATTTTGAGGTTATGCACTCTTTATTAAAAAAGCTAGGATACAATGCGCGTGCGTACCAAGAAAATAGAAGGACAAGTTACACGCTTGATGGCGTTGACATTGAGATTGATGAGTGGCCAATGATCCCACCTTATGTGGAGATTGAAGGTAAAAGTGTTGAGGAAGTGGAAACTATTGTAAAACTGCTTGGGAATGATATGAGTGAAACCACGGCAATAAACACGACCAAAGTATATGCAAATTATGGGATCGATTTGAACAAAGAAAAAGAGTTACGTTTTCAATAAATTAATTGAATTTAGGTGCTAAATATCAGAATATAGAAAGCCTTTACCGGGATTTGAACCCGGGACCTTTACCTTACCAAGGTAACGCTCTACCACTGAGCCATAAAGGCATAAGGTGTGGCGAACAGTTACCATTTTTAAAAATATCGTTTTAAGCTTATTTTTTAAGTAAGATTTCTCATGTATGATCCGATGCGTTTATAAACTGGATATGTTGGGTGGTGGGCTATGGAAATTAAAGTTAACAAATGTGTTATTCGACGTACAATACCGTTTGTAACATCGCAAGCATCACAGGACACCGTGAACGCTGTCATTATCCAGATTAGTGATGGTGAACATATGGGTGTGGGCGAGACTTGTCCACGTCCGCACATTAACGGTGAAACACTTGACAGCAGTTTTAATCAGGCAGTGGCATGGGCACAGTCTATTGAAGTAGGGCCTTCAATCACACCATTTTCTTTCGATCCTGGGTATACACAGCTTGGTTCGAGCACGGCCATGGGTATTGAGTCTGCACTGTTTGATTTATATTCACGGCAGATTGGTGTTCCATTACACCGTTTAATGAACGATCAACAACGTGAGATTGTATCGTACGCAGGATTCATTGGCGCGAACGTGAAAGGCCAAAAATTGCAAAAAGGGTTACACCGTTATGCAGATTATGATTTTGTACGAATGAAACTGTCAGGGGACCTTAACGACGATTTTGAGCGTATTAATATGTTCCGTGAAACACTGCCTAGTGTGAGTTTATGGATTGACGTTAACCAGGCATGGGACGAAACCGTGTATGATCGTGCTAGCGAGCTTGACGGTGTATACATGATTGAACAACCCTTCTCTGTGGGCCGCGAATCTTTGAATAATAAACTGCGTGATCATGCACATGTCATGCTCGACGAGAGTGTACAGAGTCTTGAAGACATGCACAGGTTTAAGGATACCATGGATGCAGTCAACTTAAAATTGTTAAAGTTAGGACATTATTCAGCCGTGCATGAGTCGGTCATGCAAGCTAAGGAGGCAGGACTTCAGACATACTGTGGTGGGACTACCATGACAGATATTGCAGCAGCGTACGCTCGTCATTTAGAATTTGCTGTACCAAGTTTAGACTTTTTTACCACAGGTAAACCGCGTGCGAGCGTCCTTAAAGAACCAATAAGTGGATCGCTTGGGTACAGCATGGAACCGTTAGCTTTATCACCGCAAGATGTTGGGTTGGGCGTAGAATTGTATGAAGATGCACTTGCACGATGCACAAGAGAATATTTTGTAAGGAGATTATAATGCATGTTAATATTTGGGGAAGTAATAGTAAACGAAGCAATTCGTTAGAACATGAACTACAACAATCGTTTGAACGGTATGGGTACACTGCAGATATTGTTAATATGGAACGACCGGTACAACGTGACGGCCCTTTGTTTATTCGAAACAAGTTTTATGGGTACCTCAAGAAATGTAGTTTTACAGAAGTGCGCAGTCATATACAAGCATTAGAAAGACGTATGGGTACTATTAATGATAGTGACAGTTTATTATGTGTGAGAGATAAAGGGGTGTCACCGAAAGTGTTCAGGGAACTTCAAGTAGCACACGTTCGCACGTACGAAGTAGGTCCTGAAAACATAATGGACTTTGTTAATTATTGGTCAGCAGAGGTACCGGGCGGCGTTATTTTGAAAGACCGGTTTGGTGGTAAAGGTAAAGGTATTATCCGCGTACAAAAAGATGATGGGTACCGTATAGATCTGTGCGGTGTTGACGGTGAGGAAGATATGAAACATGAAAAAGTGTCTGAGACAGAACTATGTTCTGTTTTATCTGGTATACAACGTAACCATAAATTGATCGGGCAACCTTATGTTGTCAGTGAACATGAACGGAGTACTGACTACTTAGAATCTGAAAGTATCCGGGTGTTATGCGCGGACGAGTATGCTCTGGGCATGTCGCGTAGGGCAGAGGGTCCAATAAACAATATTGCTGTGTCAAAAAACTCGTTAATGCAAGGTCGCGCAGTGAAAACGGAGGTTACACCCTCTGAATATATTGCCAGCGACTTATTACGGTTAGGTCTTAACTTACGGGTGATGGGTAACGATTTTATTCGTACTGACCCAGAACTGTACCGTGATACACCAGGCGTGTTATGGTTACCAGAACGCTATGGTGGTGGTCCATTAAGTGTTTTACTAGAAGTTAACGGGAACGTACAATATGGCGGGATACAAGAATTGTATCAAACAAATATTAGTGAGAAGATTGTAGAAGGACTATGTGGGGGGAGGGATTCGAACCCTCGAACTCACTAAGAGACAGGATCTTAAGTCCTGCGCATTTGACCAGACTTTGCTACCCCCACATGGGATATCTTCGTGTAGTCGGTCTTCTGTTTATAAATTTTTACGTAAATCTTCAACTATTTTCATCATTGAACCCTGAAACAGGCGGTGGTACCGCGTTAAATTTCCTTGGGATAAACTTTTTTCAAGCATGTCGTGAGCATAACTTATACGCTCATTCAACATTTCTTTTACAGTTTGTCCTTGCAGATAGAGTTGTTGAACTTCTTTAGGATAATGTAATGTGGACGCGCATAATGCCAATTCTTGTGGTGCTATTAAGGAATAAACGCCCGATCTAACATGCTTTTTGTTTATTCCTGTGGCATACTGGTTAATTACTTCATTAAAAGTTTCGTAAGGTAGACGTGATAGTCCTTTATTCGCTGATGTATATGTTACAATACTGTACCCTTGGGGGTACCGGCCGGCTTGTTCAAAATCTATCCAGACGGCTCTTTTTTCATTTTCAATATGATGTTGTAACCTAATGTCTCCATGTTGTGGTGTATAATTCCAATGTAAAGAAGCCAATTTTGGTTGGAATGAGCTATTAGAACCTAGTTCTTTTCTAACCTGTTGTATGTCACGTGTAAGCCTAGACCTAACATTCATTGCGTTTCCTCTCAAACTTTTTTTCATGATATCATACATTTGTTGTTCAAAACTGATTAGTTCTTTTAACCTTTTAATTATGAAATCTTGGCTTGCACCTTCATTTAGTAATTGAATATCGTCTTTCCCATCAATATATTCCATAATAATCTTAGGTTTTTCTGAGTATGGAAGGGTTGCATAAAGTGTTGGTACACAAGGTCCTTTATGTCCAACTGTATTTTGCATTAATTTGAGCATACGTTCTTCGTGCCTTGACAAAATGTCTGGGTGCCTTTGAAGTCTATAAATATCTGATCCATGCTCAACATCGTGGTATTCTTTAATCAAAAAAGTTTTATTATCTGGAAAGACTATTTTTTGTATTGAAGAATGTTTTGTGGTGAAAAACGGTTCAATTTTATGTTCAAGTTTAAGGTAAGGTTCAATCTCTTTATTATGTAAGACTGCCTGTTCTAACTTCATAAAAAGTAATTAAATAACTTTTTTTTTAAACTTAATCTACGCGTTGGTACGTAAGCCTGTTTAATTCATGGATTGACCCTAACATTCTTCGTGCACGGTCTAATAGATAGTATCCATGTGCGTCAAGTTCAACTTTGAAATATAAATCGTCGATAGAATCACTGATTGCACGTTTTTTTGTACTAAGCTTGATGGCTAACGTTCGTTCTTTAGAGATTAAATATTTGAACGCACTTAGATAATATGTCTTAAGGTTTTCAAGGATAGTCTCAATTTCAATTTTATAATCCTTAGCTTTAGTACTGATAATGATGCTCCTACTAATCCTTTTCGCTTCATCCGCAATTTGTTCAAGGTGGTAAGCTGTCCAATATAAATTTAGTAAATCTTTTGCTCGTAGGTCATACTTTTTTAATACTGCACTTTGGTGTTCAAGTGCATAGCGTATTGCTCTAAAATTAAGGTATGATAATCTATTAACGTCTTTGTCTCGTAATTTAATATTTTTTGAAAGATCATCCTCAAAACATAATAACATATCTTTCACCATGCTCCGTGTAACAATGTCCATTTTTCGTACAATTTCTATAATATCAATTTTGTTCATGTCAAGAAAATCTTTTGTACTAATTTGTGTACTATCAAACTCAAGGACTTCAAGTGCAATTAAGTTATGTATAATATCTAATACTTGTTCACTCATGTTTCGCAGATTTTTTCCAACAAGTTTAATTTCTCTATAATTTGAGATGTAAGCAGAATTTATTAGACGTTGAATTTGGTATGAATCATAGTCTTTGATATCAATAGTAATACTTTTTTCTTCATCTTCTGGCTGTTCATGTGTAGTTAATATGATGCTATTATCGTGTTCTGAAAGGTATAATACTGACCCTTTTTCAACATTATGTCTTGTAACCCATTTTTTTGGTAGGCTTACAACAAAACTAGATTTTCCAAAACTGATAACTTTTCTTACTTCCTTAACCATAATATATGCTCCTTGAACTCAAACATATATTTATTATGTAAGTATTTATTTAAATATGCTGGTTAGATTTAACGAAAAACAATTAAAGTAATGTGTGTATGCGAGAATATGAGTCTATTTTATCGTAGTTTGGTTGATGCTGGGAAATACCTCATTTTATTGATATTACTCGTTTTAATAAGTGGGGCAATTAACGATAAATTAAGTGTTTTAAGCGATATACCTTCTATTAGTGATAATCCTACTAATGAGGAATTGTCTAAGATGTTATCATACAGTCGTCAGGCTGAAGATGCTTATGTGTCTTTAGGGTATAGTCTACTAGGATATTTATTAGTAATTTGGATCTTGTTTATTGTTGCTGAACTTGCAACTTGTAAAATATCGCGGTTCTCTTTAACACGGAAACATGTTGCAACAATCGTTTTTGGAACATTATTGGTTGCAGTAAGCTTTTTTTTAGTATTATACAATCCTTGGTTTGTATTATTATATATTTTATTGTACACTATTTATCACGCTTTGTTATACTATCGTCGAACGTGGTCTTTCTTGAAAAGATCTGACTTTTGGTACGCTTACGGTTTATACTTTTTGTTAACTATTTTACCACTTTTTTTGATTTGGTACAGTTCAGACAACATCTTATTTTGGTTAACTTTGCTTGTATGCATTTTTGTTGTATGTGGCCGATCATATTTTAGGGGGATATTATTACATGAAACTACTGCTTGACACTAATTTGGTTGTAGAGATAGGCCGTAGGAACTCTTTTTTACATCGTATCCAAGAAGATTTTCCTGGTGTAGACATTTATGTTCTTGAAGCTAGTATAGACGAGATGGAATATATTGGAGGGAATGCTGCGCATGCAGCACGTGGTATTGTTAGAAAGTTAGTAAGCCAGGGTGTACTAAAAATAATTGAGTCTGAAGGCTACGTTGATGATTTATTAGTTACATACAATGAAGATTATGTTGTGTGTACCATTGATAAAGAGCTGCTATCACGTTTAAAACATAAAAAGTGTAGTCTAATACAAGGCCGACTTCAATTTTGTCCGTAATCTTAATATAGTACACTTTTTCTAGTTAGTTCATGAATTTGTTAAAAGATTTAGATTTAGGTCCGATTGAAACACCCACATTGGTAATAGAAATACCGCGTGGTTCTCGTAACAAGTATGAGTATGATAAAAAAACAGGGTTATTCGCTTTTGACCGTGTGATAAGTACGCCAATGGGCTATCCTTTAGACTACGGTTTTTTCCCTCAGACTCATTGTGATGATGGAGACCCTTTAGATGGCTTTGTAATAATTAATGAAGCCTTAGTGCAGGGGTGCACTGTCAAAGTTCGTCCGATTGGAATGATTGAAATGGTTGACGATGGTGATCAAGATAACAAATTGATTTGTGTTGCTGACGATGACCGTCATTATGCACACGTGAAAGATCTTAGTGATTTACCAGAATATTTAATGAAAGAAGTAAAATATTTCTTGGAACATTACAAAGATCTACGTGGTAAGAAAGTTGATGTGCCTGCCATCCATGGTTGTGAAAGGGCAGTTGAAGAATTGAAGCTTAGTAAAGAGATGTATCAAAAATTAGTTTGATCAAATATAAACGTAAATCTTTCAGATTTGGGTGAGCGTAATGTATCTTTTTGAGTCATTACCTTCGCTTGTTCTCTGTACTTTGTAAGGTGATCTTCATCAAGAACTTCGTAAAGTTCTTTGAACACATGCATACTTTTCATTCTTTTTCTATGATCAAAAAATAAACATTGTTCAAGGTTATCAACATAAGCTTTACGGTTAGACCAGTTTTCTGTACCGTATTGGATATAATCCTTAAAACTGGGCATGGAACCAAACTGTCTTCGTTTGTATCCAAGGGTACGTAGGCATATCATTCCAAAGCTGTAAATGTCTGTTGTTTCTTGAACATTTTCATTTCCTTCTAATTCAGGTGGGGAGTACCCAGGTGTGAACTGTGGCATACTTTGTCTTTCACCAATTTTGGTAGCACCGTTCCAGTCAAACAAGTATATTTCTTGTTGACTTTCATCTGCCCCAATATTCTGGCGTTTTAAGTCAGTGTGTGCATACCCTTGTTCTCTAATAGAATGAATAATTTCAGTGAGTTTTCCAAGATGGTTAAATGTTAAAGGTTCACCTGCCATACAATATGGTAAACGTTGCATTGTGAAAGAATTTTCACTTGAAGAATAGACTGTTGGCGTCAAGATGGTTTTACCTAATTCTTCTTGTAATTTGGCTTCTTGTTTTGGTGATCTCATTAATCCTTCTCTTACAAGTTCCATAGCGGTTGGTGTAAACGTTTTAGTTACAGTTGTTTCATCACCTTCAACAGTACTATGGTCAGTTTTGTAAATTAATTTCATTTTGTTTACCAATGAGTTAGGACTAAACAACATATGTTACATATATATAATTTACTGTCTAATATGATAATTTGTTTTATTTTAACACCAAATATTTTTAAAAATTAGTGGGTAAAAGACTAATATGTACACAAATTTGCCAACACGCCAGATTGATGAAAAAGGACGAATTATGTTAAAACACCATCTAGATGATATTTTGTATGGTCGTATTGAAGAGCATGATAATCTTCGTCTATTTGGCTTGTTTTCTGATCCAACCATTTTTCAAGATCCGGACCCTTACAATTTACGTTCTGTATTAGAAATGGACCAAATTTATGTAGTTGAGAGGGCTAATAATAATAATCGTATATTGCTCCCTAAAGATTTTCGTGATGGGTTAGAATCTACCGTATACTATTTGTTAAGGCCACAATCATTAACATTAATTGGAACCTTAAAATGATTTTATTAAAATTAATCAGTTATTTCAATAAGTAACTATTATAAACCTTTATTTTATTACTTTTAATTAATGAGGGACAGAAAAAACTTTATTGCAAACAAAAAGATATCTCGTCATTTTAAGCAATTATGTGATAAACTTCCTAAACGTATTATTACTTCTAAAGGCGACGTTCGAAAAAATTTGTGTCCGATTGGTTCATTTATAGTTGCTAATTCGTATGAATCAAGATTTGTGGTTGACCGTTTAATTCAGCAACATGATTTTGACGATTTGCATCATCAATTGCACAGTTTAGATTTACAAGTTCGTTCGTTAGCTAATGAATCTATCAAAGCTACGTTACACAAAGTTCGCCATAATGAAATTCCTCGCCGTTTTTCAGATGTATGTTATGGGGATGTTGGCATTGCTTCAACTTTACATTTGTTACATGAAACCAAAGATTCTATGGTTAACTTTGTAGATGTAATGAGCAGTTTTTCTTTATGTTTACCTCTTGAGAAAACGTTAGAGTTTGAAGATATTTGTTTTAAAAGTTCACTTAAAACCTTTTCAAAAGATTTTAATGAATATGCTGAAGAAGCAAAAATTCTAATCAACGATTGTCATCAAATGTTGCACAGTAAGCAGTGATTGAACATTGTTGACATTTTGGTTTTATTGGTGCACACACACGTTGTCCATGGTCAACAATAAGCCTGTTAACTTCTACCCACAACCTTTTTGGGACAACCCGCATTAGTTCACGTTCAGTATCTTTAACTGTTTTTGTGTTTATCCAGTTTAACCGTTCTTTATTACATATTCTGTGGACGTGTGTGTCCACTGCGATGGCTGGTATATTAAAACAGTATGATAAAATACAGTTCGCGGTCTTACGGCCAACGCCTGGTAATTCTACAAGCTTGTGCATTGTACGTGGAACTTCACCATTATACTTATCAATCAAAATTTTAGAGAGTTTAATAATATGTTTTGCTTTTGTATTATGAAAACCAATTCCATACAATTTTTTGGCAAGAATATCATCTTGCATACTAACAAAATGTTCTGGTCTATTATGTGTTTTATACAACTTTAATGCAATGGGTATAACTGTTGCATCTTTGGTTCGTGCACTTAGTAGGGTCATAACCAAAAGTTCGAAAGGAGACCTATCTTTGTAAGCATCCAACATGGTAGGTTCTGCTGTTTTATCAAGCGTTTTTAGTATTGGTATAATGTTCGAAATCATTTTTTGGTTGTAAGATCATTGCTTTTTGCGATTCTTTAGTCATGGCACCCATGTGCGGTGTGCACACTGCCATATTTTGAAGGTCTCCGGTGTACGGTTCAGTGTTGAACGTGTCAATCACGGCGGTACCACCGCGTTGTATCCAATCCCGCATAGCTTTTTCGGATACTATGCCTTCACGTGCAGCGTTGACAAATAATGTTGTAATTGGCATTTTTTTGAAAAACTCTTTGTTCAAAAACTTTTTTGTATTATTGTTAAGAGGTATATGGGTCGTGATAATATCATATTCTAAATTATTTAATGTTACATTTTCATACTCACTTTCAACGTATGGGTCATAAACCTTAATGTGTGGAGTGAACATTGAGAATAGTCGTGCAACTTCTGTGCCAATGTTACCATAACCTATGATTAAAATTTTTTTATTGTACAATGTTGTACCGGTCGGTCTTTTCCATGATGCAACGTCGCACTTGTTAAGTTTACGTAATACGTTTAAACACATTGCCAATACATATTCTGCAACTTGTTTAACGTTTGCAGTGGACGCTCTAAAAAGTTTAACATTGTTCGGGATCGATGGTAGGTTATCATAACCACTACTACAATGTATAATATACTTAGTTGTTTTAGGAAAAGATTTAATGGATGTGAACCTGTCTGTCACTATTACTTCTGGTTCATTAGACTCTTCATACCCTTTGAAATATTGTCGAACATTATGTTGGTGGTAAAACTTAATCTTCATACTTTTTTTTGTTTGTTTCTGGTTATAAGGCTTGTGTAAGAAGAAGTATACCTATGACTAAAAATCCGCATCCAATATGATACAAATGTACTTGTTCCGCAATCATATCTTCTTCATTTTTTCCGCTAACAATAAACTCGTGTACGGCATATGTTATAAGCATTAAACTTGACATTGTAACCAAGTTGTAAATTATAAGGCGTAATGATGGCATTGCATAAGAAAACTGGTTTGAATTACCACTGATTGCGGCAATGAAACAAAGTGTTCCAACTAAGTATGCGTGGTTTGATATGTGTAACCCTTGTTTTCTGATAATGTACCACGAAGTTAGTATTGCAGGTACAACCAATAATGCAAGCCATTTAAACGACGGGATAGTTATAGCGAGTGCTAACAATGGTGATAGTACTGCATACTCTTTGAACAATTGTTTACTACTTTGTTGTACTGGGAAAATGAAGCTTGTACCAATAAATATCATAAGTAAACTCATAAAAAAGAATGTATGGTCAACAATTTGTTTTGTGTACCATTTTAATTTTACATAGGAACTTGGGCTAACTGGTTCAGACAGACTTATTACGCCAGCTTCAATAACACTACAATTACCTGTTTGACTAGAATTAAAATAGTCTTGTATGGCTGTGTCACCAGTGAAATACATACCGTTCTGGAAAAGGATTGGTAACCCTTGAGCGTTATCAGGTATTTCGTGTAGTTTAAACTTAGATTTTAGTTCTTTCAATGCTTTTTTATTAATGTGGACATCTTCTCCATACACATTATGGTCAATTAAATATTGTGTTGTTTCACTGCAAGATTCACACAAACTACCATAATAATATTCTGTGCACCCTATAACCGTGCTTGTACATAGAATAAGTATTATGAACCATCTCACATGATATATACATTTTATTACTATAAAAACGTTTCACATGGAAAGCCTTTTAAGGATACTAATTCTTGTTCATTTTATGGTATTAGAATTAACCGCTGAAACATTTCAGAAAACGTTAGATGACAATAAGAAAGTGGTCGTAGACTTTTGGGCAAGTTGGTGCGGCCCTTGTAAAGCTTTAGCGCCAATCTATGAAGAGCTTAGTACTGACCCTGATTTTGAAGGTGTTGTGTTTGCTAAATTGTCTACTGAGGACCATCAAGATGTTGCCATGGCACAAAACATCACTGGTATTCCTTGCATGATAATTTACAAAGATGGTAAAGAGTCTGGTCGTGTTGTAGGGTTCAACCAAAAACCTGTGTTAAAAGAGAAATTACAGGCTCAATTATAATCATCATAATTTTTTATTTTTATTAATTCAAAATATTCTTTCCAACTTGGTCTTGGACGTTGTAACACATAATCCTGAACACTTTTGGTTATATCTTGGCAGATGATTGGGTAAAGTTCTTCTCTCATTAAACTTTCTTGGACTGTAACTGCTTCCTCAGGCCCTATGATAAAGTTTCGTTCACCTACATCGTATTTGGCACTACAATTTTTAGCTGTAAGTTCAAGAATATGTTCGAGGTTAGACCCGTTACGTTCAAAGATTATTGCCCATATGTCTGGGTGTAATAATGGTTTATACATAGTGTGTTAAAATACGATGTTTTCTTATATTTAACGTAATTATTGATGTTATGATAGAAAAACTTCGTGACGTATTAGAAAACTTTGTAAGTTTTCGTGGGAATGATAGTTTTACATTGTATGATAACGATGTTGACCTTGACAATTGTACATTTACTCCCATGGTCCCAAATTTGGGCGATGTATGGTACGTTGATGGTGGCCAGGGCGAAATATTTTCTACGCCTGTACTTTGTGCGTCAATGATCAAAATTGCAGCTGTCCAATACAGTAAAACGCTTGAGAAAGTTAATACTGAATCCTACATTATAATTGTGCATGTAAAACGTTATACTCATTTTGTGAAAGTTTATTCAGCTGACATGACGATATTGGTTGAAGAAGATACGGTGTCATACCCTGAGCTAACACATCCAAGTTTGACAGCTGGTTCTTTTAGGCGTTATTACGAATTACGTATGTGTGCTAAGCTTGAAGGAACAGTTTGTTACGATGGTAGTTTTGACACGTTTAATGATAAAGATGCTAAGCTGATGGGCACTCTTGGAGCGAACGTGTGCGCTATTGCTAAAAGTAGTAGTCATGTTACTGAACAAGGTCAAAATCCAGCATATGTACTTAGTCGTAACGGGCCATCATGTGCGTGGCTATGCTCGTTGTCAATAATTGACCACTACGTAAAACTGCACGCGCGTGCACGGCACGTGTTTAGGTTTACAGGTAATAGTGAGCTTGTACCCTTATTATTACCTTTATGCGCAGACCCAATACTGTTAGGTTACCCAGTAGGCTTAGTGACCGCTGACAAGTACGCACGGGTTAGTAAACGTGACATGCTCAATTTAGGATTACAATTACGTATTAGAAGTAAAGTGTTGAACCAGTATCTGCAGACAGAAGACGTCCACAGTATACTAGACTCAATTAGTTATTAAGATTGTCTCTTTTCGAAACCTTTACCTTTACCACGCATTCCACGCGATTTACGTGCAGCTGACGTTTTACCTTTGAACGCTCGGTCTCGGTTATTTCCAGTCCATGCCATTTTACCTTTTGCAATTTGTGGGTGGTCAGGATCTACCATGATAACTTCGTACCAATAATGTTTACCGTCTTGTGCTACCCAATAACTGTTTAAAAGTACCATGTTCACATATTTACGTTGTGCACGTTCTTGTGCAATAACTTGATAACTCTTGTCAAGGTCTAAACGCTGCCCGTACCGTTTAGGCCGCCGCCCTTTTTTGATCATTGGTCGAGTGTGACCTCCACGAGGTACACGTTGGCGCACTACAATGAATCCAGGCTTTGCTTTGTATCCTAGTGATCGTGCTCGGTCAATACGTGTTGGCCGGTCAATTCGCACTGTGCTATCTTGCTTTCTCCAAGCAATTAATCGTTCTCTATAAAGTTCCGGCATGGTTTCTTTTGGTTTTTTCCATGCATCTCGAATATATTTGTACATACCCATTTTTTAGCTTCCTTATTTTTTCTTTTTGGATTCAGGTAAGCAACTACCCACATTTCCGTTCTTTTAGGATAAGAAGTAGTTTAAAAGTCTATCGGACGATAATCTATATATAGTATAAAAACACGGTTTATTACGAGGTTTATGATGATACACAAAAATTTTGTTACATTAAAAGATTGTACTGTAAAAGAAGCGTTTGAATCCGTCCGGTCAAGCAAGCATATGCAAGCAGTAGTGAGTGACGGTCCACTTTTTGGGGTGATTGATGCACACACCTTTTTGCACAATGCGTTAACGTCTCCAAGCAAGAAATTATCTCGTATCATGACGCGGTTACCCTTAGTTGACAAGGATGTTACTGTTGAAGAATTGTTACACTTGTTTCATGCGAACCATTGTAGTATTCTTCCAATAGAAGATAATGGTAAAGTAATTGGTGTGAGCGAACTGTGTGATGTTTTATGTTCTTTAAAAGTGCTACGTCGACTTAAAGTGTCTGATGTTAAGCTTAGTCGTCCAAAACCCATTAAACGTGATATGACTGTTGTTGAAACATTACATTATCTACATGATTCAGACTGCACAGTTGCACCGTATTATGTTAAAGGGAAACTTGAAGGTAGTATAGACGCAACTTCTTTGTACCGTACTGTAATGCAACCTGTTTCTAGTACTGGTAAACGTAAAATTAACATGGCTTCGCATGCAACGGCTGACAGAGTGTCTCTACGCGACTTGCCTGTATCCTCATTTAGTGAGAAAAGGACTTTGGCAACATCCACGACAACTCTTGCATCTTGCGTAAAATTAATGCATAAGAACGGTGTGAGCGGTCTATTGGTTGTTGACAGTAGATTGAAAGGTGTCTTAACATTACAAAACATTTTATCAGCTGTAACCGATAATTTGGATCGTACTGAAGCAAAAGTTGCTTTGAAAGGTATTAGAAAAGTCCATTTTGATCCAAGTGAAAGAAAGCATGTTGACAGAATCATTGAGAAAGAAGCACGGATTTTAAAACGCCTTGTAAAAAACAATGTTCGAATAGAAGTATCATTCAAAGATTTGAAAAGTAGCGGTAAATATGATAAACAACATTTACGAAGAGTGAACGTGAAAGTAATGTTTCCTAGCATGATTGTGGCTGCGGATCATGAAGATTGGAAGATTGAAACTGCGTTGCATAAGGCGTTCACAAAAATAAAAAATACAGTTAAAAAAAAGTATAGAAATTAAGGCTGAAATTTTTCAGCATTTTCTTTACTTACAAAACGGTACACTTTACCATCAATTTCTTTCTCGTACGCTTCACCTAAAATTGGTTCACCAGTCAGTGCATCCTTACCCAGTTGTCCGCCACCTTGCGCACCTTGCATAAAACCTGCTTCTTCCGGACTAATTTCTCCGTCTTCAACTAAATGGTCTACACCCTCTTGTGTATACACGTCTTCATCAGCTTGCCCAATTTCCATGTCAAGCTCTTTTTCTTCTTTATTTTTCTCTTTAAGAATGCCTTGTTCTTCAGATGCATAATCTGTCATTTTTGTTCACCTCACAATATTGACATTATAATCGTATTTATTGATTACTGTAACCTAACGGTGTCACCGAAAACAATCTTGTTTTCTGATTCTAACTTTTGTAACAGTTTTATAAGCCAAGATTGATCATTTTTTGTATAATCTTTCTTGACCAAGGTGAGTTGTTCAAACGTTTGTTCCCCTGACCGTAAAAGTTTGATAATCCGTCCACGAAAGATTCTGTTCGGCACATGTTTCCCGTTTTCAGTTACACCCTTCTCAACCTTCTTAACTCTTTTCCGCAGCACGTTTCCACCATGCAATTGGTAGACCGGTTTGAAACGGCAAGTTAGCGGGCACTGTGCACATTTGGGTTTAGGTAAACAGATCATGTTTGCAAAATCCATGGTTGCCGAATGAAAGGTTTTAGGGTCCTGCATAATACTTGTAAGCTGTTCACGTAACACGTTGTCTTTGACCACTCCGTCGTGCCCATGTAAACGGCGTGTCCATACCCTTCGCATGTTCACGTCCAACGCTATATCGTGGTGGTTACGCGTGAACACTAAAATGCTGCGCGCGGTGTAGGGTCCTATGCCTGGGAGCGTTAACATGTCTTCAACAGTGCCAGGGAGTTTTCCTTTATACTTGTCAACGAGGAGTTTCGCTGTTTTATGCAAATTGACTGCTCGAGAATTGTATCCAAGCCCGTCCCATGCAATGATAACATCTCTCTGGTCTGCGCTTGCTAAATCGTGCAGGGTTGGGAATTGTGCAGTGAACCTTTCAAGATATTTTCCTACCCGGGAGATCTGTGTTTGCTGCGACATAACTTCAATGAGCAGGACCAGGTACTCACTCGTGGTGTGACACCATGGTAAGTCACGTTTGTTTTCCTGGTACCATTCAATAAGGCTCATTTAACTAAGGTAATAGAATCTTTTTTAAATTAGTAGCTGTCTAGACTATTATGAAAGTTGTATACGTGAACCGTGAGACGCCTGACACCATCGTGTTCCGGCTTGACGGTGAGATGGATTATTTGCCTGGACAGTTTATCATGTTAGAGTGTGAAGTGAACAGTGAAATGTATCGCCGTGCGTACAGTATTGCAAGTTCTCCGACCGAACCACACATTGAATTGTGCGTGAAAGAAATGGAGAATGGTATTGTGTCAACCTTTTTACAGAACGTTCAAGTGGGCGACGAATTCAAGGTTAGTGGCCCGTACGGAAAATTTGTGTACGATGGCCAGGCCGACATTTTGCTGTTGGGCGCTGGCAGCGGTATTGCACCGTTTCGTAGTATTGCCAAATGTTTAACGGACGAACAAATGAACGTGAAATGTACTGTTATTAGTAGCCATAAAACTCAAAAAGATTTAATTTATCATGCAGAGTTCAGTGAACTGGACATAACCTATGTGCCAACAATTACGCGCGGTGAATGGTCCGGTCGCACGGGCCGTGTAGACCAGGCACTCATTGACCAGTATTGTACGAAAGATACACACGTGTTTTTGTGCGGGCCTAAAGAGTTCGTGTTCGCAATGAAAGAAATGTTGAACGTGCCTAGTGACCAAGTGCACATGGAAGTGTACGGATGATGCACGAAATTAAAAAAGAAGGTGACATGCGTGTTCCTGCTAAAGTTGTGGCAACCAACAATTTGTTTGATGCGATGGATGAAGGTGTAAAAGAACAGTTACGCAACGTGGCGACCATGCCAGGGATTGTGCAAGCATCTTTGTGCATGCCTGACGCACACTATGGGTACGGGTTTCCGATCGGCGGCGTGGCAGCGTTCGACATTGATAATGGTGGTGTCATTAGTCCCGGTGGGATTGGGTTCGATATTAATTGTGGGATGCGGTTATTAACTACAAAACTGCACATTGACCAAATTGAAAAGCACTTACCTGAAATCGTAAAACGATTGTTTAAGGTTGTACCGACCGGTGTAGGGTGTAAGGGTACAGTTAACCTTGACATTGACACGTTCAAAGAAATTTGTGAGCGAGGGGTTGATTGGTGCATTGAGAATGGGTATGCAACCAAGCGTGACCGTGAGTATATTGAAGATAACGGGTGTTTAAAAGATGCAGATTCAACTTTTGTTTCAGAAAAATCAATCTTGAGAGGTTTAAAACAGTTAGGGACACTTGGGAGCGGTAACCATTATTGTGAAATTCAGGTTGTACGTAATGAGAATGTGCGTGATTGGGCCACTGCAAAACGGATGGGGATAGAATTTGACGGGCAAGTTGTCATTATGATTCATTGTGGAAGTCGTGGTTTTGGTCACCAGATTGCTACTGAATATTTAACTCGTTTTTTAGATGCAATGCCTGGGTTTGGTATTAAGGTTCCTGATAAAGAGTTAGCGTGCGCACCGTTCACAAGTGATCTTGGACAGGCATATTACAAGGCTATGTGTTGCGCAGCGAACATGGCGTTCGCGAACCGACAGGTTATCTCGCATAATGTTGCAAATGTGTTCAAAGACTATTTTCATTTAACCGATGAAATGTTTGGCATGCAACTTGTGTACGATGTAGCACACAACATTGCCAAGGTTGAAACACACAATGTAAACGGTGAAGACAAACGGTTATTAGTACACCGTAAAGGTAGCACGAGAGCTTTTGGTCCAGGAAGATCTAATGAGTTACCTAAAGCATACCATGGTTTAGGGCAACCTGTCATATTAGGAGGTAGTATGGAGACTGGTAGTTATCTTCTTGTAGGCACAGACACTCTTGGCACTTTTGCAAGTTCTGCGCATGGTGCAGGTCGTGCTATGTCTCGGCTTGAAGCTAAAGAAAAGTTTGACGGTAAAACTTTGCTCGCTGACATGAAAAAAAGGGGTATACATGTGCAAAGTGCAAGCATGAAAGGCTTAGCTGAAGAAGCTGGTGGTGCCTATAAAGATATTAATGAGGTTGTAGAAGCTTTAGAACAAGCAAACCTGTGCCGTGCGATTGTTGCTTTATTACCCGTGGGGAACATTAAAGGATGAGGCGTATTGGGGAGGGTCGACCATTACACATTTTTATTTGTGTGAACGAACGTGCGGGTGCACACTGTGGGCACCGTAACGAGCTTCGAACGCTTAAACGATGGGTGATTGAAAACGGTTTACTGTCTAAAATTCAAATTACGGGTACAACTTGTTTAGGCTATTGTGGAGAAAACCGTGTATGTTGGGTATACCCAGAAAACATGTTCTACGAGTTTAGATCTTTAAAAGAAGTTAAAGAATTTATTAAAAAAAGTTTGTAATTAGATAGTTTCACTAGCTGTATATCTAATTGTCATCACTCTGTGTCCTGGCTGTGCATCAGAAGGAATACTTGCTCCAAACAATATAGCAATCTCATCTTCGCGTGATGCCCATTTCATATTTTTAGCTAATTGCTGTTCACTTGTATTAAGATCACGAATATATCTTAATTCTCCTCCTTCTGTTTGATTTACTGAGACTAATGTATCATTATAATCTTGATTTGTAACAATCTGGTCATAATTGTTATACTGAAATTGTGGTGCTAGGTGCGTATTGTAATCCATTTCTATACTTACCGGAATTGGATATAATGAAAAACCAATTTCTACATCTGACCTAGTACTTGTTCCTCCATTTTGGCACCCATCGCTTCCATCAAGGTCATGTAACCCTGTTACAAAGTTACAAGTGGATATCGATGAAGTCATCCCATTTAGTTTGACACTTTGAATTGATGCAGTAATATCGATATTTACATTCCCATTATTTTCTAATAGATGGAATGTTTTTCGAAGGTCATCATTTGTAATATTGTTGCATCCTTCATTTTTATTTCCAATAACTCCTGTGTCCCAAGCATTAATGTTTGAAGGTGTAATAATATCACTATTTAGGCCTTTACCACTATTATTGTATATAATGTGGGGGTCAAAAAGGTGTACTGTATTATTATGCGCACTAATTTTAAGGTTATGTCCGCCGGTCACAAAACTACAGTTTGTTTTTCCACTTAGAACATAGATGTCTAATGGTGTTAAGTCTGTCCGTTGGTGCACTACCATAGATGTTTCTCTACTAATATTAATTGAAACATTTCCATTATCATTTGATGCAAGGCCAATCATAGATCTATTATATTCATTAATTGAATTAATTTCAAATATACCTAAAATTAAACCAATTGCCAAGATGGTTAGTAGTGTGTAAGATATTAATTTTTTCATGGGTAATTGTTTTTTTCAAGATATATAAATGTGTTTGATTTATCACAAATCAGTTGTGAAGACATTTAAAGTAAACTATTTATTATATATCATGAATTTGAATGAATTAATACTTGGGATTGATAGTGTTACACAGAATTACCAAAATCATTTTGGATACACTGATTATGTTCGTTCAAAACTTTTTGAGCATGCACGCCGCGATGCAAACAGGCACAATAATGCGCTTGAATTAGATTCAAATTTGGAAACATTAAATCGTGTAAATAATGCATGTACGTATGCTGTTGAAAATTTTCAAGGGGAATTATCACATCAATTTATCCGTGATGTAGCTTACCGTGTAGACCCAAACAATCTATGGTATAGTGACGGTTGGCGTGATGACCAGCGTCATTCTGTTAATATTGGTGCGCGTATGGAAGAATTATTGTACCGTGTGAATGGTGAGGGCGATTTTAGTAAAGTGCATCCGTTACAGCGTATAGGTGAATTTCATTATGGTATGCTTGAAGTGCACCCTTTCATAGATGGTAATGGTCGTACTACAAGGATACTGAACAATGTTTTGATGGAGCATCATGGTTATGCACCTTTCTTGGTTCGTAGTGAAGATAGGTCGACATATATTTCTTTGTTAGAGGATTGTACTAGGCAACTAAGCCGTCGGGGAGATCTTCGTCATATGTTTAGTGAACCTTGCTTTGCACAAGACAGTTTTTACCATTTTCTTGGTGTGAACGCGTTAAAACAAGCTAACGATATGGTGGGCCAACTTAGTGGTTTAAATCGTTATACAATTAGTGTTAATTTTCGTGGTCCAAGAAGAAGATTGTGTGGTCTAACAAAATTTTATAGGCATGCGTTAAGTCACCATTCAGAATTATTGGATGTGAAAACTGAGCGTGGAAAAAAGAAGGTAGAAGTTATAACTAAAAGTAATATTGGTTTAATACAGACTTTGATGGAAAATTATTCTAATAAAAATAAATGGATTAAAGGGTTTAAGGTTAAAGATACTACTTCTAAATCTACAGGGGCTAAATGTGCCAACTAATTTAGGTACTGTGTACGAAATCACGTACGATATTGGGTTAGCAGATAAACGGGGTGTAACTAGTGCTAAAAGGTCAATGTGCGACTTACTTCGTGCTGTGATGGGGCACGGTGCAAATTCTTTAGAACAACGTGTGGTTAACGGCCGAGCAAAATTATTTTTTCGCGCTATTGATTCAAGACATCCAGACTTTCAGAATCATCCTTGCCGCGTTGATAATATTAAGTCTGTTTTAGAGGTTCCTTACGACTCTTGTCATATTCGCACAATTAGATATTGGACGTAAGACTAATATAGTCCGTCCAATTACATTTTTTTATGAAGATTACGTGCGGTATTGAAATTCACCAACAACTTGACGGAAAAAAACTTTTTAGTAATAAACAGACAGTTATTTCAGAAGATAATTTATACAGTTTTGAGTTTAACCGAAAACTTCGTGCAGTGGCTGGGGAAACAGGAATAATAGATACTGCAGCAAAGATTGAACACTTAAAAGATAGAACGTTTGTGTATCGTGGAGATTATGTTAGTGCAGGTATGGTAGAATGTGATTCTGAACCACCTTTACCAATCAACGAATCTGCTTTGGACGCCGCATTACAATTATCACAATTAGTACGTGCAACAAGGGTTCCGTTGGGCCAAGTTATGCGTAAAACGGTGATTGACGGTAGTAACACTTCCGGTTTTCAACGAACGATGCTTGTAGCAGTTGATGGCGTAATTGATACTTCTGAAGGCGAAGTTGGCATAATGGGTGTTAACATCGAAGAAGATAGTTGCCGGATTTTGGAACAAGGGCATAATCGGGCAGTGTACCATCTTGATAGGTTAGGTATTCCTTTAATCGAAATTGGTACGGCCCCTGACATTCACTCTGCACAACAAGCTAAAGAGGTTGCTGAACTTCTTGGGATGTACGTACGAAGTTTACCAAATTGTAAACGTGGGCTTGGTACAATCAGGCAAGATGTTAATGTTAGTGTTCCTGGTGGGGTACGTGTAGAAATAAAAGGTGCGCAAGACCTTCGTTTGATACCCACTTATGTTGAGTATGAAGCTTTAAGACAGAACGCTTTGATTAGTTTACGTGATACTATTCAAGACGAAGTGTTAAACTTGTTTATTCCAGTTGATGTAACGTCTCATCTTGAAAATACTGAATCTGCAGTATTACGAAAATCTTTGGATGCAAATGGTGTAGTACACGCAATAAAGGTAGAAGGGTGGGATGGTCGGTTAGGTCAAGAATTGTGTCCAGGTTACCGTGTAGGGACAGAACTTAGTAGCCGGGCAAAACGTCTTTCAGGGGTTGGCGGCTTGTTTCATAGTGATGAATTACCTAATTATGGTGTTACTAAAGATGAAGTTGAGATTATCAAACAAGTGTTGGCTTGTGGTAGTAAAGACGCTTTCATTATGGTTGCTGATAAAAGATTGAATGTTGAACGTGCGCTCCAAGTAGTTTATAGTCGACTACAAGAAATGTGGGACGGTGTACCCATGGAGGTAAGGAAAGCTAATATTGATGGTACAACTTCTTTTTTACGGCCGATGCCTGGCGCTGCCCGTATGTATCCTGAGACAGATGTCCCAATACTTAATTTGTGTGATCGCGTGGTGGAGATTCCTGAAACTTTACGTGACCGTGCACAACGTTTTGAAAAGGACTATGGCTTGTCTTCAGACTTAGCTTTGTTTACTAGTAAAAACAATTTTATTTTGTTTGAACAACTTGTATTTGAAACTTCTTTAAAACCTGCTTTTATTGCAGAGACGTTAGGACCAAAACTTCGTGCATTATCTCGTGAAGGTGACACTGTAAAACTTTCAGATGATCAATTTAAAAAAGTATTTATGGACATTAATCAGGGCATGGTTCCTAAAGATGCCGTGCTTCATGCTATACTTTTAATGTTTAATAATGAGTATTCCATTGAAAAATTGAAAGGGATGGGTGATGATGAATTAAAATTGCTTGTGCAAGAAGTTATCGCTACGAACAGTGAAGCACCATTCGGTGCATTGATGGGCCAGGTAATGAAGCTTAGTGGGGGTAAGGCTAACGGTAAACGTGTAAGTGAACTAATCCGAGAGTTGAAACAATAGTTTTATAAATATGGCGACTGAGTTTACTCTCATGAAATTTGAAGTACTTGAAGAATCAGATTCAATGATTCGGTTCCAATTACCAACAGAAACACACACTTTTGCAAACTTGCTTGCTGCAGAACTGCGTAAAGTTAAAGGTGTAAAAATTGCAACGTACCGTGTAGAACACCCTTTGGTTGGTGTGCCAGAATTTTATGTTGAGGTTGACGGTGTTACTACGCGTGACGCAATCAAATCTGCGTGTGATGCGATTGTTAAATTGAGCAATTCTTTCACAAAATCTGTTAAAAAACTATAATCTTTTTTATGTATTAAACATTTCTTAACTGCATGTTAGATAAAGGTGCATGTTTACGGTATTACAAAAATTCTTATGTTGCAGACCTTTTATTATCATTTTCTAAAGATCGTGAGGTATCTGTTCGGTACGGTGAAGCTTTTGGAAAGCGTCCGGACATGCTACGTTATCCATCCGACGTTTTAGAGTTTGCAAAACAAAATGTGACCAGTTTTCATGTGAGTGAAGAACATTGGCATGACCCTTTCATGCTTTCTAATACTCGGGGTCGTGCACAGCTTGACAAACTACGTTCTGGTTGGGATTTAATATTGGATGTTGACTGTAACCATTTTGAGATTAGTAAACTGTGTACTCATTTAATAATAGAATTTTTACGGTTTCATAAAGTAAAACATGTTTTTGTAAAATTTTCTGGGAATAAAGGTTTTCATGTAGCTGTTCCATGGACAAGTTTCCCGCGTGTTGTTGGTGAGGCATTAACCAGTGACATGTTTCCAGAGTATCCTCGTGCTATTGCTTCTTTTGTTAGTGACCATGTGTATAAAGCGCTAAGTGACCAATTAATAAAACAGCACGGTCTTGCAGGTATACGCGAGATAGTTGGGGACATTCTTATTGAGGGTGGCCGGGTTAAAGTTGAAGATTTTATTGATATTGACACAATCTTGTTAGCTTCCCGTCATTTGTACCGTATGCCTTACAGTTTACATGAAAAAAGTGGGCTTATTAGTTTACCGATCCCTTGTGATATGGTCTTAAAATTTGAACGTTCAATGGCGCACCCTGAAAAGTTTATTGAGCCTCTTGCCAGCTATTTAGAACCAGGTGACGGTGACGCTACTGAATTATTACGTAGTTCTATTGATTATGTGGCTAAAAAGCCTCGTGAAGTAAAAAAGTTTAAACGTAGTTTTGAAGTGAAAGATCCTGTACCAGAGGACTGTTTTCCTCCTTGCATTAAATCGATTTTACAAGGTATTAACGATGGAAAAAAACGTGCTCTTTTTGCAGTGACAACTTTTTTAGCAGAAGTGGGGTGGTCAAGTGAAATGATTGAATCTTTAGTGAACGAATGGAACGCTAAAAATCCCACTCCTTTACGCGACGCTTATGTTCAGGGTCAATTACGTGCTTTTAATACAAGTAAACGTACTCCAAAATGTAAAAATGAGGGTTATTATCTTGCTTTGGACGTTTGTAAACCAGACAGTTTATGCCGGACAATCGGTACGCCTTCTCAGTACGCTGTGCAGCGTATGCGTCGTAAACAAGCGTAATGTTTATAAATAAGTCTTAGTCCGTCTATAATACTTATCCGAGTGGTGAGCGTAGAGGATAAGATCTATTAGATCTTTCTACAAGGAATATATTAAACATGGCAGAAAATAACCTTCGACATATCGTTCGTGTAGCGAACGTAGATCTTCCAGGTCATAAACACTTATGGGTGGCAATGACTAAGATCACAGGCGTCGGCGACACATTTGCTCAAGCAGTGTGTAAAGTCGCCTCTATCCCGATGGACATGAAAGCAGGAGCTTTAAGTGAAGATCAGGTAGAGAAGTTAACGAATATAATTGTAAATCCGCAAGAGAACGGTATCCCTGTATGGATGTTAAACCGTCGGCGTGACCCTGAGACTGGTAGTGACCGTCATTTAATGATTGGTAAATTATCTTTTGCTCAGCAGAACGATATTAAGCGGTTAATCAAGATCAAATGTTACCGTGGTAACCGGCACAAACGTAAGTTGCCAGTACGTGGTCAACGAACAAGTTCAAATTTCAGGAACAAGAAAGGTTCCGTGAAGAAGAGGTAGAAAATGGGTGATCCACGAAAATTAAGAAAACAGTATGCGACCCCAATGCATCCTTGGAACGCGGAAGCGTTAGAAAAAGAGAAAGTGTTAACACAAGAATACGGTCTTAAAAACAAGAAAGAGATCTATCGTGCAAACACTTTCTTGAAAAAATATAGGTCTATTGCTAAAAGGTTAGCAACCTCGTCAAGTGCACAGTCTGATAAAGAAACTGAGCAAGTATTAGGTAAACTAGTTCGATTAGGTATTTTACCTCCAGGTTCAGGTTTGAGCGATATTTTATCTTTAGAACCACGCGATATTTTAGAACGTCGATTACAAACTCGTGTTTTTAGGTTAGGCTTAGCACGAAGTGTTTCACAAGCAAGGCAGTTTATTACTCATCGCCATATTATGGTGAAAGGTACAGAAATTTCAAGTCCGTCATATTTAATTGATGTGCAAGAAGACCAACAAATTTTGTTCCGTGGAAAAAGTTCTTTGTCAAACATTGAGCATCCAGAACGTTCAATCCCTGTAAAAGAGGAAGTTGTAGCTGAACCAGTTGAAGAACCGGTTGATGAAGCAACACAGTTTGATAAAGCGATTGAGAAGGTTCAAGAGGAGGCTAAAGATGAGTGAGACTGTTATAAAACCAAAACCAAAAGTGAAGAAAACAAGGTGGGCAATTGCTCACATTAAGTCCACGTACAATAATACTATTGTTACTGTAACAGATATTACTGGTGCAGAAACTTTGGTACGATGTAGTGGTGGCCAAGTTGTTAAGGCCGACCGTCTTGAAAGTAGTGCAAGTGCAGCAATGCAGATTGCAAAGAAGGTTGCGGATTCTCTAAAAGATAATGGTATTGGCGGTTTATACCTTCGTGTGAAAGCGAAAGGTGGTCATAATGGTCCTCGTAACACTGGGCCTGGGGCACAAGCGTTCATTAAAGCTATTAGTCGGCGCGGCGTAAAAATTGGTAAGATTGAAGATGTTACTCCAGAACCACACGATGGTTGCCGTGCGAAAGGTGGGAGGCGAGGTCGTCGAGTATGAAACTCGTAACCAAATCTCGATCTGATGCACGTTTAGTTTTATCTGTTAGTGGGGTAGACACACCATTTTTGAACACAGTTCGAAGAATGGTAATGGAAGAAGTACCAACTTTGGCTGTGGAAGACGTGGAGTTTCACCAAAATAATAGTGCGTTATACGATGAAATTATTGCGCACCGTTTAGGCTTAATTCCGATCAAAACTGATTTGTCTTCTTACAGTTTGCCTACTAGTGAAGCAGACATTGTTGAGCGTAGTGCATTATGCACTGTTCGCATGGAGCTTAAAACTTCTTCGGACGGTATCATTTATGCGAAAGACGCAACTAGTGATGATCCATCTAGTATGTTTGTATATCCTGATATGCCTGTTGTTAAACTGATTAATGATCAGAAGGTGCATGTAACCATGCACGCAGTAATGGGTCAAGGTAAGGAACATATGAAATGGAGTCCTGGCCTTGTATGGTATGCTCAGCAAGCTGACATAACTGTTAAACAGGATAAGAAATTGCTAGAACAAGTACGCCATAAGTTACCGACCAAGATTTTTTCTGGCGACAAAATTTTGGCTGAAAAAATAGTTGAGCTTGACTTATTAGATGTTGTCGAAGGTGTATGCCCAGAATTAATTTCTGTTAATTACATTGATTCGTACACATTTAGTATTGAGTCTTGGGGTCAATTATCTTGTGAAGAGATGCTTTCTACTGCTGCAGGGATGTTGGCAGAAAAAGCTAAATTGTTAAAAGAGGTATTACAATGAGAACAGGTCCACAAACATTAAGATTACAATTATTGATACAAAGCCTTTTAGCGGGTAAAGCTCCTGTATGGAAACGTGTTGCGACTGATTTAACTCGGTCCACTCGTCAACGTCGTACAGTGAACTTGTACACTATTAATCGTGTAGCTCGTGATGGGGAAACAATTGTGGTTCCAGGAAAGGTATTATCTGTTGGTAACTTAGATAAGAAAGTTACTGTTGCAGCGTACCAGTTTAGTAGTGAGGCGAAAGCTAAAATTACTGCTAATGGAACTGTGATGAGTATTGAGGATTTATTAAAGACAAACCCTGAGGGGAAAGGCGTGAGGATTGTAGGATGAAAGTATACAATGGAGAAAACATGCTTTTGGGCCGTATGGCATCAAAAATTGCTAAGGACGTTTTAATGGGCGAAGAAGTTCGTGTTGTGAACTGTGAGAAGGTTGTTGTTTCTGGTCGTCAAGTACGTACTATGGAAGACATGAAAATACGTCAAGATAGGCGTGGTTACCCTTTGAAAAGTCAAAAACGTCCTCGTATGCCTGACCGTTTTGTACGCCGTTCAATTCGTGGAATGCTACCTTGGAAAACAACTCGTGGCCGTGAAGCATTTTCTCGTTTAATGTGTTATGTGGGTGTACCTGCTGAGTTTGAAAAATTAGATTTGATTGTGTTAGAATCAGCAAACATGAGCAAACTTACAAAGTCTAAACATGTAACTGTTGCAGACATCATTCGGTCTTTAGGAGGTAAAGCATGATACAATCACAAGGTAAACGAAAACGAGCAATTGCTCGTGCTAGCATAAATAAAGGTAAAGGTACCGTTCGTATTAATGGTAAGTTGTTAGACCAACTTCCAATGGATATGAACAAACTGAAAATTCAAGAACCTTTATTATTGGCTGGCGCTGTAACTGAGAAACTAGATTTTAACATTCGTGTGCACGGTGGCGGTGTGAACGGTCAAGCTGATGCTGTCCGATTAGCTATCGCTCGTGGTTTAGTTCAACATGACGAATCTTTAAAAGAAAAGTTTACTCAGTATGACAGGTTATTACTTGTTGCGGACGTACGTCGTAAAGAAGTGTGTAAACCGAACGATAGTAAAGCTCGTGCAAAACGACAGAAGTCTTACCGATGATTATTCCGGTACGATGCTTTAGTTGTGGTAAACCCGTTGGTCATTTATGGGAATCATACCAAAACGCGACTGATAAAAAGAAGGTTATGGACGACATGGGCGTTGAACGTTACTGTTGCCGAGCACTTTTAATGGGTCATGTAGATTTCATTGACACTGTTGCAGAGTTTAAACGCGCGTAAAGCGCAATCTTTTTCCTTATTTTTGTAAATCTTTATAAACCATTTTTACGTATATACTCTTGATGGATGGACGTTTGAAGTGGTTAACGATAGTTCTACTAATTACTACTGTTATTACTACTCTCTTTTTGTTCCCATCAAGCATCACAGGTGCAGCAATTTTCACTGAAACGTTCTCCATAAACGAAACTGCAATTGCACCTAACGATGTTATAATTCCAGAAGTTATAGTTGAACCAATAGAAATAATTGTTGAAGATAGTATTGAAATTGAAGCTATTGAAGAAGGTGGGATTGTTAAATCTTTAGTAAGTTGTGGTCCATCGGCTTCTTGTGTATTGGGTCATTGCAATAATGTTGTTGATATTCTTAAAGAAGGAACTTATATTAATTCAGATGTGGTTTGTCCTGCACACGGTGATGTTTTGAGACTCCAAGGGGATGTTAGTTCCCCAAGTTCAAACGGTATAAAATATTTTGATTGTAAAGGACACACTATTCAATCAAATAAAGTTGGTCGTTTGGTGATTATTGCTCAACAGAATAATATTAAACTTAAAAATTGTGTATTACGGTTCACTTCATCTGAATATAATAACGCATCACTTAATGTTCCAATTTTTATTAATCTCAGTAATAATACTTTGATTGAGAATGTAAGTATTTTTTCAAATCAACCAAGTAAAGTGATATCTTCTCCTTATACATTCTGGAATGATATAACCATAGAACCTCATGCTATTGGTGAATCTCCTCCTAATCATGTAAGACGTCCAATTAAAATAACAAATTCTGATCAATTGAAGATATATAATTATGATCTAATTGGTTTTCCTTACGCATTTAGTATTGGTCAAAGTCAAAAGATTAGACTAATAAATGGGTCATCTGATAATACTCATATAACAAATAATGCTTATTTTTTGAATGAAAGTAATATGTCTACATTTCTCAATATTACTGATAGAAGCATTTTTTTTGCTGATTCTTCTGGTGCCACTGTTGACAATTCTTGGTTAAAATCTTTCATAAAAATCGATGCTTCAAGTACTAACAATTATTTTATGAATAGTAGGGTTGGTAGTTATACTGATGGTAGTGCTATTACTACTAACACTGTTGTATTCAGTAATGAATTTGGGAAATATACACTTCCAACAACCAACCTTAATGTTGCAGGTCAAGTTGACGATACAATTGTTTCAATAACTGAGGGTGATATAAGTGTTTCTAATAATGCTATTTTTTCAAATTTGAAGACGGCTGCGCGGTTAGAATTTTATAATTTTGGTAGATTAGGTATTTTTTTGAAAGACGCTATGTTATCACCTTATACTGAGGTAGTAAGACAAGATGCTAAGTCTACAATTGATGTACCTGGGTTTAGTGGGTGGCAAGTTAATCTTAGTCCAAACATTTCTAACATAAACATATTTAGTAGTAACTCTACGCTAAACAACACGTTTGAAAATGTCTCAGTCAGCGCTACTACTACTGACCCTGAGGGTGACCAGACCAGGTTATACTCGAGCTGGCAGATTAATACTGGTGGGTCATGGGAGGATTATTACGACATTTATCTTCCTTTTGATGACTATCATTCTGAATCAAATTATAGTATTGATATCTCATCTAGTACTTTAACAAGTGCATTATGGGGTGACAAGGTGTCTTGGATCCATCGTGGCGGCACTGATAATGATGGTGTTTTACAAATTAATGATTCAAACGCAGGGTTAAACTTGACGACGCCTATATCAGGGAGTCACACTGCATGCTTATTTTATCAAAATCTGTCAGGTGGAAATAGTCAAGAATTTTATTATCTTGATGGTGCGTCGGATATACGAATGTTTCATTGGCAGGCCAGTTCGAAGATTAGATTCTTTTTACCTGGGCAAACGTATGATATTATTAACCCGTCCTCAGGTAATCCAGTCCATTTATGTTATACCTACAATGACGCTGACAATAATTATATGATCTATGTTAACGGTGAATTCAACCATTCTACTATAGCTGGATCGTTCACGTCATCAAACAATGTGTACCTTGGTATGAAGCCTGGGTTTTCAAGTTATACTGGTGATGGTATACTTGATGATTTTATGTTATTAGACCACGTTGTTACACCTGACCAGATTAGGTTGTGGTCACAAGGAAATTACACGGTGTTACACGCTACAGAATTGGGTGTAGGTGACACTGTTAGATCATACATTCGTGCAAGTGACGATTATAGTTATAGTACTGAATCTCTTAGTCCTCATCAAAGTGTAACAGGTGATGTTACAGAATGTTTTGATACTGACAGCCCTGGTACTTACACACTACAAAATAATTTGAACGGTGTACAATCTGGTAAGAATTATTGTGTGGGGTTATTCCATGATGATACCCTGATAAACTGTGATGGTAATAGTTTAACTCACACAACTGGGATTGCAATTAAAGATGATTCTGTAAATTCAACTGTGGGTGATTGTTCAATGCATGGGTACGCATTAGGTATTCTTGCTGGTGACGGTTTATACGTGAAAAATACCATTATCAATGTTACAGACCATTCAATTGAATCAACCGATCTAAATCTTTACGTGCAGTCAAGCACATTGAACGGTTCAATAAATTCTACGTCTGGATTTAATGTAACCCTTAATGATACTCATGTTAATAGTGCAGGGTCACTTATTGAAGCAGTTTTTGATATGGGGGATACTTTAAATCTGACTAATGTTAAACTTAATGATGTACAATTACACATTATAAAACATGTTAGTACTGTTGGCCAATTTTTAAACATTGACAAAGTGCAGACTGTACCGAGTTTGACGAGTCATGTTCCGTTCAAATCTTCAGAAATTAACCGTTCAGTTAACATAACTAATGGTAACGTTGACAGTTTAACTTTTTTCTGGAGCGATGTAAATTTGGGTGGTGCTGACGAAGCTACTTTTATTCTAAAAAAATATAATGGGTCTTACCACAATCAAGCTTTCACTTTGAATACTGGTAGTAATACTATTGACACAAGCCTCGCTAGTGATCAAATAACTTTGTTTGAGTATACGAATGCTCCGCCTCCAGCAGTTAGCAATTTACAATTATTTTATAATTATAGTCATTTAAACTGTAGTTGGGACTCTGTAATTGATCCTGACGGTGACGTTGTATCATACAATGTTACATTCATTAAAGATGGTGTGAACCAATCAAGTCGTATACAGTCTGCATTATTTAATAGTACAATTGTACCGTACGAATATGGTGCGAACTGGGTTTGTTCAGTTCGTTCATATGACTCTATCGTTTACGGTCCGTTAAACACTTCATCTATAATGTTGAATAATACGCCTCCGTTAGCAGAAAACTTTCAAAAAACGTTAACACTTTACAATGATACAATTGTTAACGTGAACATCACGTATGAAGATGTTGAACTTCATGATGGTCTTGTCAATTTTAGTTGGTACGTTAACACAGCCTTGGTTTATAGTACTCAATTAACGAATATTGCTAACGGTACTGTTTTGAACACGCAATTATCTCCGCCAAACTTTACTAAGGGTGACACGGTAAAAATAACTGTTAGGCTTAATGATAGTTATAATGAGACTGTCTACAATTTTCAGTGGTCTGTACAAAATTCTCTCTCTGTGATAACTGGTAACCCCATTATTAATTATAATGGTAGCACCTTAAATTGTGGGGTTACTCAGGCTACAGATATTGATACTTTAGATCCTTTATCCTACAATTTTTCATGGTACAAAAATAATGTGTTTAATAGTACTGTGTTAACAAACACGAACTTTACAAATTTGAATGTTACATTCGATCTTTCTGACGTATACAATTGTAGTGCCAAACCTTTTGATGGTACTGCTTATGGTGCAAGGACGCCTAACACAACTTACATGTTTAGTAATACGCCTCCGGTATGGACTGTAAATTATTGGGTCCACCCTGCAACTTTGACTAATGCTTTATTTAATGCAACCTATTCAGACGCTAACCTTCAAAACGGTAGTGTAAATGTAACATGGTACGTTAATAGTGTTATGGTTCAAAGTGAGATTGTAAGCGTGGATCATAATGATAGTGTTGTTAGAACGTTGACTGTTGGCAACTTTAGTCGTGGCGATTTAGTGAACGTAACATATAATGTGACGGACGGTACTGATAATACTTATTCTCAAAACAGTAGTATTGTAGCTAATAGTGGGCCTACAAGTACTCCTGAGATTGTTGCAACGCATGTTAGTAACACTACTTATGAAAATTTGACTTTTATCCCAGGCACTATTACTGATCCTGAAGGTGATTCACCTAATGTGAGTCATATTGGTTGGACACGTAACAGTTTACCATACTATCTATTGTATGCACCTTTGGACACTAATGTTACAACTGTCACAGATTATAGTGATAACGAATTTCATGGTACAAGCTCTGCAGAATGGAATTATGGTATTGGGAATGGTTGGTTTGAAACAGGGTATTGGGATCCAGTCAATTTTCAGTCTACAGTGAATCAACAAACAGATTATAGTCTCTGTTTTAATTTAAAGCTTAATACTCTTACACAAGTTATTCTACGTGTGAACAGTTCGACCAATACACACAAACTTAACTTAGAACATCATGCAACAAGAGGGATAGATGTTTTTTTAGATAGTACTAGGATTTTTAAGAATGATGATCCATTATCTGTTGGTGTTTGGTATCATAATTGCATTTTAGTGAATAGTACACATATAAAATATTATGTAAATGGCGTACATAATTTTACTGATAGTCATGGTCCTTTGAACAATCATAATCCAAATAATTTCAAGTTCAATCCTAATGGTGCAATAGATAATATTACTGTTGTAAATGGAACAATTTCACCAGAACAGATTCAAGCTTATGCAAACGGTAATTATTCAAAAATTACTTCTTCAGAAACACAAACTGGTGACGTATGGGGTGGTATTGTACGTGCAACTGATTATGTAACTGTTGGTTCTCCTGTAGCAACTAATACGATTTCTATATCTGGTGGTATAAGCCAGTGTGTTCAAATTACTCAGAGTGGCGTTTATAACCTTACTAATGACTTAAGTGGTACAAAATACGATTACGGTTTTGGTGATGAAGCTTGTGTTTACATAATATCATCGAACGTTGAATTAAACTGTGATGGTTACAATTTCACGGTTGATGATGGTGTTAGTGGCGACACAGCGATTGCAGCTATTGCCCCATTTGGTACAAGGCTAGAAAATATTACCATTAAGAATTGTAACATTAATGATTATTATCGTGTGATTGACACTCATAACACTGTTAATTCTAGTATTAAAAATGTTACTAAATTAGGTGGAGAAATAATAGTTTCTGATTCAGATAACATGCTGATTAACGATTTAACCTCAATTAATACAAGTATGTTTGGTGTACACAGTAATAATAGTAATTTTTCTATAGAAAACTCTTTGTTTGAGAATGATTTTTGTGTTGATACAGGGTATAGTAACGTATCCTTGACCAACATAAGTTGTACTGCCCAGGTTGGAGTGAGGGCTGAGGATTCCATATTTTCTTCAACGAACGTGACAATGAACACTTCCATGTTACTAAACTTTACACCTCTGGACCATTCAAATAACATTGGCCATTTCATTGATACGAGGTCTAATGATACGGATTACACCTTTGTGTATGATTGTGCATCATGCACTGACTCTTTATTATTGTATCCTGGAACTTACAATTTGGTGAACCCCCATTATACTTCAATAGATAGGTATATTGTTAATGTTAGTGGTAATATGACTAATATTACTATTAATTATAGTAAAGCATTGGTTGGCATGGTTTTTGATGAAAATAAATTGAAGATGGTTGATACTAATGATGAATCTATTATTACTTCCACTTTGAATATTGTTGACAACACAATCGCGTTTACCCACAATTCGTCTGCATACGCATTAGTTGAGTATAGTGACGCTTCTCCCTCACTGTTTGACTTGAACATATTAAACATGAGTGGCGGTAATTTCATAGGTAACATAACGCGTGCTAACGCTTCAGTACGTTACATTGACACTGATGGTGATAATGCTACTATTACTATGACATGGGCTATTCGCGACGAAAATGTTGGGCCGTACGTTGACGTTTATAATCAGACTTATTACAACGTTACAAATAATTCTTTTGTTTATTCAAATTTAAGCTCTTTATTTTATGATCGTGGCGACATAATTCGTGTAACCGCTGTAGCAACTTCGAACGGTTTAATTGCACAACTGTCATCAGGGAGACCTGTAAATAATAGTATTCCTGTATTAAACTCTTATTTTTTAGTGGCACAAGGTAATAATGTTACTAACGAAACTTTAAGTGTGGTAATTGACAGTGCAGATGCTGATAATGATACTGTCACTTTGTATACAAGATGGTATCATAATGATGTGTATAAACCGTCGCTTGATAATGTGACCGTTCTTGGTAGTGGAAACACAACAAAAGGTGATGTTTGGAACGTTACGTTATGGCTTAGTGACAGTCTTGAGAATTCTACTAATGTAACAACTAATAATGTGACCATCCTAAATTCTCCTCCTGGAAGTCTTGACATTAATTTGACATATAATGCAGGTATTTTAAACTGTTCAGTGAACCAGACTGCGGTTGACCTTGATGGTGACGGAATAAATTATGAGTATAATTATTATAAGGATAACGTGTTTAATTATACACAATCTTGGTCTACATTGTATCTGAACAGATCGATTGATACGGGACATTTATGGAACTGTTCTGTGTCAGCTACTGATGGTAGTGCTAGTGGCCCATCCATACAAAGAAGTTTGAATGTTGGTTTAGACACAATACCTTATTTTCTGAACCCATTTCTACGTAATGATTCAAACGGAATGTCAATAAAGAATTCGTCAAACGCTACAGCTAGCGGTATTTATTTAGATAATGAAAGTCACACAGGTGATATAACATTTAGGTGGCATGTACAAGATGAAAGTGTTGGTGCATGGCTAAGTGTGTACAACCAAACTATAAATGGGGTTATCAACAATATAACTGTGTCAAGCATATTAAACAGTACGTTTTATGATAAGGGTGACAATCTAAAAGTTAATTGGTCAGCGACTGCTAATGGTCTAGACAGTGTGAATCATGTTATTTATCGTTTGGTAGATAATACTGTTCCTGTAATGAACAGTAGCTTGAACGGTTCAAGTCCAGTAGACAATTTAATTGTAACAATTAACGCTTTTGATGATGATTTAGAACCAACAACAAATAATACGCTATGGTACAAGAATAATGTGTTACAAGCTTTTAATGGTAGTCTTAACATTAGTTCGGGGAACTTAACACACAGTGATTTTTGGAACGTTACTGTCTGGGTTAATGATAGTGATAGTAATACTACCAAGTTTAACTTTTCAGTAATTATAACTGATAAGCCTTTAGTTGTAGACTACGTTAACTTGTCTGCAGCGTGTAATGTTAACGCTACTGCAAATTTCACGCACACAGATTATGAATTAAGCAATGCTACTGGCTATATGCTGTGGTACGTTAACAATGTGTACGTGTATAATAACAGTGTTAACGGGTCTGTTGCTACCATATTCAACTCTTCGTTGTACCACGGAAACTTTTCTCATAATGATTTACTAAATATTACAGTTAATATTACAGACGGTATAAACAATCTTATTGTGAAAAATAGTACCATCTTGTCTTGTCCACCTTCTTCTTCTGGCAGTAGTGGTAGTAGTAGTGGTGGCGGTGGTAGTAGTAGTAGTGGTGGTTCTAAAGCACCAAAAGTTTCTGCACCTGCACTACTTTCTCCTCTACCTACTTCGGTTGAAGAAAGTTATGGTGAAAGTTATGGTGAAGAAGAAGAATCTACTGGGGCGGCTGAAGAATCTTCTGGTGGTACCGTTCTTTCTTCATCTTCTGGTGGTCGAGGTGCAACCATTTTCACCTTACCGTTCAGGATCGAAGAAGGGCAACATTTAGAAGTGGTCCCAGTTACATCTTCTAGAATCTTATCTCCTGCGCAATTAAAGTTATTAGAATTTAATAATAGGCCATTACAAGTGGTGTCTTCCCACATATTGCCTGCATGGTTCATTGTTGGATTAAATACAAATAGTTTTCTTGACGGTGCTGCTACGTTCGAAGAACAAGTTGTGTCTTACCCATTCATACCTAATCCTGTCCTACCAGAGGGTGATGGGGGTGAAGGGGAAATAACGTATACTATCGGGGAGAATAATCAAGTTGATTTGTTGTATAATGCGGGGTTCTTTAAAGAGGAAGATGTATCGATCTTGTTAGTTGAAGATAATAGTTCTATTATAATAAATCGTACTAATTTAACGTTACAAGATAATATTGGGTATAAGGCTCATATTGAGTATCTTGATGATCAAACAATAGAACTTTATGCGTACCATCCCGGTAGCGAACCTGCATATTTAGAACTTGTTGCTAACATTGAAAATCCGTCAACTTATTGTCGGTTTAACATATGTGAATTACTCAAATCTGATCAACGTTATGTTGAGCAGTATGGTCCGTTTACTGAGGGTCTATTAGTACAACAGTTTACTATCTCTGAAGATATTCAAGGTACGGACCTAGTTGTACAATGGCGTGCTGTGCAAGACGGTAAACTTATAAGTTCAAGTAGTATTACTGCTAATGTGGTTGGGTACGGTATAATACACATACTTAGTGTATTACTCGTGTCCGCACTGTTAATCTCGTATTTAATGGTACGGGATGTGTTGAGGGATTAAAAGATGTTATTATTCGGTGTAGATGTTCCATTAGTAGAATTAT
>CABZYC010000005.1 GCA_902529885.1 uncultured Candidatus Woesearchaeota archaeon | reverse complement strand
TCAACTTCTTCTTCAACTTGTTTAGAAAAAATGTTTAAAGATTGTTTAAGTTTCTCTTTGAGTTTCCCGAACATTTTCAATTTCCTCAATTCGCTCCATTATATTTTTACTAATGTCATCTTGAACTTTTTCTTGATGTGCTAATTGTTCATGTAATCTTCTAGCGTGCATGTCTAATAGATCAGTGGCTTCCCCTACACTTTTTTCTACAATAACACCAGCACCAACGTTTACATGCACATTATCAGACAAACATTGTGTTTTAATGAACATTCCGTCAGCTAATGGACTCAACAATTCGTCACCAACAATGTTTGGCACTTGTTCTACTGCAGTTCGTGTAACGTGTATACGCTGTAAATCTTGTTTAATTTTACTGCATACTTCATTAATATTGTTAAACTGCCTTTCTAACCTTCGTAGTTTTAAGATACTCATAGTTTTTTCTTTAAATTATGTAAAAAATCTGTATACAAATCTTCTGCTTTTAGAAATGATAAATCATCCTCACTTTCACCGGTTAAAAAGCCACTATTGCTAATAAGGATTTTTTTTGCATCCTCTGTCATTCCTTTAATTTCTCGTTCAACCAATATTTTAAGTACCGCCAACTCTTTTTTAGTAAACATAGTCTATTAAGGTGCGGATATTACATATAAAGTTTTATGTGTGATTAGATTATATACAAAGATTAAACTGTGCTATTTAGTTTTATGTAAACGTTCAAAAGCTTTTTAAACCACTGATATTCTTGAGGATATATGATACCACCGTCAGCTCGTGAGCGTATGGAGAAGCAACAGTACCGTTTTGTAGGGAACCACAGTGCTGTGAAAGTGTGTGGCTGGACAAAAAATATGTTGACCCAAAAAGGTGGCTGCTACAAATTTTTGTTTTATGGGATTCGTAGCCATCAATGTATGCAAATGACCACATCCATGTTTTGTGCTAATCGGTGTACATTTTGTTGGCGGGGCGATAAAGCCCCCGTGAGCCGTGACTGGTACGGTCCAGTAGACCAACCTTCTGTTATCATAAATGAAGCAAGTGAAGCACACAAAAAGTTGTTGTGTGGGTACGATGGGAACCCTAAAGTGAACAAACAGCTTGTTGAACAGTATAAAGATATTAAACATGTAGCATTATCTTTGACTGGTGAACCCATTACGTACCCTTTAATTGATGAGATATTATCTGAGTTTCATAAACGTAAAGTAAGCACGTTTCTGGTAACTAATGCGCAGTACCCTGAAGCTTTAGAAAAGATACAAAATTGTACTCAGTTATACATTAGTGTTGACGCTCCAAACAAGGAACTTATTAAAGAAGTTGACCGGCCACTTTTCCCGGACTACTACGAACGTTTACTAAAATGTTTGGACATACTAAAACAAAAACAGTTCCGAACATGTATTAGGCTTACTATTGTGAAAGGTGTCAACGATACAGATTTGGAAGGTTACGAAAAATTGGTTGAACGTGCTGCACCAGACTTTATTGAAGTGAAGGGGTACATGCACGTTGGTGCAAGCCGTGAACATCTTGAACGAAGTAACATGCCTATGCACGATGAAGTTAAAACGTTCACTGAGCAGTTGCTTGACGTATTCAAGAATTATGAAGTCGTTGCTGAACATGGGCCGAGCAGGGTTGTATGCTTACGCCGTAAAGGTGGTCCAAAACGGTACATTGACTTTCACCGTTTTTTTGATATTGTGAATAAAGGAAACATTGCGGGGGCATCTGATTATAGTAGTGATCGGATGATGCCGAACTAATGGTACGAAACATGGAAGGTAAGCATGGATCATATTATGAAGCTATTATTCAATTACGACTTGTGGATGAAGAGTTTTGTTACATTTTAGAACGTGCGTGTATGAAAGATGGTGTTCATATAGCTAAAGCAATGAACGTTAAGAACGGGTTTGATTATTATGTTGGTGATAATCGGTGGGCCTTGAACTTTGGCAAACACCTTCAAAGAACTTACGGTGGTGAACTGCATTCTACTCGTTCTTTGTTTAGTGAACGTGACGGTAAAAAAATATGGCGTGTAACAGTATTGTACCGTCAAATGCCGTTTAAGAAAGGTGACAAGGTTATTTACAATGGTGAAGAGTGGGACGTAATCAGTTTGGTGAAGGGTATTGTCTTAAAAAGGGGTAATGAGCGTTTAATAGTAGATTTTAAAGAGTATACACGTGTTCGACTATCAGAATAAATAAATATTCTAAAATTAAATCATAATGTTATATGTGGGAACGATCATACCTTGACACTTCACATGTGCAGCATGCGTTAAGAACAATGTATTGGCACGCTTGCCGTTTATATGCAATAAAACGGTCGCCCATGCTTGCACAAAGTGTTTATACCCGTGAACTTGAGGGTAGTGTTAACATTTGTAACGGTACATTATATGATTATTCTTTCCGTCCATATTTTTTAGTACCAAACTCTCAGTCCCTTGAAGATTATTGGACAAAAAAGATATTGTTCACTTATCTGCATGCAAGACAGCATGTTCCTTTATCTTTCCCAAAAACTTTCACGCAACGTTATGATGTACGTTATGTACATGATGATACTGGTCACACAACTGTCCTATTCACTCCAAAACAAGTTTTGTTACAAGGTGACACTTCTACTGAAAGTACTCAAATAACCGAACATGTTCAATTGTCTGTCCAACCAAAACTTCAATGGTCACCTTCTGAACAAGTTTACAAATACTTTGTTGATGAGTATAGTGGTCTTTTAAACCTTTTATTACGCATTTTTCTTGATCAAATGAGCGATGATACAAGGTGTGGGGAGCAGCGTGAGTATACAATTCGAACTCCCGACAATTTTAGTACTATGTCTACTACTCCTGTAACTATCGGTATGAAAGTTCCTCACATTGTTTACAAAAAGATGCAAGTTCCGTTTAATGATTATGTTTCAAAATGTTTATACCTTGATCTATGCGTTATAAAACATGTTCCAAGATACGTATTCAACCTGTATTCAAAAGATCTTAAGGGACCTTATACAAAACTTGTGACTGAACTATTATTACTACGTTTGTTGCACGCAATGATGTCTGGGAGGATTGTGGTTCCATCGAACATATTAGATCATGCAGAGGCATCTTACTTAAAACCATACAGTGACCTGCATGATAAGGATTGTGTTGTCTACAATGCTCATTTACGTTATCGTACTTATGATGAACGTAGTATGGTGACAGAGAATTATTCCGTGTTAGTACAAAATGAAGCAGACAAACTTTTCGACGATTTTAATTCTTTATTACAGTATTATGCTAGAACACAGCCAGTACGTGACACGTTTATTACTGAACTTACAAACTCAATAATACATTTACGTCTAAAGTGTAGTATCGATATCAATAAAAAGAGTGTGTAGTATGCTCAGCGTATGAGATGGTTTTTACCAACATTATTGTTATTATTATTATTATTTCTTTTATTCACGCCTTTAGTTTTAGCTAGCCCTTATGAAACTCGGCATTTAAACATTTTAGCAGTGAACGATGGCGGGGTTAATGGTTCAGTGGCAGACTTATACCTTGAGCTTCGTGATGGGTCAGGCCGCGTATTTCTGGATACACAACCTTTGACCAAGATTGATACGCAGGTTAGTACGCGTTACGCACGTGATATTGCTTGTGATTATTATGATCTTGACTGTACACGTTACGATTTTATTTATACTATAAGAGCGTCTAGTAGCATCATTGGTGGCCCGTCAGCAGGCGCAGCCATCTCGGCATTGACTGCTGTAGCAGTAATGGATGTAGACCATAACGAAAACGTGGCAGTCACTGGGACGATTAATAGTGGTGGTACGATTGGTCCTGTGGGTGGTGTTGCTGCCAAAATAGTTGCTGCAAGCGAAGTTGTTGACACTGTACTTGTAAGCTACGGCAGTTTACAGTTACCACACAATGAAAGTAATATTACTATTGCTCAAATGATTAATGGTACGCCTGTCCGTGTTGAAGAAGTGCAAGAGCTTGATGACATTTTGTATTATTTAACAGGTGAGAGTAAACTTTTAGAAGGTAACATTGTGACTGAAGATACATCTTACACAGAAATAATGAGTGGGTTACAAGACTTATTATGTACTCGTGCAAATGATTGGCGTGACCGTATAACATTAATGGACTTAAGTTTGAACCAGACAATAGATTTGAATGATAGCTGGACAAAAATTCAAAGTGTGGATGATTGGTACAGTGCTGCTTCGTTTTGTTTTGCGTACAATGTCATGGCACACTCTTTTTATAATGAATATACAGATAATACAACTTTGGATCAAGAAGAAAAGTTGGTGCGAACTAATGCCGAACGTGTACTGGGGATGTTAGAGAATGAACCAGTGGATACCATCACTGATTTACAAACCAAGATGGTAACAAAACAGCGTGTGGACGACGCACTTCATGCTTTAGACAATGTGAACCGTGCGCACGGTGTTGCATTTGCAAGCGAACGTTTGTACACCGCACTAAGTTGGATGCGATTTTTTCAGATGGACGGTGTAACCATTGACACATCATTATTATCTTCTATTTGTTTCACTAAGATTGCGGAAGCAGAAGAGAGGTACAATTATGCTACTTTGTACCTTCCTGAAACTTTGCTTGTTGGTACTCGTAACAAAATAGATGATGCATCCCAGATTGTGCACAGTGACCCTGAACGCTGTTTAATAACGGCTATTGAAGCGAAAGCAGAGAGTAGTAGCGTGCTTAGTTCATTGGGTGTGACAGAGGAAGGTATCACTGGGTATATTGATAGTAAACTTGTTGCTGTAGAACGTGTTATCTCTGAGCAGAGTGGGGAAGGTATGTTTCCAATATTAGGATATTCATATTACCGGCTCGCTAAAACTGTGCGTCAAGATAATCCTAATACTGCACTACTGTACGTGGAATATGCGTTAGAACTAAGTAATTTGGACGTGTACTTTGGGTCAACCGAATCAAGATGGTGGCAAGATTTACGGTACACTCAGGATTTAGCAGTTTTTTTACGAGGACTTTTTAACGGTCTAGCAATTGGGATTTTTGGAATGTGGTTATGGAAAAGAAGAAATTATTATTATTAAGTGTAATATTCTTTTTTCTCTCATTTTTAATTGATTTACAAATTCCTATGGCCCTTTTTTTTATACCTGCTATATTTAGCAATTATATAGTATTTTTTTATGGGAGATTTTTAGGGCATGGCTATTCAATGGATCTCGGTTTAGGTATTTTACCGCACCGTACTGTTGATGCTTTGTTAATTTCTTTAGCAATATCAAATATATTTGGTGAAGGATTAATTTATGGTACACTTGTAGCCTTAGGTATGGTATTTTCTTCTCTAATAAAACGGTTATTATTGATAGAAAAGGGACATTTCTCTTATTTTGATCAGTTAGACTTTGTTTTTTTCTTGGTTCCTTTAGCAATGCTAAGGTTAGTACATCTAAAAATAATTTTTATTTCATTAATAATAATTTTTTTAGGCCATATTATCTCAAACAAATTACTTGCTTGGTACAGCTGTAAAACTGGTATTAATTGATTGTTCAATTATTAGGTTAATATAACTTATTTTTGATGGGATACATTTTGGTAATTTAATTTTATAATGATAATTACCTTCAACTTTAAATATGTTCATTTGTGCACTTTTTCCATAAGCGTTTGTTTCATTAATATCATTATTTGGGAGAAGTATACCGCTGTGAAAAATACTTTCTAAACATTTAATTTTTATTGGCTGATAATTAATTGGTAACATCTGTTGTTTAATAAGACTTTTCCATTCAGCTTCATTTTTTATTTTAGTAGTACAATTTAATGGATCGAAGATATTATCTTCTAAGCAAGGATAAGTAGTAATCACGTTTGTAATAGTATTAATTTTTGTATTATAATAATCGTATTGTTCATACACGAAGTATCCTTGGCTATGTGTGTTGAATGATAATAATAAAATAGGTATAATCAATAAGGGCCATCTTTTTTTGATTAATACAAATATTAGTAATAATACTGTGGACCTAAAAAGTGTAATTATTGGTGTGATTTTTGTTAATATAAGTATGATTAATGAAATGATTGAAGGGACTACGGATTGTATAAAAGAAATATTGTATAAAAGGAAGATCATTATTGGAAGTCCTATGATTACCTCAGGGGTGATTGGTCCTCCATCAACCATATTTTTAAAAATCATAAAGCTAACTATTGTATACATCATTTTATGTTTGATTGGCCACCCTGTTTGATGTTGTCTAAAAAGAAATATGGTGCTCATTATAATTAGTGTAGTTACTAGGACCATGTACCATTGTGGGAGGTGATGGGTGTAGTACCATCCAGAGTCAAGGATAATTTCTAAGTCTGGAAAAATATTTTCTGTTATAAACCCGGTAATAAACTTGTTACTGTGGATACTTAAAAGACTGTTACTAGAAATTGCATTTTCAAATACGTGCCACCTGTAGACTTGTACAGGTAGCTCTGGGTTCAACAATTTAAGACTGTATATTTGAAGTGTGTATACTAATATAATTATAGCTATCAAAACATTTTTTTCCCATTTCTTTGGTTTACAATTAATATTTGATAATATGATCCATGGCAAAAATAGCATAATCTTTGCATTACTACGTGCACTCGTTATATGCATGAAGATGAGGTGTAACATCAAATTTCCAATGGGGTGTAATAATAAGATGATGATTCCTGCAGTTATACCTAATGTAATTATGAAATATTTTCTGTTCACTTGGTTTAATTAAGTAAATGCTTCTACTTAATATTATCCGAAGTATATATTAATGGGTAAATGTATAACTCTAATTGTGTCGCCATTTAAGTTTTTAATATTATGTTTAGTATTACCCTTATTTTTAATAATTAATGTACATTCTGGGGAGCTTTATTGTGATAATGGTATTGATGATGATAACAACGGTTTAATAGATTGTTTAGACCCTTACTGTGATTATTCTCTACGTGATGAGATTGATTCTCAAGGTAGTACTGCTGACTGGTTGAGTGGTGCTCTATCAGCAGGTTTTCGTAATTATATCGAATATTCTTGGAACGGTACTGTTTGGGATGACTGTTTGGAAGAATGGGTTTGGCATGGGGAATCATTAAGTACAGACTGTGACGATGATTCTGATGAATTAGATATGTGGGTTGATGAAGATGACGAAGCCCAAACAATAGACCTATCTTCGACAGAGCAAGAAGATTATTTAGAAGATTTAGAAGATGTATATGATAACATTGTTGAAGATTACGAAGATGGCGTTATTGATTGTGATGGGTTAGAATCTGAAATGAGCATTTTGTACGAATCTTTACTTGATTTTTTGGCTGAGGTTAGTGACGATTTAGAGAATGATGTTATCAGTTTACAATATGAATTGATAGATTTCATGTGTGAAAGTGGTTGTGAGACAACATTTGATTGCACGGTTGAGTGTGAATATCAAGTTGAAACAAGCTGTTATGATGGTGGCGATAATGATGGTGATGGAATGTCTGATTGCTCGGATCCTGACTGTGAGTTACTATCTTGTAGTCAAGATAGTAATATGATTTGTATGAATGGGCTTTGTATAGAATATTCTCCTGAAGATATTAGCTACGACTCACAACAGATCTGGGAATATTATTCTACTGGGAATTATTATGCTGGTTTATTACAGTATTTACACGATTACATTTATCATGCTGATGATTGTGGTGTTGACATTGAATTGTATTTACAATTATATGATTCAGGAGTCATTAATCATAAAATTTGTGTGCCGGTTTTTTCAGAATAAGTTTTAAGTAGTAGTTAAATAATATGTCTTGTATGAGGTTGGCACACATATTATTATTTTTATTGGTAATGAGTGGTGTGCATGGATTAGTATTTGAAGGGGAGGTGGAAAAAGTTAGCCCATCTATCGTTTCTACAACTAATAGTTTTGAACCTGATGATAGCCTTCCTATCTATTGTAAAGAGAGTTTGGATGGCCGTGTAGTTTATGCGCAAGACCCCCCTGATATTAGGGATTCCAACTCTTATTCAGCACCGGACTATAGTTGGGACACACCTAGTTCATCTGGTTATGTTAATGATGGTGAAAGATGGTATATTGATTGCCCAGATGATTTATCTTATAATGATTGGCTTTTTTTAAATTATGATGATGCTGCTAACCAAGTAACTATCTCATCTAACGATGCACATGATGATACGGGTTATTTATATTGTGAAGATGAAGAAGAAACTCAAATGACTGTTGGTTTTTTTGAATATAGTGGAGTTCAATATTTTACCCATTTTAGAGTAGATCACTATAATTGTGGTGCTGTTATGGGGACTTTGGGTGCTGCAGTAACTGATGATTATGGGAGTATAGGCCATTTGATGAATGATCTGGGCAATAGTTATGCAGATAATGACCTATATACTATTTTTCCTTATGATGATAATGATCATACAATTTCTGGTTTGGATGCCGATAATTTAGTAGGTCTATCTAAGATAATTGGTGTTTTTAACACATGGATAATAATTTTAACATTTGGTTTAGGTGCTGGTTCTATGATAGAATACCCATTATATGATATATATCCAACAACTGATTCTTATTATGTATTTTCTCCAAAGGAAGGGTCTTATCGTATTGTTGATAACAGCGAACTTGCTGTAGACGATGGTGATTGTTCCGATGGTTTAGATAATGATGGTGATGGTTTGATTGATTGTGCTGACGATGATTGTAATGAAGAATTTCAAGATGATGGGTATTATTGTCAAAATTTAGAAACAGATTGTGCTGACGGATTTGATAATGATGTAAATGGTTTAATAGATTGTCTTGATCCTTATTGTGACGAAAGTTTACGTGAAGAAATTGATGATGTTGGTAGTACATCTTATTGGCTTACTGCTGCTGTATCTGCAGATGCCAGTGACCTAGAAGGTCCGTTTGAGAATCAAGTTGATTATTATGATTATATCGTAACTTACCCTTCATTCTGTGAGTATGAGACAGAATTAACATGTAATGATGGTGAGGATAACGATGCTGATGGTTTGGTCGACTGTAATGATAATGATTGTGAATTAAGAGTTTGTAATGAAGATAGTGGGTATATCTGTGAGAGTGGCCTTTGTGTTGAATATATTCCTGATGATGTAAATTATGGTTCACAACAAGTTTGGGAACAATACTCTACTGGGAATTATTATTCTGGTTTACTATTATACTTACACGACTACATTTATCATGCTGACGATTGTGGTGATGACATTGAATTATATCTACAATTATATGAATCAGGGATAATTGATCACAAAATTTGTGTACCGGGCTTTTCAGAATAAACTTTAAGTATCAGTAATGTTCTATGCTGTTTATGAGATGGTTATTATTAATACTCTTATTACTCCCTGTAGTTTTTGCAGTGGACTTGGCAGAATTGAATGGGTACCGTGTACCTTCTGGTATAGACGATCTGTTTGGTAACGCTGTGGTTGAAGTACAGTTAACTGATATTACACAATCTTACAAGATTGCAGAAAAACAGTTGTTAGTAACTAATGATTCTGCAGATTACATTGTACAATTAAACATTGCGTCAACAACTTTGGAAGGTAACATTGTACCTATACTAACCCAACTTTATACTGATGACGGTATCACTGTGACGGGCCAAAACTTATGGTCCAAAATAAGGTATTGGTGGTCAAGCAAATGGTTCACTGTACCAACTGAACCGTTTGAATTACCAATTGAAGAATTAGTTGAAGAAGAGATTATTGAGCAAGAAATTGAAGAAGAACAAACTTTAACAGAATTAGTTGAAGAAGTAGCTGAGGAAGTAGCTGAGGAAGTAGCTGAGGAAGTAGCTGAGGAAGTTGAAGAAGAAGTAATAGAAGAGAACTTAATTGTGGAGATAGGAGATACAAATTTTGATCCTTATGAAGTTACCATTAGTGTTGGTGACACTATAGATTTTGTGAACGTTCGTACTGGCCGGTGGGAGACTGCACACCTGCTTGGTGTACGAGAGCTATCTGGTGTAAAATCAGGTGATTTGCAGTATGAAGATGAATGGAATTACACATTCACTGAAGCTGGTCGTTTCCAGTTTGTTGAGATGTATATTACCACGATGGTGTTAACCATCTATGTTGAAGAATAAAGAGTTACAATGTGTTCGTGCAAGGTTAAAACCTTGTGCACGACAACTTTACCCTTCACGTTTACATGCTATCACGCAAGCTAACAAGTATAACCTTTACTTGACTTTTGCACCATTCTGTGTTCATTTTAACCAAGACGAACCGTGGTCAACGAAGGGTTACCGTTCAGATTCAGGTCACGTTGTTGCTTACTTTTCGTTTGATGAAAATTTAATCAATTTAGCTGCAAAAGCCGAATTAGATAATAACCATGGTCTTCTCGGGACATATTTAGGGTACCCCTCATGTTGTATTAACTATTTCTCACGTGTTTTTAATGAGCATAATACTGATCCAGTACACAAATTTACGCACTATTTACTTTCCTACTATGATAGGGAAGAACAAAACATCTTTCATTATCCTTGCTCTCCTTATTGTCCTGAAAGCATAAAAATAGCACGTTTGACTCTAAATTTTTAAAAATACATATGGATTATATGTATATATGGCAAAGAGACCTTCTAATGTTTATACGAATACGAGTGGCCGTAGGGCTTTAGCATTAGAAAAGATTGTGCGTGGTAGTTATGGTAGAATGGGTGAACAATATCCTGAGAATCATGCTATTGCTCAACTTTTTGATAGTTATACGGAGTTTGATCAGCCAATTACTATTTTGGAACGTGATCTTAGTGCTAACCGAGCCGTTTTAGATGAACTGAGTCATGCTTTTGGTTATTGTCTTGACCATGTTCATGAGCCGGGGTGGGTGCCTGGTTTTTTACATACCCCTCAAAAAAAAGATGGTGCATATCTTACTAGGGGCCTTTTACGTGGGGATAGTTCCCAGATTAAAGTTCAAACACGTGTTAAAAGTGTTCCAAGTATAGCCAGAAAAGTTTATTTTGAGCATGCTCGTGACGTGTTTGATAGTGCGTCTTACATTGAGAAGTACGGTTCTGCGTTTGAGCTTGGCCACGAAATTGAATTTCCAATGACGCCTGATGACATGTTTATACAGCATGGTGGTGGACGTTGTGCAATAGAAGATGTGCATGGTATAAAACTAGTATTTGACACGCTTGACGAATTAGAATTTTTCCGTGACAAACTTTATGGTGGTGTGGGAGACTTGCATGTTTACCGTGTAAAAGATTATATTAAAAACCCTAAAAAAAATGGGTATAGGAGTTTGCATATGGTATTAGGTTCACCTAGTAGGAATGGAAATAAAGTTTTTGCAGACATTCATATGGAAACTCAAGAGATGTTTAAGTATAATGAAGATGGGGGTGAAGCAAAACGTTCAAGTTATATGCAGAGAAGGTTAGATTCTGCTTACCTGCATAAGTATGGTGATGTTGTGGTTATAACTCATCAAGGGTTGAGTTATGATGAACTGAATAACTGTGGTTCAAAAGTTCCAAGCATAATGCGTTTATCTCCTGAAGGAACATACGGTCTACGATGTGCAAGTAACATTGTAGCGTTCACTGATGATCTAGGAAAAGTTATACCCGACCCAACCCCGATGGAACGATTTCATAATTGGTACAATCTTGTAAAGATGGGTCCTAATAATTCTGACATTGATTTAAGAGATCAAACAGTTTACGATGCTGCGATGGTAATGGTACGTGAGCTTACCAAGAATGATAATCCATTCTCAATAGATAGTGAGTATATATTACACAATGTTGGTTTTGATGGTGAACGTATGAATTATAATTATGCTGGGGTAGAAGGTAAGGATTTATCTTTTAGGGACTTTCGCGGAGTTCTTCCAATTGGCCCTGAACTTCCAGTAATGCATATTAATTTAGTAAATAATAAATAGTGTTCACTAAGGCCTAAAATTTATGGACATTTTTCAAACGCATAAAGGTGGGAAAATTGAGGTTATTCCCAAAAAAATAATTACTTCTGAAACGTTAAGTATTGTATACACTCCTGGTGTTGCTAAAGTTTGTAATTATATAGCTGAAAATCCGTCGTCTGCTAAACAGTACACTATGAATGGGAACACTGTTGCTGTTGTGAGTGACGGTACAGCAGTTTTAGGTTTAGGAGACATTGGTCCTCAAGCAAGCTTGCCTGTAATGGAAGGTAAAGCTGCACTGTTTAAACAGTTAGCAGGTGTTAACGCAGTACCTTTAGTACTTAAAACGAAAGGTGTTGATGAAATTGTTGAAACTATTGTTCGGGTAGCACCCACTTTTGCAGGTATTAATCTTGAGGATATTTCTGCACCACGTTGTTTTGAGATTGAGCGTAGGTTACAAGAACGGCTTTCGATCCCTGTTTTTCATGATGACCAGCACGGGACCGCCATCGTTGTTCTTGCTGGATTACATAATGCTTTACAAGTTGTAGGTAAAAAGATGGGTGCAATTAAGGTGGTGATTAATGGTGCAGGCGCAGCTGGTTTAGCAATAGCCTACCTTTTACGGCATGCAGGTGTAAACTCCATTATTGTATGTGATAGTAAAGGGCCAATCTATGACGGGCGCGAAAATCTTAATAATGAAAAACAGCGTGTAGCATCTTTTTGTGAACGCTCTGATAGTTTACGTTCAGGGTTAAATGGTGCGGACGTGTTTATTGGTGTGAGTACATCTAATGTGTTAACCAAAAATGATGTGGCATTAATGGATAACCCAATTATTTTTGCATGTGCAAACCCTACTCCTGAAATTATGCCAGGTGAAGCGTATGCTGGGGGTGCTAAAGTGGTAGCTACTGGTCGAAGCGATTTTGTGAACCAAGTAAACAATGTTCTTGTGTTCCCTGGTCTTTTCAAAGCGTTGATTGCTTACCCACAAGATATTACTAACGATTTAAAATTAAAAGTTGCAATGGCTATTGCATCAACAGTGGTTCCAACCAAGGATTGTATACTGCCATCAGCGTTAGATTTAAAGGTACCACAATCTATCTTGGAAGCATTATGTGTCGAATGATTGCAAAGATAGGGGATTATCCAACCTCGGAGATTGTGAACGCTATTATTTTAATGTCTAAAGACCAGAACATGTCTCATGAATATAATGAGAATGGTCTTGGAACATGGTTACATGATAGTGGGTGGAGTGCTGCATGGTTATCAAACAATGAATGGCGTCGAATGTCAAGTGTGAACAAACTGTACCTTGACAATCTTGAGAATATTCATGCGGTTTCAAGCCCAATATTATCTTTGCATGCACGAAAAGCAACGTATGGTGATGTGAGCGAAGAAAATTTGCACCATTTTGTTAATGAAAAAGATGGTGTTACTTGGACATTTTGTCATAATGGTCATGTCCACGATATTTATCAAGTGAATGCTAAGGTTCGTGGTAGTACTGATAGTGAACGGTTATTTCACCGTATTCTTGAACATTCTGGTAGTGTGAAAGAATCTTTTATTACTGTTTTAAAAAGTTTGAAAGAGTATCGTGGTGTGAACACGTTGTTACATTCTCCCTCAGAAACTTTTGTAAGTGTACTGTTTAAAGAAAAACCTGAATATTATGGGCTTAGCATTGGTCGTTCTGATAAAGCAATTATCATAAGTAGCGAAGCTGTTAACCTTCAAAATGTGTTATGGGAGCGTGTTCCGAACCGTTCAATCATACACATTGACCATAACACTTTGGGTATTACTATAGAATCATTCTAGTTCTGAATAGATACGTGTCACTGGTAATATTGGTAAGGTTGAGGGAACGTAAATTAATTCTGCATGTTTAACTTTCCCTGATTCATACAATATGTCTGCATAACTTTTAGGTCTTGGTAATAAGGCGTTATGTTCAATAAAATATTCGTCCCGCCAGTTTCCTGTATTCAAAATTACTTTGTTTCCAACCCATAATTTTTGTGGTTCATGGTTGTGACCTATGGATAACACTTGGTGTTTACTACGCCGCATTTTTCGTTTAGCACGTTTTATCACATCAAGGTGTAGGCTTCCTCGTAAAAGTTTTTGGATGGTGTACCCGAAATCTTTCCAGTGCATATGACTTAACGGGTCACTCCACCGTTTCCATTGATCAATAAAAAAACTGTATAATATATAACGTAAACTTCCAAAAAAATGGTGTCGTTTAAAATTGAACGGTAAATGTTTAAGCAACTTTTCTCTTGGCTTTATTTTTTCAAGTAGTGGGTATTCTTCTTTAAGTTGTATATGATGTTTGTACAATGCTGTGTACATCCACGGCAATTTTAAAAATGGTGATTCACCAAATTTTTCACGTTGGATCAACAAGTTTTCAGGGTCTACTTTAAAAAAATTATCTAATTGTGAACCATGCTCAATGATTACTGGGCCACTTTCCCATTCGAACCCTGAGAAATGGATTTTTTGATGATATTTTTTTCCAATGAAAGATATAATCTGTTCTTGAACTTTAGGGAATACTAAATCAAAATCGTGGTTCCCATACACAAAAACTATATTATGGCCTTTACGGACCCACTGTGTACACACTGTAAAAAATTCTGTATGTGCACGTTGTATATCCTTAATTTTTTGTAAAGATATTTTTTCTGTGATATGTTCTGGGTAACGTTTTTTGTAAGGTGTTTTCATAAAATCGAACGTGTCACCGTTAAACACTAAAGTTGCATCTGTGCAAGGTTGTAATTCTTCAATAGTTTGTTTGAGGAGTATATCCTCCGAAAAATCGTCTGTGACAGTTCCAGCACCCAGTTCAATATCGCTGAACACGTATATATGCATGTATCAACCACTGTTTGATGATTAATATAATTATCCATTATCTTTTTAAATGATAGGCTTTTAGAATATGACATGATTATATGGATCTTAATTGGAATTTTAGTGTTTGCACTAGTGATAATGTACAATGGTTTAGTACGTTTACGTAATCAGGTGAAAAACGGATGGGCACAAATTGATGTACAGCTTAAACGTCGTGTTGATTTAATACCTAACCTTGTTGAGACAGTGAAGGGGTATGCAAAACATGAAAAGAAAGTTCTTGACGATGTGACTAAGGCTCGGAGCTCTTTAATGAATGCTCAGGGTGCAGAAGCTAATGCTCAGGCAGATAATATGCTTACTGGCACACTAAAAAGTTTGTTTGCTGTAGCCGAAAGTTATCCTGATTTAAAGGCTAACCAAAATTTTTTGCAGTTACAGGAAGAATTGAGTGGTACTGAGAACAAGATTGCGTATGCACGCCAGTTTTATAATGACGTTGTAATGAGGTATAATACTAAAATTCAAAGTATTCCATACAACATTTTAGCGAGTATGTTTAGGTTTAATGAAGAAAAAATGTTTGAAACAAAAGATCGTGAACCTGTAAAGGTTAGTTTTTAGATGATACATTTTGATGCTGTGCGTAGTAACAAAGTTAAAAGTTATCTTTTACTAACTTTTTTTGTACTTTTAATTGTTTTTTTAGGGGCACTATGGGGTATAATTTATGGTGACCCTTTAAGCGGTTTAGTGTTAGCTCTAATAAGCTCTTTGATATATGCTCTAATAAGTTATTATGCTGGCGGTTCAATGATACTGAATATGACTGGGGCTGTTTTAGCAGATAAAAAGAAGTATCCTCATTTAGTACATTCTGTGGAAGGTTTAGCTATCGCAGCAGGTATTCCCACACCAAAAATTTATGTTATACATGACACTGCATTGAACGCGTTTGCTACTGGCCGGGACCCTTCCCATGCAGCAGTAACGGTAACAACTGGGCTATTAAAAACGTTGAACCGCGAAGAATTAGAAGGTGTGATTGCGCACGAAGTTAGTCATATTAAAAATTTGGATATACGGATGATGATGCTTGCTGCTGTCATGGTGGGGGCTGTAACATTACTCTCAGATTTTTTATTACGAAGCTTTTTGTTTGGTCGACGTGAGAGTAGAGGAGGAGTTTTCATTATTGTTGGTTTAGTTCTAGCAATTTTGTCGCCTATCGTTGGCCAGTTAATTAAATTGGCTGTATCACGTGAACGTGAATACATGGCTGATGCAAGTGCTGCTGTTTTAACACGGTACCCTAAAGGATTATCAAACGCTTTACGTAAGATCAGTAATGATCCTGATCCTTTAGTTGATAACGCAAACAAAGCAACAGCACACCTTTTTATTTCTACCCCGTTCAGAAAAAAAAGTGGTTGGCTCACCAAAATGTTTAGTACCCACCCTCCAATTCATGAGCGTATTAAGCGTCTTGAGCGCATGTAATATAAAGTAGAAGGTGTTTAGGTTAGTATATGAAACAATTATTATTATTATCATTTTTATTGTTACCTAGTGTTTTTGCTGGGTGTTCAAATTTATCAGAACAATTTATGCCTATAGAAATACCGCAAGCGCTACCTTACACTAACGAGCGTGTGAACGTTCATGTTGCAGACACGTTTTATGGTTCTTTAATACTAGAGGATAAGGTTATTACTGAGCTTAGTTGCGATCCTTTGATAGACCCAAGCTATTTAGTTTATTTATCTTCTGAAGACGTTCTTACACGTTCTTATTCAAGTCTTGACGATGTAATAATGGTTATGGACAGTGATGATGTAGATATTCAACCTCAAAGTGTGATGGGTAAAATCAAATATGGGCTTAGTAGAGCTGCTTTAAAAGTAGTGTCGTGGTTTTGGTAATACTTAAATACTATCTATTGTGTTGACTTGAACTATGGTAGAAGCAGGAAAAACTGTCCGTGTAGAATATCGCGGAACCTTTGAGGACGGTCAAGAATTTGACTCGAGCGAACGACACGGTAAACCTTTAGAGTTTGTTATAGGTTCAAAACAGGTAGTACCTGGTTTTGACGCTGCTGTTGCAGGTATGGAACTTAATGAGGAGAAAGATGTAGTTTTACAACCTGCTGATGCTTACGGTGAACGTAACGATCAGTTAGTTCATGAAGTAAAACGTGATCAATTACCAAAAGATGCAGAACCAAAAGTTGGCATGATGCTAATGATGCACCATGAGAATGGTATGCAGTTTCCAGCACAAATTGTTGAAGTGAAAGATGATAATGTTAAAATTGATCTGAACCATCCTTTAGCTGGTAAAACACTACATTTTCATTTAAAACTTGTAGAAATTCAATAATTTTTTATTATATAACATCTTATTTTTTTTAATGATTGCAGCAAAAACACAAATTAAGTATATGATTAAACAAAATGGTGTACAGAATATGAGTAACGATTTTATGGAAATGTTAGACCGTAAAATTGAATTGTTAGTGAAAGATGCATGTAACCGTGCAGTAAAAAACGCGCGGCGAACAGTTATGGCTAGGGACTTATAATTTTTTGAATAATAAGAAACATTACTTCTATTGTCTATTAATTTAAGTGTGTCTTCGTGGTGGAGGTGGTAATGGGAGATCCTTTAGGTCATCCAATATTTCGACTTCTGGCTCTTTAACATCTTGTTCAACCTTTTTATTTTCAATTTGTGGAGTGAGCAAATCTGTATGTTTAATTTCAAGCTGTTGCGTATACTGTTTACACGCTTCTTCAATACGTTTAATACGATCACCTAACATTTTGATTTTTTCAGGGTCAACTTCGTCCATATGCTTATGGATCTCTAGTTCCTGGTGCATAACTTTTATTCGTTGCAAAATTGCTCCCATCCGTTGTGCCGTGTCTTGTTGAGATTTTACAACGGTTTCTGCAGCTTTATCAGCTTCACTCATGGCATTTGCTAACTTTTTTGTAATCTCAACATCTTTCGCTGTAACATTCTTTGCTAGTGCCTCACTTAGAATGTTAGAAAGTCTGTGCAACTTTCGTTGTAAATCTTTATCTTCGGCTTTCTCAAGCCGTTTACGAAGCATTACAATTTGTTTTCGTAGATTGTTAATCTTTGATTCTTCACGTTTTTCAGTTTTTAATAATCGTGCTTCAATGTTAAACACGCCTTCCAACTTTTGTTCGAGGTGTAACACTTCTTTACGAAGACTAAATTTAGGTACATCTTCTTGCGAACTTAAATATTTAATTTCGTTAATACGTTGTCGTATTTCATCCTTACTAATACGTGTTTGTATATCATTATGCGTTTTTGCTGCGTTACGCAATAATTGTTTAGCTCGGATATTTGACATGATGTTAAAATAGGCTACGTTTTTTCGTTGTTGGTGGCGGCGGCGGCATTGTTGGCGCTGGCGCTTCTGTTGGTGGAATCATTTGTCCTGGTGCCACTTGACTCGTGTTAGGAACTGAGACTGCCTGATTAGCTTTGCCCCCAGTACTGTTTGACACAAAATCTTCAACTTTATCACTTATGGCTATCATACCTTTAGCGATTGTTTCATTTTGTGTAATTACGCTGTCTAACCGATTATTAAGTTGTGTAATTGTTGAATAGACATCTTCATCTTTTGTGTCAGATAATGCTTTATCAAAAACAGTTGTAAGTTCGTGTATTGAATCTTTTAAAGTTTCAATTTCTAAGATGAGCTCATTCATTTTTGTTTCTGGCTCAGTAAGTTTCTTTTTAAGCAATTCTACATCTGTTTGTAGATCTTGCATTAATTTATGAGGAAGTATATCGTAATCTTCAGCCATGTAATCACCTGTACCCTATAACAGAGAACGATTATTTAAACATTGTTATCGTACACCTTTTATACTATTATGTAAACTACTAAAGTTAATGGAGACCTTTGTAATAGCATCACTACTACTATTTGTTGCTAGTGTATGGGACTTACACTCTCGTGAAGTGCCGGATTGGGTGAGTTACACTCTTATAGGAAGCATGTTCTGTATTGCGTTATACAACCAACAATATTATTCAATTTTGGCAGGGGTATTACTGTTTCTTATAGGTTGGTTGATGGTGTACGGGAGTGTATGGGGCGGTGCTGACGCCAAATTGTTACCTGTGTTTGCCATGGTGAGCGTTCCATTTTCTTTAGAATACTACTTAATTTTACCCATCTTGTTCACGGTTGGCGCAGTTTACGGGATATTATGGGTGGGCATAATTTCTTTATTAAAATTTAAAAAGTTGTATGCATGGTTGAACACTCAAAGTAAATATTGGGTCATTCTTTTACTTTTTCTAGCTTCTTCATTTTTTGTGAATTGGATGTTAGGTATTTTACTAGTTTTATTAGTCTCGTTTACTGTATTAACAAGTTTTTTGAACACGGTAGAATTCGTTCAGAATGTTACATTTAATAAGATTGTTCCTGGCGACTGGTTAGCTGAACCAATCAAGGTTGGTCACCACTCTTTCAATGGGCTAGTGACAGAAAAAGATTGTAGGAAGATACATTTGTTAGGTTTTCAAGGTGAACTTACCACTGTTGATATTCGTTACGGTATTCCATTTGTACCTGCATTTTTTTTAACATACGTATTATATCACTTTAAAGATTATGTTCTAACTTTAATGTAAACATATATATACTAGAAAAACACTTTTGAAGTTTAGGTGATACGATGAATAGGAAAGCTTCATTAGAATTATCAATTCAAGCAATCGTGATTGTAGTGATCGCGTTTGTAGTATTAGGATTAGGTTTAGGTTTTGTACGTGGTCAGTTTAAGAGTATGGAAGAAACTGCGAGTGGTGTACAAGAACAAATTAAACAGCAAATTTTGGACGATTTACGTACCAGTAACAAAAAGTTATCATTCCCTGCAAGCGAGATGAAGATGGCTGCTGGTGAGCTCAGTAGTGCGCAGGGTATTGGTATTAAAAATACACTTGATAGCATGCAAGAGTTTTTAGTCGGTTTTGAAGTTCGTACTGATACAGGTATGGAATCTTTCATGTCTTTCGAAACTTTGACAGCTAGTCAACCAGGTGATAGTGGTAGCGATTTTGACGCAATTATCTCATGGGATGATAGTCCTCAGATGTTAGGTGCTGGGGATAGTGTGGTTGTCACTGCATCGTTTACTGCACCGTCAAGTTTTGGGAATTATCTTTACAAGATTTTGGTGTATATTGATACTGACGGTGACGGCTTGTTAAACAAAGATACTGATACGTATTATGATAGTAAAACGTTTTTTATCAGGGTGAACTAAGATGGCTAAAAAAAGTAGTAGTAAAAAAAAATCTCCTGTGAAATCAGGCAAAAAACAAATGACTGAAACACAGGAGTTTGAAATAATGAAGCTTGTACTTGACAAGTTTTTATGGCTCGGTTTTATTGTGATGGGTTTTGGTATGTACCTTGCATTAAAAGGTGATTTAATGGACGGTTTATGGTACCTACTTAGTGGGGCAGTGTTACTTGTCGTTTTCATGGTCGTTATAATTAAGGAATACGAAATCTGGAAATGAAGAGAGGTGCAATTGGGTTAGCGATCAATATGATCGTTATCATTATTCTCAGCATAGTTATTTTAGGTTTAGGGATAGCTTTTTTACAGTCTATCATGGGCGGTGCTAACGAATTGAAAGCTGACCTTGACACCCAAACTTCTAATGAGCTTGAACGATTAATGATGGATCAAAACAAGAAGGTAGCGGTTCCTTTAAATACGGCATCTTTGTCTGGTGGTGATAGTCACGTATTCGGAGTAGGCATTTTAAATATTCTTGATGGCCGATCTTTTATGATTGAGATTGAGCAAGCAAAGTATATTGATCCTGAGGAAAATATTGATAGTACTGATAGTAGCGCAGAATCTTGGTTATTGTATAATACTGATTGGATAGAAATTGCACAGAATGATCATCATAAAGAGGGTGTTTTAGTAAGCGTACCTAGTGACGCAAGTAGTGGAACATACATATTCAATGTTCAAATAAAACAAGATACAGATGAGCTTTATGATAATATCAAAAAGTTTTATGTTGAAGTGAATTGATTAAGTTTTTTGAATAAGTAGGCTATAAGGCCCATTATTATTATTAATGGTAATAAGTACACTGTTATTTTGACCACTGCGATGATAATGATGATAAGAAAGAGTAAACCCATTGCTTGTAATAAACGAGTGTCCATACTGTATAAAGTAATGTTGCTAATATAAACGTTGTCACTGAAAATCTTAAGAAAAAGTTTAGGGGCACAGTTGTTATTAAGTAACTGTCCATGGGAAAAAAATAGTTCCCTTGTGGAAAAAATATTTTGTGTAACCAGTCCCAGGTTTCATAGAAATTGATTGTTGCTAACGGGCTTAATAAAATAAATAAGGTTGTATAACGCCATCTAGGTTGTGGCTTTTTGTAATAGAGGTACAATGTAAGTGTACACGTTATAATGAATGTAGCAAAAAAGTACCATTCTACCTGTCGCATGTGTGCTAACTCTGCGGCTGTCATCGGTGCATATTCTGTAATATGGAATATGGCTTGTACAAGTTCATTTTGTGCGGTGTTGTAAGGGTACAATAATAGTACGGTCCAAAATGAAATAAGTAAATAATAAAAAAAGATCATTCTTTGTCTGTAATGATCACAGAGGTTGATAACACCATTCCTGCAATAGACGCTGCATTTTGTACGCCGCTACGAACAACTTTCGTGGGATCAATAATACCTGCGTTGAACAGGTTTTCTATGGTGTGCGTTCGTGCATTAAATCCTGTGTCACCTTCAGTCTTCATTAACACACGTTCAGATGGTACCCCTGCATTCTCCGCAATCTGGCGGACGGGCGCCTGTAATGCGTTACGAACAATTTCTGCGCCTAGTACTCTGTCTTTACTAAGCCCGTTTGTATTGATAGCTTCACGTGCTTGGTACAGTGTAAGGCCTCCTCCTGTGACCACACCTTCTTCTACCGCAGCTCTAGTTGCGTTGAGTGCATCGTCAATCCTCATTTTTTTTTCTTTCATTTCTGTTTCTGTGGCGGCACCAACAGATATGACTGCTACTCCTTCACTAAGTTTTGCAAGACGCTGTTTTAGATCTTTTTTTCTAAACGAGCTTTCTTCGTTAAGAATTTGGTTTTCTAGCATGGTACAACGCTGTTTTATCACTATTTTGTCACCTTGCCCTTCAACAAGCGTGGTGCGGTCCTTAGTTACCGTTACACGTCTAATAGACCCAAGCATGTTTATAGTTACATCTTCGCACTGGTGCATATCGCCTACGACAGTGGCACCTGTTGCGACCGCTATGTCTTGCAACATCTCTTTTTGTTCATCACCAAACCCTGGTGCTTTGACTGCGCACACTTTTATTGCACCACGCATAAGGTTTAATAATAATGTTGCTTCAGCTTCATCCTCAATATCTTCTGCAATAATTAGTAAAGGTTTACCTTGCTTAGCAACGATTTCTAGGCTTGGTATTAACTGTTTCATTGTACTAATTTTTTTGTTTACAATAAGAACATATGCATCTTGAAATTCACACACCATTTTATCTTGATTGGTAACCATGAACGGTGAAGTGTACCCGCGGTTAAACTGCATTCCTTCAACAAGGTTAAGACTGGTTTCGAACCCTCGTCCATCCTGTACGGTGATAACACCTGTATTACCCACCTTGTTCATTGCTTGAGCAATAATATTTCCTATGGCATCATCATTATTTGCAGAGATTGTTGCAACTTGTAAAATCTTGTTTTCTACAGGTATACTCTTTTGTTGTATGAATGAAACAACTTGTTTTGCTGCATGGTCAATCCCGTACTTAATTTCTATTGGGTTAGCTCCCGCTGCAATATTCTTCATACCGTCACACAACATTTGTTGTGCAAGTATTGTTGCAGTGGTTGTACCGTCCCCACTAACATCCTGTGTTTTATTAGCAACCTCCTGTACAAGTTTTGCCCCTATATTTTCAAACTTGTTTTCAAGCTGGATTTCTTTAGCAATGGTTACACCGTCGTTAGTAATGAGTGTACCGTCTGTTTTGTCTAAAATAACGTTCCGTCCTTTAGGTCCGAGGGTCACTTTCACGGCGTTAGTAATAATGTTAACACCTTGCATAAGCTTTTCTCGTGCACTCTGTTCAAAAAGTAATTGTTTCATTCTATCCTCGCAATAAGATCTTTATAATCAACAATGGTATACTTACCTACTTTTGTTGCACTGTACCCACTGTACACCACTTTGTCTCCAATAGACACGATAACACTACTGATGTTTCCTATGGCTCTAATAACACCTTGTTGTTCTTTATTACTTCCTTCTGGGATATATATTCCACCAGATGTTTTTTCTTCTTGTAACTCTTCTATTACAACACGTTCTCCGAGGGGTATAACATTCATTTTAGAAAGTAATTGTGTTGTGATTAAAAACTTTTATTTTTTTCAAACAATCCTTAAGACTATGTAGTGGTTTTAGGAAACTTACTTTTTATGTCCACCAAACTCGTGTCGCATAGCGCTTAATAACCTGTTACGGAACTCTGAAACATCTTGGCTGTCAAACCTGTTCATTAAAGCTAAGGTTAGAGAAGGTATGCTGATCCCTTCTTCAATAGCTGCGTGTACTGCCCACCTACCTTCCCCTGTATCTTGTACTTTGCTTGTACTTTTTTGTAGGTCTCCATCCTTTCTTAACGAGTTGTGCACTGTGTTTAGGAGTGTACCCTGCAAGATTGATCCTTCCTTCCATAATTGAGCAATCTTTGTTGTGTTAAGCTCGAACTGTTTACTTTCATGCAACATATGGAACCCTTCAGCCAAACTTTGCATACACCCGTACTCAATAGCGTTATGCACCATCTTAACGTAATGACCAGAGCCTGTGTCTCCAACATACTGGTAACCATCACCGCACAAGGTTTTTAGTAAAGGTACAATTTTTCTGTACGCACTTTTACTGCCGCCAACCATCATACACAATTTGTGTGATATTGTTCCACCAGAAGTTCCAATGTCAAGATATTGTATACCTTCTTCATCAAGCACGCTTGATCGAGCAATAGATTCTTTATAATGGCTGTTACCTGCATCAATAATAATATCTCCCTTTTGAAGGTTATCTATTAATTCAGATAATATTTCGTCAACATGTTCTGAAGGTACCATTAACCATACTACGCGCGGTGGTGTTAATGATGCGCATAAAGCAGTTGTGCTTGGTACAATGTTGCACACTTTTTGATGTTTACGCCGTTGCTTGTTGTTAACGTCTGTTGCTGTTACATTATACGATGCACTTAACGATTTCACGATCCGTGACCCCATTTTACCTAACCCTATAAATCCTATATTCATTTTTTTGATCCTCTTTTATACCTTTTTGTAACCCTTTTTTTCAAGCATGGTTCTACAACGTTCCATTGCGCAATAATTTCTTTATCATTAATGACTAGTTCTGTATTAGGCATACTTTCTAAGATTTTATTGTAAGCTTCAACTTGTGTTGATTTAATGTTTAATGGTAAATCTATAATCTTAGTTTCCAACTTTTTTGTGCCTGTATAAAATTGTAATTGTACTCTTGGCGTAGGGTAAAGTTCTAGTATGACTGTGTCTGAGACGGGACAAAAGTCTGCTGGGCACTGTGGCAACCTCATTTTAAGGTGTACTGCTGTATACTTCTTGTTTAAACCTTTACCTGCAACAATTTTGAACGTTGTTTTATTCCACTTTTTATGTTCAAGCACAAGTTCTGCATAAGTTGGAACCTTCTTTTTGTTATGGTATGGTTCATACTGTTGTACTGTGCTTGACACAACTTTGAATCCTTCAATAATTTGTGCACGATGTTTACTAGTATTTTGTGTATAATGTTTTGTTTGTAGGAGCACGTGTGCTAAAAGTTGTAACCCGTGATTTTGTACAACGTCTCTTATAACTCCTGTTTGATCATAATATTCTGCTCTATGCTTAGCAGTAGCATTCTCTTTCATATAAACTGTGCACGATTCAACATATTTTGTATGCCAACTATTGTTTAATAAGGGGTTTGCGGCATGCATAAAATAAAATGTTTCAAGTATACCTTTCCCTAGATAATGGTCAATATAATACACTTTTGCATTGAGTTTATTAAGCCGTTCAATTAATTGTTTAGCAGAAAACGTGTTATGCCCTACTGGTTTTTCACATAGTACAATCATATTTTTAGTGAGTGGCATTCGTTCAAGAACGTCAACATAAATCTTGCTTGGCAATGCACAGTATACAATATCTGTGTTTAGCGTATTGTTCCAATTGAACGTTAACAAGTTTACTGCACTGTATGTTCCTTTACACTTAGCTTTCGATCGTTTAACTAGGTTACCCCAGCTAGTTTTTCTTCTACCGTAGGCTGTTACGACCCATTTTTTGGGTATTGCTGGTAACAGTTTACGGACTGCTAAGTCCCCGCTACCACCAAGCAAAACAATCTTCATTATTTTTCACCTCGCATGATACGTTTGTAGCGTTCAACTGCTGGCTGGTTAAACGTGTTCACCTTAATTTTTTGGCCAAGCTCCATTACGTAATGCATCATAAACATCATGTATGCACCTGTGTCATAGGCCGTTGTGTCAACACCAATTTCGTACCACACTTTTTTTTGTTCAGAATAATTTTGTATGATAGCGTCCATGGTGTCGTGGTGTGATGTTGGTACCCGAACAAACTGTGTTAAAACGTTGAATGGTCCGTCAAGATAAAGTTGTAGCATACTGTGTAGGTCTACTGTACCAATACTTACTGTTGGCAAAAATCCTTTCTTTTTTTTCCCTAGACTTTCAGCTATAAGTTGCCTGTTCCATTTTCCTAACGATTCATAGTCTGAATGAAACACGAATGTGTCAAGAATGTTTGCTGACGTTGAATGTGCAATGCGTGCGGCTACATGCGTTGTTTTACAAATATCTCGCATATCTTTTGCACCTTTCAAAAACGAGTCAACATTAAAATCTGTGTATGATAATGGTATTTGGCCCACAGCCGTGAAAATGCTGTATCTTCCCCCTACAAGTTCAGGTATACTACTACATTTATAGTTTTGACGTTTAGCATGTTTCCATAATTTGTTGCCTTTTGTTGTTACGACGTGGACTGTTTCGTACATGGTAGCTGTTTTGTAGTGGTACAAAGTTTCTTTGGTATTCCCACTTTTGCTAATAACAATTAACGCGTCACCTTTACGTGGTTTATGAGTATGATTATAACTTTCAAGGAAGATTATTGGTAACTTGAAAATGTCTGTGATGGCTTTAACACCAAGGTTACTGCCTCCAATCCCTGCTATGACAACCCGTTTACACTTATTATTTTGAACCTTTTTACGTAATGTTGTAATAGCCTTATACTCAGAACTTTTGAGTGTATGCTTTTTTTTATTTTTTGAGAGTGTACCGTGATTAATTATCATAATGCTTTGTATTCCTCGCTTGAATCTTTGTCAAACTGTTTCATACCCTGCATTGTTTTTGGGTGTACCACCATTAGTTGTAATACAGTGTAAGGAACAGTAATGATGTCTGCACCAACAATACTACATTCTCGTAACTGCTGGGTGTTACGCACACTCGCTGCTAGCACTTCTGTATTGTAAGATTCTAATATCTCCACACATTGTTGAACAAGATCAATTCCACTTATGATACCTTCATCCTCAACATTTTTTTTTCCTTGGAACGGATAATAATCTTTTTTGTCATACTTAATTCTGTGCGTGTCTCGTAAATAATCGTCCATTCTTCCTGTGAACGGTGACACATATTTTGCTCCTGCTTTGGCAGCGAGTAATGCTTGTTCAGGCGTAAAAATGAGTGTGGTGTTAACCTCAATGTTACATTCACTTAAACTTTTAATTGTTTTAATACCGTCCATAGAAAATGTTTCTTTCCCATTAATAATTGTGCAGACTGGAACTTTGATTACAATGTTGTTACATTTTACTTTTTGAATTATGTTACGTGCTTGTTTAACCATTTCTTTATGCGTACGTTGTGTAAGCTCTATTGAAACTGGTTTCCCTTTCATAATTTTACACAGTTTACGAAGATGTTGTGTAATGTTAAGCCCTGATATTGGTAACGCTTTTTTTAATAGACTAGGATTAGTGGTAACCCCATCAATTATTCCGTAAGACATCATGGTCTCAACTTCTTTAATGTTAGCACTGTCTAAATATAATTTCATGTAACACCCCTGTTTAAACACGTGGTGTTCTGGTATATATATTTATGGATACAATATCTTTTTTTGCCAGTTTCGAAGCATGTTTTTACCGTCATGAAGCAGTCGCATATCATGTAATGGAAACAAAATGTCTGGGGTAACATTTTGTTCAACACTTTTTTGGTCACGTAACTCTTTATACTCTTGTATATTGTAACGTTTTGTGTCTCGTATTGGTAATGGTTCACCTTCCGCTGGTTTTAATGATAAAAATTCTCTAAACTTTGGGTGTGCTGGTACACGTTGGCCTAATGCACATTTTATAATATTTTTATTGCTTATTACCATGTACACTGGCTTATCAAGTTTTTGTGCTAGGGTTTCACGTTTGTACCATAACATTTGTGCTTTGTACAACTGTTTTTCGGTAAGGCTACGAAGGTTTTTAAGGTCGTTCCAATGGGGGGTATGCAGTGGCCAGTCAAGTGTTTCTCTGTATGCACACTCTTCTTTTAACCATTCAACACGCTCATTCAATTTTGTTAATAAACAGTCTAATAACGGTTTTAAATATTTAACATCGTTCGCTGCATATTCTAACAATTCTTTATTGATTGGACGTTTTGACCAGTTTGCTCGTTGCCCATGCTTATCTAGCGTAACGTTAAGATACTTTTCAACGAGTGATCCAAACCCTAACTTAGTTTCACCGAGCATCATGGCTGCTAATTGTGTGTCCAGATGGTTTGTTGGAACGCATCCATACTCATTTTGTATAACCCTAAAATCAAAAGTAATATCGTGAAACACTTTTTGGCACGGGTGCATGAAGAGTTCAGAAATAATTTTTTTTGACACTTCTAATGTGTCTATAATATGTGTTCCTTCATGTTCAACTTGTATTAGACAACAAAATACACCGTACTGGTGCATATTATTTTCACATTCAAGGTCAATGTATACTGTGTCTGTTGGTTTAATAGACTTAATAAGGTCTTTTAGACCTTCGTTATTTTGTATGATGTTCATTTAGATACTCTATTATTCTCGTGCTGTCCCCAATAAATTTTTCATTATGCTGTAACACTGGAACTGTGCCCACTCCTGACTGTTTTAATAACATTTTACGTTCTTCACTATCACGGTCATAACTAACGTTTATTAGTTCACATTCAATTTTGTTTTCTTGGAGGTAACCTCTAACTTTTGCGCAGTATGGGCATTCTTTAAACTGGTACAATTTGTATGTCATTTTTTAGTGGAGATGGTACTTACTAATAAACTTATTTAAGCAGAAAATAAAGTTATGACTTTAAATGAAGGATCAAGAAGAGATAAACTTTATTTAATATTATGAAATATGTGTTAGCACGGAGGTGTAATAATGGATTGTTCATGTCAAAATAGTATTACGTGTGAACCGTGTCAAGCATGTGACACGTGTTGTAATTGTACATAATTATTTCACAGGGAATTCAAGTTGTGGGCTTAAAGGAATAATTCCTTTTGCTTCACGCATACGTTGTACTGTTTTTGCTGCGTACAAATTTGCGTCTGCTATCAGTAAACAATTTTCAGCAATGTCTGCAGCACCAACACTAACTGTTATTGTGTTTGGTTTATAGATGTAACATTGGTTATTAGTAAGGTCCATGTACTCCGTTGAAAATTGGTATTTTGCAACTTCTTTATAAAAATCAAGCCCGACCTTTTTTGCATGCTCAATTGGCGTGTTTGGTAGTACTACTGTAAACTCTTCTCCACCCCATCTAAACCCTCGGTCTTCTGTCCGCATAAAATATCTGTCAATAAGTATTCCTAATTCTGCAAGGACACTGTTACCATGCTCATGACCGAATGAATCGTTCACTTGTTTGAATCTGTTAATGTCTATTGCTAATATGCTCCCTTCGTTTACTGACTGTAAATATTCATCTCGTGCTCGCTTATTTCCAAGGTCTGTTAAGGGGTCTACGTACGCCATCTGGTGCAGTGAACGCATGTAGGGTGTGTAGGATTCAAGTGCGTGGACCGCGTGCAACTGTTTTTGTAAAAGGAACGGTAAATTATCATCTTCAATGATTGGGAACACGTAAGTTCCCCCGTACACTTTTCGATGATCGTGGTTGTATGATAAAGGTAATACTAATTCACCTTTATTGACAAACATGTTTCCTTTACGTAATGAATCTCTGTTAAACACTTTTTTTTGTCCATACTCATTTTCAATGTGTTTGTTTAAGTATGATCTAGATTCTTCTTTTGATACAAAACTTACGTCTATATGCCGTTCTTCAAATATGGATAACGGGTGACGGTTTGTATATCTTATAAGGTCTAGGACAAGGTCTGGTTCTTGCCAAACAATTTCTGATAATCTTTGCATTAGCTAATATTCTTAACCAAATTATAAAAACCTGATTGTAACAAAAAAAAGAAGTGTTAAAAAATATATGTTCTATAAGCGTTGTTCTACTACGTCCCAATTAATAATGTGCATGAAACTATTAATCCATTCTGCACGTTTATTTTGGAATTTTAAGTAGTATGCATGCTCCCATACATCGCATACAAGTAACACTTTGCATCCTGGGATGAACGCGTTTTGATGGTTATGAATTGCAAGAATGTGCATTGACCCATCATCGTGTGACACTAATGCGCCCCACCCGGACCCTTCAACAGTCGCAGTAGCTTTTTTGAATTGTGCAACGAATGCTTCGTATGACCCAAAGGAGTTAGCCAACTTTTGTTTTAACTGTTCTGACGGCTCGTTCACATCTTTACCTGCCCTCATGTTTTCCCAGAACAGTGAGTGTAACCGGTGTCCTGCACCGTGGAACGCTAGTTCATGTTCATAATGTTTAATGAGCGTATAATCATTAGACTCTCTTGCTTGCGCTAACTTTTCTTGTGCATTATTAAACCCTTTCACGTACCCTGCATGATGTTTACTATGGTGTATTTCTATTGTTTGTGCGTCATAATAAGGTTCTAATGCATTATATTCGTATGATAATTTAGGTAATGTTGCTTGTTCCATAACTTGTTTTGTGTGCAGGTATTGTATAAAAGGCTTGTGTAATTTTATAAATGGTTTATTAAGCCTACTTTGAATGGAATATGAAGAAATGTTTGAAGGTACTACTTTAGATCAAGAACAGCTTTTTGATGTTGTGTCTTCGTGTCCAACTGCAGAAGATTGGCGTGACAATTTAAATTTAGATTCAAATCAGTACAGTCAACTTCGTTACAAGTTAATACCTGCTAAAGAATTGTTAAGCCCGATGATTATCAAACAAAGGTTTGGCGGCAGGAAAGTTTTAGAAAATTCTTTGGGCTTATTAGAAGTAATCTCTGATAATGAAACTCATCTATTAACGTATAAAAGTAAACAGGCAAGCTATTGTGGGTTTAGATTATTAGTCTATGGTGACCACTTTTATTTTACGACAGGCTCATGCCACGGTCTTGCATTAAAAGGTCATAACCTTGACAAAATAACGTTGGCTAACCACGGTTATGGTGGCCGGTCTTTACCTGAACTAATGTTTTGTAAGGGCACATACAATCTTGGAAGAACTTTTGAAGATGTTTACGCACAGTACGGTGATGATAGTTATGTTTCAACAGACGGTGGCACCATGATGTATGATCGTGATAATGGTCAAGTTGTTCGTAGGAGTATTATACCGAGCCTTCGTTGTAAACCGTCGTACCAAGAAAATGTTTTTCGCGACATAATTTTTGAAAATAATATGAAGGAGTTTCGTCCTTCACTAAGAAACTTGTTTTAGATTTTGCCCACTAAATCTAGGCCTGGTTTAAGCGTTTTATCGCCCGGTTTCCAGTTCATTGGGCACACTTCGTCACCGTGTTCTGCTACGTACTGTGCAGCTTGCAGTTTTCGGATAAGCTCTTGTGTGTTACGCCCAATATTATTGCTGTGCAATTCGTACGCTACCAAAACACCTTCTGGGTTAATAATGAATGTCCCCCGTAAAGAAATACCTTCACCTTCAATGTATGTTCCGTACTGTTTACAGATGCTTGCTGTTGGGTCTGCCACCATTGGATATTTAATCTTTTTAATAGTCTCACTGTTATCATGCCACGCTTTGTGTACGAAGGCTGTATCGGTTGACACACTCATTACTTCTACATTCATTGACTGTAACTGTGCATAATAGTCTGCTACGTCACCAAGTTCTGTAGGGCATACAAACGTGAAGTCTGCTGGATAAAAAAAGAGTACTACCCATTTACCTTTATAATCACTTAATTTTACCTTACGGATTTCGTTGTTAACGAACGCGTCCGCTTCAAATTCTGGTGCTAAACTGTCTATTTTTACCATTTTAATAACTCAATTTAATGACTGTAAAAAGTCTACGATTTCCTGAGGATTTTTCGCAGCTTTAACATTTTTGAAGATCTTTATAACTTTTTTGTTTTCATCGAGTATATATGTATCACGTTTTACTCCAAGAAAAGTTCGTCCCATAAACTTCTTTTCACCGTAACTCCCGTAGGTTTCAGCAACTTTATATTCTGGGTCTGATAGGAGTAATACTAAGATATTATGTTTATCACAAAACTTTTCTTTTGTTTTCGCGTTACCTCCAGAGATACCAATAATCTGTGTATCCAACTTTTTGAATGTTGGTAAGAGGTCTGTGAAGGCTTTTGCTTGCAAGGTGCAGCCAGGAGTACTATCTCTTGGATAGAAATATATGACTGTGTACTTCGTTTGAAAATGTGATAATGAATGTTCAACATTATCTTTGTCTAACAATGTGAATTCTGGTGCAATGTCTCCTTCTTTCATATTATTACGGTAGACACGTAGTATTTATGTTTAATGGAAAGTCATTTAAAAGAAGCCTATTGTGTACTAACCATGTTTAGTGTAGACGTTGACAAAAGTCCGCAGGGCCACATTGACCCTGACATTCTTGACACCTTGACTATCATGAACAAGGTCATTGAAACCACGAGCAGTTGCAGCGGTCGTATTACGCTTATGAGCGGCGTGAAGAAAGGGCAAAGTCGATGGATCTATAAGAATCATGAAGGTGCTGATCTGGACAAGATTTATGAGTGTATTCAAGATCATGGTCGGTTAAGGTTTATCTACGAAGGTTTCATTATCCATTTTCGGTGTAAAGACCAAGATGAAGTGAATAAGTATCTTAGCTTATTGCATAGTAATGGATTCAAGAAGAGTGGTATGATTAGCTCGAACTTAATTATTGAAGTGAAAGATACGGGCGCAATGGAAACCATTGTAACGAGCGAGTGTAGTAAAGAGTACATAGGCGTTCTGGTGGACGAAGCTTTGGAACGGTTGCATAAAACCAAAGAGAAACTTAAACGTTTAGAATCGTTGTTTTAAGGTTTATTAAACCTGTAGATGGTAACATCAATATACTTTTTTTCTTTTTTATGAAAATGGAACTGGTTACGTAACATGAATTTTCGGTCCCATTTATCGCTAATGTTCATTGTATAATCTTTCGCGATAGCTTTAATGAACACGTACGTTGACGTTTTATGTATACTGTACACGACCGGTGCAACCGTGAACGCGAGTTCTAAAAAGCGTTTGTCTGCATGCTTTTGTTTTGTTCCGAACGGTGGGTTGGTGAGTACGGTGTCAACTTCTTCATCGAACAACACAATGTCTTGGTGCGTGATGGTGTACGATCCAATATGATACTCGTCCTCAACCTTTTTCACGTTGGCCTCGCACACCATAAGAGCTTTCTGATCAAGATCAATAAAATACACCTGTTTCGCGCCCATGAGTAAGGCGCCGATCCCTAAAATTCCTGACCCGGTCCCAGCGTCAAGGATGGTGCGCCCCATTAAATCGCCTTTCATGTGCGCGTCCCATACAAGTTCGGCCGCGAGCTCGGACGGTGTAGAGTATTGTTCCAAAAACAAGTCGTGTGACTCGAGCGGTAACAGTTTTGATAGGTATACTGCCAACTCCTTTTTACTACGCATAGATTTGGTCTAATAGAAATGTATATAAAGGTAATCAACCCTTTTTGTACAGGTGATAAAAATGAGTGGTGACTTTAAAAAAATATTTTCGTCATTAGAAGATCACCTGCAAAGTATAAATGATAATTCTGCAGAGATACAATCCTTGTTTGATTATTTGCAAGAGTTAGAACTTAAAATGGACCGTATAAGTAGCCGGCTTGACGAAGTACAAATTCAGCATGAGCATATGGTGAAAAAAGATGTGCAACCATTAAACCATTTAGAAAAACAGATTTTTTTAGTGTTGTACACTGAAGAGTTTGCAATGACTGTCCATGACATTTGCGAAAAAACAAAGTTACCATCTTCCGTTGTGCAAGAGCGTATTAACACTATTATTACTAAAGGTGTACCGCTTGTACGAAGTTATGTGGATAAACAAGTCTACATTCAAATTGATGGCCAGTTTAAAGAACGGCAAGCTAAAGAAAATTTGGTGAACTTGTCTCTTGACTCATTTTATTAGTCTATTGAATCGAAGGGATTCACAACATCTTCTAGAAACTTCTCGCTTACATGCGTATAAATTTGTGTAGTTTGCAAATTACTGTGCCCGAGTAATTCTTGTATAACCCTAATACTAGTCCCACCATTATGCAAGTGTGTTGCGAACGAGTGTCGTAGTTTGTGTGGGGTAACATGTTTTTTTATGCCTGCTCGTTTCGCAGCTCGTTTCACCATACGTTGTACGCTACGTGGTTTTAATGGACCACCTTTACGGTCAGTGAACAAGTATCCTGATTCAGGTATTTTTTTAATGAGTGTCGTTGACAGAAAACAAATTCTGTCTTTACCGCCTTTACCTTCCTTTACAATTACTTTACCGTTTTGTTTATTGACATGTTCAGATTTTAGGTTGCACAGTTCACTTACTCGTAATCCTGACGAGTATAATATTTGCATTATTAATCGACTTTTTTTTGATCCTGCATTTGTAAACAACATTTTAATTTCGTTTTCTGTGAGTACGGTTGGTAAGGTCTTTTTAATTTTCGGGATTTTAATAGTGGCTATAGGTATCTCGAGCACGTCACGAAACAGAAAGTATATTGCTGACCGCATTAAATTTATGGTTCGCGGCGAGTATCCTTCCCCCACTTTTTTTGCAAGGAACAATTTTACGTTGACTGGTGTACATTCATACTGTTTTAAAAATTGGTTACAATACCTTTTATAGAGTTCTTTTGTATGCTTACTTTTACCTTGTAACATAAGTTCGGAATCTAGTAACACCATCTTTTCCATACAATTGTTAACTTAGGGTAATATTTAACCATTGCGAAGTATTATAAAGGTGTACACCTGTTCTTTTCACTATGAATTTTCATGTCAGGGAAGCTAAACATTCTGATCTTCCAGCATTATGTTTATTGTTCAAACAGTATTATCCTGTCCACAACATTTTTGATGGTGAAGAGTGTGAAGTAATACCGTACCTTTCTGCTCAAATAAAAAAAAATAAGAGTTTAGTGATAGAACATAAGGGTAAAATGATCGGTTTCATTTTAGTAAAATGTGTTAGTAAAAACCTGTCACATTATTTATGGCAGTTTAAACATGTGTGCGTGAAATATCGTGAAGCTTTAACACCTTTACTTGGTGCTGCAGAAGATTATGCAAGTATGCATGGTGACACTAACAAAGTTGAATTGTTAATAAGCCAGAGTGAACCACTTAAAAAAACTTTTATGGAGAACGGGTATGATCACGAAGCAACGTTACGTCATCATTACCGTTTTAATGAAAGCATGTTTATGTTTGGGAAGTTTTTGCGGTCATGATACTGGTAATAGGCGGCGGTTTTTCTGGTGTATACATTGCAAAACGGTTAGGTGCAACCTTAATTTCGCCTCATGACTATCTCGAGTATACTCCTGGTATTTTGCGGTTGTTCGGACCAAAAGATTCGAGCTTGTTGACTATTCCTTTTTCAAAGATAGGTATAGAACATGTGTGTGCCACTGTTACAAAAGTTGATGAGACTCATGTTTATTTTGGAAAAAAGAAGATGGGGTATGATACTCTTATTATTTGTACAGGCGCAAAATTTCGTGAACCAGTATCTGGCAATAAGGTGTTTTCTTTATATAATATAAAAGATGTGTTTAATGCAAAGAAAGGTTTGAATAAACTGCGTTCAGTGGGCATTGTGGGTGGTGGTTTAGTGGGCGTGGAGACTGCGGCTGAATTAGCTCATTATCATCCTCATTTAGATATTACTATCTACGATAAGAATATGTGTAAACAGTTGTGTAAAGGTTCTCGTTCATACATTAAATCTTGGTTAAAAAAACAGGGTATTAAAAATAAGCGTGAATATGTAGTTTCGACTGATTTTCATGACCGTTACTTTGTGTGTGCTGGTATAGTCCCGAACACTTCCTTTTTACCTTCTGCTTGGTTAGATAATAATGGTTATGTTAAAGTGAACGATTATTTACAAGTTTCCAACAACGTTTATGCTGCTGGTGACATAATTTCTTCTAACGCGCATAAAACTGCACAAAATGCTGAGTTACAAGCCAAAATAATTTGTTCTAATTTGCTTGGTAAAAACAAAAAATATAAAATTGAAAATGGTGTGATAATTACTAGTCTTGGACCGTACAATGCAGTTTTTGAGTATAAGGGTTTTATGCTTAAAGGATTGTTCCCTGCCATTTTAAAATGGTTGATTGAACGTATTGTTTTATGGAGGTACAAATGAAACTAATTTTGTTCCGTCATTGTGAGACTACTTTCAATAAAAAGCACAAGTTTACTGGCACATTGGATGCTCGGTTAACTTCTCTTGGAAGAAAACAAGCAAGAGAGCTTTGTACACATTTAAAAAGTGAGTCTGCAGACATTATTTTTTCGTCACCTTTACATCGTTGTTTAGAAACTTCCAAGATTGTTCGTGGCAAAAAAGATATTGTGATTGTTGCTGACCAAAACTTACGTGAGCGTAGTTACGGTGATTTACAAGGCATGTCTCATGCACGGTACAAACATGAACATGGTGAAGAGGCGTTACATTTTATTCGGCGTAATTATGATGTTGCACCTTCCAACGGTGAAAGTTTGAAAGATGTTGAACGTCGTGTGGTTGCTTGGTACAAACGTTTGTTAAAATGTAAATATGATCAAGTATGGGTTTGTATGCACGGGAACGTGTTACGTATGCTACGTAAACATCTTGAACATTTAAGTGTGCGTGAAACCTTAAAATTGGAGCACCCGTACAATGTTGTGTATGAATATGATGTTAAACTTTAAATAGAACCAGCTTTCTGTTTTTAATATTATGAATATTCTTGGAGTACAAATCCGGTTAAACCCAGAAATAATGTTTGCTGAACGTTTTCAATTTGAACGTTCTTTACCTTCCTATAATATTGATTGGTACAACATTTTTGATAATGTTTTACCTTCTGTTGAATCCTATGATGCAGTTTTGATTGGTGGTAGTGGCTCTGTAAGTTTGAGTAAGAAGGATGAACATGCTGATTATACTTTTAAGATAATTTCTTCTTTGCTTGACACTGTTGGTGATAAACGTGTGGTCGGCGTTTGTATGGGTTATCATCTAATTGCTAAATATTATGGTAGCAACATTATTTTTAATCCTTCGAATGCAGAGACAGGGACAATCGAGTTAAAACATAATCTGGACGGTTTACCTAATCCTTTATTAGTACAATGTGGGCATAATGATAGTTTGGACCGTTTACCTTCTGGAGCAACCTTACTGGCTACTGGTGAACAGTACAAACTTCAAATGTTTCGTTACGGTAACATGTACGCAATCCAATCTCATCCAGAACAAACAAGGATAGATTTACAACAACGTTTACAACATTTTCCGCACTATGAGCATGCCTTATCACATTTGAAAGAGTCGCCGGATGCTCACTTATTATTAGAATACTGTTTTAGATAGCATTAAATACCATTATTTTATTTCATACTTTATGAAACTTGTATTAAAAAAGCGTCCGAAAGGTGTTACGATTGTTGAAGGTTTTCCTGGCTTTGGTTTAGTTGGTACTATTGCTCTTGAGTTTTTGCTTGAACAATTAGACACTGTTAAGATTGGTACTGTTGAAATGAACGAAGTTCCAGCTATGGTTGCAATACATAATAGCAAAGTTATTGAGCCAATTAGTATACATTATAATAAAAAGCATAACCTTGTTTTTGTTCATGCTATTAATGCTGGTCGTGACATGGGCTGGGCACTTGCTGATTTAGTATTAGATTTAGCATCTAAACTTGAAGCAAAACAAGTTATTAGTTTAGAAGGTGTAGGTTCAAGTAAACCTGGTAAAAGTCGTGTGTTTTATTATTATACTGGTAAGAAACAACTTAAGAAAGTTGTTGAGGTAGCACAACCATTAAAGGAAGGTGTTATTGTTGGTGTGACTGGTGCTTTACTTAGTAAATATACAAAGTTACCAATCCTTGCATTATTTGCTGAAGCACAGTCTCAGATGCCTGATAGTAAAGGTGCAGCGCAAATAATTCGGGCATTTGATATGTTTACTGGTTTAGATATTGATCCAAAACCATTAGAGAAACAAGCACAACAGTTTGAAGAGAAGTTGCGTACTATAAAACGGCAGCAAGACCAGACTCAAAAAGCTGTTCAAAAACGTGATTTAAGTTATGTTGGTTAAAAAGTACCCAAGACGACGAGCGTCTTGGGATGAGGTGATAGATGGTAATCTTTAGGAGTCTTGTCACTTTATAAACTTTCACCATTGATTTTTGTATTTTTTAATATAATGTATATATCCATTTTTAAAAATATTTAGTTTTGTTTACAATAACGTAATTAAATCGCTGGGCAAAACATAAATACTTGTTTTATTCACAATGTGGTATGTTTTCGTTTTATCCAAGCCCATTTCCTCACGTTGTGTGGGACGGTTTATCTTTTGACTGTCCCCTCGCTAAACTCGATAAAATTGATTCTGACCTGTTTAGTTTTTTTCAAAGTAAGGAATTAAAAAAGGTGGAGGGTTATACTCAATTGTTCACTTTTATATTGTCTAACAAAGAGTTGTTGAAAGAATGTTTTGATGTTGATATAATTGGTTATGACTGTTTTATGAGTGAGTATCGTAAACATTGTTATTTGTTACCACACGATGACCGATTGGAAGATAGAAAGGTTGCATGGTTATATTATCTTGAACAAGCTACTGGTGGAGATTTGTTGTTGTACAATTCTAAGGATGGGCATCCAACAACTATTGCAAAACGTATTGAGAGTAAAAAAGGGCGTATGGTACTTTTCAAAGTTTCAAAGGATAGTTGGCACGCGGTTGACGAAGTGGAATCAGGTGTACGCCGTGCAATGGGGGGTTGGTTATATGAAAATTGATCTTGTTACCCCTGATTTAGTTTATGAGCTTGAACCAATAAGTTATCCTGACCGTATTACCTGTTCAATAGCACAAATTAATGATGATCGTTTAAATCAGGTTTGTAACAAGCTTGGTTACACTTTATTGGAATCTACTGTATACTGTTTTGGTCCAAAGCAGTACAAGTTGTTTAATGATACAGTTAATGAGTCTGGTACATACATTTTTGTGAGGTTATCAGGGGAAGGAACTTTATTGGCAGGTGACCGAGTTATACCTACTGGCCCTGGTTGGTACGTTGTAACTTGTGATCATTGGGCACATCGATACACTCATTTTGATGGTAATGAATCAAGATGGCTTATTATGCTAGTAAAACAATAAAATATTTACATTCCGTACGGATACTTTTCACTAATAACTATTTCTTTTCGTAAATCTTTCATACACTTTGTGTAGACTATTAATTGCTCTAACGCATACTGTATACGTCTTTTAATGTAGGTGTCTTCCACATTTTCTTCTTCTATAAGTTGGTGGTTAAGAACCTTGTTCACATTGTGTACAATAATATGTTCTGGCACGTAAAGTAATTGCGTATTTTTATGTGAGAACGCACGAAGTTCTGCGATGGGGTAAGACCCACTACGTCCTGCTGACACAGAAACAAGCATTGCTGGTTTGTGCGCGAGACCTTTTGCTACTAAAAAGAAATTTTTAATTAATGGTGTTGCTTGCCCGTTATACTCCGGTGTAATGATTATGTATGCATCAGCTTTTGCAATACGGTCAAGTAATGGTTGTACTTGATTAGAAACCTCGCTTTCTGTCCATAACTCTTTTGTCCATATAGGTATTGGCATTTGATGGAGGTGTATAATATCTGTTGCCACAACCATTTTTTGTTCATTAAGATAATTTTGTAAGTATGCAGCAACTTTTGCACTTTGACTTTTAGTTTGGTGGCTCCCATTAATAATATAGTATTTCATACGTGCTTTGTAGTTATTAAATATTTAAGTGTGCATGGTTTTTTGGTATCTATAACCTAGTGGACCATAAACTATAATAAGTACCCAACTCTCTTTTACACATGTTTAATTCTATCACTATCATTGGTGCTGGCGCCTTTGGGTACGCAATCGCTTTTTTATTAAGTAAGAATGGGCACAATGTTAGTTTGTACGATGTTAACACGAGCGTTCTGGACACAATTGAATCAACCCGTGAACACCCTCATTTTCATCAAGGAATTTTTTTACCAAGCAATGTCAAAATAGTTCGTGAACCTTGTTCAGCAGACCTTATAATTATGGCGGTTCCAAGCAAGTTTATACGTTCGGCTTTAGAAAATGTTAATAGTAAAATAATTCTAAATTGTAGTAAAGGTCTTGAACCAGAATCTAACGCTCGTGTCAGCGAGATGGTGGACGTTGAGTATGCTTGTTTGAGTGGTGGCATGGTAGCTTCTGATGTAACAAAAGGTAACCCGGTCGGTATGGACATTGCGTGCAGCGACTTAAGTATTGCTAACGGTATTGCAGACTTGTTTCGTTGTGAGACTGTTCGTGTTCGTGCGTGCACCGATGTTACCGGTGTTGAACTTGCAGGACCTTTCAAGAATGTTGTTGCTATAGGTGCAGGCATGTTGCAGCAGGCTAGTAGTATGAGTACTGTTGGCGGTTATCTAACTACTGTAAGCAAAGAATGTGAACGGTTAGCTGTGGCTATTGGTGCTGACCCTCGAACTTTTGTAGCGGGGAGTTATAGTTGGTGGGGCGATTTAATGACTACTTGCTACGGTGCATCACGTAACCGTGAGTTTGGTCAACGTTGCGTTGATTTAGCGCCATTGGTTGTGTATGAAGATATGCAGTCTGAGCATAAAAGTGTTGAAGGCTACCATACTGCACAGTTAGTGTATAATCTGTGCCAGAAACATAATGTGCACGCACCAATACTTAGTGGTATAAAACATATGTTGCACGATGCATTGTCTGTTCAGGAGTTTATGAAAGTATGCATGGGAAAATAATTGTTGACGGTTTATTCGTTTCTCCACGTGACAAGCTTAATGTTAATGCTGATATAATTATGGATTATACGATTGTGGACTTGTTTCGTGAGGTTTATCCATGGGTTGACAAAGTTATTGATGACCGTTACATTGTCAATGATGATTATACCATTTTAAAACAACGTTTAAAATTACGTTATTTCAATTTGTTAGGTGACGATTGGCGCGACTGTTTTACAAGGGAGAAGGTTGAACATTATACAGAAATTTTGAAGAAGCAAGGTCCAATGATTGAAGGTAACGCACTTCTTTTTGCGCGTATTAAACAGCGTCTTGGCGGCATTCGTTTACCTTCACACTATTTTTTGAACGCTGCAAGCTTTTATCCTTTTGGACATAAGTTAGGCCAGCATTTTGAAACCAAAATTGTTCCTTTACAACCCTTGTACAAAATTGAAGGGTCATTTTCTTATGTAGAAAATTGTCGTGCACCAGATTATGTGTGGGACACAGGATTATGTTTAGTACCGATTGATCTAAAAGTTAACATGAAGTTTGCTGATAAAGAGCAAGTTAGTAAAGATAATTTTGTAAAATTTTTGTGTGGTCAATCACCATCGTTTAGTAAGATGGCAGACTAACCCTCCTTTATCACTTTTGAAATATTGTACATTGTCAACGTAGGTGTGCATAAAACTTGTGCCAGTACCATTATTCGTTTTAGGTTTTTCCTTACCGCTAAAAGTGTACCAATCTAAGAAACGCTCTTTATGCTTCCCAATCCTGTGCCTGTTAACAAAACCAATGAATGCTGGGTTAATTAATCCTCCTTCATCAATAATCCCAATCTCTGCGTCTGTTGGATCAATTTTGTATGCTAAGGTTACATTTTTATTTTTGTCAAGAAGGTTACCATGTTGGTGCGCATTAAGTATTGCTTCATACAATGCTGTGAACAAGTTAGGGTTACACCCTCTACCTTCTGCGATTGATACTACGTTACTAGTAGCATCACGTATTTGTCTTGGATAAATACTTCTGTCATTACTAAAATTATATTCTTGTACCGTATAATTGTGTGGTATGATGTACGTTTCAATATTTGTACTACCCAAATTAATTTTATCTTGCCCGCTTAACATTGATGCAACAAAAATGTCTAATGTGTCATCATCACGGAAAATATCTGAAGCCATTTTAATTTAAAATAGACTTTATTTTATAACCTTTTAGTGAGTAAAGAAGCATTTTTTATTGAACGTACCATACTTTCCATAATATTTGCTGATCTACCACTGTATAAGTAGCTTGCTGGGTGGTACATTGGAACAATGTTACCTTGTGATTGTTCAGCAACATTTTTCATGTTTTGTATTGGGATGAACCGTTTTGTGGAAACAAGTCCGATGGTCACAATAACTTTTGGGTTAACCTTTTTAATGAGGTTTTGCAGATTGTTCCTGCACGCTCTTACTTCCGCTACTTTTGGGTTCCGATTATTTGGTGGGCGGCACCGTACTGTGTTTGTAATGTATACTTCGTTTCTAGTCAACCCTGCTTGTTTCAACACTTCGTCTAGAATGCGGCCACTCATTCCCTGGAAGGGTAAACCTGTGGCATCCTCTTTCGCGCCCGGTGCTTCCCCGATAAGCATAATGTCCGCGTTAACGTTTCCCATAC
>CABZYC010000004.1 GCA_902529885.1 uncultured Candidatus Woesearchaeota archaeon | reverse complement strand
GCAAAGTGGTAATACTCGTTTAGATACTTACGCTGAAGAGTGGAGTGAGGCGTTAGCTAAACAGGGGCTTATAGGTAAAACCTGGATAGGTGTAATGGATCATAACGGAAAGACTGATAGTACGGGGCTAAGTACTACTGGCCGGTTAACCATCATTTTTGCACCGTGTACTACTAATTTTGCAAATCCAGTGGAAATAATGTATTATTGGCATGGGATAAAGGGGTTTGGGTATGAAATTTTTGAGGTGGAATGTTCGACTTGTAGAAGTGGAAAAAAAACTGTTACATTTGACGATTTTAATGAGCGGATGGCACCACAATCGAAAAGTATGTCTATGGCAGGTCGTAACTTTGTACTAGTATTTCCTGAGATGCCATGGTCTGGTGGAGACCAAAGATTGTATTCAAGTCGTAATACAGGTAGCCGTTCTACTGCTGTATGGTCTGGTGATGATGGTTTAGTTTCTATGCATAGTGAAGCGTTAGGTTACATACGTTCTAACATGGGTACACCTTCAGTAAGTTTAACATCTATTGTGGGTCACAGTAAAGGCGGTCACCCGTTACAAATTGCTGCTAACAATGGCCAACTAGCACAGTTAGCTCCAGGAAAGATAACTTTGTCCGATGCAGACTATTGGAAGTCAAGCAAAGCTGTATGGGACGAATATGTTAAATCTAATAGTAATGTCGAATTAAATTTAATTGCACAACATCAAGACAATGGCTGGGCGCACGATCCAACATTTTGGACATTAAAATTTTTAACAGGGCTTGACGATCCGGTAACGAGTACCTGGACTGTAAGTGGTTCTGTAAGTGATAATACATGGAACAATAAGGCAGCGTCAACTCCTGGGGCTTCTCGTGGTGAGGTGTACACCTTAACAAAGTATTCAAATATCAATTACTATCCACACGAAGGTGGCCATTCGGATATTGGTGCAATGAGTTTATCATTTGTTGCACCGTCACGTTCAACTTCTGTATCAAACATTGGCGATTGTCCAATATCTAGAGGTAGCAGTGAAAGTATTGGATCAACGTCCGTTGGTACCCTTGGTGGTTCTGTTCCAATATTATCTAATGCTTATTTAACATCACACAGTATTAATGATGATTCTGGTGAAGGTCATCATTGGGGTACAATAGAGCTTGTAAATATGTTAGAAAAAGCTGCGTGTGATACTTATCCTTACACTCAAACTAAGTTGACGGTACAAGATTTAAGTGAATCTGACGGGGGTGATATAAGTGGTCATTCAAGTCATGAGTCTGGTAGGGATGCTGATACAGGCATTTATTATTATGAAGGTGGTCAAGTGAAAAATTTGAATACTGCAATGTGTACGAGAGGAGATTGTAACAGTGACGGTTTATGTATATGTACATCAGTTCCGTTTGAGAAGTTTAATCATGATTCTGCATTAGAAGCAAACTACCGTTTTATCAAATCTTTGAATACTCACGCTGACATTAGGTTCATTCTTTTTGATAAAAAATTAATGAGTGCGCTTGATAGTTATGCACAACGTATGTACGGTGAATCTCGTTTCTCAAGCACCCATAAAGTGCAACATTCAGTTAGTCATTATCACCATTATCATATTAGAATAAATTGTCCTGATGGAGATACAAGATGTTCAGATTGATATTTTTATTACTTAGTACTATTTTGTTTGTACTAGTTTCTTTTTTAATGTATGAACCATTGCAAGTAGATGTAAAAGTGTGCACGACTGATTGGGGGAACGATTGTGAACAGTTACAAGTTGTGTACGGGCAATCCTTGTATGTCTATATGGGAAGTAATAAGCCAACTGAATTTTCAATAGATGTAAGGGGTGAGCTTATAGTTGTTCCAGTTGATGGTATCGAACAATATGAATTATCTTATGATACAATCAAGGATAATGACATGTTACAAGTGAACGGTGTGGACTTTTATTATGAAGTGTATGATACCGAGGTTACACCCGAATATTATTTTGTTTGGGATACGGAGGCAGATTCATGAGGTGGTTACTTATTTTTTTACTAATTTTACCTATTATTAATGCTGGTTTGAATTATGCGCCTTGTGCTGATTCATGTATAGTTGATGAATATAGGGTAACTTGTGGTGACGGTCAACTTGCTGATGCTACAATAAATTGTGGGGAGACATATATCTCTTGTGGGAGGTCTGGTCATTTACGTGTAAGTAATATTGGTACTTATGGGATCTACGTTGAGGATCCTGAATGTGTTGGTACCTCGTGTGGTACTAGGACACTTTATGTTACAGATACAGGGATGGATAATCAAGTTTTTTCTACCACATACAAAACAGATTGTGGGTGGAATGAAGATTGTTACAATTTTGATTGGCCAGGGGAATGTCCTGAGCCTGAGCCTGAGCCTGAGCCTGAGCCTGAACCAGTTGTTGAAACTCCTTCTTGTGAAGAATCGTTATCTTGTAGTAATTTTAATCTACCATGCACAGGCTTAACATTTTTAGGTTACCAGTTTGTTTATAGTGCTCAAGATGCAACTCCATTATACTATCGTTGGAGCCTAAGTGATTCAAATTGGAAATGGAGCCCAGATAAGGTGAATTGGATGAAAACTAATATAACTGTTGTAAGTGGTGGGGACTTTGATGGTCAGCCTCCTGTAGAAGAGAATATTGCTATTATAAACGATTTAAATAGTAAAAACCAGAATCCAATAACAGAATATAATGAATTACCTAATCAGTTTATTACCGAATCATCTTCATCTAATTTAATTCATGGTATTCAACGTTTTTCTAGTGAGAAGGATGGTGTTACAATGTATTACGCTTACATGTTTAATACAATTGGTGAAATTGGTTGGTACTGGTCTTTTAATGGGAAAGATTACCAATATATTACTTATAGGACTGACCAGTATGGGGGGACTGAAGAAATTAATTGTAACCATTCAGCTTTAATAGATTATTTAGAAAATAGTAATCCGAGATTAGAGTATATTTGTAATGATGGTAACCTAGATTATTCTGCTGACAGTGGAACTTTTAATTGTACTGTGATTGAGGAAGATACTAACACTGGTGGTTCAGGTTATAACTCGCAAACTGTTAATGTCGCAGCACAAACATCTTATGAAACGTGTGCGTACTGCTCTTTGATTGACGAAGCATGGAAAGTTGTAACGAATGCTCCTGTCCAAGTCTATGTTCCTGGTACGGGTCTGGTTGATTATGATAGAGTGTATCCGCCAGTGAGCACTACATCTTCAAGAACGTCTATGGCGACAACTGTGACAGCGGATTGTAGCGGGATGGTGAATAAACTCTATTTGGCCGCAGAAGATATGAAGATGTGGGACCGGGACTCGTGGAATAACCCTGATCCTTGTGGTGCGAATGCATGTTGTGGTATGAATGAGCAAGTGAGCGGTGCAACTGTGTGTGGTGTAGGTATACCTGGGTCAACTTGTGATGGTGTACGCGGTTGTTGTGGCGCATACATGTGGCACTTGTTTGATATTGCCATTAAAAAGCATGGTGTAGCTTTAACATGGCCATACAAAAATGTTGGGAGTGGTAATAACCCGAATAGTTTTTGGCCTGCGCACATGGAAGGTCATCAAAAGATCATGTTACGTGAAGGTGGGCAAGTGATAGAAGGTAGTTCTGATGTTCATAGTAATCTTAAACCAGGTGACATGGTCTACTTACAATGGGAACAGAATGGTGCTACTGGTTGCCGGTACGATTCTCATATTTTACTTGTCGGAAAACAGTCTGGGGACAGTTTTGAGTATATTGATGTTGGTAACATGGCTCGGCCAACTGCTTCAAGAACAATTAAACAATATCTTGATTATACTATGGACTGTGGCGGGAACATGATCACGCGTAAGAATAGTAACCGTGTTTGGATTTGGCGTTCACCATTATGTACTTAACAATACATTAATGGGAAAGTTACTTAAAGGAGAAAGGCTAATCACTTTTTATGAGACTGTACAATAGTGGCAGTCGGACACGTGAACTGTTCAAAAGTGATACTGTGAACATGTATGCATGTGGTCCAACTGTCTATCATTACGCGCATATAGGCAACTTGCGCACATATTTGTTTGAAGACTTTTTACGTAGAACGTTCGAGATTAACGGTAAAACTGTTAAACATGTTATGAACATAACTGATGTTGGCCATTTAACTTCTGATGCTGACGATGGTGAAGATAAAATGGTGAAAGGTGCCAAACGTGAAGGTAAAACTGTTTGGCAGATTGCTGAGTTTTACACGAACGCTTTTTTAGATGACATTGATAAATTAAATATTAAACGTCCAACAATCATGTGTAAAGCTACAGACCATATTGAGCAACAGATTGAAATGATACAACAGCTTGAACAAGGTGGGTACACATACGAGGTTAACGGTAACGTTTATTTTGACACTAGTAAGTTTGACAGGTACGCAGATTTAGCAAACCTTTCGTTTGATAGTATGCAAGCACGTGTTGAGTCAGACAATGCAAAACGGCAACCGCAAGATTTCGTGTTATGGTTCACAAACTCAAAGTTTGGTGATCAAGACATGCAATGGGACTCACCTTGGGGTCGGGGGTACCCGGGATGGCATATTGAGTGTAGTGCAATGGCTTCACATTATCTTGGCAACAAAATTGATGTGCACTGTGGCGGTATTGATCATCTTTCAGTACATCATACAAACGAGCTTGCGCAAAGTGAGTGTGCACTGGGCGTGCAACCTTGGGTACAATTTTGGATGCACGGCGAATTTTTGGTTACGACCGAAAAGATGAGTAAGAGTAAAAACAATTTTTTGACAGTGTCCACACTTGAAGAAAGTGGGTACAACGCTTTAGATTATAGGTACATGACTTTGTTAACACATTATCGGAAACCTTTACAGTTTAGTTGGGACGCTTTAACTTCTGCGAAACATGCGCGTGAACGTTTACATAAAAAGGTGCAAGGTTTACATCATGCAGGTGCACTTGTTGGGGATGTAAAATTGAGTGAGTTAAATGAATCGTACGTTACACGTTTTATGAGTGCTGTCAATGACGACTTGAACATGCCGTTAGCTATTGCTGTGTTACACGATTGTGTGAAAGATCATGATGTGAGTGAGAATGAACGGTATATTTTGGTTGAATGGATGGACCGTGTACTAGGTTTAAATTTGACTTTATCACAAGTAATCCCTCCCAAAATAATTGAGCTTGCCGACCAACGTTTGAAAGCCCGTGAACAAGAAGATTATGCACGTTCTGATATGTTACGTGACGAGATATTGAGTTTAGGTTACACTATACTTGATACAAAAGAGGGATACATCTTCAAATGAAAGAAGAGTATAAAAAATTACCTTTCAGACGATGTTCAGTGGTTATAGCTGTACGAAAACGAAAATTTTTGTTAGTACAAAAAGTTGGGTGGCCCCGACATTTATGGAAGTTTCCTCAAGGTGGTATGGAGGACGGTGAACAGCCAATAGAAACGGCTCTAAGAGAGTTTAATGAAGAATTAGGGTCTGACCAGTTAGAAGTTATTGGTGTGGCTAAAGCTGAACATAAGTATGATTGGCCAGATAAAATTATTGGTGAGAAACAAGCAGACTTTCGTGGTCAACACCAGATTTTTGTGGTGTGCAATTTTACGGGGAAAGGTAACGATTTAGTACCGGACGGCCTAGAAGTTGCACGGTACAGGTGGGTAAATCGTTACATGTTAAGAAAATTGTTAGGGAACTGGAGTTATGCACGTGCAGTAATGAAGGTTCTTGAAGAGTATAAATTACGGTAGTCTTATTAATCCAAATAGATTCTTTAAGCTATGGCCTGGTACGAAGTCTTAGCTTCCGGTATTTGGGAAGGTATCATTGAGATTTTTTCTGCTTTTTTTAGGGATTATAGTATTTGGTGGTACTTGTTTCCTATGTTTACTTTATGGTTCATTCTAGAAATCTATTTTGGCCAGCATAAACAAGAACAGTTAGGGTGGAACACTGCGCTCGCGAACGGTTTTTCTTTAGTTTGGATGAACATTGAAGCTATGCGAATGCTTTTTGCATATTCACCTGATTATTTCTTGTTACGTTTCACGTTCATTTTTATGATTATGTCTTATGGTGTATGGTTAATTTACATTAGTTTTGTGCATAAGTTTGACGGTCGGCTAACTTTTCATCTAGCTGCACCCACACCCATTTATTATTTGAGTATAGTAAGTGTGTTATGGGGTCACGGCTTATTAAACATTGGCTGGTGGGTTTTGTTGGACATAGTGATAGGGTTTTGGATCGTGTTTGGCCTTGTTATGCTGTTAAGGAGATATTTACCTGACAAAAGTGATGTGGTCGCCCCATCACAAGATAGTGCTGTGGACACACCTAATTTTGATGTTCCTTCTGATTCTAAAGAAGATAATGAAGATGAATCGGACTCTTTAAACATCCCTGATTTATCTGATTTCAAATTATGATTATATATACTATATGTCTTTTCAAAAAAAACATTACCTTGCAGTAATTAATTTAAAAGAATATATTTGTATGTTTATTTATGCAAGTGTTATCATGGAACAGTAAAGTGCAGTATAAGCGTAGTACACCGTATATTGGTTTAATAAAACCTCTTCGAGAAAAGTTGCCGAAGGATAGCACGGTACTTTGTACTTTATGCATAGATAATAACGAAGTGTACGTGAAAGTGTTGGTAGAACCACCATATTATGGGTATTCAAACCTTGCACCGCTCATTCGTGACACGTCACTACGAAGAAATATTCAATAGTATTATAAATGGTAGACATGAACAATCTGAAAATGAGGGTGTACGACCGCGCACGTCAAAATTTAAATATGATGGGTTTAAACTATGCCCAGTCTATAGGTGTGACCAATATTGCGTCAGGTTACATGATTGCAATGAACCAGTCAAGACAATACCTGGACGATGTTGCTAAAGATTTGTTGCCAGTATCAAATTATGTTCTTGGTTATAAACCAAAGATTGAACCAGTAAAAGATGCCCAACTGATTGCTATTACTGGCATGCCTGGCACTGGTAAAACAACATTGCTTGAACAGTTACGGGATCATAAGGATGTTGTAGTGTTCGACGAGTTTTGGTGTCAGGGTGATGATTATGATCAACAACGTAAAAAGTTGTACGATTATTTAAAGGGTGATAAGCAAGTATATGTTGCAGCGTGCCAAGTGCATCATGATGTTGATTATCGTATACATTTAACTTGTTCTGCTCAACAGCGTAAGTTGAACCTTCAAAAACGTGATCGTGACATAAGCGATAGGTTACGGGTACAATATTTTGATTCGTTCAATGTGTACGATATTTGCATGTTTGATTCAGAGCGTGTACATGCACATATTATGCAGTCCCGTTAATTTTAAGTATAACGTCTAAACATCTTCTTATAATGTTTTGGAGAACCAAGTATGTACGGTGCACAGATAATTATGTGCCTTGCCTTGACGTTCCCATGTATGAAAATGTTAATATCGTAAACTTTGATAATGGGTTAAGGTTACACATTTTAAGAGTGTACCGTGACGTGTCAGATTTGATAGATGTTGCTCATACTGTCACTGCTGGGAAAATAATGCACCGAGACTTTTTTAATGAGAACCAAGCCTGGCTAGGAAAACAAGGTCGCCTTGTACAGTTTGAGCTTGACCGTGTATACGGTTTATTACACAGTGAACCGTTGTACAATTCAATTTTATATTCTACTATTGTTAAAGATCTTGACAAAGTAAAATTGGACGTAAAATGGGTGTTACGTGTTAGCAGGTTAAAAGGTGTTAACGTAAAGTAGATAAACCAGTAAATTATTTATTATTACATGAGTGATAGGATTGTGATTAAAAGTAATTGGTTTAACACTCTGTTTCCTACGTTTATACGTGTGTTCGGCATTACTTTTATTGTTTCAATAACTTTTTTTTTAGTGTTAAGCACGATTAATTCTTTAGGCTTGTTCAGTGTAAGTTATTGGATTATGTCTCCTATTTTTGTAATAAGCATACTAATTTTGATAGGGCTCATTATTGATGACGTGATGACTATTATGTGTACAAACTATATTTTTGAGCAAGGTCATTTACGTTATCACTACAAATTTTTTCATGAAGAATCTCATAGTGTACAATATAAACAGATAACTGATGTAGAAGTTCGTCGTGATATATGGGACAGAATATGTCGTACTGGCACATTGTTAGTGCATACTGGTAGCGATAATGATGATAAATCAGTAATGCGTATACGCAGTGTTAAAGAACCAGATTTATTGCATGATCATATTCAACATTTAATTAAATCTGAGACTGTTTAATTATCCATGATAATTTTTATCGTGTATATAATCCTCGTATTCAAATGAACCTTGGCATGTTATAAGTTCCTCATTACACACTTCGTCATCTTCACACGGAGGGTTACACAAATTTATTTCCTGCCTGTCATCTGCTTGACGTTCAAGCAAGGTGTGTACACAAAATATTAAGGTTATAATTAGTGTTGTTATAACAACTATTGTTACACCGTCTATTATTCTCATATGAGTAGACAATTATTATGTATTATATAAACTTCTCTTTAACAATAATCTTTGTTAAACAAGGATGCTTAGGGCTAGTGATAAGGGTTTTATGAAAATTGCTAAGTCAGAGTATAGTGATTGGGTGAGATTTAAAGAAGAATATTTTAGGTCTAGTGTTTAGGTTAAAGTGTGTGTTACTACCAAAAAAGAACTGATCAATAAGCTTAGTAGTTGATGATGAAAACAAATTTATTTAAACAATAAGCACTTCTTTTTAGTTATGACTACGATAGATATTTTTGAAGGTGTCATACCTTTTTTTAGCAAGTTAGATGAGTCTGAGAGGTCTACTTTAGTGGACTTAGTAGAATTAAAAAATTATGACCCTGACGAAACAATAATTGATTCTGGGTCTTTAGGTGATTCAATCTTTTTAATATATAGTGGTTTAGTAAACGTAAAGATGCGTCATCCAGATAAAACAATTTACCAAATGAGGTCAGGTGATTGTTTTGGGGAGATGGCTTTTTTTGCAGGGACAAGAAGGTCAGCAGACGTGGTTACACTTGATCATTCATTAATCGGGGAAATAACAAAACAAAGTCTTGATGAATATATTACTCAACGGCCTAGTACTGGATGCAAGATTTTGTATCATATGGCGGAAGGGTTAGCAAGACGTATTGTTCATTCAAACCATGAAGTTCACAGGCTTAATACTCATTTAACAAATTATCGGCCACCCATTGAACCATATGAACGATAGTTTGAATTTAGATTCAAATTCAGCGAATGCAGATTCATTAATGATTAATTAACTTTTTTTAATATTTTTTTTAAGATTAACTATCAAGAAAACAGCCGTTTTTGTCCGTTTGAAAGTATATGGATTCTTCATTAGTCATAGACACTTCCAAATACCGTTCTAAACCCTGTTTAAACGTCCCTAAAACTTTGTCACATCCACTTTGGCAGCAAAATTCATGTTTCCCCATTCACTTGGCGAATATGTCCTGATTGCTCCAAACCAAGGATCGTACACGATAACTTGTTCAATGCTTGTACCCATGTTTGTTCTTTGGTACTTTATTCCGGTTAACACAGTGGCATGTCCTTGGCTTCCCACAATCATTGGTTGATTACGTGCAAGCTCGTTGGCCATAGTGACAGCATTAATCGTACCGTAGTGTGTCGCCTGCACCCTATAATTTATTCCGTGTATGTCTGTGCTTGTATGGTTCATATTTCCGACAATTTGGTGTGGATACCCTGGCTCATTATGCAGGCCGCCGAACGTACGTTTTACAATAACCTCTTGCGGTACTTTAACACCGTGATAACTTAATAAGGATTCAATGCATGCCGCCCAGCACCATTGTGTTTTTTTTTGCGGTGTAGCTGAGACTGGTTTAAATTGCAGGTAGGTTGCACAATCGTCCCCTACCTGTACAGGAATCATGGTATAGATGGGGTTTCCTCTGCGATCATACATGGGCCAGCCGTTCGGGTACCGAGCCTGGACACGCTGGTTTTGAATTAGGGGCGCGCACATTATGTCAGCCTCTGCAGTATTCGGTAACGCTGCCGCGGCAGCGGTTAACCCTAACTTTCTAATAAAATCTCGTCTGTTAACTTTACTTTCTAAAGACATGGTCTGTGTAAGTTCGTTAATGTATAATAAGATAACTGCACCTACGGAGAAAACAGCTATCAAGCAAAAGCTGCAAGAAATTTTTCCCTTTGGAAGTATATGTTTTGTGTCAAAAATGTATGGGATTTAGAGATAAGGTCTTATACGCCGCGACTGGGGTTAGTAGAGTATATCTCTAGATCCCTAACATAAAACACAACTTTCTGTGTATTTATCGGGATTAGTACAAGAAACATATCAATATTGATATATTAATTTAATGTTTTAGAGACTGAACTATCTAAAAGAGTGAATTAGCAGACAACGAGTAGAACGCGTTGTTACCAGCCCCATAATTAGTTTCTTTGCTATTTACATTCGCAATGAGAACAGCTATTATCTTGCCTCGGGCATACATCACCATACTTATCAACCTCACCGCCACAGCACATCCTATGTGTACCTAGCTGAGTTGATCCAGCAGAACTGCCTATCCCTACGGAAATATCATGATCCGAAACACCACCGTATCCTCTATCATATAATTTGCTGCTACTGCCTGTACGAAATGCCTCTCCAGCAATCGCTGAACTATCACTTTCTTCTGCCATACTCGGCAAGTCCTCAGCTACCATAACAGTACTACTACTGCTTGTAGCCATAACTACTAAACCTACCACTGCAACAACTGCAACGATAGCTATAACATATAGTGAATCATCTTTTACCATTATATATCACCTACCACTAAAGAATATTTTATAGTATATTAATTCGATGTTTTTGGGTTATCCTTCCTTGATTATACTCATAAATATCATATCTTTTCTCTTGTCTTGTCATAGTCGTATCCTACTATTCCAATTAATAAGCACCTACGGAGAAAACAGCCGTTTTTGTCTGTTTGAAAGTATATGTTTTGTGTCAAAAATGTATGGGATTTAGAGATAAGGTATTATACGCCGCGACTGGGATTTGAACCCAGATATCCCGAGGGAAACAAGCTTTCCAGGCTTGCGCAATACCAGATTATGCGATCACGGCATAGCATGATTGCATTGTCTCTTGTTTATAAACTTTATCTTAGCTCTTAGACATATATTTTATAAATGGGTCTTATTTTACGCTTAGATGAATTTGAAAGATTTGTTGTTTGACCATGTACTTTCTGAATCTGAACAGTATGAAGATGCTAAAGAATCAATTATGGTGTTAAAAGATTATTCTGAACATATTTGTGCAATGTACTCTGTACTACATAACACTGAACGTTTTGATGCAACGCGTTTTTATCATGGTCTTGGAACATTAGCACACCTTGAACTTGATTATGGTAACAATGTATTAAGTAGAGACTTTGGGTTTCGTGCTTTAGGAGATTATGTGGTGACTGGCGACCCTTTAGCACTATACAGCACGTTACATCGCCTGTTAGAATATGCAAGTGGTAAAGATGATGTTGACGAACGGTTTACTGCAAGTGTTGCTTGGGAGTTGTATAAGCAAGGGTTTGAAGATGTGCCTTCTGGAATAGAAATGTTTCATTCTGCTCAACTGAACGAGCTTGGAAAACTCAATGTAATGACTCGTGTAAAGTCTGGGTACATGTGGGACTTAGAAACTTTGGTTGAAGATACTTGTTTAATAAAATATTTGACTGAAAACGGGTCATGTTTAATGAGCGGGCTTAAAGGTAAAGCAAACTAATTTTTGTAAAGAAAGTGGCGAAGGGGGAATTTGAATCCCCGACCTCCACGTAACTCAGCTGCTCGTCATTGAACTTTCGTTCTCAGCGCTCATTAACGTATGAGCGTGGCGCAATAACCAAGCTATGCTACTTCGCCTTTACATGACGCAGTGAACGGCTCTCATTAATAAATCTTACTGAAACAGTTTAGCTACGTTGTCGACTGTGTCAGGTCCAGGATTATTAATAATAGTGTGCATTGACCCCCCATTATCATCTTCATACCGTGGCATAATGTGCACGTGCATGTAGGGTACTGCTTGCCCAGCAACTTTACCGTTGTTCCATCCAACATTAAACCCGTCACAGTTCAATTTTTGTTTTAGAACATTCATTGTTTTTTGTACTGCAGTGAACAGGCCGGCTACGTCCGTAACTTCGTCAAAAGTGTACACTGGCTGTTTTGGGATTACAAGTGTGTGCCCTTTTGCGTGGGGGTACACGTCTAGGAATGCTAGTGCACAACCGTCTTCGTACACTTTATGACAAGGTATGTCACCACTCAATATTTTCATGAAAATACTTTCTTTTGGGTTCATATAAACTAGTTAATATGTTCATATTTAAGGATAATGTTTATTAATAATGTATGAGGATTATTGTTTTATGATAGAAAACGATCTACAACAACAAATTAAACATTGTTATGAGCACGATGGTGACATTGTTGTTGTTCACGATAATGATAGTGTACTTTCTAAAGCTTTAATGGAAGAGTTTAAGCTTGCGTACCCTGACAGTACTTTCCATTTATTTTGTGAAGATACTAAACCTTTTTTGGACAGTTTAGAACCTACCATGATTGTTTTAATACAAAGTTCAAGTTTTCGTATTACTAAAGATCGTCTACGCGTAGATTTGTGTTTGAAAGGTCACAAAGTAATGGAGTTTGTACGTCTTGAACGTATACAAAATGTTTCAGTGTACCTTGACTCTTTACGTTTTGACTCTCCACGTTACCGTGCACTTGGCCAGTGGTTATCCTCGCTTGAAGGCCCGATAAAAATAATGAATGGTGACTGCACATTCACTGTTCCTGAAACTGACGTGTGGAAATATAATGATGGGTACTTTAACAAATTGTACAGTGCAGGGTTTCCTATTGGGGAAGCTTTCACTGAAGCTAAAGACTTAAGCTCAACGAATGGTACGTTAACAGTGTTCGGTTTTCCTAACATGGACATTAAACTGCAGACAGTTGACCCGTTCACAATGACTATTAAAGACGGCCGCGTTATTTCGCATAATGGGCCGCAAAAATTTGAAGACATTTTACAGATGATCCGTGATGTTGAGGGAGAAGTTCTTGTACGCGAGATTGGTTTTGGGTTTAACCGTGGTATGGGTCCGGACCGTACTGTGGCAGAACCAACAGCTTTTGAACGATTTGAAGGTGTACACGTTAGTCTAGGAAAAAAGCATGCGTTGTACCGAAAAAAGATCAGTAAAAAAGTGTATCAAAAATATCATATTGACTGTTTTTGTTTAGTAAAAAAAATAGTGATTGGTGACACTATGGTATACAATGGTAATTTTGAGGCTCCCCAGCAGTCAGGGGATGTGACTGCTTAATACCGGCATACCTTCGCCTCAATGGGTATCCAGGTTCATTATTAGTAATATGAAATTGGTATTTAAATTTTAGTAACCCTTCTGTGGTGGTACACCTTCAAGCATATAGTCAAGACCTGTAAGTGTATGTTCTGGTCTATTTTTCATCTCTTTAAGCACCATTTGTGCAAGTTCAAAATTCTGGAGGTTGTATGCTGCAATCCCTAAAGTTTCAAGTGCTTCGTCACGTTGATCACCAAGAGTTTTACCTGCCTGCATAAAGTGATCGTGAAAATTTATTGCGTCGCCACTGTAACATAATAAGTCTTTTTGTAATGTGTCCAAGTTACTGTAAGGCATATTTTCACCTTCTTCTTCAATACTTCTTCTTGCATTAAGTGATAAGGTATTACTAGTGCTCATTCCTTGGTATGCAATAGAATGTAATAAAATATTGTGTAATCGTGTAATTCTGCCTGCATGTTCCCTGACAAAACTAGCACTCTCCTTTAAGGATTCGTGCAATTTATTGAGTGTACTAAGATCTTTTGTTTGATTAATTGATTTTCGATACATAACATTTGCATAATGTAATAATCTTCCTTTTTGATCTGCTGGCACATTATCTACTTTTCGAAAATAGTCTGCTATTTGAACAAGTTCTTTTGCACCAAGTTGTGGAAGACCATCTAATAAATAACATATTTCTGCTGGGCCTTGGAACTGTCCCATGTCTGAAAATGTCCGATCGATTTGATTTTCTGTGATTACATGTAAATTTTGTCCAAGGTAAGGGAGTATATTCATCATATGTTTTCCCAAAACAGTGTATTTTATAAATCTTCGTTGTTTGATTTGTTGTTATGTTATACTGGGACAGTGAACGTATTATTAAGGCTTTTAGTGTGCTCATTGATTTTTTCCAGTCTCCTTTGAGAACTTTACAGAAAAAGAAGTATGGTAAACAAGTATGCATTGATTTTATTGCAATAATGTACTGGATACAAGCACTTGTTACGTCTCCTTTTTTGTATAAGACAATGGGTGTTGAAGCAGTGATTATAAACATCTTACTCATGTTTTTCATATCTTTACCTTTAGCGCATGTATCTTTATGGTTGAACAGTTACATAATTTATATGTTGGCAAAACTTTTTGGTGAGAGTCATAAACGTGAATCGTATTATGCAGTGGTAAGTTTACCAAACATCATTTTACTGCTACCTATGCAAGGTGTATTTTTGTATGCAGGTTCGTTAGCTTACATTATTCAATGGTACTTATTGTTTTTTCGTGTGAAAATATCTTGGTACGCTAGCACTTTCATCGTGTTTGCTCCAGCAGCACTATTTTTTGGTATTATGTACTTTTTAGGTTTTGCATAGATTTTAATATTTATATTTAATAACATCAAACATGAAACTAGTCAAATGGTTTAGATCATTGTTTATACAACCCCGTATGAATGTTAGGAGTCGTGCTCAACAAGAAATAAATGCTAAATTGCAAAAAGCTTTTGACGATGATAAAACTCCTGCTGTACCAAACACTCCAAAATTAAGGGTAGTAAAGGATGGTTCTGATCCTGCTTTGCCTGTTTTTATACCTTTAAAGATTAATAAATTAAAATATGAAGCATTGATTCAGCAGACGGTAGATTTTTTTTTAAAGTATGGTATTGAACTTGAAGAATGGCAAAACTTGATTGTTAAAGATTTTTCTCATTTTCAAGAAGACCTAGTTTATGAGTTTACATTGTATAATAATCTGAAAAATGCTAAAAAGTTTAATTTTAAGACTAATGTGATTGCACTATCTAATTTGGTTCTTCAAAATAGGCGTAAATTTAGATTTTATAAATCTGAGTTTAAAAAATTGATCCGGGAAAAAAAGAAAAATAAAATAAAATCAACTTGGTCTAAAGAAGGGTATCGTTACGTTTGTAAATTAGAAAGGATACATGATAAGATCTATTTGAATCTAATTAAGTATAAGGCTTCAGCAAGGTACAAACTTTTAAGATAACACGACACACTGGACAAACTTTGTCCAGTAATGTGCGTTAAGCGTAATCAACTAATCTTAACATTTAAATATGATTTTTTCATATTAATAATTATGAAAAATAATGCACAGGTTTTCATCATGTTAATAATATTTGTAGTTGGCATTTTTGCAGTAATTGTAACCACTGGCACTCCTGAGTTTAGTAGTACTGGTGACGCTGTAAAGAGTTTATCAAAATACAAGGGTTCTAGTAAGGGGAAAACTGGTGACGCTGTAGAGATTTTATCAAAATACAAGAGTTCTAGTAAGGGTGAAATATCTAAAGAAGATTATTATGCTATACTTAAGGAAAAAGCTATTGCAGAAAAGAAGGGGAAGGAATCTACAACTGTTTCATTGGATAAAACTATGGTGGTAGATTCTTTGATTTCAGAAAGTGTAAGTGTATCTTCTTCTTCTTCTTCTTCTTCTTCTTCTTCTTCTGGTGACTCCTCTTATGAAGATGATAAAGGGGAGGACGAATTTTCTACTGATGGGAAGAGTGATTATACTATTTTTGGTAAAGAAGATGATGGTGATGTAACAACAGAATGTTCTGGGATGGAGGAAGGTGATGTTTGTATCAGTGTTAATGGTTGCGACTTTGTGCTTGTAAAAGATATTGGTAGTGTGACTTATTACGAACTTGGAAATCCTTTCGTTACATGGCATCAAGATAGTTTTGATTTTAGTCTGTCAAACCCATACAATTTTGAAATTTATCTAAAACCGATATTAAAAAATGAGTTGGGTGAAAGTTATGATTTGAGTTTCCCTGTTCTAGCTTCAGATTTTTATGGTACAGATAGAATATCATGCATTGATAAAGGTGCAAAGTTTAATTCATATGATACTTTATATTATCTTGATGTTGCTATACGGGATAATGGGCATAACCTTATTGAAAGTAAACGGTTTAGAGCATTAGACCTTTATAATTACCCTATTTTAAACATTGAAGAAGAAGGTTTCCCAAAATTGTTTTGGGCTGGTAATGTTATACAAAATATTTATACGAAGTATAGTGCTCAATCAATTTATTATCATTTACCCGGATGGATTAATCAACTACTTATTGATGATGGTGATTTCATTAAAATACGTGACGAATTAAGCGATTCTGCCATTACTATTGAGTCTCCTGGTTGTACAACTATTCCTGCTTCTGAGGCACTGAATCATTTAACGGGTGTTGAACTTGATTTTGGTGCTGCAACAGATTTGTTACTTGAATATGGCCTAGGGGATCTATTGGGAGACAATAATGAACTGTGTATATCAGAGTCAGCAAATTTCAATCTTAATGAGTATTCGCCTTATGCTGATTTTGGACCATTTGGACTGATTGAATTATATGATGTTGAAGAGCCATATAAGACTCTTATTGACCATTATTCTGAAATTGAATTTCGTGACGGAAGTGTAAGCTATGGTCTAACATTAGACCTTCAATGTCCAGAAGAGATCTCGCTCTCAAATCCAATACTTTGTGCAGCATTAGATGCTCTTGGATTACCTTCGATTGGACTTGAGGGTGATTGTAGTGTTAAAGGTAATACAAACAGTGAACTGACGCCTAACACTTATGCAAGCGGTTTTTCTTCTTTGAGGTTGACTGGACCTTCTAAAAATTTTGATCCACTGCACAGTTATAGTGTGGGTGGGGTATGTAAAAATTTTAGAACCCATTTTAAAGATAATTTTGAAGATGATATATCTATAATATTAAGGGATGGTTATAACCAGCAATTATCTAACCTTTTTTCAAGAGCACTTTATTCTTACAATCTTGAATATCGAACAACGGTAGATGAAAGTTTAGAACATGATCCATTATTTGGGATAACAAATAATTTAGAGAACCTTGGTTACGCATATGTAAGTCAGGCAACTTTATTAGGTAGTACTGGTGGTTTTTATATTGAGCCTTTCAATCAAGGTTTTTTGTTACACCCTGGAAATATTTATACTTCTGAAACAGATCAATCAATTTTGAATTCTGATGTAGTCGGACCATTTTTAACAGATGAAGGTTTTACTTCAGATCATTTTGCATATTTACTGAGTGTTAACACTTTGAACGCTTTTTTGTCTAAGTATGGGCCTGACCATGAATACACTTGGAATACTGAATTAATTTTTGATAGTGATGAACGATTATCAAAGTATGATGGTGATATAGTGGGATGTAGAACTACAGAACAAAGTGTGCCCCCTACTTTTTTTACAACACAAAATTCAATGGATTCTGCAACCTATAATGATGCTTATGGTGAGATGGCATCCTTGGTTCAAGAAAACATTGTTCAATGTACTTCTTCTGATGGTTATGTTTCAATTTATAATGTTAAATCTTTTGGCACTAATTATTTAGGTTTATTATTGTTTCCTGGTTATTTATCTGAACCTGACAAATTAAGTCTTCAACCAAAGTATGCTTATAATATAATGCGTGTGAGCGGACATGCTTTGTTAGAGGAAGTTTCAGATAGTGACTTGAATTATGTATTCGACCAACTAATTTCTCTTCCTTTACAAAATTATGTAGAAGATTATTTCCCTTCCCCAAATTCATATAATTTTGAAACTGTTGGCATTTGTGATAATTTTGTACAGTATTTGTACCTTGGTTATTGGTGTAGGTTTGAATAACCTATCTTTTCGTAACATTAAATAGTTGTTACGTCTTTCTTATTTGTATGCGTTACATATTTTTAGCTACAATGTTATCTTGTCGTGCTCCTGTAGTTGTTAATGTTCCGACTTCTATGGGGGAACTAGAAATGTTATGTTATGAAACAGAACGAAGTTTTATTGGTGCAGCTGATGAACGGTCAACTTATGATTTATTACATGAAACTGATCATGTAATCCGTTTACAGTCTACACCGAACTATGACTCCTTGTTTATAACAAAGACGCTTGATTATACTGTTGCGTTGCCTGACGGTCTGAACGCGGTTCAGGTGTGTAAAGATATATATCGTCGTTTGTATGGTCAGAATAAGTTCTAAACTCAAAATTATCGCGTAGTATACTGTCAAGACTTCCTTGCGTTACACCTTTTACAATAACGCCTGTTTTGTCCCAAGCTTCAATCTGTGCAGTGTACCCTTGTTCTTGTAATAAAAACGCTACATCTTTCGCGGTGCTATAACTATTACCTTCCATAAAAACAACGGCTTTTTCTTCTTCTTTAATATATTGTATTGCTTCAATCATTGTGTGGTTTGATAATCTACCTTTTATAATTCTTTGTGATAGAATTTTTTGTTCTGATAAAAAAGTATATTGGTAAAGGAAAATTATTGCCTTAAAATATTTTCTAGATTAGGCATTTTATTATTCGAGTATTTTTCAGGTTGTTGTAAGACTGATCGATGATACTGGAATATAGTCCTTGGTTCAATATGCTCAAACGGTTCTCCAGTTAATGTAATAACATACTCGTGTTGCCCACGATTTTTTTCTGTAATTTGTTGATTATTCAATATTCTTACTGTTTTCAAAGCTTTATCAAGAGCTTCATACATAATCTCGTCTTGGCTAGTAAGCATAACTTGGTAATTCCCCTCATTTTCTATTAAGGTTAAACTATAATCTTTTGTCATTGAGAAACTAAATGACATATGCAACATATATAAATTTAATGAATGTGTTCTGCATACTTTTATATGTTTTAATTTTATTTTTAATTGTATGGATTACCGTATTATCATTACGACGGTCGCTAATGAATCAGTCGCCATGTATTTGGCTGATAAACTTGTTGAATTGAAAGCTGCAGGTTGCATTGAATATTTGCCTGTGCGAAGTGTGTATAAATGGAACGGGGTGATTGAGCATCAAACAGAGTTTCAACTTATTGTTAAAACGGCTGACATAAATTTAACGCGTGAAGTATTACGTAAGTATCACCCTTATAAAATTCCAATGATTATGGAGATTCCTGTGGAGTATAATGGTAAGTTTGCTCATTGGTTAGGATCGTAAAAGATGGTCGGGTTTTTACCTGGTAACCGCCAATATTCTAAGGGTATAGGTTTTTCCATAATTTTGTTATAGATTGTTCTCTTTTTTTTATCTGAAAAATTCATTGGTTTTCTACCGCTGTGAGGTATTTCGTATAATACTGGTTGGTCAATAGAACCTGATAAAGTTAACACGCCCTGGTACTGATTATTATCTTTGTCAAGTACATGCACGTGGTATCCATGATGGTTGTCTCTGCGCAATGTTTCATTTTTACCGAATGGTATTACAAGTTCGTGTAACCCTTCAATACCTTTTGGCTGATTATTTTTTAAGATTAATAGTGTATCTTCAATTGTTGATCTTTTCATTTATGTACTCCTTAATTCTGTGCCCTGTATACATTCCTAAAGCTAAAGTTGTTGACGCAATAAATGCACCTGTACTGTTCACATACTCTGTTTCTAACCCAGTGAACAAGTTAACATTATTGTACGGTAATGTATTATACAAATCAAAAATGTAACCTGTTGTGGTAGCGCCAAGTATACCACCAAATAACATGTTTTCAAGTTTCATATGATCTTATTTTCATAATATTTTAAGAATCTTATGCAAACTTTCCCAATCGTACTCTTTATGTACACCTGTATTATAATTCAAATCATAATATTCTGTTAACAATATTTTTATTGCCTGGTTAATATCTGTGGAAAAGAGTTCGCACACTTCGTTAATACGTTGTTTGCTTAATGGCTGTTTCAACGTTTTTGTAACCTTTATTAATTCATTCTGATGATTACCGTACTCACGCACTATTCTTTCAACACGCTCGTGTATTGGTGCAGTTAAAGTGTAGTGTGTTCCTTTATTCATACAATGCCATAACTGTTTTGGTATGAAGAGGTTTCCAATACGCCTACTTTCACCTTCTACAACCATTAATTTATTACAATTAATTTGTTTTAATAAGTTTGACTCAAACATTTTCTGGGTTACTGGTGTCATACCAATGTGTCCAAACTTGCTACCTTTATGCCCGGCACAAGATTCAAGATCTAAAAATGTGGGGAGTAGTTTTAGTTTTTCTGTTTTCCCTACGCCTGTAAGCCCGTGCACAACGTGGCATATAATATCAAGCTGTTCAAACTGTTTGTTTACCCATCCTCTGTACCCTTTGTACCCGCCACGTAATTTTTTAACATTGTATCCAACAGAGGCAAACAATGATGCTATTGCTTCGCTACGCATTCCGCCGCGCCAACAGTATACGACAATTTTTTTATCTTTATATTTCTGTACACTTTTCAAAAGGTTTGGAACTTTATTACCGTAATACTTCGATCCTTTGATGATAGCTTTATCTCGCCCTTCTTTTTTGTATAACAGCCCTACAATGTGCCTTTCTTCATCAGTGAAGAGCGGTAGGTTTATGGCGCCAGGGATATGATCTTTTGCATATTCCTTAGGTGAACGTACATCAATAAGAAACTCTGTGGTTACATCGTTGTACGTGATACGCTGCATACTTATTGTTTACTCATGTTTATTTAAGAATATATGGGTATATATTTTGATAATTAATCTATTTTCTTCGAAACATATTTTTAAATGGCCATGTGCATATTCTAGTATGAGATTATCTAATATTGTTTTTCCGAGTAAGAGGTTTGATGATAGTTTAACTATGTATTGGCCTGCGGAAGATAATTATAGAATTCGTACTATATTTTCTGCACCAGTTAATCATAACAATACTATCTTTACTGAACAATTACTTGAAGTTGATTATCAATTTGATCCAAGAGAGTATTGTTTAACAATTCCAAACCAACCTTCTGTTCTTGAATTAGCAAAAATATTTTATGGCCACGGCAGTCCTTTCTCACAAGCATTAATTGAAGGTTATGCTTATTCAAACTTTTTGAATGAAACAGTAAACTTAGAGAATTTGGCTTTGGTTGGAGAAAGAATAATGGGTGAGAAAAAAGTATATTTCTTTCCTCAACCTGAAATTTTAACATTAAGTGGGTAAGTTTGATATTTTGTACCTCTTTTTTTCATAGATTCAATAGATTTTCTCCCCGCTGATTTATTTCTTGTATTATATTCTTCAGTATTAGGTCCAAATATGTTCCGTCCATATATTTGTATTTTTTGTATTCTTTCTTGGAGTAATAAAATATTGTCCTTAACCATTTTAACTTGCCTTATACATCCTTTAATTGTTCGCCTAAGTTTTTTGTTATGTGAACGCCCTTCTCTATAGGTTTTAAAGATAATTCCAATTAATGAAACATCTAAACCAATTTCTTTATTAATTTCTCCAATTGATTTTTCAATCTTTTCAATTTCTTTAATCTTTGAATTAGTTTCACTAATTATTATTTTTAATCTTTCATCAAAGCCATCTACATTTACGCCAAGATCGTTATTACTCCTAATCTGAAAATCAACTTCGTTAGTCCATCTAGTTACATCTTTGAGCATATTTTTTGTATTGTCAATGTGATTTTGTAGATTAGATTCGTGTGATTTGTATCCATATATTACTGTTTGGAGTTTATGAATTGCACCATCCTCATCTTTCTTAATGTTTGTTATATTTTCAATCTCTTTTGTTAATCGAGATTCAATCTGTTCAAACCTTTCAATCTGTTTTAGGAGTCTTTTTTGCTCATTTTCTAATCTTCTGATTTGTGTTTTTTGTTTAGATCGTAACACTTTTCTTTTAGCTTGTTTTTTAGAACGATTTATGCTGCTTCTTTTTTTTCTTGCTGCACTTGATTTTTTAGTCATCTAATCCACCTATTATTTATATGTGGAATAATAATATTTAAACATGTCGTTAAACATAAATACTTCCTGTTTAACAAATATGTTATGTTACGATATTTATTGTTATTATTAGTTATTGCGTGCAGCGTGCCAGACATTGAATCTGCGCAAGTGGGCGAAGTTGTGGACACTGAAGTGGTGGTAGAACCTGTTACAGAAGAAGAAGTTGCTGCTGTTGGCGATAATGAACAGGAGTTAACTGCTACGTTTGAGTTTGAAGGGTATGCACCCGGTAAAAGTCATACTGGTACGTTTGATACATTCAGTGTTACTGGTATGAAGAATTCTAATGGAATCATTTCAGCGAAAGCAGTGTTTGACGCTAGCAGTGTGAACACCGGTATTGCTGGGCTTGACAGCCATTTAAAGAACGAAGATTTTTTTGATATTGAACAGTATCCTATTATTACAGTAGAAATCACAGAAGTTGGTGCTGACAGTGTGACAAGCTTTATCAGTTTTCACGGTGTATCCCGCGAAGTTGTGTTCCCAGCGAACGTTAGTGTGGACATGATCACGGCAGACTTTTTGCTTGACACTGAACCGTTCAACATGAAGTATACTGGTGTTGACCAGAACGTGCGTATTGCGTTCACTGTACAGTAGATTTATAGTTCCACCACCAGCGTGGAACAATTTTATTCATTATTTTATCAAAGGTCATTCGCACGGACAAATTGTACACGCCACGCAGAAATTGGAACCAGTTTTTATGGAACCGTACAGTGATGCTTGTGCTAATACTATGGTACACTACGTGGTGGAACCACCCAGAAGGTATGAAGAGTGTATCTCCAGGTTGTAAGGTCACTGACCAGCACAAAGCATCTTTTTGTTTTGGGTACTTATCATAATCTGGCTGTACTGGATCCACATAACTTCGCATGGTGCTCGGGTGCCTGTACACGTTATACTGGTCTTTTGGTGAGTAGAGATAAAATGTTTTAGTGCCCGTAAGGTTCGTGTGCAGAACGTTGCCCCAATCAATGTCTTGGTGACACTGTGTCACTGCACCTGTACCACCAATAAACATGAAATGGAACCTGTGCAGGATACGGTATGGTAACCATGGAATGATGATGCTTGAACGTAGTTGTGGTTCATCTTCCATAATTTTGTACAGGAACATACGTTGCAGATTACTGTTTTGCAGATCATCAAAAAATTGGTTGAACGTGGTCACTCTACTAGACTTCATGTAAGTTGGTCCGGGTGTGCCCCAACCTTCATCGTAGAGTTCCACCTTGTTAGACCCAATAAGTTCGCGTAAGGTTTCAATATTCCATTTTCGTGCGGGCCAATTATCACTGATACGGCACATGAAGGGTGTGTCACCGATATTGTACGGGTTAAACATTTTGTACGGTACTTTCATCTGATATTATTGTTATAAAATGTTTAATAATGTTTGTGCAGTCAAGTTTTCACATTAATTATTTATATTCCGTACACATATTTGTTTGTATGAGGGAATTTATTTAATAATGGCATCTATTAAATCAATCATTTTGATTCTATCCATCGTTTTCATTTTTTTTATGTTTACATTCACTTTTAATTTTCAAAGTACCGGTGAAGCAGTACGAACAATGTTTGAAGATCCTTTAGATAATGATAACGAGTTTTCTCGGGGTATCGTACTAGACTCTGATGAAAGTGACTTAGAGAATAAAATTGATGTGTACAATGAAACAATGCCAACTTTTAGTACCTTGTCTGTTATTGAAGAATGGCGGTTTGTCACAGACTTATCTGATTATGATGTACAAAGAGGTCAAATAACTGGTGCAGTGGAAGTTTTTCCTTACGATGATACTTTGTTAATGTATTTTAAAGAGGAGTATGTTCCAGGAATAATTTCTGTGATTAAAATGCAGTCTGAAGATGGTTTAAACTGGACTAATAAGACTATTGTGATAAATGAGACTGAAGATGAAACATATTCTCATGTTTACGTAACACAAGATAATAATGATTATTTACACATGTTCATGCAAATTAAACATGATGGTTATCCAATGACTATAGGTCATGCAACTTCGCTAGATACAACCACGTTTTCTACTGTTGATGATTTTTTAGATTGTGGTAATGCAGAAGGTTTATTCAATGATTTCTTTGAAACTTATAATTGTGACAGTTGTGCACACGGTCGTATAGAAGCTTTACCTAACGACGATTTTTTGTTCACTGCAAGTGCAACGTGTGAACGTGAGATGGCAGAGAGTACCATCGGTTTATGGTCAGATAGTAGTTATAAACCTGGTATGATTATTTTTTATTTAGATTCGAACTTAAACATTGATGAATCTAAGGGGATAGATTATGTGCCTTATTGTAACGATCCTACTATTGCTTCTGTGCAGACTGTTCTTGGTTTAGAACGTGTTTCTATATATTGTGATGCAGTGTTTGATGTTGGCGCTATTTCTGAGTATAATGGTGTAGACTCTGGTATTGGCACGGTTTGGGATGACTCACAGTTTGATCCTGATGGTAACTTACGTTTAATTTTTCGGATAGACTCTACTAATGGTTACAATTTTGACCTGTTAAACCCTGGTATTGTACACTTTTATGATGAGAATGATGAATGGAAGTCTGTTATAGATTATAGTTTAGATGATCTTGACCATGCTTATTCTGGTGGATCATCATACTTATATTCTGCAACGAACTCAGTAGGCACAGAGACTTCTACTGTTATAGTGTTTACCTCACGATGATTAAACATACTTTTTATTAACAACATTTATGAATGGTATCAATCTCAAAAAGGTCATGGAACAATTACGATTATTACGTCCGAAACAGTGGGTGAAAAACCTTCTGGTTTTTTTGGGTGTGTTAAGTAGTAGTAATATTAGTTTATTTTCAACGGCGTTAATTGTTTTTATCACTTTTTGTTTTGCAAGTAGTACTTCATATGTATACAATGATATCCGTGATATTGCATCTGATAGACAACATCATCGTAAGAAGCATAGGCCTATTGCGAGCGGTAAGGTGTCCATCACACAGGCATGGATGATACTAAGCGCTTTATTAGCTATTGTAGTGTCTTCATACTTTGTACTACCGTTGTACGCATACTTGTGCATACTTGTGTATTTACTTGGGAACGTACTATATTCAAGCTACCTGAAACGGGTTCCTATCGTAGATATTTACGGGATCGCCTTTTTCTTTTTTCTACGCGTTATGGCGGGTACCATGGGGATTAATATTGAACCCTCTGTCTGGTTAATTATTACTGTGATCGCGGTATCAGTGTTTTTAGCTGTTGCAAAACGTTATGGTGAACTACGTGACGGGTCAACGCGGGATGTACTGAAATATTATACGGTCGACTTGTGTCGTGGAACATTGTTTGGGATGAGCACGCTCGCCACAGCGTTTTACGGTATGTACATCATTTTTGTATCGCCAACCTTGTTACGATTGACAACCATCCCCTTGGTCATGTTTGGGTTTAGTTATTATTTCATGTTGGTTGAACAAGAAACAACAGATGCGGACCCAACCGTGCTATTGTATAAAAGTAAAATATTACAGTGTACAGCGTGCATTATTCTTATCTTGTTTTATTTTGGCAGTCTAAACATGTTCCTGTAATGTTAATGTTTATTGTTTGCACTTTATGATCAATATCCATTTTTATATTTGGTTTTATATGCGTTGTGACATCACAGGATAGGCAGGTGAATGTACTATGATTTTCAGTAGTATTACTATATACTGTTTTTCCCTGGCATACAAAAGAATGTATTGATTGGTCAGTAACCATCTGTTTTAATAACCTGTATACTGTCGCCTTAGGCAAACTTGTACGTGACATAATATCGTCTGCTGTAAAACATTCGTCTTCTGTAAAGCATTTGGATACAAGACTCTTTTGCCGTGTTTGCCTTTTTTGCATATTGAGACTATGTTTCAATAAGCTTTATAAATTCATCTGTTAGGTATGTTGTATGAGACAATATTGTGTATTTCTATTATTACTGCTTGTTGCATGTAGTAATGTAACGAATGAACCAATGGTTGCAGGTACGTTATACCCTGCAACATATTTAGCGGAAGGCATCATTGGCGATAAGGCTACCGTTGTATCTGTCGTTCCTGTAGGTGCAGAACCGCACAGTTATGAACCAACGCCAAATCAAATCGTTGCAATCTCGAACGCTGATTTGTATATTGCTATAGGTTTAGAATTTGATCATATTGAAGATGAAGTTACCTCCCAAGGTGACATGTCTATAATTACTCTATCTGATCATGTAGACTTAATCGAGTTTGATGGTGAACATCACCACGACCACGCTGAGGATCACGCTGATGACCACGCTGATGACCACGCTGAGGATCACGCTGAGGATCACGCTGAGGATCACGCTGAGGATCACGCTGACGAGCACGTTGATGACCATGCTGAGGATCACGCTGAAGAACATGAAGAAGAAGCTGACAGTAATTATGAAGTACATGAAGAAGAACACGTGTATGATCCACACTTCTGGGTGTCACCAAAACGTATGCTAAACTTAATACCGGTCGTCTTAGAAAATGTGCAGTCATTAAGTCCTGAGAATAGCGACTATTTTGCAGCGAACGCAGCAGAGTTAACCGCTACCTTACAAGAATTGGATGCACAATACCAAACCTTATCATCTTGTGAGCGTAACGATATTATTGTGAACCATGCAGCGTTTGGCTACCTTGCTGAAGACTACGGATTGAACCAGCATGCAGTTGGTGGGTTAAGCCCTGAAGTTGAACCTACGCCGCAAGCGTTAGCGGACATCATTGATGAAACAAAAGAGTTGGGTGTAACACACATCTTTTTTGAAGAGTTAGCAAGTCCAAACGTTATTGAAACTATCGCGCGTGAAACTGGTACAGAAGTGTTAGTTCTAAACCCTGCGGGCGGTATAATGGAAGGTCAAACCTACGAAGGTATCATGAAGGAAAATCTTAATAACTTGAAAATAGCTCTTAGTTGTTAAGACATGATAAAAATATCTAACCTTTCTTTTTCGTACGGGTCAACCCCAATTCTAGACAAGATTCGTATAGACATTAAACCCGGCGAATTTATTGGTGTGATAGGTCCTAACGGATCTGGGAAAAGCACGTTATTACGAATCATTTTAGGTTTTGAACACAATTACAAGGGTAAGGTAGAACTGTTCGGTGCATCACCTAAAACTTTTAGTGATTGGCATCGTGTGGGTTACGTTCCACAAAAGGTACAGTATGATTCCTTGTTACCGATGACAGTAATGGAACTGCTAGCGACCAAAGGTGCGGGTAAATCATGTTTGAAACGTTTAGGTATAAGTCATCTTGCCTCCCAACAGTTTCATTCGCTTAGTGGTGGTCAGAAACAAAAAGTGTTGATAGCGTTCGCATTGTATCAAAACCCCGAATTACTCATTCTTGATGAGCCTGAAGCGGGTGTGGATGCCAAGTCGCGCGACGATTTTTTTAAGTTGTTAAGAAAAATTAATCAGACAACACAGACTACTATTATTCTGTGCAGTCATGATGTTGGGATGATATCACACTATTGCCAGCGTATATTGTGCATACATCATAAACATTGTACTGGGTGCACACCGGACCGTATAGGTGGCGTGCTCCGAAAGGCCTACGGATCAACTTTTGAGATTCACGGGGGTCACCATGTTTGAAGTTTTTGAGTATCAGTTCATGCAATTCGCGTTATTGGGTGGTGTAATGATCGCGACTTTGTGCGCTATGATCGGCACGTTTTTAGTACCTCAACGTTTCTCATTACTTGGTGACGGGCTTGCACATTTAGCGTTCGGCGGTATTGCCATAGGTTTAGTGTTAGGCCTTCCACCTCTTTTAACCGCCGCTGTTGTTTGTGTGATTGGCGCATTGTATTTGAGTTATAATAAAGAGAAAATGTACGGTGAATCTGCTATTGCGGTTTTATTAACTGTTGGGATGGCGATTGCCATTTTACTAATTTCTATTGCTGGCGGTTTTAATGTAGACCTTTTTGGGTATTTGTTTGGTAGTATACTTACTATTACTCCAATCGAACTTTATATTGTTTTATTAGTCCTCATCTTTATTAGCATGTTTTTATGGCACAATTATGCTGATTTGTGCTTGTACACATTTCATCAAGGTCTAGCACAAGTTTCAGGTGTAAAAACTGCTTGGTTAGGATCGACATTTTTAGTGTTAACTGCTATTACAACGGTGCTTAGTATTCGTATTGTTGGTATATTGCTTATCACTGCACTTATTGTCTTACCTGTGATAACCGCAATGCAACTGGCACGGTCTATGAAACAAAATTTGGTGTACTCAATTATTATTGGAAACTTGTCTGTGATCACGGGGATAGTTGTATCATTTTATTTAGATTTAGCGCCTAGTGCAATGATTGTTTTAGTGCTAGCATCTTTTTATGGTATTTGTTCACTGGTTGGTAGACGGTTTGAATAAGGTTTTATATATTAGAAAATTTAATAGTGTGTTATGAAACGTTTATTATTTCTATTATTATTGCTTGTTGCTTGTAGTGTTGACACAGATATTCTTACTGAAGAAAACGATCGTTTAGATCGTGATAGGCCCTTTAAAGGTGATAAGGATTTAAAGAAGGGTTCGCCAACTGACTATCCAAGTCAAGTGGCTGATTCACAAGATTATTATATTTTTGAAGAAGATGTTGGTTATACTCTTGAAACGTTTGATTATGACCTAGGTGAAACATCTTCAATTTATTTGAACGAGCATGTTGACGGTATTAACAATAAAGAAAACACGTTAAAGTTGCATCATACATGTTATAGCGATAAATTGTATGCCGCTACAATTTTGTCGCCTAACCTTGCAGTTTACGATGGTTCTAGTATAGAATATGTTAACACAGAGATTGCTTCTAACAGTTTTAGATTAAAATATGTGATCTGCGGTGAAGAAAACACTTATGTTGCTGAAAGTCCTTACAATTCTGGATTGGAAGAAGTTGAATTGGTTAGAATACAAGGTGGTACGGTTATAGATAGGGTCTCCTTTTCTCCTGAAACTTACTTGTCAGCAACAAATTATGTTGAACAGTTAGGTTACTTGTTTATCCCTGTCCAAGATACAGGGATGCTTGTGCTTGATGAAGATATGAACGAAGTTACTACTTTAGACTATGAAAAGTACTCGGTACACTATGATGGTACTGGTATTCTTTTCATTGAATCAAGATCAATAGATTCCGATATTGAATATTATCAGTATGACAGTGATTTAAACTATGTTGATTCTGGTTCGTTTAGTGTAAATGGTGTTTCACGCCGTATACTCTACGATTACACTAGGGAAACCGTATGGGTATCATTTGAGGATGATACAATGCAATCTTACAATTTGTACACCGGTGAACAAGGCGAAAAATTTAAGGTTGTACCTGACGCTAACGATATGGATATATCCTCAGACAATTTAGTTGTATTATCTGACAAAGGTTTTGACACTGACGATGATGGTGGGTATCTTGGCGGGATAACTATTGTTAACCTTGAAACGTTTACAGTGCAAGAAATAAAGTTGTTGCATCATCACACAAGTGTTTCTATCAAAGACGAGTTTGTCTATGTAACCAATAATGATGATAATAGTGTAAGCAAAATTAGTTTGGATACAGGCGAAATAATTGAGAAGATTGATATTGGTAATAGTGCTGAACATGTTGTGATTACTAAAACTGGTGATGCTTTTGTAGCATCACGGCTTGGTGGAAATACTTTGTTCAAGATAACTCCTGACGGTGTCGTGACAGAATTGGATGTTGGCCCGTGGCCTGTCGGCATGGTCTACGATGAAAGTTTGGATAAGGTCTTTACATATAACATGCTTGCTGCTAGTATAACCGAGGTTGATAGTTCAGGTACAGTATTACGCGAAGTTGAACTTCCAGTTTCTGAAGCTTCATCGGATGCAATAGGGCATATGAGCCTTGATGAAACACGCGATTTACTTATAATTAGTGTGCCTGAATATATGGAAGTTTACATTGTGGATGCTTTAAGTTTAGAACTCTTACACATTATAGAAGTTTCTGGTGAGGGCCCTGGTGATTCTGGTGGCCCTGGCTTTTTACAGTCGTTCATGCACGAAAGTAGTGGCACACTGATTGTTTATGATGGTAAAGGTAAAGTGTTAAATTATTATGGTGGTACTGATAGTTTTAGTTTATCTTTGAGCGTACCCATCAATTTTAACAGGGGCATAACCGATTTTTCATACGGTTTATTCATGGACCAGGTTAATAGTGTACTTTATGTTGGTAACACTGCGTACGACCTTAATGGTAACATTGAAAGTACGCTTGATACTAACGGTTTTGTTGTAGCCGTTTTTGGTGATAACGTTTTAAGTATTAGTAAAGATGGTAAAGGTCAAGAATGGTTGCATGCAGGTACAGAAGATGTAATGCTCGCGAAAGATGTGTACATTTCTGGTCGTGCAGCGTACCGTGACGGCACCGTGTACATTGTGTACGGTGTTCAAGCACAAGTAATGAAATTATCTTTGTATTGATTTTTTAAACTTAATTTTTCTTTTAATTTTATTATAATTGATAACATAATTGTGCGTACAATCTCGTATATAACGTAGAAGTAACATTGCTTTAGAATTCTTATTGAACCGTTTAGCTGGCATTCCTGGTAAATAGATTTCTTCTTCTTTTTTAGCTAACCCAATGATTGGAACGTGCACAGAAAGTTTACGTAAGGCTTCTATAGCTGCGTTAAGTTGTCCTGTGCCACCGTCAACCATTATTAAGTCTGGGAATGTTCCGTCTTCTTTACATCGTTTATATCGTCTATAGACGGCCTCGTACATACTTGCAAAATCGTCTTGTATACCTTTTATTTTTGTGACTTGTATTTCAAAACGTCTGTACCCTTCCTTGTTAGGTTTACCGTGCACGAACTGTGTCATTCCTGCAACAATATGCTCGCTACCAAGGTTACTAATATCAAAACATTCTATGGTGGTTGGTTCACTAGCAAGATTAAGCATTGATTGTAACTCTTTAAGCTGCGTATTTTCAATTGTGTACTGCGCATTTTTTAATGCGAGGTTTAACAATTGGGCTTTTTCTCCACGTTGCGGTATTGTAACTTTAACATTTACGCCTTTACGCTGTGTTAAATATTCTTGTATGATTGGGACACTTATATTTATGATAACCTCGCTTGGTATTGGTGCGGTTTCATAGTATGCCGTAATAAACTGTTCTAATACATCTTGCATAGATTCAAACCTGTAATCTTTTTTACCGCTTATGACTCCTTTTTTAATATTGAACAATGAAACAATACAATGTTCGTTATTGGTAATGTAAGCAATTACATCTTGGTCCTTATTATTGATAAGATCAACAGTTTGTTTTTCTTGTAAACTTTTTATGGCGCGTAATGAGTCTCTAAGTTCGAGTGCACGTTCAAACTTCATTTCATCTGACGCTTTATGCATTGAACTTCTTAATTCTTTCACAATACTTTTTGTTTCACCGTTAAGAAACTTTTTTGCTAATTTAACTTGTTCTTCATACTGCTGTTTGTTTACTTTGTTAATGCACGGTGCTGTGCAAAGGTCAAGATGATAATTTAAACACGCTGTTTTTGGCAAGTTTCGACAAGTACGAAGTTTGTAAAGTTTAGTTGCCAAGATTTGTAAGCGTCTACGATGGTACGAATTGGTGAACGGCCCATAATATGTTTCGTTAGGATGACGTTTACTTTTACGTGCAGTACGTGTAAGCATAAGACGTGGATACTTTTCATCCGTCATTTTAAGGTATGCATAAGTTTTACTGTCTTTAAGGTTAATATTATATTTTGGCTTATACTGTTTAATCAGTTTATTTTCTAATAATAAAGCTTCAATTTCTGTGTTGGTAATAATTGTTTCTACACTAACAATATTTTTGACGAGAACTTTTGTTTTTAATGTTTGGTTTTTTGTGAAATATTGTTTAATTCGTTTTTGTAATTGTTTAGCTTTCCCAACATAAATTATGTCGTCACGTGCATCCTTATACATGTATACGCCTGGCTGTTTAGGTAACATGTTTAATGAGAATGGTGCTGTCATAGTTATACTTGTAGAATAAACATTATTTATTGTTTTCTTAAAAATTGGCCGGTATACGTGTCTGTCAACATAATCTCTTCAGGTGTACCTTCTGCAATAATGGTTCCACCATTTTTACCGCCTTCTGGTCCAAGGTCTATTACATAATCACTATTTTTTACAACGTCTAGGTTATGTTCTATTACGTACACTGTGTTACCTTTGTTAACAAGCCTGTTTAACACTTCTAACAACTTTCTGGTATCCTCAAAATGTAATCCTGTGGTTGGCTCATCAAGTAAGTAGACTGTGTGCCCTTTTTTGACTTTTGCAAGTTCTCGCGTAAGTTTTATTCGCTGACTTTCACCCCCTGATAATGTGGTGGCACTTTGCCCCAACGTTAAATACCCAAGCCCTACATCGTACAACGTTTGTACTTTACGATGGATACTTCGGTGGTGTTCAAAGAATGTTAATGCGTCTTCCACAGTCATATTAAGAATGTCTGCAATGGTTTTTTCTTTATACAAGATTTCGAGTGTATCTTTATTGTAACGTTTTCCATTACAATCTTCACATTGCACGTAGACGTCTGGCAAAAAGTTCATTTCAATACAAATTAGGCCGTCACCAGTACACATTTCGCATCTTCCACCTTGCACATTAAAACTGAATCGGCCCGGCCTGTACCCTCGTCGTTTAGCTTCTTTTGTGCCTGCGAAAAGTGTACGGATATTATCAAACATTTTAACGTATGTAGCTGGATTACTACGCGGTGTTCGCCCGATAGGCTCTTGATCAATGATTACTACAGAACGAACATCTGTTGGAACGTCCATTTTTTTATGTGTCCCTATTTTCCCGTGGTTTAATCCCAGTTTTTTACGTAAAGCCGGCATAAGTGTTTGATTCATTAAACTTGATTTTCCAGACCCACTAACTCCTGTGATTGAACATAACACTTTGGTTGGAAGGTCCACGCTAACATTTTGTAAATTGTTTTGCTGGCACCCTTTAATACTTATGTTTTCTGGTGATTTACGTCTTGATGGTGGCGTTTCAATCATTTTTGCACCGCGAAGGTACGCTCCTGTCATTGAGTGTTCGTTCGCCATAATTTCTTGTGGTGTACCTTGGGCTACAATGTTTCCTCCGTGCACGCCTGCACCGGGTCCAAGATCGATAATGTAATCTGAAGCTTTCATGGTATCTTCGTCATGTTCAACAACAAGAACTGTGTTCCCAAGATCCCGGAGCTTGTGCAATGTTTTAATGAGTTTTTCATTATCGCGCTGGTGTAATCCAATTGACGGTTCATCAAGAACGTAGAGTACCCCCATTAAGTTTGCGCCAATTTGTGTAGCAAGCCGTATTCGTTGTGCTTCTCCTCCAGACAATGTGCGGGCTGTACGAGAAAGGTTAAGGTATCCAAGTCCAACATTCACCAAAAATTGTAGCCTGTCACTAATCTCTTTGAGTACTTGTTTTGCAATAAAATTGTCTGTATCAGATAATTTTTGAGGTAATCTCTCAAAAAATTCTAGTGCTTCTTCAATACTAAGCTTTGTAACTTCTACTATATTTTTCTTGTTAACATGTACTGATAACATCTTAGGTTTTAGTCTATCACCTTTACAACTATGACAAGGTAAAGATCTCATATACTTTTCAATCTTCTTTTTTCTGTACTCTGACGAGGTTGATCTGTACAACCTCGTTGTTTGTGGTATGATTCCTTCCCACCCTTCTTCAAAGTTCATTTGGGCACCGTTTGACCATCGTGCACTGAACGTATCGTTCGACCCGTATAATAAAATATCTAACTGTTTTTTTGTAAATTTGTTAATGGGTGTCCATACATCAAACTTATATTTTTTTCCTACAACTGTAATTTGTTGTGCACGCCATTTAATATCCATTTTACTATAAACACTAATTGCGCCGTCCATAATGCTTAATGCTGTGTTTGGAATAAGTAATTCTGGGTCAACTTCCATACGTTCGCCAATTCCAGAACACTTTTCACAAGCACCATGCGGTGAATTAAAACTGAACATGCGCGGTTGCAATTCTTCAAAGGTTATGTCTGGGTGTTTTTGGCACGCACCATAATTTGTGTACACCGTTTCACCTGCACCTTGCACTTTTCTTGTTGATTCAACATCTGCACGTTTGTCAATGTCAAGGACGATCATTGTCCCTTTCCCTTTTGTTAACGCATGCTCTACTGCTTCCGCGACACGCCGTTTACTAGAACTTTTAATTTTTAATCTATCAATGACGGCCTCGATATAATGTGTTTCGTAGCGTCCAAGCGTAATTTCATGTTTAATATTGTCAAGCTTGTAGATTTTACTGTTAACCCGTACTCTGTTAAACCCATCTTTGATAAGTTCTTCAAACACGGCTTCATGTGTACCTTTTTTACCTCGTATCATTGGTGCAAGAATAATCAAATTTTTATCCTGGTTGGCCATGATACGTTCTGTAATGGTTTCTGCAGACACAGGTTTAATTTGCTCTTGACACTTAGGACAATATGCTATTCCAATCCGTGCGTATAATAAACGTAAATAATCATATATTTCTGTGACAGTGCCAACTGTGGACCGCGGATTTTTTGAGGTTGTTTTTTGTTCAATACTAATTGCTGGTGATAATCCTTCAATACTGTCAAGGTCAGGTTTTTGCATAATGCCTAAGAACTGGCGTGCGTACGATGATAACGATTCAACGTAGCGACGTTGTCCTTCAGCATAAATTGTGTCGAAGGCTAACGATGATTTTCCTGATCCAGAGAGTCCAGTGATCACTGTAAGCTTGTTACGTGGTATGCAAACATCAATGTTTTTAAGGTTATGTTGCCGAGCACCTTTTACCACTACATCTTTTAACATAGTCTTGATCATACTTGTTGCTTTATAATTGTTATCCACAACATTTTTTTGAACAATGTTAACTATATAGTAAATAAAAGCCTGTGAAAATAACATTTCTCCTTCTCCTTCTTACTAATTTAGTTAGAAACGTATAGTATAATGGTTTGTTTAAGAGTATAAAAATATAGTGTAGATGACCCTGCTCACGCAGACTCATCTACACTAATTTAATGTTATTTTTCCATTAATGTGTAGTTATCAATCATTAAACTATTAGAGCAATGAAATGAAGGAACACCACAATTAATCTTATTGCTCTTTTAGCGCAAATTTGAGTTGTGCAAGAACATCTCGTAGTTCGATTGCTTTTTCAAAGTCTAACGCGTCTGAAGCAATTTTCATTTCAAGTTCAACCTCATTAATCTTGCGTTTAAGATCTGATTTACCAAGATGTTTCACACCTTTAATTTCGCGTTTTTTATGTTCAACTTTTTTAATGATAGTACGCGGCACAACATTATGTTTTTTGTTATATTCAACTTGTTTTTTTCTTCGTGCACTTGTAACATCGATTGCTTGTTGCATACTATCTGTAACAGTGTTACCATACATGATTACTCGTCCGTTCTCGTTACGTGCAGCACGCCCAATAGTTTGTATCAAGCTACGCTCGTTACGTAAGAACCCTTGTTTGTCTGCGTCCAATATACATACAAGGCTTACTTCCGGGATGTCTAATCCTTCACGTAACAAGTTAATTCCAACAAGCACTTTAAATTCTCCTGCGCGTAGAGACCTTATTAGTTCAATACGGTCAAGACTGTCAATGTCACTGTGCATATAACGTACTTCTACACCTTCTTTTGCAAGATAATCAGTAAGGTCTTCTGCCATACGCTTTGTTAAAGTAGTAATTAGTATTTTGTCTGGACACTTTTTAATTTCGTTAAGTACATCTGTTACATGCCCTTGTGTTGCTCTAACTTCAATTAAAGGGTCTAACAAACCGGTCGGTCGAATAATTTGTTCTACAACTTGTGTACTACACTCAACTTCATAGTTTGCAGGTGTTGCAGATACAAAGATTGTGTTGTTAAGATACTGTTCAAACTCAGGAAATTTAAGTGGACGATTATCATAAGCTGACGGAAGCCGGAAGCCGAAATCTACCAGGTTTTTTTTACGTGCAAGATCACCTTTATACATTGCATGCGATTGTGGTATTGTTTGATGACTTTCATCAATGATGAACAAGAAATTTTCTGGGAAAAAGTCTAATAAGGTGAACGGTGGGGTACCTTTTTTACGTCCGTCAAAGTGCCGGGAATAATTCTCAATACCGTTACAGTACCCAAGTTCACTAATCATCTCTAAATCATACGTTATACGTTGTGTCAAACGTTGTCGTTCAAGCTCGCTTAATTGTGGTGCCCATTTCTCAAGCTCATTTCTAATATCTTGCATTGCCTTTTCAATCTTGTCTTCGCCAACAACAAAATGCTTTGCTGGATATACACGAAGTGTTTCAAGCTCACTAATTTGTGCACCTGTAACTTTATCACGTGTAGTGACACTCTCAATTTCGTCACCAAAAAAGTCTATGCGCACAATTTCGTTATCGTACGCGGGCCATACTTCTAAGGTCTCACCTTTGAACCGGAACCGACCGGGTTCTAACATGTCTGAACGTGTATACTGCATTTCGACAAGACGGTGTATAATATCGTCCCGATCCATCTCTTGCCCTTGTTTAAACTTTAAAGATAGTTGCTTATACTCTTTTGGGTCACCTATACCGTAGATACAACTTATTGATGCAACAATAATAACGTCGTCACGCGATAGTAAGCTTGCTGTAGCACGTAACCGCATTTTATCAATCTCTTCGTTCACTGTAGCATCTTTTTCAATGTAAGTGTCAGAAGTTGGTAAATAGCTTTCTGGTTGATAATAATCGTAGTATGATATAAAATATTCAACCCTATTTTCTGGGAAAAATTGTTTAAGTTCTTGGTATAATTGTGCAGCCAACGTTTTATTGTGTGCAAGTACTAGCACGGGCTTATTTTGTTCTTTGATAACGTTTGCTAAAACAAAAGTTTTACCTGATCCAGTGATACCGTGTAACACCTGCCTGGTTCCTAATTTATTAATTAGCTGTTTAATTGCTTCTGGTTGGCCACCCGCTGGCTTGTACGGTGCAGACAGTTTAAACTTCATTTTGATGGATAATGATGTTTAATATTAAAGTTTAATTGATAAAAACAAAAAATAAAGTTTATTGAGGGATACGCGCAGGTTTTAGTGACCAACTGCTACCTTCACATGATGTACATTCTAAACCTTCAAGATGTAGTAAAGTTGCCGGCATTGGTTCTAACATTGGTATTATGAAAGAATCCAGTGGTTCCTCAGCATAATTTGATGCGTACACTGCAGCGAGCGCGTACAAAAGTTGTGCCGTATTAATTTTATCACCTGAATCTAAGGTGTAGCTTGATTCAACAATGTTTAGTGGGACTGTTTGCCATTCTGCTGTATACCCAGAATTAATGTTACCGTTAATATAATTTGCAATTTCTATCATTTCTTCGGTTTCAACTCTTACTGGGCGTTGTACAATAACACCTTCTAAAGGACCATACCCTAACTGTAACTCTATAACATTTTCATTAGGGTTTGTTAATGCTGAAGAAAGAAGAATAAGTGTGTCACGTAATGAATAATATTCTGTTCCGTCAGACACAAAGTTTGGAAGTTGTCCATTATCAGTTTTTGTTAAAGTCCATCGTGCTAAAACGTCAAGCTGTTCATCTGTTACTTCCCAATATTCAGCTGGTGCAACCAATTCTTTAATTTCATTACTACTAATAAACTGTGTGTTGGTATTTTGCATGTAATCCCCAGCCAAATATTCAAGGTTATCAATACTATTTTGGTAGTACCGTTCAATTGTGTTTTCTTCATTAATCATGTTTTCGGGAAGTTCTGGGTTAAGAGGGTTAGCGTAAGCATAATTTGTTGGGCTTGTACCTTTCATGGTATAAATGTACTTGCTAGCAAACACTGCATGGTAAATGTTTGGGCGTGTACGGTCTACGGATTCAAGCACTTTTGAAGTCATCATTGGATCATTTTTAAGATCTAGTGACCCAGTAAGGTACAATCCTGCATCGTTAGTTCGTATAACGTCGTCCATCCAAAAAAGTGTTGGCGTTGTATCAACAGCGGGTGAGAGGATGGTTGTTAACTCTTTGACAACCTCGTTATAACCTGGTCCTGCGGGAGCGTGATCACTAAAACCGAATCCTAATAACCGATTATTCAGATTTTTGTCAATAGCATGTTTGCCTGCACCCGTTTCTAATAATCCTAGTACAATCCCTACTCCGCTCACTGAATCTACCTGGCCAATTTGTTGTACTGCTTGAATACCGCCTCCACTATTTTCTATACAACCACCAAAAACTGGGTCACGCTGGCACGTTGTCCAGTTGTTAATACTGTTAACAATATCTGTCCAGCTTGGGTTTTCTCCTAAAGTTTTTTCTGGTTTTTGTAGTGTAACAGGTTCATGCACTCCATGGTACGCAAAAGTTATCACGCCCTCACTTGCGTACTCTTGCAGCATATCCACTACTCCTGTGTCTTCATTACGTTCAAGTACAGTGAGTGCATCAGACCCCTGAAAAAAAATGTTCCAAACAATATTTGACTCTGGATATAAACTGTTCATGCTTGATACCGTTGGTGCAAGGCGTAAGTACCGTTCTTCGCTAAGCTCGTGATTAATGTGATCTTCAGTATGCGTAAAAAGGTAAAGGTAAACTGGTGCATTTGTAATAATTGATTCTGTGACAAGCTCTGGGGTAGGCTCAGGGACAAAAGTTCCAAGGTCTTGTTCATACATTTTATTTTCTTGTTTAAACTTTAATGTTTTATCCAGAATATTATTTTCGTTAACATTTTTTAGAAGGTAAGGTCCAAATATTACTAAACTGATTATTATGAAGAATATAATGGGTATAAACCACACATTTTTTAGTTTCATTCAATTAATGGTGTGATAAACCTATATAAAATCTAAGGTGAAGGGTATAAGGTTATATTTTCACCCACAAGAATGTTCTATGCTCCATTCAACAGACGTTTTTTCGTATTTTTTAATATCACCGTTATCATGTGCAAGATAAACATAACCTTCTTTTTCCATCATTTTACTATGCTGGATATTATTAATATTTTCATATTTGTTTAATGATACTACTTTGTTATTTGTTGATACATCCAAGAAGTAAGTATTAATTTGATCATTTACTATGAAGAATAAATCGTCTTGATTTCGAATGATCTCTGATGGTCCAATAAGCCTGTTTGTTGTTTCAAGCTCGTTGCTAACACTTAACGATGAAATTTCTATGCTGTTATCATATGCAACCAGTTCTGTACTACAATATTCGTAACTACCTGCCTCGGTCCATAACACGTAAAGTGTATCATCATACTCTGTTATGCCTGCAACTTCTTGGCATGGTGTGTTACCCATATCGTTAGGAGTACTATCTGCTTTTAATGTAAATTCAACATTTCCTGTACTACTCAAAACTAATACTTCTGATGAGGATGGAACATAAAGGTGTGTGTTACCCATATACAAGGTTGCTCCGTTAGGATTACTTGATTCTATGCTCCACACTTCGTTACCATCAAGATCAACTTTAGCTGTATAATACTTTCCTTGCATATAGAGATGGTTACCAACAATGATGGGGTTTGCAGCATCATTTTTATGCAGTCCTTCACCAATTTGATAATTCCAAACCAAATTACCGTTACTTGTATCGTGCGCATACAGTGCATTCTCAGCTATTGTGTATACAATATTATTATTGTATGCAATTCCTGTAACCTCTTTTTCTAAGTTTACGTGCCAAACCATGCTTCCTGTGCCTTGTTGTAAAGCTATTATACCATCTTCTGTACCAACATAAACGTTTCCGTTACCTGTGACTGAATTAGTAATAAGTGAACTTGTACTCATTGGATCTGGCCAGGATGAAGTGTCACTGTCCCATAATTCATTACCTGTACTTGTATAAAGTGCTATAACCTCAGTTGGCCGTACAATGTACACTATGTCTGGGTACACACTATTATCCATTGCGTTAGGGTCAACATTATCTAAAAAACCATCATTATCACTATCATTTTTAAACGGTAATGTTCCCTCATCAATTTCTTGACAAGTGTCAAGTTCATCGTTGTCTGGGTCTGTATCGGTTGTTAACGGGTTTGTATAATACGTGTTAACTTCTGCAAAATCTGTTAGACAGTCATTATCTGAATCTTTATTATTAGGGTTAGTTCCTAAATTGTACTCTTCTCCATCTAATAAGCTATCATTATCACTGTCAGTATTTAATGGGTCTGTACCATCATAATTTGTTTCTTCACCATCATTTCTACCATCATTATCACTATCAGGATTTAATGGGTCTGTACCATGATCATTTATTTCCTCACCGTCACTTAACCCGTCGAGGTCAGAATCGGTGTTGGTTGGATCTGTGGAATACTCATTTATTTCATCATAATCGCTCACACCATCATTATCTGTGTCGTAGGCGTAAAGGTTTGTGCCATAATCTTCTTCTTCATTGTTACTAATTCCGTCACCGTCAAGATCATTTTCAGTTATGGTACTTGAAGTATTTTCTATAATTATATCTTGTGTGACAATTTCGTTTTGTTCATTACAATCTTCAGGACATGTTAGAACATTTTCGTTCGTTGTACATTCGTTGTCACCACACACACTTTGGTTCACTTGAAAAATAGCTTCACCTGTCGCTGTTACTTCTAACCCACTACATGCTGTTAACATGCTAATGAGTAATAATATTGAAAAAAAATATTTTGTATCCATCGTATACCTACAACGGACAAGATATATGTACTATTTATTTGTTACGAGCTCGCCGAGGCTTTTTAGGTCCTTTTGAATTGTACCCGCCTGAGTTACCAGACGATTCTCTTCTAGGTCCTTTTGAATTGTACCCGCCTGAGTTACCAGATGATTCTCTTCTAGGTCCTCTAGATTTGTACCTGCTTGAGTTACCAGACGATTCTCTTCTAGGTCCTCTAGATTTGTATCCACCTGAGTCTCCAGACGATTCTCTTCTAGGTCCTCTAGATTTGTATCCACCTGAGTCTCCAGACGATTCTCTTCTAGACCTGTATCTACCTCTTGAATTATCTGATGAATCATCTCTGTTACCTCTTGACAACCTATTTCTACCATGGCGTGGTGGTCTATCACTGAATGAGTTACGTCGTGGTCCACCACGCCGTTGTCTTCCACCGTGTCCACGGTTACTACGATTACGTGGATTAGGATTATGGAACGTGTACCTTTCAATTTTAGGTAGCTCCATTTCTTCTAACGGTATTTTATACCGTTTTATGATGTTACGTAATAACGGGTGTTCATGTTGAGCAAGTAATGTAATTGCAATACCTGAACCGCCACCTCGTGCTGTACGACCTACGCGGTGCACATACTCTTGTGGATCACGCGGAAGGTCGTAGTTGATAACGTGTGAAACGCCTCGAATATCTATTCCTCGTGCTGCCACTGCTGACGCACATAAAATGTTGATTTTACCCTTGTTAAACTTTTCAATTGATAGTAACCGTTTACTTTGACTTAAATCTCCGTGGATAGCTCCAACTTTGAAATTGTATTCTCTAAGGTTATGTTGTACTAAACTTACCATTCTTTTAGTAGAACAGAAAATGATCATACGTTCATAATTACTTTCTTTAATAAGATGCATAAGACAACTAAACTTCATGTTTTGGTTAATATCAACATAATATTGTTCAAGTAAATCTTTGTCAACATGCAATTGTGCTTCTGCCATCATTGGCTTTTTCATATAAGTTCGTTTAATGTAACCAACTTCATCACTGATAGTAGCACCGAATAATAAGATTTGTCTTTCAGGGTTTGTTACTGCTAACACACGCTCAATATCTTCGACAAAACCCATCTCTACCATTTTGTCAGCTTCGTCTAGAATGAATGTTTTAATTTGTTTAAGTGTGATGTTACCACGCTGGATATGGTCGCATAATCTACCTGGGGTTGCTACAACAATGTGTGCAGTCCTGATAGCTTTTTGTTGTGGTGCAATGCTTACTCCGCCGTAGATGGTAGCAATGTTCATTGGCTTATGTTTACTCCACTTAACAAGTTCTTGACTAATTTGTACTGCAAGTTCTCGAGTAGGTGTTATGATAAGACCTTGTAACCGTTTGTTAGTATCAATCATTTCAATGAGCGGGATTCCGAATGATGCAGTCTTACCACTACCTGTACGCGAAATACCAATAACATCTTTCCCTTCTAAAATCATGGGGATAGACTTTTCCTGAATTGTTGTAGGTTCAACAATACCCTGTGCAGCAACCGCTTTAGCTACGGGGTCGCTGATTCCTAAATCTGTAAATTTCATTAAATATCCTTGTGAGAATAATACTCACATATTTGGTGGTAAGGGTTTGTTTAAAAATGTATGGGGGAAATATATGCATTAATATATTTTACATATTACTTTTAATATGAAATGTCTAAAGAGTTAATAGATTGGTTTTTCTAATATATTTGCTTTAATACGTACTTGGATTAAGACATAAAAAACTAGATGTATGGTACGATAATAGTCTTTATGCAGACACCTGTGTAATAGGCAAACTACTTCATAACACTTAAGAATACTTTTTCATTAATATTATTATGAAGCTTAAAGAGTACGAAAGTAAACCGTTACTTGAAGGTTACATTCCTTTCAATCCTTGTACCATTGTGCATGATACTAAGCTAGTCTATCCTTGCGTTATGAAAGTGCAAGTGCAACAAAACGGCCGAGGTAAACATGGCGGTGTACAAGTAGTACAAAATGAAGAGCAAGCACACTCGTTCACGAGCAAATGGCAAGAGAACAATTTCAATGGTGAAACCGTTGACGTTATCACGTGGGAGCCACTTGTAGACATTGTTGATGAATGGTACATAGGCATTATTTTTAATCGGAGTGTACGATCACCACAAATAATTGTAAGTCAAGATGGTGGTTCTGCCATTGAGTCTGCTGACAATACTATAATAATAGTGAATATCCTTGAACCAATCGAAAGACAGGTAAACAGTTTACCAGAGCATCTGCGTGACACAGTATGCAAATTATACCATTGTTTTGTTGATCATGATTTGCGCATGTTGGAAGTTAACCCGCTGGTGAACGGTGTGGCGCTTGATTGTGTAGCGGTCACGGACGACGATGCAAATTATCGTAGATCTACTACGCTCAGTGAACGGACGTTGAACCGTAAAGCGACAACTAGAGAGATTTCTGCACGTAAAATTGATGAGAACGATCACCGGGGCGTTGCCGGGAAAACGTATATGGATCTTGACGGTGACATTGGTATTATGACATCTGGTGGCGGTGCGACCATGACTTTAATGGACGCACTAGAGCATTATGGGTTGCACCCAGCGAATTATACAGAGTATAGTGGTAACCCCCCACAAGAGAAGGTGGAAGCACTTGCACGCATTGTGTTGTCAATCCCGAACTTGAAAGCGTTATTAGTTGCTGGTGTGGTAGCAAACTTCACGGATATTCATGCTACTTTACAAGGACTGATTACTGTGCTTAAAGAAGTTAAGCCATCATATCCAATCATTATTCGGCGCGCTGGCCCGAACGATGGTCTAGCGAAGAAAGCAATTGAAAAACTCAAGCAAGAGTGCGGGCTTAACATTACGTATTATGACGAAACAACGAGTTTAACCCAAGTTGTTGAGCATCTTAAGGAGCAATTATGATTTTAGTGGATGAAAATACGCGGTACTGTATTCAGGGTATCACTGGTAAACAAGGTTCTCGGGCATGCGAAACCATGCTGGCGGCTGGGTCCAATGTGGTTGCCGGTGTCACGCCAGGTAAAGGTGGGCAAGAAGTTCACGGGGTACCTGTGTACAATACTATGGAAGATGTGGACGTTGACTGTACCGTGGTCTATGTACCCCCACGCTTTGTGAAGGCTGCTATGGTGGAAGCTATTGAAGCTGGCGTGAAACTCATTGTTGTTGTGACAGAGAATGTTCCGGTTCACGATACTGCTTATTGTTACGCGTTAGCACAAAAATATGGTGCACGCATTATTGGTCCGTCAAGCGTTGGCGTGTACAGTGCGGGCGCGAGTAAGTGTGGGAGTATTGCAAGCGGCAAGAGTCAAATCTCTTTTTCTAAAGGTCCTGTGGGAATAATTAGTCGGAGCGGCGGCATGTGCAGTGAGACAGCTCTAGGTTTGACACAGGCAGGGATTGGGCAGTCAACAGTTGTGGGTATTGGGAGTGATATTATTACGGGCAGTACCATGCTTGATATATTGAAACTGTTTGAGTCTGATGATGATACGACTGTGGTTGTGTTGTATGGTGAGATTGGCGGTGATATGGAAGAGAACGTTGCACGTTATATCATTGAGCACGGGTACAGTAAACCTGTCGTTGCATTCATTGCAGGCAAATTTGCGAGCCGGTTTGAAGATATAAGTCTTGGTCACGCCGGGGCTATCATTGAAGGTGATAATGGAAGATGGGAAACCAAAGTGAAATTACTTAAAGAGGCAGGCGTTCATGTAGTACATCTGCACCATGGCATTGTGGCGAAGGTGAAGGAGTTATTATGAAATTGATTGAGAACGATGTGGATTTGGGCATGACTACGCTTAGTAAAGAGTTTGACAACGGTAGTTTTACGCACACCATTTTTGTGATGTTAGCGCAGCGTGAACCGAGCAATCACGAATTATTATTATTTGAACGTATGCTGATTTTAATGGTTGACCATGGTTCCAATACCAATAGTAGCATGGTCGTACGAACGGTCGCGATCACGAAGGTTCCATTAAACAACGCGGTGTCCGCTGGATTATTATCCATGGGTAGTAAACATGGTGGCGCGGGCGCGGATCTAGTACCAATCTTACAGGATTTTAATGAAGATACTGTTAAACAACTTATTGAAAAGAAGCGTATGCCTGGTTTTGGCCACCGTCATTATAAAACTGGTGATCCTCGTGTTAAAATGATGGTTCATTATATGGCTGAGATTGGGTATAAAAGTGAGCATCTTGGTTTCGCTGAGAAGGTAGAAGACTTGTTTGAAGAAATTAAAGGTAAACGTATCCATTTAAACATTGATGGTTTACTTGCAGTGTTATTAGCTGATTGGGATTTTAATGCTGAGCACGGGTTTAGTGTGTTCATGATTTCTCGTATAACTGGTTTAGTATGCCAGAGTTTGGATGCTCGTGGTCAAGGTATGATTCGTAACAAAGAAT
>CABZYC010000003.1 GCA_902529885.1 uncultured Candidatus Woesearchaeota archaeon | reverse complement strand
AGAGAAACATGAATAAAAACCTTAAATTGATTCAGTCAGGGAATCATAATATAAGAGGCGCTAGCAACTATCATTTTGCTCATAATCAGAAGTTTATAAGAAGAAATTATGCGCGTTTTTTCCTTGATAAAGATTTATCTATTTTGGAATTAGGATTCGGCAGTAATGGTAATTTATTGAGGTATCTTCAAGCTTCAGGGTGCACAGATATTACTGGGGTAGATTTAGACAAAGATTGTATCCAATCTGTAGCGGATATGAATGATATCGTAATTATACAAGATGAGATTGCATCGTTTTTGAAAGAAAATACTAAAAAATTCGATGTAATTGTAATGAAACATGTACTTGAACATATGCCAAAGGACCAATGTTATGTATTAGTTGAACAGATGTATGATACATTGAATGAAGGTGGCTTTTGTTTAATTGAAGTTCCAAATGTCCTGAATAGTATGGGTTTAAAAAAATATATGTCTGACTTAACCCATAACACACCATTTTGCACTGAAAGTTTGAAGCAGCTTTTTTCTTCGTACAGCAAGTGTGAGGTACTACCTATTAAATATCCCATGATTAACACGACTTCGTTTAAAACTTTAATTGGTTCTACTATATTCTTTATTTTTGCATACTTAGAAAATATTAAGTCTTTTGTCCAGATGCGATTCGGTGGTGATGATGGTCCATTCTCCATTAATATTTTAGGTGTTTTTTATAAATGATAAAGTATAAGGTAAACAAGATTTACGTACCTTTTTTATTCTGCTTTGACTTAATGTGCAGTATCATATTCCGTCCATTTCGCTTTCTAATTAAGAAACCAAAATCGATTAATAACATTCTTATTTTGAAAAATGACTATATTGGGGATATGGTACTGGCTACTCCCTTTTTCTTTGAAGCTAAAAAGAGATACCCTGACTCTAAAATAACAGTGTTATGTAGGTCATCCTCATCCAGCGTTTTACAAAATAATCCTAATGTAGATGAAGTCATTTGTTTGAACACTCCTTGGTTACATAAGAACGATTCCTGTGGATATTTTAATGTGTTAAGGTTCACACTGCAAAATTTTAGGAAGTACGATCTTGTGTATGATTTACATACGGAACCAAGAAACATTTTGTTGGCTTGTTTATTAGGTCGATATTCAATTGGTTATAGGTATCGGGGCTTAGGTTTTTTGCTATCAGAACATATTGTGTGTGATCATTCGCAACACATGATTCTACAAAATTTGAATTTACTAGGTTGTAATAAGATATCGTCACCACAAATATTTTTATCTGAAACAGAAAAAAGTCAGGCAAAACAGCTTATTACTTCACTAAATATGTCAAAACCCATTATGGGCATTAATCCTGGAACGACCGATCAAAAAAGACAATGGCCATTACATAATTTCAATAAATTGATTAAGGAATTGCAACAAAGTTATTGTGTATTAGTTTTTGATAATGATATTAAAAGATCCACTATAGTCTGTAAGGGTACCAATGCCATAAACATGGCTGGTAAAGTCAGTCTGAGAGAATATTTTGCTTTGATCCCTGAATGTGGGAAGGTAATCTGTCTGGAGTCTATGTCTAGTCACGTTGCTTCGGCATTCAGAATACCAAGTATAGTTATTTACAGTTCAACCACTGATCTAAATGTTATGTCTCCATACGGTAATAGCTCTATTCTGATCAATTCAGAACAAAGATGTACTCATTGTAATGCAAAAATTTGTACAAGAAATGACGCTATTAAAAATGTACAAGTACACGAAATACTAAGTAAGGTAGCAACATGGGATTAAAGCAAGATATAATCAATGGTACAAAATGGATGATTATAACTAGTATACTAATCAGTATATCGGCTTATCTATTTAGGTATCTAATGGCCATAAATCTAAGTGTTGCTGATTATGGTTTGTATTATAGTGTTGTTTCTTTAATTCTTTTTGCAATTACATTCATTCCTTTTGGCAGAAATGAGGCATTTGTACGCTTTGCATCTCTTTGCATGACTAAACGGGATAATACTGGTTTACTAGACTTACTTCGTTACTATTTTAGTTTTAAGTTTAAAACAGCAGCGCTATTTTTAATAATAGTTATATCTTGTTCATCAATAATTGAACAGTATTATCTGAAATCCTCTGGTGGTGCTTTTATTTTAATCTCTCTAGCGATTTTTTATGCTCTTTACGAGGTTTTCTTTCAATTTATCTTGATAATAACTCGTGTTTTGAAACAACTAAAAATTTATTCTTTGTATGACCTTACAAGAAACATATTCTTGCTCGTGTTTACACTGATTTGTTTTAAATTAGGGTTAGGTATGTTATCTCCTGTAATCGGTTTATTCTTATCGCATTTATTGCTATTCCCTGTGTTTAGTTGGTATATTTACAAGAGATTTTTTGCCAATAATACTTCCCAAAAAAGTTCTAACACAAATTATATTCCAAAGGTAATTAAATTTGCTAATGCTAATGTTCTTTTTCTAGCCAGTACTTACATATTAAATTATATGGACACCTATATGCTTACGATATTAACTAATTTTGAAACGGTAGGTTTGTATAATATTGCTGTTCCCATAGCTAAATTACCAACCTTCTTTTTATCATGTTTTACTGTAGTTTTAATGCCTGTTATTCTTGAGTTATATAACCAAAAAAAGATACAATCTATGAACTTATACGTGAATCTAGTTTTTAAATATTTACTCATTACGATCATACCTGTCAGCATTTTCATGTGTATACATTCCAATAGTATATTGAGATTTCTATTTCCGTTGGAATATATTGGTGCGAGTAGTGCATTGAAGATATTAGCAGTTAGTTCAATTATTTCCACTGTATTTGGACTATTAACAATATTATTTAATAGTTTTAATTTACCCGAAATAAACAATAAAATAATTATCTTTGGTGGGATAATAAATATAATTTTTAATTACACGCTTATCAATATCATTGGTCTTAACGGAGCTGCATTTGCAACACTGATTAGTTATGCACTGATGGTTTTTGTTGCATTCGTATTAATCTGTACAAAATTGACTGTTTTATCAATAGATTATGGTCTTTTCACAAAGATCATATTTTGTAACATATTATATGCTTTATACTTGACTTTCATATCTAAGTCTTTGATACCAATTTCAGGTTTGACAAGTTTGATTCTAACATTTATATTCAGCCTATTTCTTTATTTAGTAATGATTGCTTTGTGTAAATTAATTACCCGGGGTGATTTGGAGGTTGTATACTCTAGAAATTAATATCTAAAATTCAGATTTACGAGAAGTTTTTATGGTTTTGATAGGGTGTTCGTATATATTCTCTTATGGTCTTGTGTATTTTTTGGTGTGTAATGAGTTTATGTTCCTATAAACATATAAATAAAACGGTATAAGATCTATTATGAATCTAAAAAATTTTTATGAGAATGCTCATACAAGAATAAATGTTGAAGGAAATAAGCACCTAAAAGTTTCTGATAGAGGTGCAGCGTTGTATGCTTTAGCAGGTAATCCTTCTGGTTTAAAGATATTAGATTTAGGTTGTCAATTTGGTGATGTTACTAAATATTTTGTAAAAGACAATGATGTAACTATTGTTGATTTCAATATTCATGCTGTAAAATATATGGAGGAGACATATGGTGTTAAAGCAATCGAAGCTGGTTTTGATGGTGATCCATTGCCATTCCCTGATGAAACTTTTGATATGGTGATTCTTTCAGAGGTAATTGAACATTTATTTTACTATGAAGAAATAATCAAAGAATCAGGTAGAGTTCTTAAGAGAGGTGGATCGTTTGTTGGGTCTACGCCAAATGCCTTTAATCTTCGGGCACGTATGGGTTTTTTACTAAACAGGCCAGGAAAAGCATTCAATGACGAACACATTCGTTTTTTTAATTTGCAGATATTAAGTAGATTACTAAAGAAGTATTTTTCTGATGTGAAGATATCTGGCTTCAAAGGCTTGTTTCGGAATATAAACCGTAATTTTTTTGCTCATGTATTTCTGTGGTCTTGTAAAAAATGAACTATTTTATTCAGAATATACCAAAGTCCCATTTTGTACATCAAGGCTTTGCCCAAGCAATTAAAGCAACTATAATCAAACCTTCTCCGAGCTGGATGCCTTTCATTTTAATTCCGTTTTTCTGTATGATCACATTACCTTATTATTATGTTAAGATTAGTAAAGGTTCAAACTTACTTTGCGAAGGTTTTGCGGGACTATATTTTGCTCGTATCTTGAAAGTTTTACGTAAAGATATACAGATTGTATATCATGATGCGGATGCACTTTTTCATATGACCTATCCAAATTTACGTGGTGTTAAAAAATGGTACTTCGATTTTTTTTTGGGTAGTATTGATAATGTAATTTCTGACAGTGAGATTAGTAAAAATTTTATACAAAAATCTTTATCATTGCCATATGATATTCCTGTGGTTTACCCATTTGTTGATACTGAAAGATACCATTTTAATACTAAAAAAGAAGCCAAAGATATTCTTTACATAGGCAGGCTATCTCCTGAAAAAAATCTTCTTAATTTATTACGGGCTTTCCAATTAGTACAATCAGAGTTCAAGAACACGAATTTATGGATTGTTGGTGACGGCCCACAAAAAGATCAATTAAAAAACGAAGTACAAATTTTAAATTTGAATAATGTGCATTTTGAAGGTTGGAAAACCGATTTTTCGAAGTATACAAGCAGATCAATAGTGGGGTATAATGTTAGCGTTTTTGAACCGTTTGGTTGTAGTGGCCTTGAGTATGTACTTTCTGGTGTGGCCCCATTGTTAGGGATGAGGAATGGTAATGCAGAAGTTTTAAAAACCGATGTAGTAGTTACTGATCAAGACGACTATAAAGCTATTGCAGATTCAATGATAAATATGATTAACATGTCTGAAGACCATAGGTCGTTGTTGTTGGATAATTTGCGTCAGAAAGCGATGATGTATAATAAAAAAAATCAATGTGACAAGTTCAAAGAGAGTTTTGAGAGAATAACAAAATGAAAACGTTAATATTTTTTGTGGATGCAGTACGGTCTGATTACATAACAAGACATAATACGCCTTTTCTTCATAAATTGAAGAGTGAGAATTACTATTCTGAATTGGGAACTATGCTAGGATACTCTGCTGGGATTCATCCTTCAATCTGGACAAGTAAATATCAGGAAGATCACGGGAAATTTTTGGTGTACAGTTTTGAAGAAGATAAAAGCCCTTTCAAATGGATGAGGTGGTTGATGTATGTACCTTCTATTATACGTCGAGTTGGTATTAGTGGATTAAAATTTCCTTTTTATGCATCAAAATATAAAAATTTGTTTCCTGAATGGTATAAACAAAAAATTTTACCTGTTCCTGCAAGTGTTGATCCAAAACAAGCAGGATATTTCAATTATAATCAAAGTTTAGATTATGACCCTACTTTTTTCACTATCTTAAAAGAAAATAAAGTTTCAATGTTTTCATGTGCAACTGGTACCCACCCCTTATATGGTGAAGGTATTAAAATTGAGGACTGGGCTGTGTCTGATAATGTTGTGGACCATTTTTTTGTGTACGAAACTGACCCTGTCGGTCATTACAATGGGCCAACTTCAAAAGAGATTCATGATATTATGGCACGACTTGACACAAAGATAAGCGCTATGTATGAAGAAGCTAGGAAGAAGTTTGGTGACGTGAATTTATTTATATTCTCGGACCACGGGATGGTTGAAGTAAAGGGATCAGTAAATGTAAAAGAAGTCGTTGATAAATTATCTTTGAAACCAGTTAAGGATTATTTAGTCTTCTACGATTCAACAATGGTACGCTTCAAGGTAAAAGATAATACTATAAAACAACAGATTATTGACGCTGTTTCACAGATTGAGAATGTAAATCATTTAGATGATACATTACAAGAGAAATATAAAATTCGGTTTGACGATGATAAATGGGGCAATTTAATGTTTCTTGTTGATCCGGGCTTTCGAGTATTCCCTGACTATTTTGCACCAGTCAAGTTCAATACGAAAGGTATGCACGGGTATTGGCCTGATCATAAAGATTCATTGGGTGTATTACTTTGTAACAGGGATCTTAAAGGTGATAATCCTTCCGTTATTGATCTAATGCCAACCATGCTTGAAGCAATTGGTTTAAAGGATAAAATTCCAAAAGACATTGCTGGTAAATCTTTATTTTGAATACCAAAATCTTGGTGAAACCTTCCAAGATTCACAGATTTTTTGTCGTAGTTTTTCATTTTCAGTGTTAAGATACTCTTGTATTAACTGAATTTCTTTAATGAAAGGTTCAGATAAGGTAACTTTTATTTTTCCGAAATATTTGTAGTAGTTAATAGTATAGAATAGACGGCTTGCAATTTGTTGTAGTGGGCTTGGCTTAATTTTTTCAAGTTGAACTTGGTTAGAATCACAATACTGTCTAAGGTACAGATCCCATGCTTTTTGTAAAATAACTAACCCTTTTTTGATCCGTGCTTCCTTGGTAGTATCAAACATTTTTTGATGGAACTTGTATTGGCAACATGTATTATATTCTTCAATGAACCCTTCAATATTTTGTAATATTTTGTTTTGTACTACTTTTTTTTGTCGTAGTAAACTATCTGCAACGTATGTTCTGTTTAATACTAAGAATGCTTCTCCTATGCCCAAGAGTAACTTAGCATAATTATAATCAAATTTATTTGTATGTAATGATGCAAGGAAAGGGTTACCTTTGAATGTCAGTAACCGTATTCCTTCCCACTTTGGAATTTTGTTAATGGATATTTTATCTGGCATGTTTCCATATAATTTAATGCCACAATGTGTAAATTCATAATACATTAAGTCTGGTTTATTATGCACACTCGGTGCAAAAACAAGTAATGAATGATCAATTTTAATATTAGAAAAACTTGACGCGAACACTTTTTGCAACTTATGTTCATGCAATGGGTTTAGGTATTTTGTGATACAATAAATATCAATATCGCTACCTTTGCTATATGCTTGCCCTCGGGCTGCTGTTCCTGTAATTCCTATGACGTCAACATATTCATATAACCTTTTTGTAGTTTTGATTTTTTCAATAAACACTTTAATGCTTCTGTCAATGGCATCGTCGTACTTGTTAGTATCATAAAAATATTTCATTGTGGGGACCAATGCAACATTTTTTTAGCTTTTTCATTAGAAGCTTTCAAGGCCGCAGGGTCACCTGGGCGCCGTTGACCAATTTTGTAGGGGATTGTAACATTACGCTCAGTTTCAATTTTTTTAATAAGTTCTAGGACAGTCATACCTGTCCCAGTTCCCAGGTTAATTATTTCTGACGAATTTAGTTGTAACGCTAAAATGTGTGCGTATACAAGGTCTCGTAATTCAATGTAGTCTCTTATACAGGTACCATCGCGCGTGGGGTAATCATCACCAAAGATGGTTAGGTGTTCACGTTCACCATTAATCACTTGGTCAATGATAGGCAAAATGTTTTCAGGTGCAGGATCTTTATACTGTAATCCAACGTCCCCGATCACGTTAAAATATCTCAAGTTCACAAAATTAATAGCATGAATTTTTGCGTACCACTCAATTATTTGTTCACACGCAAGTTTACCAAATCCATAATAGTTAACTGGTACGGTTGGATGATTTTCGTCGATGGTTCCACGTTCTGGTTCACCGTATACAGCTGCTGAAGATGAAAAGATAATTTTTGGTACTTTATTTTCTACCATGCAGTCTAAAAGATTGATTGTACCCACAATATTTTGACTATATTTAGGAGCATTTCTCATGGATTCTCCTGCTGCTTTGTACCCCGCAAAATGGATGATGGCATCGTATTTTTTATTGAATACACTTTTTAATGTCTCCTTATCAGTCAAGTCTATTTTATGAAATTCTGCTTCTTGATGGATTAAGCGTTCTTGCCCTTTTGACATATTGTCTATGATTGTTACTGTGTAACCGTCTTCAATAAGCATTTTCACAGCTGCACTACCAATGTAACCTGCTCCACCTGTAACTAATACGTTCATATTGTACCATTGACATATTAGTTTATAAACATTATAGAAGAAGATTCTTAATGTAGATGTTTTTTTAAGGTTATATGTACGAGCCTGCTGAAGATAGTTACTTGTTGTTAAATTCAATCAAGCCACATGGGATCATTTTAGAGATGTGTACCGGATCTGGCGTTATAGCTGGGTCATTGGCTAAACAAGGGCTGTCAGTAACTGCCGTAGACATTGACTCCCTTAGCTTAGATTATGCAAGAATACATAATCCTGGTCCGAGATATGTTTGTTCGGATCTGTTCACAGATATTTTGGGTGAGTTTGATACTATTATCTGTAATCCCCCATATTTACCAAACGATGTTATTGGTGGCAATGTCGTGGCTGATAAAGCATTGTATGGGGGTAAACAAGGGTATGAATTTATTTTACAATTTTTGGACCAAGCAGTTAGTTACTTGCACGATAATGGATCAATATACTTGTTATTCAGTAACTTGTCTCAATCTTCAATTATTTTACGGCACGCTGATAGTTTGATGTTGTCTTATGAAAAAGTTAATGAGCAATTTGTAGGGTTAGGTGAAACGTTGTACGTATACCGCTTATGGAAAAGCGCTGTGTGGTTTGCAACGAAGGACGTAATGGGTATTGTTTATTTGACACATGGTAAACATGGTGTACTATGGACTGGCAATCTTTCAGGTCAAAAGGTGGTTATAAAATCACAGCAAGGGTTTGCTAAACCTTCCGTGCAAGTGGTTAAAGAAGCTCAAATGTTACAGGCAGTGAATAAAGTGGGCATTGGGCCGAGCTATGTTCGTCACGATGATGTGCATGTAGTTATGAACTTCATTGAAGGTAAGGCATTCCATAAAGTGAAACATACAACGAAAATGTTACGTGAATTAATACGTCAATGTTTTGAGTTAGATAAACTTGGTATAACTAAAGAAGAATTACGTCGACCCCGTTCAAACATTATTGTTAATGGGGATGTTGTTATGATTGATTTTGAACGAAGCCATTATGATTTAAAACCACGAAATGTTACACAGTATGCAGGATTTCTGATAGTCCACAATTATTTGCCTACACAAGCAATTAGTTTATTAAGACAATATTCTTCAAAACCTCTTGAGGTGTACAAACAATTGTACAATCTGATTCGTGGACCTGACAATAATCATTGATTGCAAAGAACGTGTAGAGGTGGAAAGAGTGTTATCTAATGTACCTTCATCTGTTGAAATTGTACTTTGTGGTATAGCTCCATTGGAAGGTTACAAATCTTACCCTGGCCTTAGTTGGGAACAAGCTTGGCGATACGCTAGTGGTGACCACCTTTTTTTTATTCATTCAAGCGAGTTTGTTGATGATTTATTGATACACCGTATTTTGAAACTTGACCGATCAAAGTCCTATCATGTACACGTTAATAATGGTATTGAAGCTAGGATCATTCGTCGGAATGCTTTATTATCTTTTGAGATGGGCCTTCCTATTGTAAAAACTCATGATAGTACTATCTGTCTAGATGAACAAACTATGCACCGTGGCCTTCGTAGCGCTATTGCTGTTGGCGATCTTGACGTAGCACATTCGTTAGTCAACGGTTTAATGGCAGACCTTGACGGCGACGTTTCTGGCATGATGCGCATGGCAAACATGCTTGTTGCTAAAGAGAGTTATTTGGAAGCACGTAAGATTTTGGAACGGATGGTGGGGCATAATGACCATTTTCCTGGCCTTCATTCCCGGCTTGGCCTTGTCTGCAACGAATTGTCAGATTATTCTGCAGCAAAACGCTATTTGCTTAAAGCATTGTCTGTGGATCCTCACGATAGTGTGATTTTGAATGAGTTGGGTCGTGCATGTCAAGGTTTAGGTGAAATGATGCGCGCGATTGATTATTATAATCAAGGGAAACTAGCTGAAAAATTCTAGTTTGTTTGTATAGATCCCCTTCTTAAGTTCTACTGGTCTCCAGGAATCTTGTACTAATGTTGCATCAAGCCATTTTGCAAGTTCTTCTGGGTTCCCGATCGTTGCAGATAATCCAATCAATTGACATTTTGTTAAGGTCATAAGTAAAGTAAGGATAATTTCTAATGTTGGTCCTCTTGAGGTATCGTGTAATAAGTGTATTTCATCAATGACCACGCATGCAATCTCATTAATCCAAGATGCACCTTGTCTAATGCAAGAGTCAAGTTTTTCAGTAGTTAAGATTAATAGATCATATCTCCCGAGATATTCAGACTGTTCACTCTCACCTGTACTAATCATACAATTATACTCTGTGTTTTCTAACAATTTTTTGTAAGCAGCATATTTTTCTTGGGCAAGTGCCCGTAAAGGTGCAATGTAGATTACTTTTCCTTTATCAATTTTGGACATCATAGCCATTGTGCCTACTAGTGTTTTCCCACTAGCGGTTGGTGCACACGCAATAATATTGCTCTCTTCAAGAAGACCGTTGTTTACACACTTTTGTTGGATGGGTGTAAGTTGTTTAATATTTTTATAATGGTCTCTCACGAATGATGGGAGATTTTTCGGGATCATGTGTTAGATTGGTATACTCCACTTTATACATCTTTTGATGGAAGATAGTTCTATTAGTTACTGGGCGGTCATGACACGCTAAAACAGGGGATATTGTATGGATTAAGCTTTAATCAAGATTTAGTGTGTTTGAACAGGCTTATTTTTTCGAAAGGCTTATAAACCGAAAATGGTAGTTTTAGGGTTAAATGTATACTTTACAATACGTACGCGTATCGTCCATGGGGACGAAAAAGGATTTCTATCGAGTCCTTTTCGGAATTTTTATGGGTGGTGCTAGTGCCAGTAAAGTATTAAAGGTGTAATATATACTATGAATACAAATAAATTATTTAAGAAGATTACTGCTGTAGCAACAGGTGCAACCATGCTTGGTGCAACCATGATGGGTGCTTTAGCTGCAGACCTAAACGAATATCCTGATATGTTCGTTGATGGTGGAACGTTTAACGGTTATATTGTAATTGGTGACAACGCAAAGTCTGCTGACACTGCTGCTGCAATCGATATTACTAACAGCATGTTTTTATCTGGTTCTGACAGTGAATCTACTGTAACTGTAATTGAAGGTGACAGTTGGTTAGCTGAAACAAGTTCAAACTTTTTAGAAGTTGGTGAATCTTTAGATGATATTGAGTCATACTTAAGTGATAGTGAATTAGATGCTTTAGCTGATGGTGAAGTTGCTAATAGTAAAGGAACTGCTGAATTTGAACAGTACTTATACTTGAACCCTGATGGAAATTCTCCTACTGTGGCTTTCCAAGAAGAAGACGATGTTCTTGATTACTTATACTTAATTGAAAACAACGATATGTTTGCTAAGTATGAAGTTGAGTTCACTACTGCTTTAGAATCAGATATTGATGATAACGACCGTTATGAAGATATTGAAGATGAGGAAATCACTTTATTTGGTGTAACTTACACAATTGTATTGGCTGAGAACGAAACAAACGGTCCTAAGTTAACTCTTATGGGTGGTTCTGTGAGTGGTTCATTAGAAGAAGCTGAAACTGCAACATTCGAGATTGATGGTGAAGATTACGAAGTAACCTTACTTTCCGTAGATACAACTGGTTCAAGTTCAACCGAAGAAGTACAGTTTGTAATTAATGGTGAGACAACCAACAAATTAGAAGATGGTGATACTGATGTATTAGACAGTGGTTTAACTGTTGGTGTATATGATATTACTTACCAAGAGTATGCTGGTGGTATTCATCGTGCTAAGTTCTTCTTAGGTGCTGACAAGATCGTTTTAACTGACAGTGCATCTGGTGGAAGTGTAAAAGTTAACGAAGAAACAATTAACGGTTTAGCTGTTATGTTTGATGAAACATTAACCTCTGATGAAGTATCCATTGATTCATTTAATATTACCATTACTGCACAAGATGATTATTACTTGGCTGCTGGTGACAAACTAAGTGAAGATTCAGAATTAGATGAAGCTGACTTATTATTCACTAAAAACTGGGATATTGAATTTGCAGAGATGTACATTCCTTCAATGGATCAGTTAGACGTATATTACACTGAAAGTGACGCACAGTTAAGTATTGACCTAGAATTACAGGGTGGAGACGTTTCATTTGATGTTGCGTACGGTGATGAAGATTATGATGTAATCTTGCTTGGTGAAGATGAAGATGAAGCTTTTGTTCTAAACATTATGAACTATAGTATTACTGAAGATGACTACTTCTTCTTACACAACGAAGATCCTTCAACTGCTGATAACGATGCTAAGTCTTACTTATTACGTTACGACAGTGCTGACCAGTGTGACGAAGACAATGCTAAAGTATACTTTACTAACTTAATCAGTGGTGAATCAATCGAGCGTAGTTTAACTGATAGTACAGATTGTACTTTTGATATTAAATTAGGTGGTACAACCTTTACATTTAGTAACGGTACAAAGTATCTAAATGACACTGCTGGAACTTTAACTCAGTTTTCAGAAAGTACAGATGCTAGTTCAGCTGATGATTGGAACATTATGTATACTGGTGCAAGCTTAGCTGAATCAGGTTTAGGTTTTGATGCAACTGCTCAAGGTAATGCGGTAACATTGGATGTTCGTACTGATGATAACAACCTAGTACAGTTTTCAACATTAAACAGTATGGCTTTAATGAATGCTTCATTAGGTGCTGAAGGTAACTGGAATGATAGTGGTGTTACTGATGCAGAGTTAGCAATTACTGTGACTGTAGATGATACAGACAAGTATGATGATACTGCTGACGCGAGTGTCGTTGTGTTTGCTGGTAACTTTTCAGTTGATTCAGACAGTGAAATTGACCCAAGTATCAATGAAACTGTAATGACCAACGAAACAAGTGAATCTGATCCTGAAGATAGCGACTTAACCATCTACCGTACATTCTACGGAAGTAAAGTTGTTGAAGATTCAAGTAGTTCTTCATCCCCTGAAGATTACGAGATTCAGGTACCTAGTGAGCAAGCTGAAGTTAAAATCTATGTAACCAGTGGTGCAACATACAGTGTAGCTACTTCGAGTGGTAGTGCTGAACGTGTAGCTATTCCTGTTGACGCAAACAAGTTTGACAGTGAAATTAGTTCCGTGAGTGCTCAGAACTTAATCGTTGTTGGTGGTCCATGTGTAAACACTGTTGCTGCTGAATTAATGGGTAGTCCTAGCGACTGTTCAGAAGGATTCACTCCTGGTGTTGCTCGGATTAAGTTGTTTGAGAATGGTGACAGTGTAGCTATGTTAGTTGCAGGTTACAGTGCTGATGACACCGTTTTAGCTGGTGAAGTATTAGCTACTCGTGCAAGCGAATTATCTGGTATGGAATCAACTGTTGAAGGTTCAACCTCAAGCAGTGCTTCTATCAGTAGTGTAGAATAAGGTTTTTTACCTTTTTTTTTTTCTTCTTAATTATATAAACTCTTAAATATACCTTCTTATGTCAAGATGGCATGAAACAGTTATCTCAATATTACGAAACATTTCGTACTACGATCTCTAAAATACCCATGAAGTATGTTTACTTTGTGTTACTTTTAGCTTTATTATCTTTCACTGTTTGGACTCGTGTTCAACCATTATATCTCCCTTTAGCAGATACACAGGCGGAGATCAATGTAATGAATTTTTATGAAGGGCAGATTGCTTCTTCTATAAATCAACAGTATCCAAACTTACCTGATGCTAACAAACAGGTTTTGATTGATAAGGAGTTAGCCACGTTTGTATCAGATAATCAGGTAGAATTAAATGAACAGGTGGGGTTATTGTCAGAACAGATTCGTTCTGTGTACCAAGATGAAAACGGTCAGACTTATTTATTGGGTATTGATCCTTATCATTATCAACGGCAAGTATATTATGAGCTTGAATATGGCATGGCTGGTGATACCATTGGTGAAGAGGGTAATGTGGTTGACTCTTATCGTTTAGCACCGCTAGGTAGAGATTATGGTGATACATTTCATGCAACCATCTCTTCTTTATGGCATAAGTTTCTAAACCTATTTGGCGACTTCACATTAAATTATTCTTTTTTCATGGTAGGCGTATTGATGGTGACTTTGACAGTTTTCTCTGCATACTTATTTTTCTCGAGAGAATTAAGTCCTCTTGCTGCTCTTGTTGCGGGAGTAGTGCTGGCAACTTCCATGTTTTTTGTATCTCGAACAACTGGTGAATCAAGCGATACAGATATTTACGTTCTTTTATTTCCATTTTTAACAATTTGGCTTTACCGTTTAGGTAAAGGTAAAACTGCGCTTGTTGCAGCAGCATTATCTGGTTTTTTAATGGGTGTGTATTCCTATGCTTGGAGTGCTTGGTGGTTTACACTTGTATTATTCACTTTTGCAATAGTTGTGGACTTAATATTGAAATTAGTTCAAAAAAAGGAAGTTGGTTTACATCGGGCAATTATTTTTCACATAGTCACTTTTATTTCAACTGGTCTTTTCACGTCACCTTCCAATTTTTTCACGGCATATCTACAACCATTAAACTCGTTATTAAATTTCAAGAGTGTAGCAGTTATTAGTTTATGGCCAAACATTTTTACAACCGTTGCAGAATTGAATGCAGTTGGTATTGATCGTGTAATAAGTCAACTTGGTGGTCAATTAATCTTAATTTTATCTTTAATTGGAACTTGTTATGCATTATATTTGGCATACAAAAAAAGAGATTATTTTATTGCAGTGTATCTCCTTATTTGGTGGTTAGCAGCAATTTATACTACTGGTAAAGGTATAAGGTTCATTTTATTGGTAATCTTCCCATTTATAATTGGGTTAGCTTATTTTGTACAGTTTATTCTATGTGTAGTCCCAAAAGCAGCTTTTGATAGTTTAAAGATACCTGTAAACATAACTAAATTGGTTTCACTAATAGTTGTAAGTATTATCTTCCTTCCATCTATATCTTCTGGTGTAGTGATTGCACAATCTTCTGTACCTAGTATGGATGATGGTTGGTATAATAGTCTAACTTTTGTTCGTGATAATGTTTCTGAAGACGTGATTATGACTTCTTGGTGGGACTTTGGTTATTGGTTCAGGTCTGTGGCAGACCGCCCTGTAACTTTCGATGGTGGTACTCAAGTTGGTTATAATGCGTATTGGGTTGGGAAGGCATTGTCTAGTAATGAATATCTGTCGACTGGTATAATTAGGATGTTAAACTGTGGACAAAACACTGCTTTTGAAACATTAGTTAATCATACTGGTGGATACCAAGAAACAATAGATATACTAGAAACCATCGTTGTACTTCCTTTAGCTGGTGCCGAAAAGGTTTTTATTGAGCTAGGCCTTCCAATGGAAACATTAGATTATACTCACTGTGATGCAGACAATAGTATAGTGGTTGCAAGTGGGGATATGGTAGGTAAATCCTCTGTTTGGGGCCATTTTGGTGCATGGAATTTCACTCGTGCAGAAATGTTTCAAGCTGTTCATGGTCTTCCTGCTTCTGAAGCTTTATCAATGTTAAAGAATGATTATGGTTTAACTGATTCTATTGCAGTGAATGAATATAATGGTATGCAGCAAGGAGGAGATAATTATATCTCTCCATATCCTCAATTGTTATCTTCATTTTCTTGTAGTGGTGATGATGAATTGTTCTGTGAGGTTAATGTTCAATCATTAAGTTTGACTGTAGTCTACACAAAATCTACTGGGGCAGTCAATGTTTCAGGGAATTATGATCTTGAGGTAGTACAAGTTGACAACAATATCATTTTCAATGATGTAGACACTGGCCTTGGCATATACATTGATAGTACAAAATCTACAGGTTATCTTTCTTCGGTGGAACTGGTAGGTGGAATGTTTGCTAATATGTATTATGTTGGTTCATCTGATTGTTACAACTTGTTATATACTGGTCAATCAAATAGTGTTGGTAAAGTTATGATTTGGGAAAGTGATTATTCTTGCTTAGAATAAATTTTTAATTTTATCATTCCTTTTAGAATATTGAAAGCATTCCATATGCTTTGGCCTTTTTTTAAACTGTATTCTGTGTATCTAATATGAACTGGAACTTCCGTATATGAAAATTTTTGTTCGGAGATTCGTTGTAATATTTCTGATGCATGTAACATTCTGTCTTCTGTAATCATTATTTTTGATGCTGATTCTGATCTAAATCCTCTTAGGCCATTGTGGCTATCTGTTAATTTCAATCCATAAAATAATCTGCAAAGTATAACTGATCCTTTCAACATAACCCTTCTTAAGAAAGGTAAATTTGTTGTTTGCCCAATAAATCTTGAACCTAAGACAACTTCGAATTTATCTAATTCGTCTAATATTAGTCTTATGTCTTTTGGGTCATGTTGTCCATCTGAATCGAATGTGACTATTTTTTTTGCACCTTGTTCGAGTGCATATTTAATACCGGTTCGTAATGCTGCGCCTTGCCCTTTATTTATTTTTTGTTCTATTAAAAAACCGAATTTAGTAGCAATCATTTTTGTGTTATCTGTTGAACAATCATCGATGATGACTATATTTTTTGTATAACCTTCTTGATATAGTTCTTCTAATGTTTTCTGAATAACTTTCTCTTCATTATATGCTGGTATAATTATGTAATCCATTTTTATTTACCTTGTTTTAAACAATAATGATGCTTCTTTTAAGCTATCATGTGTTCCCACATCACTCCAAGCTTGTGAAAATGGCCACGCTGCAACTTTAGTTTTTTCTACAAGATACTGTATCATGTCCCCTGTATTATCTGCGGACCTTTGTGCACATTCCTTCATGAAGTTAAGATCTTTTTTTTTGATGTAATATAGTCCAACTGACGCTAATGTACTTAGTGGCTCACTTGGTTTTTCTTGGAACTGAGTAACAATATTATTTTGATTGTGTACAACAACTCCAAATCTTCCTCGTACATTATCTTTGTGCTGCATATCTTTACAAGCTGTGACTGAATATGGTTGTGATTGTGCGAATTGAATAAATTCTTGGATTTTACAACCAAACATATTGTCTGTATTTATGATTAATACATCGTCGTTAATTGATTTTATCTTTATTGTATATATTATGTCACCGACCGCACCAAGCCGGTCATCGTTTGATGAAGTGCCATCGTTAATCACGGAATACTGGCCCATACTATGTTGTAAAAAATGATTATAAAATTTATTATTTGTAACTAGGTGGCAGGTTTCATTTTTCAATTCAGATAAAATCCTATCTAATATTGTGATTTTATTGATTTTAATGAGTGCTTTTGGCATATCTTTTGTTAAGGGGTATAATCGTGTTCCATAACCAGCAGCTAACAATATTACTTTCATGAAACAAGTTATTTAACAATATGTTTAAGAATGTTATGAAAAAAGACAGCATACTGCTGTTCCCGTACATAAGTACAGTACAAAGCAGTACAAGACGAAGCTTAACTTCTGTGTTCGAGATGGGTACAGGTGTACCTCGTCTTTATGACCGTCAATAAGGTAGGGGAAATGTTTTATTTATAAAGGTTTCTATCTTCATCTATATTTTACTTCCATAATACTTTAAAGAACAAAGCAATTTGGTGGAACTATGGATTGGAACAGTTATCAAACAGAACTTCAAAATACTTTAGAGCAGATGAATGGTGTTGATAAAAAGATTGAAGGGTTAGTTGATCGTATAAAGAATTTGTATGATCGTGGTGGAATTTTATTAGTGGCAGGCAATGGTGGTAGTGCTGCTGATGCACAACATTTTGTTGCAGAGTTGGTTGGAACATATTCAGATAGGGAGCGTCGTGGTTTACCAGCTATTGCATTAACAAGTAACACAAGTAACTTGACAAGTATTGCTAATGATTTTGATTATGAATCTGTTTTTTCTCGACAGGTAGAAGCTTTTCGTAGTTTACCATGCTTAGTTCTTGGTATAACTACTAGTGGTAACAGTCCTAATATTTACAAAGCATTTCAGGAAAGTTCAAAGTATGCCCAGCATGAACAGTTTGCATTACTTGGTAAAACGGGTGGTATCTGTAAAGATTTTGATAATATAATTGTTCCTTCAAACCATACTGGTGTTATTCAAACAGTTCATAATATGGTTTATCACACTGTTTGCGACCAACTTGATCGATTGTATAAAGGGCAATGAAACTTTTACTATTCGATGTTGATGGTACATTGACCCCTGCACGTCAGAAGATAACTGGTGAGATGGTTGACACTCTTAATCGAGCGACGCAACATTACACCCTTGGTTTTGTGGGTGGTTCTGATTTAGCAAAACAAAAAGAACAATTGGGTGACGCTATAGATTTGTTTACGTACTGGTTCCCTCAGAACGGTGTGCAAGGGTATAGGGGTGCGGAAATGTTTCATAATAGTACTATGGTTTCAATGGTAGGGGAAGATGTGTACCAATCCTTGATTAACGATTGTATGCAGCATATGTCTACTGTTTCCTTACCATTTAAACGTGGGACGTTCATTGAACATCGTAGTGGCATGATCAATGTTGCCCCGCCTGGTCGTGCATGTTCTACAAATGAGCGGCAAACATTTGAACAGTATGATATGGAGTATAACGTTCGTTCTTTGATGGTATCAAGTTTATCAGAGAAGTATCCTCAACTTACGTTTAGTATAGGTGGTCAGATAAGTTTTGACGTGTTTCCAAAAGGGTGGGATAAACGTTATTGTTTACAGTTTCTAAAAGAGTTTGATGAGATACACTTTTTTGGTGATAAAACGTTTAAGGGTGGTAACGACCACGAAATATTTTGTGATGATCGTGTGAATGGTAACACTGTTACTTCTCCGTCTGATACTATCAATCTGGTACAAAATCTTATTAAGACTAACTAAAATTGTGTAATGGTGAAACAATTCGGGCGATTCTTAGTAGGTGGCGGCGCAGCAACCTTGTTACAGTTTATTGTTGCAGGATCATTATCATTTTTTGTTTGGTTACCTTTGACACACGTAATATCTTTGCTGTCAGGTATTTTTTACAACTATTTTCATCAATCAAAATACGTTTTTAAAGGAAAACCAAGTTATGCTCAATTCACAAAATTTACTGGGTACAACCTTTTTAACGGCGGGTTACAAAGCATTTTCGTGTTTGGCTTGGTATACCATATTGGTTTACCTTACATGCTTAGCTTAGCTTTAACAATTGCTGGGCTGAGTATTTGCAGTTTTATTGTGTATCAAAACATAATATTCAGTAAACGTTAAAAAAGGTGGGGGCTAACAAGCAAATTATGGATCGGATAAACTGTTTACGTAAAGCTGGCAAAATTGCTGCGCAAGTACGTAGGGAAGGCGCAGAACGTATTATTGAAGGTGCTAGTTATATTAGTGTAATGGATTATTGTGAAGCACGTATTATTGAACTTGGCGGCGAAATTGCTTGGGCACAGATGGCACTCAATGATTGTGCTGCCCACTTTTGTCCAAAAGAAGATGATCTTGGAACGTTTGACAGGGGCGACCTTGTAAAGATCGATATTGGTGTACATATTAATGGTTGGCTTGCAGATAACGCAATGACGGTGGAGGTTAGTACGAATGATCATACTGAACTAATTTTAGCAACACAAAACACGTTGAAAGAAACTATTTCTGTGATTCGTCCAGGTATAACTCTTGGCGAGATTGGGCAACGAACTAATGAAGTTGCAACAGCGCATGGTTTTAATGTAATTCGGAATTTGTCGGGTCACACTATTGATCGGTACACTGTGCATGCTGGTATTAGTATACCTGCAATTAACACTGAAGAAAAAACGCGTATTGAGGAAGGTATGGAGATTGCTATTGAACCATTTTTAACGTATGGTGAAGGATTAATACGTAACAAGGGTGAAAGTACAATTTTTATGCAAGTGAGCGAACGTAGTGTACGGTCGCCAGCAGCACGAAAAATAATGGCGTTCATTGAACAGCGTAACGGCTTACCATTTTGTACAAAAGATTTGACTAAACAGTTTGGTAAAGGTACAACTCTGCTTGGCCTTCGTGAACTGGTGAAACAAGGTGTGTTACAAGACTACCCTCCTTTATGCGAGGTATCCAACGGTTTAGTTGCACAATTTGAACATTCAATGATTGTAACAGCTGACGGTGTAGAAGTAATTACTCGGCACCCTGACGATACATGGTGAATGTAGGGATTGCCGTTAAAATTAAAATTATCCAAAATATTTTTGGTGTTGTGATCGTAAACATGAATAGTCCAAAATTAAAGATGGATACAATTAACAAAAAGTATCCAAACATTTGTTTTAAAGACATTTGAGTTGTTCCAAAGTTACAGTTGTTTGTTCGCCTGTAGACATATTTTTAACCGTATAATTTCCTGCCTGCACTTCTTTTTCACCGTGTATAATAACGTATGGTATGTTTAACACGTTTGCATAATCAAGATATTTACTTAACCCTTTTTTTCCGTACGCAAGCTCAATTTTAAGACCTTCACTTCTCATTTTTTCAACGATTGGTGCTCCTTCAATTTTCATTGGTACAAACAAGAATTTGGCAGAATGACGTAATGATTTATTCTCAGATAAAATGTCCATGATTGGTTCTGCACCAAAAGAGATTCCTATTGCTGGCACTGTTTTGTTACCCATATAGTCCCCAATCATGTTATCGTAACGGCCACCTGCAGCTATACTACTTGTTATTTTTGAATTTATTGCGAAAGCTTCAATGACGGTTCCTGTATAATATGCTTGTCCTCTTGCTAAGGATGTATTGATTTCTAAAGGTACATTATACTGTTTACATAATTCAATAACGTTCTTAAGCTCTTCAATCCCATCTTTCCCAGCTTGGCTAATTAAATCTAATTCGTTGAACGGTGTCTGTACAAGTTGAAGTAAACGTCGGGTTGCACTAATTTCAATGTTACGTTCTTGTAACTCTTTCTCAACACCTTCCGCTCCAATTTTATCAAGTTTATCTATGGCAATAATGGCATCATGCGAATTATCAACGCCTGCATCTTCACACATGCCCGTTAAAATTTTCCGGTTATTAATTTTAATAACATGTTCGATATTAAGTTTTGATAATCCTTTATGGATAATAGCAATCAATTCTGCGTCTGCTTGCAACGAGTTTGTCCCTACAATGTCTGCGTCACACTGCCAAAATTCTCTGTACCGTCCTACTTTAAGCGGGCCATCCCTGTAGACTCTCCCAAGCTCGTAACGTTTAAATGGCATTTTTGTGTTTGGCCGTTCTGCAAGGTACCGTGCTAATGATGTTGTAAGCTCAAAACGTAATCCCAGGTCTCGCCCACCTTGATCGTGAAGTTTGAACGTTTCTTTTAACACGTCGCTGCCTTCCCCTGCTCCGTATTTAGCAGACAATGTTTCCCATCGTTCAATAACAGGTGTTTCAAGTGGTAAAAGACCATGACTTTCAAATATGTCTTGGATTACCTTGAACATTTCGTTTTTTAGAAGTTTAATTTGTGGTTCAACATCCCTCACACCTTTGGCTTTAATAAATTTCATGAGGGTATGGTATGGTCGTGAACGTTTAAAGTTTACTGTATAAAATGGGGCGACCGGGGGGAATCGAACCCCCTCCTCAAGATCCACAGTCTTGTATACTAGCCGTTATACAACGGTCGCCATTACTTAGGAACTGACATGAACTATTTTATAAATCTTCTCGTGAAACCCTAAATATTTATAACATCCTCACGCCTCGAAGATGGTATGAAATTAACTTTTTTAGGGACTGCCGGCGATTTACAATCTTGTTTACAAGGTAGACGGCAAAGTGGTGGTATGATGGTAACCTTCCGTGATGAACAGATTCATGTTGACCCTGGGCCAGGCAGTATGGTGAACATGGTGAACTATAAACTGTTACCTGGTAAAACAAGCACGGTTGTGTTAAGTAGTAACCAGCTACTTCACAATAATGATGTGTACTTAACATGTGCAACTGGTAAAGTTGAGACGGTTTATTTGCCTGTTTCTGTCCGAGAAAAGATTCGTGCGAACGATTTGTCTGGTGCTTCAATTGATTCTGCAGCGAACACTGTACAGTTACGAAACTGTCGTGTTACCACTGAGTTCAACGGGGTATCAAGCCAAGTTTTTATTGAGACGCCGCACACACGAATTTTGTATTGTAGTGAAGGGTTACCTTATTGTCAAGATGAGATGGACATTTTCATAGTGAGTGTTGGCGCTCGTGGTGTACCGAAAGATCATTTAGTAGACGTTTTGCGTACCATCAACGCTAAAATAACTGTGTTGAACCGTTGTGCGAGCGGTATACACCCTGACGATTTCATGGTTCTTGCTCGTGACGCACAACGTGAACTTGACCGTGATGTTATAGCTGCGCATGACGGTATGGTGTTAAAACCTGAAGGTGCACACACGTATTATTCATACTAAGAAAAAAGGTAGGGTTAACAAGCATGCAAGGCTTAGTACAAGCATTGCTGGAAAATATTTCTGTTTAAGTTTGAACAGACTGTATACTGCTGCCGTGGTAAAAAAAGGGATAATCAATGCTGTCCACCCGTATGCATGGAACATGACTGATGTGAACAACATTGGGAATGCAATGTCTCCACCACCCAAAAAGATGTGGCCCTTATTCATTGGAAGATAATACCCTGTGTACATATCAGCTTTTTCTTGTGCTTTAGCTAACATGATCATATGTTTACTACGCCATACACTGAACATGTCGTACACAGCTATTATTACTAATAGGAGGCTAATGTTTAACACGTTAAAATGTGGTGTGAAAAAAATGGCGAGGCCTGGGTAAATAAACAGTTCTGTCAGATTATGGCTTATAGTTGTTTTATGTAACATTTTTGTTACTGTAAACAAGATAGCAATTAAAAACGCATAAAATGGTGCAAGGATAATGCTGAATGTTAACGTGATGCTTAATAATACTGCTAACGTGTACCATGCTCTCCAAATATTAATTAATTTAAATTTGATTAAAAGTACCAGTAGTGTTAGGGCAATAATAAAACCAATGAATAAGTTGCCACTTTGTCCAACTACCGGTTTGAATTTGATGGTGCTGGTAAGTAATAACGCGATCAATTGTCCACAGAAGTATGTTATTGCGAGAACAATAGACGTGTTTCTAATATTCATGTGGTATAAGATATAGTTTTGGTTATTATAATTATTGGTTCACACTATCTTGTACCATTCTGATGGTTGTACTTAATAATACTGGCCCTATAATGAATCCTGCTGGCCCAACAATCTGTAGTCCTCCGATGATACCGAGCAAGATTGTGAGTGGGTGCACGTTCACTCTGGCAGCAATAATGTTTGGTCGAACAACATTGTCAATAGTACTAATAATGAATGCTCCGTACGCAAATAATATGATTGAACTAATAATTGTGTAAAGGTTATCTGAACTAATACCTTTGATAAAAAGTATAATGCTTAATGGTGCCCAAATTAACGCGGTGCCAATTAATGGTACTAAGGCAAAGATTGCTGTCAAAAACCCCCAGAAGAAAGGGTTTGGTACACCTAACACGATGTATCCAAGTAGGGCTAATATTCCTTGCAACATTGCTACAAAAAAGTAGCCGTGCACAATAGCTTTCATTACGTTGTCCATGTGTTTAAGGTGTAACGTGAATATTCCTTTAATCTGTTTACTAGCTTTTTCTACAAATGTTACTAGTGACTTTCCATCTTTAAGACAATAATAAAATGTGAATAAAAAGATGAATAGTTCAAGTGCCATTTTGGGTATGTTTGTTATAATTTTACTTGTAGCTTGCAGGATGTTTGAAGCAAATGTGTCAAGCATGTTTTGTAAGTATGCCATAAGATTAGAATTGTACACTATGCCTTGCATTGTTTCACACAATGCATTTGTACAATCTGTACTTTGGTTCTGTACTAAAAGTTCACGTAACAAGTTAATTATTGTGAACGATTCTTGTATTAAACTGTTAATAAGCAATAGTGCTGGGACAGAAATAATCAAGATTAAGATGGTGCAACTAATGATGGCTGCATAACTTGGAACATACTTGTGGAACCTCTTATAAAGCGGATAAAAAATGTATGCAATGATTGCACTTAACAAGAGTGTTGGGATAAACTTGAATATGAGGATTAAACTGAACAGGATTAAACAAACAAGTGCGACCAATATAGGGTACGGCCTTTTCATATTTTATAGCTACCTGATAGCTATTTAATGATATGTGGTGTACAATATGTTTTTATATGAATAAATACTCTAATTTAACATGGCGATAGTTGGATTAATAGGTGGTGTTGCTGCTTTAACTATAAGTGTGGGTGCAGTAATGATTGTTTGGGGTTTATACCTTTTGTTAAAAGATCTTAATTTTAGTGGTGCTAGCAGTACACCAGATCCTACTGCGCAAGCTACTGCTATTGCTGCAGCTTTAGTGGATGCAGGGATTAAAGGCGGCGACAAAATAACGCATAATTATCATGCTCCAATCATAGATAATACTATTATTGCAATTGATGCATCTGTTAAGATAGACATATCTCAATTATCTATCATGTTTTTTCTAGGTATGCCTTCCAAAAAAACTAAATTGCTAAAGAATCCTACTGCAAATCAAGCATGGAAAGAAATGCTTCGTAAACGGCAAGAGTTAATTAACAACCTACAAAATTGGGTCAACGATACTAAGCATGATTCTTCTGATTCAAATTTCGATATTGATGATCGTATTCAAAATATGCGTATGCTAACTGGTTTCACAACTGTGTACAGTGATGTGCAAGTTTCTGGTTCTGGTAAGAAGGTTGGCGGAAAAACAGTTCTTTCTGAAGGTCAAAAATTAGATATAAAAACTCCTTTCATGATCTTGAATGATCCATTTGGCGTATACCACAGTGAACTATTTCGTTCAGCAAATAAATCCGTACAAACACAAAATTATAAAGAATCCCCTAAATTACATAAATACGAATCTTATGACATGCATAGATGTTATGAGGTTTACCGTACAAACTATTTGAAAATTTGGGGTGAGACTAAAGAAGGGCAGTTCATAAAAGATTATGATCAAATGGTGAAGGTAGTAGAAAATATGTTGACTATCTTACAATCTCATTTAAACATACTAAATTCGTTCTCAGACACAGAAATCGTTGCTGCGATCTCCTGTATTAACCGTGTAGAGAAAACATTGTGGAATTATCGGCTATTTGGTGCATTATTCACATTAGATCCAAAATTAGGCCCTGTTGATTGGTCTGAGTTTGAAGCATGGTGGAATTGTTGGGCTACCAATGGCTATGGGATTAAATGGTTGTGGGACCATAAAAATGATCCGCGGCATATTGGCTATATCTTATATAAATTAGATATAAGTCTTAAAACTTTGAATTCACGAAAAAAACTTCGTGATGCAAGTGAAGACCTATTAATTTGTTTACGGCGTTATGATGATAAGCGTGATGCAAAAAGTGATTACCGTTTACGTGATGGTATACAAATGCTACACGCATTTTTATCTGATAAAAAAGGTGAGTTCCGTTTTGATAAAAATGAACACAAAAAGATGCATTTTGCTTTTGAAGAATTATCAAGAGTATATAGTGTTTTAGAATTAAATAAGAATAAAGAATTCATCTATTTTAGTAGTGTACAATCTTTTTTGAAAAAATTGAATATGTTAGCTGATGAGAGTCAAATTCCAATGATGGTTAATGAGTTTGAAGCAATCGTATCTTTGTACCGTTCACATGTTGACAAAATGAAAAAAGTTTATGTTGAACTCAACCCAAAAAAGTCGTTGTACCAAAACGAGGATTTCAGGTTAGGTCTATTTTATGCAATTAATGAAGCTAAGAAAGTAAATAAATGGGGTGTAAAGGGCTTATGTAAAGATGAAGTGCAAGGTATGGGCATATCTATGGTTCCATTATCTCATGGTATAAAACCGATTCCTATAATTCCAACTGACGTGAAATGTAGTAAGAAGACTCAGGATTGGTATGATTGGTGGGTTGGTAAACGAGGTATCGCTCACTACGCAGACCGTATAACAAAAGTGCACGCTGATTCTCCTAGGTTGATGGATAGTTGGGAGAACTTACAGTCTCTAGCTGAATTCTATTTGGTAGAGGTGCGTGTTGAGAAAGCAACTGGGCAACAAATCCCTGTAGATGGTTTTGAGGCATTGTATTCATACTTAACAAAACTGATTCAAACAAAAGATAATCGTGTGACTGATGAGATGCGTGCATTGTATACTGACCTTCAACGGATATATGATGGTTTTTACCGTGGATGGGCAGACCATATTAATCAATTTTTGAAGTTATTGGAACAAAAGAACGGTATTGCGGCCAAAAATCATTCGAAAGGTAGCCCCGAAGAATTAAAATTGTTTAATGAAACACGTGAACGATTTAAGAGTACGACTGATTTTTTTGCTGAGGAAGGTAATCGTTTATCCAAAGTAGTAGGTGAAATAAAACCTCTGTGGGACAAACACGGTTGCATATTATTTGAATCAATATTAAACCTTGCTGACGCTGATGGTGTTACGAAGTATGACCGTGTTGTTGGTAAAGAAGTAGGAGTAGAGCCTGGTATCATTTTGGAAGATGTTGTACCACACGGATTTGATTTGAAGAAGATCCAAGATAAAATTAATGAACCAATTATACGTCCAAGGTTGTCTGTCAATAAAGATTGTTTAAAAAATATAGAGCAGATTGCTTCCGAGGTAATTAGTGGGTCTAAATATGTCCGTGATGTTGAGAGGCAAGTGAGGGGATGTCTAAGAGACTCAGATGAAAAGAATTATTATGTCCTGGCAATTTTGGGTACTCTTAAGGTTAATGCCCATATGCTTAGCCAAGCAAAACATCAAATGCCGACTGGCTCATCGGGGAGTACATTTTTGATTGAAGTATTGTTGTACGCATTAAGTGGCCGTGATGGAGATACTACGAAAATGGTGAATGAGATATTATACTCTGCTTTAGTGCCTCATATTCCTGGGTTACCACAACAGAATACGTTGGTACACTTAGGTGGGGTGAAAGGCATTAGGGACTTAGTGCATCTTGCTAAAGAATATGGTAATGACAATTTAAACACTTGGCTTAATGATATGGCGTATGATAAAGATGCAAACAGGAATGCTGCTTACGATGGGAAAGTTGACGATTACATTCACAACTTCATTACACTTCCAGGTGTTTTGCATGACATCCCTATAGTTTGGAATCATGCAATGAAATTGCTTAGTAAAGACAAGTTATCTCAAATTGCGGTGTGTGCATTAATTGATGCAAGTATAGGTGCTAAGTTTGGTCCTTTGGTAGATATTAAGGATAAGCCGTCTGTGAAGATAGATGTATTAAATGCATACCTTTTGAAACATAAGCAAAGTGAATCTTTAAAGAATGTATGGAAAGAACATCACTTGTCCCGTAGGCAAATTAAGTTTGCAGAAGAAGTTTCTAAAAATCCTGAGATGGAACATAAGGTAATTCAATTTAATAAGATTTTACAAGGTGAAACCTTGAAGATAATCGCTGACGAAAATGAATTAGAAAAAATTAAGGTCAAATTAAATGATATTAATAGTGTGGATAAATTAGCACAATTAAATGTTACCCAGATTGATGGAATGTTCGATGGGATAGCAGGTGGTTATAAGAAGTTTAAGGGTGATGTTGAACAATTACAAGAACTGTTTAACAAACCTTCTGCTAAACAATTAGTTCGGGCCGAAGCAACAAGATATTCTTATTATAGTCGGTTTAAACGTAATTATTCAAAGTTGATTAAAGAGACACATAACATGTTTAGTATGCTCGAAGAAGTTAAGGTCAGGTTAAAAACCGGTGTTGACACTATGGGTAAACCTCAACAAAATAATAGTCCTAAACAGATAATGCAGTTAATCTCTCAATCAATAGCACATATTGACAAGGCAATTGGACACATTAAACAATATTCACTTAAGATGGATGCGGAAGAGGAATATTGTAACAAACGTATTTCTGAGGCGTTAGAAGAGGCAGTGAGATTGATAGGTGAAAATAGAGGTGGGAAAAAATGAAGCGATTAATGTTATTCTTGGCTAGTGTGCCAGCCGTGTTCGCTCAAACGCAGGCTAACATGTTTCAAAATTCGATTGGGAAAATAGTGGAAATAGTTCAAGCTATAGGCTTACTTTTTGTGAGGTTATCTCCTGATTATAATGCAGTGAAAAATTTACCGATTGAACAACTTACGTCTGCCGGGTTGTTAAAAATTGCATGCGCAATAATATTTGGTGTATTAATTAAAGAAGGTATGCGTAGGGTACCAATCTTTGAAGAGTTTGAAAAGAAAAGCAAGCATACCATTCAATGGGTTTTATCGTTATTACTAGTTGTTTTGACACCAGTTCAATTAATCCTTGGTATGTCTGAAGGGATAGCTGATTTAGTTCTACTTATTTTTGTTGGATTAGTGGGTATCGTAGTCTTTTTTATGTGTAAGCATATCTGGGATTGGGGCAGAGAGGAGGCAGGATACTAATATGAAACGTTGGACAATAGCTTGTTTTGGGATTGCAATAATTTTAATGTTTTTAAGCATGTTTTTCATGGGTGTAGCATGTGTTGTTGACCCGGCTGCTGACATCTGTTCAGGTGTAAGCGGGGCACCACAGATTACAAATACGAATCAAGGTAACACAATGAATTTAGCAGAGATTAATAATGGATTGGAATCAGATAATCATTTAGTGTACAGGACTGATTATGCTAATAGGGGGATGATGTAAATATGAGATTTAATTTAATAAAAGTGTTGTCTATGTTATCTTTGATACCTAATGTTCACGCAATGAATATGGGTGGCGTACAAGATCAACTTGCAAGTGTAATTCAAATGATACTGGCGACAATGGCTATGGTGCCTTATGGGATGACCGGGATGACTCAAGAGTCTGTTGCCTCAGTTGGTGTACTTAAGATAGCTTTGTTAGTAATATCCTTCGTGTTGATTAAAGAAGCTATGAATCGGATACCTGTCTTTGAAGGTTTTGAAGAAAAGAATAAAAAAATATTGAATTGGGTGGGTCCCCTTCTAATTACTTTTTTAACACCAAATGGATTGTTAGAAAAGATAGCGGAGCCAATTGGACAATTTTTGTTTGTAGCTATGTCGATAGCAATTTTGTCTTTAGGTCTTTATGTAAGCTTTCAATTATTAAAGAAAGCGGAGGTGTTTTAGAATGAATAAAGGATTATTAATATTGTTGGCAGGTGTGTTTCTTTTTTTCACTGGTATAACTACGTTGCACGTTGTTTGCATGGCTTTTCCTGGTGACCCGTATTGTGCTTCAAATAGTGTTGCGCAAAATCAAGGAGATTTACAGAATTATAATATAGGTGGAATATACTTAGGTGGTTGTAGTTCTTGTTGTGTAGATGATACTTGCCCTGAACCAACTAGTCCTTGTGAAGATGACGAAATATTAGAGCATGGTGTTTGCGTACCTAAAAAATGTGATAATGGTGCAAGCAATTACCCTGGTTGTACTGAATGTCCTGACGGGATGATATACGACTTTGGCTCAGGTGAATGTATTAAGGATGAAGACCTAACCGACGGTGAATGTAGGGATGGTGTTTTGAATGCAGGAGAAGATTGTGAACCTTCTATTTTTAGTACGTATAGTTACAATAAACGACAATGTAAAACACCCACTTTAATTGGTGATGTTACATGTAATAGTGATTGTTCATTTAACTCAGATAATTGTAGGTCGTGTCCAGCTGGTCAACAAATAACTAATGCAGGTAGTTGGCATAAAAAACGTGGTTGTGAAGCAATACCTACAGATCCTGAAAACTCTGATGATGGTGATGGTGATGGTGATGGTGATGGTGATGGTGATGCTAGTGTTTCTCCAGATCTTCCCCCGCCTCCTTGTGAAATAAGTTGCCCTGGCTTTTCATCCTGGGCAAGTGTTGGGAAGGGATATGGTCATACATTCAGATCTATGGGTAAGACATATAGGCGTTGTATGACTGATGATAAAAAAATAAAGAGTGTTGGTAACATTGAGTATCCTGCTGGCACGACGCAGAAACGTACTTGTTATGATATCTGTAAAAACAAAGCTTTATTCGATGCAGCCGGTAAAGCTGCTGATTGGAAGTCTGGTACTTTGTTTGGCTGTGTATCTGGGACAAGGGTGACGACAACATGATAGCTGAAACATTAGGGATGGTTGCTGCATTGTGCATGTTTGGAAGTCTTATTTTTTTCATGTTGGGTGTGTTTAGTTTAACAAGTAATGAGGATGATGGAAATAGCATTTCTTCTTCTAATAGGAAACCTCGTTCATCTCCTGATGAGAAAAAAAATCCTATTACGCCAACTTTGCAAAAGGCAGAAGAAAAAGAGAATCAGGATCTTAAGAAAGAGGAAAGAGATATTCACAGGCTTTACACTACTGAGCTTCGTACGCTTGCTGCGATCCAATTAGAAAAACGTTCAAGTGATAAAATGTACGGTGCTTTCGAAGCATTATACCATGCACTGTCTGCTCATCTCTCTTCTGGTAACCTTAAAAAACGTGAAGCTGCCGCATTATTTGCTTACGTGAAAGGTTTAGAAAAACATGCGTGCCAGCTTGGTCAATGGAAGCGAGAAGGACAAAATATTGTTCGTTTAGAAAAGCGTGATGAACAAAGAATGATTACGGCTTATAACCGTGTTTTATCTGACGTTAAAAAAACGGAGCATGACTCTAAAAAAATGAATGAACTAATTGATATCTGGTCTTCAGAGTTCAATAAGTTAGAACGGGATAATCATCAATCTGGTGATAAAAAAAGTCATGATTATAATCGGATTAGCTCTGCTAATAAACATCATCGTGCAGAGATGGACGCGCGTATTAAAGAACTGAAGTCTAGTTTGAATGATATTGATGGTGATTTAAAAGATCAAATTAATCTTACATTGGCTCAATGGGTTTCATTAATTAATGAAAGAAAGTTAATTGTTAAAGAAGATAAAAAATTAGCAAAAATAATTCGGACAAAAAAGGTGCCGAGTATTAAAAGGGGTGATGAAGCTTTAGAAAAAGCGTTCAAACAAATAATGAAGTTTGTTGATAAAAAAAGACCGATCTCTGAAACAAACGGTGCGAGTACTATAGAAGCTACACTTCAGAAGGCTTTTACTTTATTGGAAAGAAATAAGCATGCATTTGAACGTAGTAGAGATAGTTGGACTGATTTTTATAGGCAGGCTGCAGCAATTATAAAAAAATTACATACACTTGAGAAGAGAGTTCATCGAGAACGTAAGAGAATGAAAAAAACTACTAATAAAAAAGTGGGTGAGATATAATGCCGATCGGAGGCCCAATAATAGATTTTGTGAACCTTTTTGGGTTAGGTTGGTTAGGTACGTCTGTGGGTTATGTTGGTATGACCCGCTTTTTAATTTGGATTTTATTTTTTGCATTGTTCCAAGGTGTGCTAACTAGCAGTGTATCTCCCTCTTTTATTGGTGGTAAAAAACGTATTGCTTCTGTTTTATCTTTAGCAATTAGTCTTTTAGTAGCAATAGGTATACCTAGCGCAGTGATAATAAGTATGCTTGCAGGTTTTGGTATACTCGGTGCAACATCGTTCATTGTCATTATTCTTGGTGGCTACGGTTTAATTATACGTAAGGTTGGCGAAGGTGAAGATGAGAATATGGGCCATATTGTTGGCAAGTTTTTCATCACTGTTGTAACAATTGCTGTACTATCTGCTTTTGAAGCAGCAACTTCCGGGGCCACGGGCGGTATGCCGCCTGGCGTTATAACATCTTATAATGAGATTATTGAATGGGCAATTTTAATCCCGACAATTTTGATGGTTGTATATCTTTGGCGTATGTTCACATTTAATAGTGCTGATAGTGAGGAAGAAGATTCAACTGGCCGTCCTGAATCAGCTTCTGCTGCAGAACGACGGCGTGCTAACAAGTTCAGGTTTGTTGAAAGTAGGTTATTGAAAGCTCGTGAGCACTTAGAACAAGCAGAGAGTGCTGCTAACAATTGGACTGACCCAGACCAGAAGGTGAAAGCTCACACTCACTTACGTAAAGCGAACCGTGAAGTTCACCAGGCATGGACACAGCTCCGAAGAGTACGTCGTAGTGACCGTGAGACTCGTGAGATGGCAAACAATTTTGCTGCTCGGATGCAGGTGTATGAAAACATGATTAATGATTTAATTCGTATAAATGGGAGGCGACCATGAACGATCAACAAAAATTTATCCATGATAACCGTAAACTTCGTGCAATGATGGATGTAACTTTTACGGAGATTTATGCATACGTAAAACGTGGTGATACTACTGCAAGTGAGCAGTCAACGTTTGATGAAAGGCAAAAAGAGGTTAAAGAAAACAGAAGTAAACTCCAACGTAGCGGCGTTTTAAAACCGTTCTTTGACGCATTGCATGAGGCTGACCGCCAATTAATGAGTTCTGAGAATCATTTAAAACGTGGTAAAGATGACCGTTTTAAGGATGATTTAGTTCTTGCTGTTGACAAGCTTCGTGAATGCCGGCGTATAATCATGGCAGAGAAGGCTAAGCATACTGGTAAAATACGTACTATGTTTGATAAGCTTGAAGTTATCATGAGTAATCTTGAGACTCAATCAAGAGAAACGCACACTACTGCAACACGTAAGGTAATAAAAGATAGGGACATGCAGCATGTGTCTGCAATCCGTGAAGTTGTGACTGCGCTTCGTACGCAAGTTGAAGATTATGTGTCAACTGGTAAAGAACAAACGTGGGACGTTGGCGAGCTTGACCGCCGTGATAAAAGCGGTAAGCATGCATTGGTTGTCGAACTAAAAGATTTTGACACAAAATTAGCTAATGCACAGGCTGCAGTTCGTGGTCGTCCAAATTGGAATCTTGTTAATAGTTTTATGAATACTTACGTATCTGATGTTGATGAAATGTTACAACAAGTTAGGTCTGTTTCTAACACTTCTTTAAAACATCATGTTGAGGCTGTTCTTCGCCCACTTAAAGATAGTGCAGATATTTTGTCTGACCAAGTAAAAACGAAAGATCAAATTCTAGTTCGTGATAATTTGGGTCAGTTCCATACCAGTTTGAAAGCATTGATTAAAGATGTGGAGAAAGATACTAAAAAAGCTGTGCCAATAGAATTTCGTGGTGCAAAATTAAACACAGAGCATATAATGAACATTTTGCGTGCGTACCTCAATGATGTATCTCATTTTGGTCCAATGTCTAAAGATAGTGAGCCTGAACGTAAACGCGTAAAAAAACTGTTCAAAAATGTTAAGGGGTATCACACATTGCTTGTTAAAGAGTTGCAACGTGAATCTTCAAACCATATAGGTGATGGCCACAAATATCTTAGTAATTGTGCAAAATTGATGGACGCAACATTAACTGGTGGCACATATGCCAAATATAAATTGGTGAAAAAGATGGTAGAAATTAAAAAAACTGACTATTGGGCCCAAAACACAGTTATTCAACAGAACTTAACTGATTTACGTGATGCAATATCTGATTTAATAACTAGATTTAGTGCAATCAAAACAATCCCTAATGACTGGGATAATATTAAAGATGTTCATCGGCAGTACGGTAAGTGGTAAAATTAACCACTTTTAAGTACTAATATTTTTAAATTAAGATTATTATTTTATATTAGTGATAAAGATAGTTCAATTGGGTGACCCGCACGGTAATTTAGAAGCTATTTTAAAGACGGCAGACCATAATCCAGACATTGTTGTATTACAAGGTGATTATCTTAAAGAACACCGTCATTTGTTTGATGGTAGTGCGGTGTCTAAAGCATATTGGAAAATTAAAAAGGTTGACAGTGTTGATGCTGCTATAACCACGTTTTATGAGACTATTGATTCTGAGTACCAAAAATTGAATGGTGCCATTGGAGAATTAAAAGAGCAGGGTGTTAAGGTTATTGGTGTTAGTGGGAACCACGATATTATATCGTCCGCACGAAACAATCTAACAAATATGGTCCATTTAGATAATATGGGATCATACTCAAGTAAGGGCATCAATTTTAAAGGTGCAACAAACACCTATGAGAGTGCACAGGAAGATCGTGCACACAAAATATTTTCTGTGTTAAAACAGGATCATCATTATTTAGCTAATGTTACTGAGCAGCAAATTAAACAGTCATTTAGGGGATATGAAGTACAATTATTACTTGAACTTAAACGTAAAACTACTGGTGAAAGTGATAAGACGTTCCAAGATTTTATGGAGGCGTACCAAGGTGTTGACACAGGTATTGGGTGGCAAGGTATGACTAAAATACAAATTGTTGCTAATTATGGTTGGGATTGGCTAATTAAAAATAAGGATGTTGTAAACACTTATTTTGCAGAAGAGACACAACGTTTGTCTGGTGAGACCGACGTTTTAGTAACGCATAAAAGTAAAGATGGGAAGTATGGATCAAACCTTATTGTAACAAACCATGATTCAACGTACCAATTTGGCGGTCATGACCATGGAGGTCACATTGACGGTGAACGTATTTCGGGTGAACGTGTTATGTATGATGGTAAAGCTGCTCAAAAACTGGATGGGGCATGTTTCACACCGGGTGAATCAAAAATGATTGTGCATGAATATAATGATGGGATAGAAAATAGTTATTTTATTGAACAGTAACTTTCTGTCCAATCGCTTGACCAGGTAATCCTGCATCCGCAAAAATTGCGCGTACACAACCACTGTTACCGTGCGCCGCAGAGATTTGGCCTTTCAACTCTTTGCCTGCCGGACTTTTCCAGGTTACAGTTTTACCTACATACTTTTCAGCTTTTTCTCGAGAATCCGCTATTTTTAAGATCATTTGGTGCGGGTTCACGTGGTGTCGTCCTTGACGAAAATGCATTACTGTTGCTTCCATAGTAGTTCAAGCCGTTAAACCATTTATAAACTTTTTGATGGCAGCTGAACATTAAGTATAAAAGCGTGCGATCTAACTCCTTGTTTATGATAGGTCAAATAGTGAGCGGAAGTTTTTCGACGGTGGTAGTACGCGTGCGTAAAGATGCACGTATTGAATTAGGCCAATTACTAGTTGCTGAGGGTGACAAGAATTACTTGTTACAGGTGTACGACTTGCAGTACGGTAGCCAATTATCTCAACAAAACCTGGAAATGATGGCTGGGCTTAGTATGGAATATAAGAGTGAGGTTGACATAATTGACCCTCATTTAAGAACGTATCAAATGGCTTATTTAAAACCCTTATTAATCCTTGATACTAATCCTCGAACATGCAAGGTTTTACCAACTACCTTTTCTTCTGTGCGTTATGTTACAGATACAGATCTTAAATTTTTGTTGAAACCTCGTGACGCAGTAAAGATGGGCACGTTACGTAACGGGGACATGCACAGTTCGGTTGAAGTGTATATGCCTGCTAGAGACATGTTCACTCACCACATTCTGGTGGCTGCTAGTACAGGGAAAGGTAAAAGCAATTTTATGTACACCTTATTATGGGGTGCTCAAGAAAGTTCGCAGGTAGGCTTTTTAATATTGGATCCTCACGACGAATATTACGGGCGTGCAAACCATGGTTTGAAAGATCATCCTGCCAAAAAAGTGACATATTACACACTTAGCACACCACCACCAGGCGCTTTACGTCTTCAATTAAATCTTCGCTTGTTAAAACCAGACCATTTCATGGGTACTATTTCATTGTCTGACCCACAACAACAAGCATTGTACAGTTATTACCGGAAGTATGGAAGTGATTGGGTCCGCTGTTTATTGTTGGGTATGACTGTTGACGGTCACTTTCGTGATGAAACGTTACAGGTTGTACAACGAAAATTGTCGTCCATACTAAACATTGACGTGAATGATAACGAGTTATTATGTCGTAACATTTTCACTGAAAATACGGGTGATAACACCGTGAGTGATGTGTGCAACGAAATTGAGCGTGGTGCAACTGTTATTATTGACACGTCACAATTTAGTGGTGCAACAGAATTGTTGGTTGGAAGCATATTATCAGAAGAATTGTTGCGTAGGTACAAACGTTATATGCGAGAAGGCGTAATTGATACTAAAGCTGCCGTGAGCATAGTGATAGAAGAGGCTCCTCGTGTGTTAGGTAAACGTGTTCTTGAGAAGGGTAGTAACGTTTACGAAACTATTGCTCGTGAAGGTAGAAAGTTTTGTGTGGGGCTAATAGCTATCACTCAAATTCCGTCAGAGATCCCAAAACATTTGTTGGCTAACATGAACACTAAAATTATATTAGGGATAGAAATGGAATCAGAACGTTCAGCAGTGGTACAGTGTAGTGCTCAAGATTTGAGTAAGGACATGAATACTATTGCTAGCTTGGATAAAGGTGAAGCTATTGTTACAAGCACGTTCACTCGTTTTGCAATACCATTAAAAATACCTTTATTCAAATCCTTAGTCACTGTCAAGACTGTCAGTCTTCCTGGTTTCAATTGATTCAATGAGTGTGTGCAGGTAACTGTCAAGATGTTCGCGGATTAACCCTTTAATTTTTGTTTTGTTAACAGTTAAGGTATACGTTTGAAAAATTTTGTCTAGCATGCCCCTTTTTGTTGAAACTTTAGCAATGTTTGTGTACGGTATCTTTTGTGGTCCGAACATTAAATGTTCAGGAAAAAAATGTAATCTATGCCGTTTTAATTGGTACCATTTTATTATAAACATTGTATAAATGACTAATAGTGTTACGAGTAATATTGTGTTAGCCACATTTTCTTGTCTTCCTGACAATTGAATCCAATGAATTTGTGAGCGTAATATAAAATAGATTGTAAACAAAGTGGTAGATAAAAAACTAATTTTTGGTACAAGTAATCGTGATGCGTTACGCTTGAATGTGTACATAGTCAAAATGAGCCTACCCGGATTTGCACCGGGGATCTCCCGCAAGTCAAGCGGACGTCATAGCTACTAGACCACAGGCTCATGATCCCTTTTGATTCTGTACAATTAATAAATGTTTAGATTCGAAAGGTTCATAAACCATTAATTGAATTATTGTATCATGGAACATGGGTGGTGGAAAGTTTTACTTGAAAGAGAGATTAACCAGGTCTATTCAAGTGTAGCTTTGCAAAGTCTTGCAACATCTATGGTGGCACTTTTCGCACCAATATACCTCGTGTACGAATTAGGTTATAGTATAGAGATGATGTGTATATTTTACATTATTTTTTCAATCTTTTTTGCTTTAGTTTCCCCGTTTGCAGGAAAGATAGTTGCACGTTATGGAATGAAGCATGCTACAATCTGTTCTATCCCGTTAACCATCATCGCTTTTTTATCATTATATTTTATACCATCTGCAACTTTTCTTTTTTTTATTGCGGCAGCAACATTTGGTGCGGCACGCTCAATGTTTTGGTTAGGGATTCACTTAGAATTTTTTTATGTGTCTGATGAATCACACAGGGGTGAACAAGTTGGGATACGGCACGCAGCCACAATTTTGCCGGCTTTGTTTGGACCTTTACTAGGTGGGATACTTATTGAACATTCAGGGTTTATGACCACTTTCCTTTTTGCATCAATCATTTTGGTAGGGAGTGCATTTTTATTATTGTTAAGCGAAGATCATCATGAACCTTTCGATGTTAATTGGGACCGAGTGGTTTCTGCTGAATATTGGAGGTTAGCACCATACTATTATTGGAAAGGTGCATGGGCGATAGGTAACACTGTATTTTGGCCATTTTTAATTTACGGTGTGCTTGGTGGCTATGTAAAGTTAGGAATTGTTGCAACCGTCCTAAGTGTTATAACTGTCTTCATGACTGTAATGATGGGGCGCGTTGGTGATAAGTATGGTTATTTCAATGTGCTACGTTACGCAATACCTTTTGAGAGTATATCTTGGTTTTTACGGCATATGGTGTACCAAGTACAACATGTTTATGCAATAATTTTAATGCAAGGTCTAAGTCATGGTGCAAGTCAAAGTAGTTTAGGTGCAGTAGATTACAAATATGTTGGTGAGCACCATATTGAATATTTTATTGTTCGTGAGATGTTTATTTCTATCGGACGCTTACTTGCAATCACTATTTTCATGCTTTTCGGATACAAATATTTGTTTGGTTTAGTAGGCATATTATCTTACTCAATATTCTTATTGTAGCAAGCTATATAAGGGTAAATATATTACGTTATTACTATGGAACGTAGTGAACTTTTGATACGTTACGGTTTTATCAACCCTAACAGTAAAGATAAATACGTTATAGAATATAACTGTCACGGTGTTAAAACTAAAATGTTGGCGGCTGACTTTCAAAAGTTTGGGCTTAAAAGGGGCCCTAGCAATGAGCATAATGCTCATTATGTTAAAGATGGTGCATCCTTAATTCATACAAAAAGTGGTTCTGTAAAAGTTCGTGGTGCTAACGCTTTGAAACTAATTAACAGTTTAATGAACAAAACAGTTCTAGTGGGCCATGATAAAGGACAATATGTACCGTTGAACGGCGGAACGTACAATTTAGGAGATGCAGATGAAGAATTGGTTGAGCGTATAAGCTCTTCAATTTCTGACGATTATATTCTGTCTGGTTTTCCAAAATCTTCTGCACGTTTCAATTTGGTGTGGGAAGTACCAGATATGAACTTGGAAGAACCATACTTTTGGGTGCTTGACACTTTGCGGAGGTCTTACCCGATTGTTGACAAACTTGAAGATGCATTCGCAGCCAGTGAGAATAGCAGTTTTTTTGGTGTTACTCAGCAGCGGTTAGGGTTACAACAAGATAAAATAACGCAGTACCAACGTAGTGTTGGTCAAATGACAAAAGAATTGTTCCAGATTGTAAGAGAATTACGTATACTGGATGAACGGTTAGATTATTATAGTGGTGTTGCTGACGAACTCAAAAAACCGTTGAAACAACGTAAAAAACAAGATGAAGTTACCTTAAAAGGTTTTTTTATAGATTTAGTGCAGGGCGGCGGTAAAAATCCTGCCAGTGTGTACGGTATGGCGTCCAATTTGGAATTTTTATCTTTGCCAGACCTTTTTTTTGATGTTCCGCCTTTGCATGGTGACACTGAACTTGAACAGTATGTTCAGGACTTAAAAAGTGATTTTAACGATTCAGTGTTACGAGTTTTACGAAGACAATTGAACCAATATTATACTTGGCGTGACCGCACGCATAAAGAGCATATTAGTAGACGATCGTTCCAAGTAAAATATCTTAAACAGCATCATGACATTATTCAGATGTACGTTGCTTGGTTAAAACCATATTTGCGTAACGCGCAACGTTTATCTTTGAAAAGTAAACAGCAGTTAACTCCTGACTTGTTAACACATTTTGAAGGGTCAATGTTAGACGTCGAAATTTTAGGACATCATCCTGCTAAGACAGGCGCAGTATTGGTAACGTTCCAGTTTCGTACAAGACCTCAGATGACTAGTCAAAGAGATTTTCAGCGTGGTCCTGTACATACAGGTTTGATGAACATTGAAGTTCGTGCGTATGATTGGAACAAAGATGAAGTTAACCAATACGTTCGTTTGAAAAAACGTGAAGAGTTAGAACTTGTGGGTAACATAAGTCAAGTTGTGCATGAAAGTATGAAATCGTTAGGCGACGAATTATACATGTATCTACAAGAAGCAACCGGAGAGGTTGTACAACATAGTAGTGTTTTGGATGAAAAGGTGAAAGATTATTCGCTTGTTTTAGATAAAGGCAAGCGTGCCAAAAACAAATTGAACGCTGCTGATAAAGTAGCATTTAGCATATTTCATTATTTTAAAAAGTCGCACAGGATGGTGTCGTGGTAGAATGGAATTTGGGACAGGATATTTCAATGCTATGGACCGCGAATATTTTGCGAACGATGTAGAACCAGAATCGCATGGGCATAATTGTGGTGACCACAATCACACACAAGATGTTGGTGTGAAAGCTGGTGATTTAGGTATGAGTTTTCAAGTAGGGATGGGTAGTGCAAGGGATGTTGCGGGTATTGCAAGTAAGATTCGTGCTGGTGCTAAAACGATTGAATTAGGATTTCGTGGGACACCTGGCGGTAAAAGTAGTGCTGGTAATATGAGCCCAGAATATTTTGGTAAACTACAACGGCAAGCATTACGTGAAGCTGCTACTGTTAACCGTGTAGATTTCACGTTGCACACTAACGTGGGTGTTTCAGGGTTAGCCGGTCAGACACAGAATGGTTTTGACAAAAATTCAAAAGAGCGTAGCTTAGACGAAATTAAGCGGGCAATAGACTTTGCACAAGATGTGAGTCATGGTGGTGCCATAGTGGTACATACAGGCGAGAAAGGTCGACCTTTAAGCCGTGCTAAATGGAATACTGGTGATGAGAAGTTACCATCATTCATGAACCAGTATAAAAATAAATTTGAAAGTTTTGAAGGCGAATCACGTTCTGCGCCTGTAGAACTGGTAGATAGTCGGACTGGCAGTTACGTTTCACGGTATCAACCAGGTAAAGGTATGCAACGTCCAAAATTTAAACGATATCAACCGGGCACGCCTGAGTGGGAAGAGTTTGGCGGTAAAGAATATTTTGATGAAGAAAACAAAGTGTGGGTCAAACCAGATGATTATATTGATTATCTCGGTAACAAAGTTACGCGAAGATCTGATCGAGTAGTATTGTTTGATAAAGATACAAAAGATTTTAAGACTGAATATTATGGTGAAGATGAAGCTCGTAAAGATGCGCTTGAGATGGAAGAGAATGCTCGTAATTTTATTAAGAAATATGGTTCTTATAATGATAATCCACAAGCATGGGACAAGTATGCTGATCCTTACATGTTTCAAGACGGAATAAAAAATGCAAAATCATTGGGCTCAATAAAGGTTGATGTTGATTCAGTTCTTATAATACAACAACTTGAAAATCAAGCAGCACAAGCACGCGGGTTTGTTGGTGAGTCAGTGCAACAGTTTGATGAGATGGCAAAATCTTTGAAGGAGCTTAAGAAGGCAGAGGCATTTTATCAAAAGCTTGACGATTCTTTACCAGAAGATGAGAAATATAAATTAATGCGGTCAGTCTCAGACAATATTTCAAGGATGCTTCCCGAATTAAACTCTTCAAAATCTGAAAGTGTGATTGATTTAATTAAGAAGGAGATTGAAAATAAAAAGAGTTCATTACGTTTTATGCAAAATAGGTCCGCTGCACAATCTGCACAGGTTGCAGAAACGCTTGAGACCATAAAATATATTCAAAGTTCAGAAGATTACGCTTTAAACGAAGCGTTTGATAGTTATGCTCGTGCAGGCATTCATGCAATGCGTAAATCAGACATTTTACGTAATAAAAAAAAGTTGAAAAAAGATATTTTTGTAGCATTAGAAAATTTGTTCCCTGAAGCTTACGGGAGTCACCCAGTAGAACTTGTGAAATTGGTTAAAGAGTCACGTAGTGTAATGGCTCAAAAGTTAAAAGATGAGTTCGGTAAAAGTGATAAGGAAGCTAATAAGCTTGCACGGAACCATTTGAAAGCTACGCTTGACCTTGGCCATTTAAACATATGGAGGAAATTTTGGAAAAGTGATCCAAGCAAATCAGTAGAACAGAACGATCAAAATTTTGATAAATGGGCTTTAGAGATGGTGGATTATATGGCTAAAGAGGATATTATTGGCCATGTGCATGTTGACGATAATTATGGCTACGGTGACGAACATTTGGCGCCAGGGGAAGGTAACGCGCCAATAAAAGAAATGATTGAAGTCCTAAAGAAGAATGGATATGATGGTGAACTGATTGTGGAGCCTGGCGCAGATTTTGATTTAGATAAAGGGGCGTTTAGTAGTTTAAGTAAAGCATGGAAATATTTGGGGAGCCCCATTGGTGGTACTATGGGCAGCTTTGCAAATCGTGGGGCTCAAAGTTGGAGCAACATGCAGTACGGTCATTTTGGTCAAAATTCTCCTGCATATTTCACGTTTGGTTCTTATAGCCCCTCTGAAGACTTTAAGTTATGGAGCGGTGTTCCTTTAGATTGAGTACATAAATCTTTTAAAATAAACAAGGTAAATGCTTTGTATGTTACGTTTATTCGAAGTTCCACTTATGTTTCAAGAGGTAGACATACTTTTTAGTATATTAAGCGTTTTTATGGTTTGTTTAGTGAGTGCGTACGCCTGTAAAGTGTACAAGCTTAGTTCAGACCGTCGCCACCTTTACTTTTTAGTGGCATTACTTTTAGTTGTATTTAGTTTATTGACAAAACTCTTTTTGAACAGCATTTTGTATTATAGTAGTGTACGTGATGTTACTGCAGTATTATTAGAACCAATATCAAATAGTATCCCCTCTGTAAACTTATTGTACCGACTGGTTTATTTCACTCATTTCCTTTTATTACTTGGTGCTTGGTCAATGATATTCTTTTTGAGTCAACCATCCCGTAATCGTCTTGATAATACCTATGAAGTGATCCAGCTTGCAGTATTCGCATCATTTTTGGCTATGTTAGCCTTGGTTGCAACTTACAGTTATCCAATTTATGCTATAACTTCTTTAATTATTTTGGCAGGTGCAAGTATAAATTATAGGAAACAGTATTTGAACCATGGTACAGGCACTGCTTTAGGGACAGCCGTTTTTTTACTTTGTCTTGCACACGCATGTTATGCGATTGTACCTTACACCCACACCCTGTATGTGTTTGCAGAATGTTTAATGTTGTGTGCTTATTACACGTTATTTAAGATATTTAGGAAGGTAGTAAAATGACTCGAAGGTCAAGATTGGAATTGATCCACGACATTTTGTTAGCTGTACAAAATAAAGGTGGTAAAATACGACCAACCCAGTTAATGTACAAAAGTAATTTAAGCCATAAATTATTGAAGAATTATATGACTGAACTTGTTGAGAAAAAACTGATTTCTGTTGTTGACGTACAGAAAAAAAAGTCAACGTTTAAGGAAGTACATTTGACTGTGCAAGGTCACGAATTTATTGCTGAATATCGTCGTATGCAAGACTTCACTCGAGCTTTCGGATTATGAACGTAGGCGTTGACGAAGCAGGTCGAGGATGTATTATTGGGCCACTTGTAATGGCTGCTTGTGTTGACCCAGGTTTTCTTGTGAAGGATAGTAAACTTTACTCTAAAAAACAGCGTGATGAACTTTTCAGTAAATTAGTTTGTTTACCCCATGTTGCGGTGTCCATACCTGTATGGGTGTTAGAACAAGGTAACATGAACGATATTGAGTGTTTGGTTACTTCTATTATGCTATCGCATTTTTCGTTTACTACTGCTTATGTGGACTGTCCTAGTATAAATCTTAAAGCGTATAAAACACAATTGTCTAAGTTGGTTGAAGGTAATTTAGTGGTACAACATAAAGCTGAAGAACATCATTGTGTGGCGGCCGCGAGCATAATTGCTAAAGTTTACCGTGACCAGACGTTAGCGTACCTGAAAAAGAGATATGGTGTTGATTGTGGTAGTGGTTATTTGAGTGATAGTAAAACCCAGGATTTTTTAAAAAAAAATTGGGCCAAATACCCAAAAATTTTCCGGCGTCATTGGAAACCGTACAAAGATTTGTGTCAATCTACATTAAATCAATATGTTTAAGTACAATTTCATGTTAATTAACATTCATGGTTGTACTACACTGTTCTGACCCAGAATTGTTATATCGGTTTGTTGAAAAAGAAAATTTTACTGCTTTAGACACTAAAACTGTGTATGAAAAAGCACGATTCAAACGGTCTAAACCAAAACAGCATTTAACTTTTTATAACACTGGTACAATACAATTAGTGGGTGAAGACACAGAACGTACTGTTCACAAGATGGAAAGTTCGGGTATTGCTAAAGCTAAAGAAAAAATTCATTTTCGTAAAGAGTTAGGGAACGTGATAGGTACTGATGAAAGTTTGAAAGGTGACACGTTCGGTGGCATAGTTGTTGCTGCTGTCAAAGGTAACGATGTTTCCAGGCGAACGTTATTGGAGTTGGGTGTGTCCGATAGTAAACTTCTAAAAGATTCACACATAATCGGTCTTGCACAACGTATTAAACAAGAAGTGGAATGTAGCATTATTACTTTAACACCTTCTGAATATAACCAATTTAATGGTGTAACCAAAGTACTGAACACTTTGCATGAAAAAACTGCTAAGGCTTTAGGTGGAGGAACACACGTGGTTGACAAGTATCCTGGTTGTTTAGTTGGTGACATTCGTGAAACTAAAGCTGAATTAAAGTATGTAGAGGTTGCAGCTGCAAGTGTTTTAGCTCGTGCTGCTGCTTTAGAACAAATAAACAATCTGAGTCGTCAAGCAGGGTTTAGGATTCCTAAAGGAAGCACGCATGTACAATGGGCATTACAGGAATTGTTAGAGCGTGGTCATGATCCAAAACTGTTTGTAAAACTTCATTTTAAGAATGTACAAGGCTTCCTGCGTAATCATTAAAAGTGTGAGTGGTATACAAAAATCATGGATTGCATTTTTTGTAAAATAGTGAAGGGGGAAATTCCAAGTAAGACGTATTATGAAGACGATTTATGTCTTGTAACATTAGATATTCAACCTGGGACCGTTGGACATTCATTAGTTATACCTAAAAAACATGTTCACATTTTAAACAATGATAAAGAATTGGCTGCACACCTTTTCCAGGTTGCATCCAAAGTAAGTAAGATTTTATTAAAAGTGTTCAGGAGTGATGGTACCACTACACTATTACGTTCTGGTGCTGTTGCGGGTCAGCGTATACCCCACGTTTCCGTGCACATAATTCCTCGAAAGACAGGTGACGGTTTGTTACAGCATGAACCGGTTCATGTAGACACAGACACGCGTCAGAAGTATGCTTCTCTAATAGCTGATAATCTTAACACTACTGAGCAAGATGTTGAGAATGATGAAAAAGAATTAGAATCAATTGTTGAAGAAAAGACTAATTCTAACTCCAACTCTACAGAAATAGACGAAAAAGAAACTAAGGCTGAAGCTGGAGAAAGTAGTGTTAAAGATGATTCTTCAGTGGAGAAGAGTGGTGATACTGGTGAAGTTGACCTTGACGAAATAGCGGGGTTATTCAAATGACTTGTGAGATCTGTGATTCTAAAAAAGAGTTCATCATGGAATCAGATCATGCTAATGCCATTATTGCTTCTTCTGCTGTGGTTGAAGGTAGCGTTGTCGTCGCACCTAAAAAACATGTTGCAATCATGGAACTTTCTGATGATAAGATAATTGCTGACACTATTTCTTTAGCATTAGACACTGCTGGAAAAATGTTTGACAAGTATCCTGTGCAAGGAACATACCTACTTGTGAATTCAGGGTTAGGAGCTGGTCAAACAGTTGCACACGGCCACATTGAGGTTGTACCAGTGCACAAGGACATTTTGAGTTGGGAACCTTTAGCAGTAAGCAGCGAACAATTAGACGATTTAATGATAACGTTGAAAGGGTACATGGAACGTTCGGGTCCAAAACCAGAGATTAAGAAACAAGGTGATACAGAAGTTGTGTTAGAGAAACAAGGTGACAACTATTTAGTAAAAAGTCTTCGGAGAAGACCGTGATCAGTGTTTATAGTATACGGTATAATGAAGGTCATATCTTGTTATCTGGCCGTGATGAGAATGGGCCAAAGACTATTAAAAAATCTTATGTGCCATATGTTTATTTTAAAGAAAAACAAGATGACTTACCTTTTGATGGAAAAGAATCCTTGTTGCTTAAAGGTAAGAAAGTCACTGTTTACAAACATCGTACAACCAACACAGAGGTTGATGCTTATGAAGCTGATGTTCCTGTAGTACAAAAGTTTATGCGTGAGTATAACATACAGCCTTTCAAATCTTATGATGAAAATTTGGAATTATGTGAACCTTATATTGCTCCTCGAGTCCTAGCAATAGACATTGAAGTGTATGCCCCACATTTTGAGCTTAATAGTAGGCGTCATCCTTGTATAAGTATTGGATATTATGGTGATGATATTTCAGAGGTTCACACCTGGAAAAAAGCTAAGTCTGCTATTGTGCACAATGACGAAAAAACGATGTTGGCTATATGCCAAAAAATAATGGGTAATTATGACATAATAATTGGGTATAACAGTGACCGTTTTGATTTTCCTTATTTGGTTGACCGTTGTATTGTGAATAATGTTGATCATTGTTTTAGGGATAAGATCGATTTTGGTGATACTATCCATGTTGATTTGTATAAAGCAGTAAAACATTTATTGGGTAACAGTTGGAAGCTTGACAAGTATAGCTTAGATAATGTAGCAAAATATATACTTAATACAGGTAAGCATGATATTGATATTTCTGGGCTAGCACCCGCTTTTGAGAAAGGTAAATTTGATGAGTATATCAAATATAATTTACAAGATGCCAAAATTACTTTTGACCTGTATAAACATTTTGAAGATAATTTGTTTACCTTTTGTGATATTTTACAATACAATCTTGATACTCTTGTACGCGGCAGTTTTAGTAAACTTGTTGAAGCTTATTTGTATATCAAAGCTCAGGAGTATGATCAATTATTTCCGTTAATCCCTCAAACTGAAAGTCGTGGACCTGTCCCTGGGGCACTTGTGCGTGAACCAGTACCTGGTGTGTATGACAACATTGCTGTATTCGATTTTTTAAGTTTGTATCCCACTATTATTATTAGTCATAATATTGGTTTTGAAAGTTTAGGTAAAGGCGCGAGTGTACCTGGCGAGAATTTATGTTTTGATGATACGTTCACGTTTATCCCCACTGTTTTAGAGAGTATAATACTTCGTCGGATAGAACTAAAAAAAGAGCAGAAAACTGCACCAAATAAAGCTCGTGCTTCACTTATTTATGCACTTAAATTGTTAGCAAACAGTTTTTATGGGTATATGGGTTTTTTACGTAGTCGGTGGCACAGCCGAGAGTGTGCTCGTGCAATAACTGCGTATGCACGATATTATATTACTAAGGTGATAAAAGCTGCTGAAAAAGAAGGGTTCAAAGTTGTTTATAGTGATACAGACAGTATCATGATTGCACTAAACAAACATACTAGAAAACAAGCAGGACATTTTGTTGATAACGTTAATAAAAGTTTACCTGGTATCATGGAGATTGAGTGTGAAGGTTATTTTCAGAAAGGCCTTTTTGTTGAAAGTCGACAGGGTGGCGGCGCGAAAAAGAAGTATGCTTTACTCTCAGACACTCCAAAGATTGTAGGGTTTGAATATGTTCGACGTAACTATTGTCCTTTTGTTCGAGAAGTACAGTATAATGTAATAACGTCTATTCTTGAAGGCAACAAAAATGCAGAAAATATTGTGCAATCTGCAGTTGAGAAGTTACAGTCTGGAAAAGTTGAATTAAAAGATTTGGTCATACGTGCTAGGCTCAAAAAAAGGCCACAGGATTATAAGGTCCGGCCCCCTCATATTGCTGTATATTCAAAAAATAAAGAACGTGGAATTAAAACAAGGGTTGGCGACAATATTGAGTACATTGTTTGTCCAGGTAAAGGAAGGATTGGTGATCGGGCAGAAGACCTTCGTTTTGCTACAGATTATGATAAAACTTACTATGTTGAAAAACAGTTATTAAAAATAGTCTCTCCTTTAATCAAGTTAGTAAAAAGTAAGCAACAAGGTTTATTCGATTATTCGTGAGCACCCATTTTGCTTTTTAATATGGTACACTCTGTTAACCATTGATTCTAAGGCTAAATCGTGGCTTACTAAAAGTATTTGGGTTACTGGTAACTCTTTTAATAACTCGTTTAAAGATTGTATCTGTTCATTACTAAAACCATCGGTAGGCTCATCAAGTATAAGCAAACCTTTAGTTTTGATTGTATCAAGTAGTTGGTTTATTACTGTTGATAATGCTAATCTGTATGCAAGCGATGTAGCAGTCCGTTCACCTCCGCTAAGATAATTGAATGGTACGACTGTATCTTGCTCTATGTATGGTGTAAAACTATTGTCAAGGCATGCATACATATTTTTATTACGTAATAAGTATTGGAACCAGTATTGGAATGATTCATTACACACACTGTATATTTTAGCAAACTGTTCTCGTTCAATAAGATTAAGGAGCGGTGTAAATGTATCTGTTAACCAATCGTGTCGTTCTTTGAGGGTATCATAAGACTTTTTTTGTTCAAGCATTTTATTTAAATCATTATTAAGGAGTTTAAACTGCACATTTTTATGTTTAATAGAACTTGTAAACTCTATCTTTTGTTTTTCTAACTTTTTTAATTCATTTTCATCTTCTTCAAATTCAACTTCGTTAATAACCGGTTTTTTATAAGATTGAATTTTCGAGAGAATATCTTGATTTTCTTTTATTAACTTTTTTTCTTGTTGTAAAATAGTTTCTTGTTCATTTTTAGCACTTTCAATTTTAGCACTCATTTCTTTAGCTTCAAGATATTTTTTTTGAATTTCAATGTAACGAGTGGTTAACTCTTTGGTTTTACTTATGTACGCAGGTTCTGGTTCAAGTAACATTTTTTTTGCATTATCTCTATCTATTTTTTGTTTTAGAATTTGTTCAATTTGATTATTGATAGTTGGGACATCTTTTATTGCTTGTTTTGCTAACACTTGCTCTTTCAATTTAATGGTACGATCTTTCTCAAGTTGTTCAAGCGATTTTTGCAGAACTTCCACTGTTGATTTTTGAACATTAATTTTTCGTTTATTCTGTTCAACATTTTTCACTGCGTAATCTTTAGTAATATCTTGGCCACAAAATGTACAATTATTATGTTGCAAGTTATCGACCATATTATTAAGTTCACAAATTAAGGCTGTACTGCTTGCAATTTTTTCTTTAACAACCATTATTTTTTGAGTAATACTTGTTATGTTTGTGGTAACCTCTTCAATAGAATATTTGTTAAGTTCATCTAACCTATTTTTTAATTGTACAGTAATATCGTTAAATGGTTGCGCTAACATTTTTTTTGAATTATCTCGTTTAATTTTCCATTCTTGATATTTGTGAGCAAACATTGTATCAAATGATGATGCTTGTTTAATTTTTTTGTCAAGTATTAAAAGTTCATTCTGAAGGCTTATTACATTTGGTACAACCTTATTAGCTAAAATTTCATTTTTTTTGAAAAGTTTTTGTAATTCTTCAATTTTATGTTTGTTAATTTTGAGTGTGGTATTAAATTCTAAGGTAAGATGTTCTATCTTTTTGATAAGTTCTCGTTCTTGACGATTTTTTTCACATTTTGATTCTATTAACGAATATTCTTTTTTGATTATGTCAAGATTTTTTTGTTCGGAATTAATGGTTGTAAGCATATTTTCTACACTTTGCCTTTTTTCTTTTAAATCTTGGAATGTACTTGATAAAACTTTGAGTTGTGGCCGTACGTCTTTACAATAAATGTCAGTGTTATCAACTATTTTTTTATACTTATCTAAGTGAAACAATTTTCTAAGTATTTCTAGGCGTTGTTCTGTTGGCGATTCTAATATTGTTCGCATATGGTCTTGTGGACAATAAACTGTGTAGCGGAACAGATCATTTTTAGTTTTAGTTAATAGGGATTCAGGGTACCCTAATACTTCTAACATCTTGCTACGCATTTCTGTAGCAGTAAGTTTATGTTCAGTACCATCGAATTGTATGGTCCCAGGCATTTGTTTAACTGTATTTTTTACACGTTGTAATGGTCTATTAATAATATAATTCTTGTCACAATCAAAATCTAATGTCACTGACCCATTATTACTTTTTGAATGTAGCAATGAGTCTGCAGGGAGGTCTGTTCTTGACGCACCAAATAAAGCGAATTCAATAGCCATCAAAATACTTGTTTTACCAGAACCAATGTCGCCT
>CABZYC010000002.1 GCA_902529885.1 uncultured Candidatus Woesearchaeota archaeon | reverse complement strand
TTTTTATTGTATGAGAGGACAGATAACTGTTTTCATTATACTTGGGATAGTTTTAATGGCAGGGGTAGGTTTTATGTTGTTATTAGTAAACAATGTTCAGGATAACCAATTGCAAACTTCGCTTGATGAAACACATAGTAAACTTTTTCGTTCAGAGGGTGCACGATTATTCATTCAAGATTGTTTATTGGACGAATTAGACAAAGCATTAATTGAATTAAGCAAAGGTGGCCGACTATTTTATCCTTACAATGATTTAGAGTTCCAAGATGGTGTTAATGGTGTAATGTTTGAAGGTGATCAAGTATATTTAGGGATTACTTATGAAGAGAATGAAGAGCCTGCAAGTTATCCTTGTGAAAGTTCGTCAAACGCCCCGGCATATTGTCAATGGGTTAACACTGACACCGCCAATTTTGGTGCACGCCAAAAATTACGGTTATCTTATGTTGAGGATGACCTTGAACAATATGTAAAAACGAAAGTGTTAGATTGTTTTGAGACACAGGTTGAAACCCAACCTGGTTATGCTGGGGCGTTTGAAAGTGGCGATTTAACTTTATCTTTAAAAATAGAAAGTGGTGGTATTATAATTACTGCAATGTACCCGTTATCTCTTATGTTTGATGGTGAAGAAATGTTTGACATACAAGATTTTGATCTTTTTTACCCTAGCAATTTGTACAGTTTTTTTAATAATGCCATCAAGAATCCCTTGTACTACGAATCTCGTGATGTACATTATAATTGGACTGAAGAAACATTGCAAGGTGTATCATCCTATTCAATTTTGGGTTCCACATTAGAAATAAGTGACCAAGGTGCTTATAGTGTGTACGAATATTCAACGAACCAAATACACCGCGATGAAAATGAGAACTTAGTGTACCGTGTAGCCATTACTAACCGACCTCCTGCGTTAGAGTATGTTAGCCAAGCAGCTTGTTTAGGTTATGACTATTTAATTTTGCCAGATAGTAGGTCTTACACAAATTTGACTATTAATGCATCCTCGTTCGACCCGGACCAAGATGATGTTTCATTTGAATTATTGGATGATAGTAATAGTTTAAATTTAGATATACCTGACACATTCTCCGAATACCCCTTCATCAACCAAGAGATAGAAGGTGTTGAAGATGGTGATTATGAGCTCATCTTAACCTCATTTAATGATCATGGTTACGACTCACAAAAAATACGTATTAAGGTTGGTGAGACGACCGATTTTGATGTTACTGTAACAGATGTGAGGGGTCAAGAGACGTCTATGTTAAGCATTGAACAACCCTATTTAGTTACTGTATCTAGTGATGATGGTACATTAAGTTCTATGGACGTATTGTATACAGAAGGTTATGAAAGTACTAGTGATGACGAGGTTGAAACTAGGTCGTTTAGTTGGGGTACGGACACTTTTTGTTTTGTGCTACCTTACAAAACATCAGTTGATTGTGATGACCTTAGTAATTATGAAGAAAACATGTATGATTTTTTTGTAGATACTATTTTTAGGCCCACTTTGGTTGGTGAGATTGGTTCAATAGAGTTAGGTTATAGTGAGTCATTGTGTGGTGAATCATTAGATTTATCGAGAGGCCTTTCTTATGACATTGTTGAATGTGCGTATCAAGAAGTTTCCAGGCATCCTTTTCCTTTCCCATACCATGAAATTTATGTGAACGATTCAGGGGGGCATGAAACACGTGATAATAGTCCGTTCAACACTACAACTGCGTGTTGCATACAAGACACGAATACATTGGCTGATGTTAGTACAGTATGTTATGAATCAGACATTTTATGTCAAAATAAAGTGCAAGTAGTAGAAAAAGCGTTTTGTGATCAGTCAAGAGGTAATGTGTGTGGTTCCGATAAGACTACTGAATATCAACGTTCAGACAGAGATATTCCTTTATGTGCTGACATAGATTGTGGTGTGCCAGGCGTGTGTGCTGGACAAGAACAATTTAGTATCCAATATGATAGTGAAGGCACGAAATATTTATGTGGGGGAACGTATGGTTGTGACCAAGCAATAGAAAATCCTGTCATCTCAGCAGACAAAGAATTGTTTAGTCATAGTCAACCGTGGTATTCAGTGTTACAAAATGCTGAAGTCGGCACTTTGTCTGAGGTAGGGATCTTTGTGAACGAATGTAAAAATGGAAACTGGTGTGATGTGGATGGTAAAGGTACCCTTGACGGTGTTTGTATTGATGGTGTTTGTGGTTCCGCTAGTTAGCGGCCTTGGATGCTACGTTGACAAAGAAAGTGCGGCTTATTGTAGTGAATTAACGTTGAATGAAGCTTTAACTGAAGCGGAGTATACAGGAAAAGTGTTAGATGACGTATACTTATACAGTGATTCTTGTACAATATTAGATGAATGTCAATTAGTTGTTTGTAAAGACACTTGTACCCTCAACGTTCGTGGAATGTGCGATTACGGTATTGCTACAAAAGATAGTTGTAAAACTGGCTGTTGTCAAACAGAAGAGACTTGCACAGAATTAAGTACAGAGTTTGATTGTATTATACAAGCGCAAACTGAAGGTACAGAATTATATTCTTATAGTCAGGGTGAATGTGATTGTAACACTGCAAAAGATTATGAGATTGTACAGAAAGACGAAATTGATTACGTGGCTACAGGTGACCCTTTAATCAATTATATTGTGAACTCAAGCATTTCTGAAGAAAGTAATGTAAGTAACAATACAATAACCAAACTTAATAGTATTGAAGGTGACCCTGTAACTTTTCCTTACGTTCCTGTCGCGTTAGGCGCATTACTACTTTTTTTATATCTGGCATTGAAAGGGTCACAACAACCAAAAGGTGTGTACAATTCAAAAGCAGTAACGATGAAAGTTAACCCTAAAAAATATCGGGCACCACAACCTAAAAAGCGAAGAAGCTATGTTCGCCCATCACAACCTTTAGCTAAACCTCTTAAACCAACAATTGCACGGGCAGGTCATCGTCCACCTAAACCACAGATTAAGACGCGAGACCAGTTAAATGCAATTGAACGTATCCGTCGAACAGAAGAGTTACGTGCAATATTGCGGCGTAAACGGAACTAATCTTTATAAACATTAAATTCTTATTAATGTGTACGTGAGACTATTAATAGGAATGTGTATACTGTTTTGTTTAATTCCTTTAGTGCAAGCTGAGCTTGAAGGTTGTTATACTTACCCTTTATCTGATACAAGTTTATTGTGTACAGATAACGTTTTAGAAAGTGATGCGCAAGCTGATTGTGATACGAACGGTTGTGACGATCTAGACCTTTATTTTAGTCCAGGTATAAGTTGTGATACAATTGATGAATGTGAAGAAGTATTATGTAGTGTATCTTGCGATTATACATCTTATTTATTGTGTGAGTATGAAGGCGGCGTTGAAGTTACAGATGATATGTATGAACAATGGTGTACACCTGGTTGTTGTCGGACTGGCGATTTTTGTTCATTAGTAGATTTTAGGAACGATTGTGTGTCACGTACAGAACAGCAAGGTCTTGAGGAATCAAGCATGAGTTATACCATTAATGTTGATGCAGCATACTGTAGTGTAGACATTTGTGGGTATGAAGTTGAGACTTCCACAATAACTGGTACTGTCCAAAATGAGTCTGGTGAAGATGTAGAATTTACTATTATGCTTAATGATGGTAGCGAGGTTACAGACACAGGCTATTTTGAGTTTAATGATGTATTACCTAACACTTATACATTAACCATCACAACTGAAGAGTATAGTACTTACCGTGATACTATAACCGTTCTTGATGGCGAAACATTAGAATTAGAATATGTTGTTGTCCGGAGCTTAGGTGAACATACAGTGAGTGGTTTAATAACTGACATTGATGGTGAACCATTATCGCAAGTTGCAGTAACATTAGAAGGTAATGATACCGTCCAGGTTAGTACTGATACTGACGGGTTTTTCGAATTTACTGATGTGAACACTGGCGAACACGTTTTAACGTTGAGTAAAAGTTATCACACTGTCCTTGAATATGACCTTTCATTAGACTCGGATTTTTATGACACTTTTATTCTAGAAGAGATTGAGTTTCAAGGAGTGAAAGGCGTAACTTATTTGGACACAATGGGTGATTTAAGTGTGCTTGACCCTGTATTCGGCGCTAAAATTTATGTGAACGATATTTTTAAAGAAAGTAGTGAGTACCCAGACGGTACATTTGAAATCTATCTTGAACCAGGAGCATACAATATAAGTGCTATATTTGAGGATTATTCAGTTGACGATTTAACATTGAATGTTGATGAAGGTATTACTGAACTTGATTATGACATTATCCTTTCACGTTACATTGGCGAATGTAGTTATGGGCAACCTAACGCTACAAAACCTGTTGAAGTCTTTGAATCATCAGTAGAACGTGGAATGGAAGCAGTTTTTTTGTCTTGGGAAAAACCTTGTCCTGAAGTTGACGGGTATAATTTGTATAAAGACGGTGTGAAGTTAGGAGTTATAAGCCCGTACATTGGAACCTATATTGATTATGATGTTGAATGGGAAACTTCGTACACTTATGCATTGGAAGCAATCTATACAGACGGTCCTGCGGATGATGCTGGTGCACCTCAAACAAGGATTAGTACAGAACAAATTTCTATCACTGTGTTAACGGGTGATAAGGAATGTGATAATATTCAAGAGTCACAATTTTTTTGTGGTATTGACGATAGTACTACGGATGATAATGAACGAAAATTGATCTATGCGTGTGACGATGAAAATTATGTGGTGTTAAGTAACGATTGTTCTGAGCTTGACACAGATTCAACAGATTATTATTGTACCATTATTGGTGAAACGAACGCAATTTGTAAAGATGCAGGAATGTGTAATGTTGACTCAATGTTAGCTACACCGTTTGGTTTATATTATGAAGAGTCAACATGTTATGGGGATTATGATAACGAGACTGGATACTTGAACTTTTGTTATTATGATTATAGTGACACAATTGTGGACGATTGTATTGATTGTAATGAAGTACAAACTTGTTTTGATTATAGGTCCCAAGACTCTTGCGAGATTGATAATTGTTTAGGGCAAGGTTGCCTTTGGGTGAACCAGAGTGATAATACGTATTATGACTCCCCTGTATTGTATCCTACCACTGAAGAGTTTGGTACAGGATATTGCGCACCACAAGATTATGTTGAAGATGACCAATGTTATTTGTGTGGTCCCGACAGCCAATTATTTGAGAACATGTATTGTACTCCTGATGTGTGTGATCAATTAGGATCGTGTTTTAGTGATACTAATAATAGTGTTTGCAACGATTGTGGTGATTCACCTTCACAAGACGCAAATTGTTATGAGTATACAAGCGAACTTGAATGTATTGGGGGTGTACCTGTGTCTAGTATTGACATGGACATTTTCAATAGTAATGACAAGTGTAGTTGGGGAACATGTTATTGGTACGCAGCGAACGAAACGCACGGTGAATGTTATAAAGATGGGAACTACGATTCTTATAATGATTGTGACGAATTTTCTGCAGGAGAATATGAAACGTGTAAGATAGATAATGAGGGGCCAATAACTGAGATTAACACAGGAAGTTTTGCAGTTGTAAGCAACAGTTTTCCTTCAATAAACTTGTCTTCTGTAGACGATATAAGTCCGGTGACCGGCTTATACTACTGTTTAACCTCATCACAATCTAGTGGTTGTACTGAAGACAATTTTGATTATTATGAATACTCTGGGATAATCAATTCTGAGTCTGCAGAAATTAATTTGGTTAATAGCACATATTTACAGTCTGTGATAGAGGCTGGTGACACATACACATTATATTATTTAGCAGAAGACAAATATTATAATCGTGAAGATTTACAAACAACTTACGTTTTTGTTGATACACAAAACCCAGATTTTGTATTGAATTATTATAGTGATACGGACGCAGATATTAGTGAGTTAACTGTATATTTAACAGAACCTTCTGAACCTGCTGAGTGTGACTTTATTTTAGAACAGAAGTTGCCTGAAGGTGACACTCAGACAGTATCATTCTCTCGTGATGAGGATAAAGAACACTATTTCACATCGTTGACAGGCGTAATTTATAATTTGACTGCTTCGTGTACTGACGACCATGGTAACATTAACAATGTGTCAGACACAATAGTGTTCGATTTAGAACAAGATATCTCTTTTGTATACCCTGAATTTGGCGGTGCAGTGCACGAGACAGACATTGTGTTTCAAATATCGACTGCAGTGGGTGCAAGTTGTGAACTCTATGAGACTAATGACGGTGTTGCATGGACAAAATTGGCTGAGTTTTATACGAGTGATGACGAAAATAAGAATCATAGTACAAGTAGCATACCTAATTTTTATGAGGGTGACTATGCTGGCTTTTTGAAAGCTGTATGTGTTGAGAGTTATACAGATGAAGTAATGGAAGATTATTTTGATTTCGTAGTAGACTTTACTGCGCCTGACACGCAAGCAATTTTGACGGAGGGTGACCGTGAAGAATTACCGGTTGGGGATGAATGGGAATTATACTGGATTGAATCAGTGAATATAGACTTTGAATGTTCTGCAGAAGGTTTTGATTGTGCAGAGACGTTTTACTGTTTTGGTGAAGGGTGCGAGAGTCGGAGTGACGAAAAATATGAAGTGTATTCAGGTACTGTCACTATTACAAACACAACGAGGATGTGTTATTATTCAACTGATACAGTGGAAAACCTTGTAGACGTACAATGTGGAGAGATTATTGTTGAAGGATTTGGTATAAACATGGTTTTACCTGAACTTTATTATTATGGTGGTGAACAGTACGGGGTAAGTTCTGACCCTGTTTTTGATTGGGTCATAATGAGTAAACTTAACACTGAAGCTTGTACCTACGATTTCAATCCTGAGTTTGATTTTGATTCTCAACCAGAATATAAAAAGTTTGATTTGTACGAAGATAAAACTAATTATTATTTGTACGAAGATTTCCCTGGGGACGTGTTAGCTGCTTATGACGAAGATGGTGGTAAAAAAACGTTGTATGTAAAATGTAAAGATCCGCTTGGTGAAGTTGGCCCTGCCCAAAAAATGAATTTGGAGTACGATCCTTCAAAACCAATTATTCTTACAACTAACGTGGAACCAGAATTAGTGACGGACATGCGGACGGTACAATTAACTGTTACCACAGACGATAAAACTGTTTGTAAGTTTGACGATGTAACTAATGACGGTTACGATTACGAAAATATGCGTTATAGTTTTGAAGGGTATGACGACAACATTTTGAACACAACACACGTTAGTGAATACAGTTTTGATGTTGACGGTGCTACTGCTGACTTCACATTAGCGGTACAGTGTGAGAATGGTGCGGGGTTAGTAAGTAATCAAGAAACAATAGATTTCTCTGTTGATTATGCAGTAGTGGGTTACATTGAATCAATGAGTCCAACTGGCATAATTGATGGGAAAGAAGTAACGTTAGAAGTCCAAACTAGTAAGAACGCTTTATGTGAAGTTGACGGTGAAGATTTCACTGTTTCAGGGAACACAGTGCACACAAAATACATTGGTGACCTTGTTGAGAGTAATGATCCGTACCATTATATCGTATCTTGTTTAATATCAGAGAACTATGATGATGATACAATCGAATTTTATGTTGACCAAACACCTCCGTCTATAACAAGCACGAATGATGGTGAGGAAAGTTGTGGATTACATACTGTCCCATTATCTGTAACTGTTAACGAACCAAACATAAGCCATTATGAGTATAACCTTTACCAAGGAAACAGTCCCGGTTCAAGCCAGTTACGGGAGTACCTTGGACTTGAAAATGCTACTGATACAATCTTAATTTCGTCAGGAACATTAAATCTTACTGCAGACATTGAAGGTGTGACTCTTGTTAATGGGACACCATATTACATTGAAGTGTTAGCTGTTGATTCTGCAGGTAACGTAGGGGAATATGTTTATACAGACGGTTTTGTTGCTGGTGACGGTAGCAGCGAAGATTGTGCAATGGACATTTTTGGCCCAGATATTCAAGTTGTGACTCAAGCTCAACAGTGTATGGGCTCAGTAATAAGCCTTGAATGTAGTGATGACGCTGGCTGCGACGATATTTTGTATGGGACTAGTACTTCTATTGCTGATTGTGACCCTACCCAAGATAAACAATCGGGCATAATTGTAGAACAGAACCAATGGTTATGTTATTTTGCTTCTGACACTAAAGGGAACAATGTTACCGGTAACCAGAAGATTGAGTTTGAAGATGTTGACGGTGATGGTGTAGCTGACCAATGTGACATTTGTACTGAAACAAGTGCAGGTGCACAGGTTGATAGTACTGGTTGTGCTCGTCAAGAAACATCTGATACAACTGATACTGATGGTGACGGGTTACCAGACAGCTGGGAAAAACTTAGTACTGCACCTGGCTGTGAATTGGACCACGAGGCTTTAGATACTGATATGAACGGTGTGTCTGATACTGACGAAGATTTTGATAGTGACGGTTTAAACAATCTGGAAGAGTACCAAGCAGGTAAAGACCCTTGTATTGATGACACATTCACTGAACCTGTGGTCGAAACAGAAGTATTGGATATCCCTTCATCATCATCTTCTTCACCGAACGATAATCTTGGTGCAATAATTGTATTATTATTATCTTTATTGATGATGGGTGGTTCAAGTGGATTCTTAAGCTACTTTTATACTCAGATGCCTCAAGGAAGAGCACTGTTTGGTTCAAAACCTTTGTACAACAAACAGGTTCAGTCAAGGCAAGTCTCCCCACAAAATAAAATGGCCAATCCAAAATCTATGAAACCGAATGTTTCACAGTCAAAAGCTCAACCATTAACACAAAAGAAAGTGAGTGTTGGTGACCGACTACGCAGCTTAGAAGAAAACTTTAGTAAGCGTACTAAAAAAAGTTCTCGATCAAAATTATTTTCGTCTTTCACTGCTAAAAAAAGTGTTGAACACTTAATGCGGACTGCGCACGAAGATCTTCCAGTGCACAAGAAAGTAGCGGAAGTAACAAAACATTTTGAAGCAAACAAACCTGAAATTAAAAAACAGGTTGATACAAATTTGTTTGATAAACTTGAGAATTTGAGTAGTGCACATAAAAAGAATGAAGTTAACGCAAAAGATGCGAACGAAGTATTCAAAAAATTAAGGAAGTTATCAAAATGAAACGAGGGATGGCGGTACAACAAGTATTCATTTACATGATTGCAGGTATAAGTTTTGCATTTATACTTATATTTGGTGTTAACATGGTGAACGATTTGATGGAGAAGGGAGAAATGGTGGAGTTCATGCAGTTTAAAACTAACCTTGAGAATAATGTCAAGAAGATTTACAGTGATTATGGTGCAGCGCGAACATTAGATTTCAGTTTACCTGTGAAATACACAGAAATTTGTTTTGTAGATATGGATGCAACGTATGACGAGTCATTATGTGCTAAAAGTGCGATAGCTTGTGACGCATGGGAAACTGCTGGGTCATGGGGCGCTGCTGACCAAAACGTGTTTTTGGACCCACCTGCAGCTGCAGCAATTAAAACGTACAAACTTCGTATGGACGATGGATATTTATGTTTACCTTTAGAGAATGGCAAATTTACTTTGAGGTTAGAAGGTCGTGGTGACGCAGCATATTTAAGTCAATTGGTATACGAATGAAAGGCCAGGTAACAGTACAATTTAATTGGATTTATGTCATGGTGGCTGGTGCGGCCATTTTACTTTTTTTTATAATGATAATAACTCAGCAAAAAGAAATGTCTGAGAAACGTTTGAATTATAAAGTGATGAACATCCTTGAAAATATTTTCACTGGGTCTACGGTTGCAGAAAATACTAAAAATTTTCTAGACACATCAGGTGTAAGGAACGAAGTGTTTCAATTTCGTTGTGAGCTTGATGAAGCCGGCGGGATATATGATGTGTTTAGTTATTATGGTATTAGTGGATCTTCTGCAAGTATTGAAAGTCCATTATCTGTAGTAGTCGCCCCATTAAATGTTAAGACGAACAAAATGATCTTATGGAGTATGCCTTACAAATTACCGTTTAAAGTGATGGACTTTTTGTTTGTTACGAGTGAAAATACTAAATATTATGTTGTTAGTGATGGGTCAAGCGATTTTTACATTGAACTTATGAACAGTACGAATGGGTTAAACGTTGAATTCATAGATAATGTAGGGGAAGTAGAATATAATGGTGAGTATCACGTCAGGCTCATTTTGTTAGAGTCCGGGATACCTTTTATAGAACACGAAGAAGCGGTGCCATTAGAACTTTCTGTACTAAACAATGATCAAGTGAGCGCCGTACGCTTTCATGATGGCGCAGTGTTATACTATGTGAAACGCGGGGATGCTTGGTACGTTGAAGGTGGTAATGAAGGTGAATGGACACCCTTAGTAAGCACGGGTTCTGAACGTGATGCAGTTGCTTACGCAGCTTTGTTTGCTGGCAACGCTGAAACGTTTAGGTGTAACATGATGAAGGCGTTTAAACGGTTGTCATTAGTGTCCGAAGTGTTACAAGATAAAGTTGACTTAATGGTTGGCGCGTATGAAAGTAGAGAAGAATATGCAGATTGTTTATCAATTTTGAAAGATGATTCTACTATGTATCGGACATTAAGTTTGGCTGCGCAACAGTGTACCACTAATTATCTTGCGTGTGGTCAATTCACTTTACGAGACCAAGCAACAAAAATATATGATCTTAACCAAGAACTTTCGGCAGCGGGGTGCACGCGTGTATACTAAAGCTCAAATGCAAATGATGGAAAGTTTAGTGACCATGTTCATATTTTTCATTTTAGTAGTGTTCGGTATAATATTTTTTTTTAAATATCAACAAATCAGTTTGCAAGAACAAGAAACAGAGATGCTTGCTCAGCAAGCAATAGATATTAGTTTAACTGCTTTATTTTTATCTGAGTTATATTGTAGTAACGGTGAATCGGAATCAGTAGACAATTGTATGGATATACAAAAATTGAGAGGTATTGAACAGTTTATTGATAGTCATAAACAAGACTATTATTTTGACATGTTTGGGTACAGCGGAATTTATGTTCACCAAATTTATCCTGAAAAACGTAATTGGACTGTGTATGAACAGGTAAAAACTGTAACTTTGGAGAATGGTGAGAAAGTACCTGCAGATAAAGAACCAACATTTTTTGTGATAACCTTACGGAACAACCTTGGGCTTAATAGTAGTAACCAGACTGTGTACGGCGAGTTTGGGTATGGATATATTCATGTGGAGGCATATTCATGAGGGGTCAACAAGAAATAATTGGGATGGTGATAATTGTGATAATGATTAGTATTGGCTTTTTATTTTTTGCAAAGTTTGCAATTGATTCTGAGACAGATAAGAGTGTGTTTGTACGTAAAGGGTTAGCTTACAGTACCATGAGCGCTATACTTAACACTGAAGTGGAGTGTAGGACTAAGGCAATGAGTATGGGTGAACAAATATTGGAAGACTGTTTGATAATGGCGGGTGGTGACAGTAACACTTGTGATAGTGAGCTAGACGCATGTGAGTTGTTTGTAGATAAATCAAGTAAAATGTTGGACGAGACTGTGTTACAATGGGGGAAACATTACGAACTTCGTGTGTACAAAACAAGTGTGGGTAGTGACCCAGAATTGTTTTACCAAATAAAAAGTAAAGATTGTATGCGTAGTAGGGATTATGATAGTAGCGGAATGTTTAGCCTAAATCTAGGTGAAGGTAATAACTTATTAGCGCAAACAATGTTAATTATATGTGATTAACAACAAATTTTAAATACGTTGTTTCCATTTTTTACATTAATAGATGGTGAAATTATGGTAAAAAGAGCGCAAGGGATGTCGTTAAATGTAATTATTATTGCGGCGTTAGCATTAATTGTTTTAGTAGTATTAACTGCTATTTTTATTGGTAGGTTAGGGTCATTCGATGATACAGTACCAAAAGAGGCAGGTGCACGGTATCAAGCATTATCAATCATGTTTGGGAAATGTCATCCTGGTTTAGCAGATGAACAACAGTTCTACAATTTATGGGGTGACGGTGAAGACAGTGAACAGTTGGAAGCGTTAGAGTTTATTGACGATCGTGCAGATGAATGTAACGATGGTAGAGATTCAGAAGCGAACTGTGAAAGTTACGGTTGTAATTGGGATTAGGTAGATAGATGGAAAAAGGACAAGCAAACGTTTTTTGGATCATTATTGGAGCGGTGATAGCTTTAGTGGTCCTAGCGGTCCTCCTACTTATGTTCACAGGTAAAACAACGGTTTTGGAACAAGGTATTAGTGGTTGCGAAGTTGCTGGGGGCGAATGTAAAGCTAGTAAAGAAGCATGTAAAGTTCTGAATGGATCGGTAGTATCCTCTTTTGAATGTGGAACGGGCCAGTTATGTTGTTTAGGTATTGAGGCTAATTAATGAAGAAAGGTGAAATGCCAGGTATGACATTGGTTGCATACTTATTATTGATAATTGCAATCATTGTTTTTGGTATTTTATTTTTGAACCGAATAAAGGAAGCAATAATATAATGAAACGTGGTGAAGTTTTTTGGTACATTGTGGTTCTTTTAATAGTATTATTTTTTGTTTTTGTAGGCGTAGGATTATTATATAAATTCCATAATGGGATGGGTGATCTAACCCAGAGGACGCTTGTTGGATGAGACGTGGTGCCGCCGGACTTTGGTTAATTTTAGTATCACTAATTTTTTGTAGTGTAACTGGCCTTACAATAAAGGGTTTTGTTGGTGACACTATGAGTGAGGGTGAACATAGTATCATGGATGTTGTAGGAAATGTGAATCAGACTTTATCCGAAACACAAAGGCAATACACCAATTTAGCTCTTTCAAGCACAAAAATATCTGGGGATCTAAGAAAGTATTTAGACGATTTAAACAAAACATTATCTCATGTAAGGGATAGAGAATATAGTGGTGGATACAGATATGGTGATGACACACCTTGTATGTATAGGTTACCAAACCCGTCTGGTTTAACTGAGGAATTATTAACAATCAAGTTTATTGAATCTGAGGCATCAACTACTTTTGAGTCAGGGGTGAGGATACAAACATTAATTGGTCAGCAACATAAAGATACTTTTAATATTCCGGGATTAGTGTTATGTTCTGTTGGTGGTACTGATAGTCACGGTGATGAATATGCAGAAAACTTTCATAATTGGTATTGGGAACAACTAGATCTAGGTGAAGATATGACTTACCAAGATTGGAAAGGGTGGACGCATAATGATGAGACTAATCAATGGACTTATATTTTAAATTCAGGGAGCGACAAGGATGAAGATTATATGGTGGTGGACGGTATACTTGATGGGGAAGAACCTTATAAACTAGAAGTGGGCGCACTAGGTGATTTTTGGGATACTGGCAGTGGTGACTGGATTTATAGTCCCAAAAAAGGATATGTCTGTATAATACCTGCATATGATAGTCCAACTTCTGCAGAAAGCTATGATCATTGTGGATTTCATCCTGATGCAATTGATGAAATGTTTGAGGATGATTTTGGCTCATATGTGGGTACTAATGATTTTCCCCGCCATACACCTAAAGGGTATACAAGTGGTAAGACTCCTGGGGAAGGGTGTGCTTGGAATAAATGTATTGTTGGGAATGAGGATTATAGCATAATTCCTACGTGTAACGGATGATGAGAGCGCAAACAAACGTAATGTTTATTTTAGCAGGCATACTTTTGATTGGTTTTTCCATGATTGCAATGTTAGGTTTTATGATGGAATCTTTTGGGTACATGAGCGATAAATCTATTGAGAACATGTGTCGTTCTTCAATAGAAAATAGGGTGTTAACATCCGCGCAGACTACTGAAGAGAATACGTTTTCGTTTGGAGGTTTATCTTGTAGAAAGCAAGATCTAAAATTCACTCCTTCTGCAATATACCAAGATGCGTGGTTTTCAAGTATAATTTTTACTGAAGATAGAATAGAAGAAGGTCAAAAAGAAAGTGTCATGCGTAAATTTGCTGAGTCTTTGGCAGCATGCAAATATACTTTTACAGATAACCGGCATGAAGATGTTTTTTCAAATTTAGGAAGCGAATTTTGGGAATTGTTCGGTTTTGATGAAAACAAACCAAAATGTTTTACTTGTTATAGTGTGGCAGTCAAGGAATTGAATTATACTATTACTGCGCAAGAATTCCATCAATTCTTACTCAATGAAGAATTATCTCAGGGTATAACTTATTCAGATTACTTAAATGGGGGTGGGAACCTTGGTGGCGAAGGTGCATATCTGATTGCAACAGATATAGTTAATGATGGGTTATATGGGATCAGCTATTTGGGTCGAAATAGTGATGGGGGTGTCCCCGTTGATATAATGGAAGTGGCAGAAGTTGGTTTAAGTTATGGTGTGGCTGGTGCTGCGATAGGTGCAGTCGGTGGATTGGTTTGTTTAGCTACCGCCCCTGCTTGTGTTGGTATAACTACGGTTGTTGTTGGTGCTGTAGGTGGATCTGTTGCTACAGGGCTAGTTGCTGGCAGAATCAATTATAATTCTCAAATCAAAGCAGAATATTTCTATGGTTCAGAGGGGATGCTTGATACAAGGACATATGGGTATTTTATACTAGATGACATGGAAACAGTTCAACATATTGGTTGTAAAGAGCAGTAAACCGAAAGCCTTTTTATTTATTACAACATCTATATTACATGAGAAGAGGTCAAGTGCAATCATTAGGTTTAATGATTTTAACAATAATTGCTATTGGCGCAGTACTTTCAATTTTAATTCCTTTACTTGAACTTGGTGAAGATAGAAGCCCTGTTTCTATATGCCGTACAAGTTTACAGTCAAGACTATCAAGTTCGATAGCAACATCTGAATGTTCAGATGATGGTAGTAATTGTGTAGAAGTAAGTTGGGCACCTGTCCTATGTAACACAGTGGATTCAATATTGTATCCTGATAAAGGGATTTGGGTCTGGCTACAGAAAACGTTTGATAAAGATGGTGCGGACCTTTTGATGAAGGAGAAGGCTATGCACATGATTGCAGAGAAGATGGTTGAATGTCGTTACATGATGAACGAAGCACGTCAAGACGACTATTTCACAAGTGTTAAGGATGAAGCGTTCCAAGTATTGGGGTGGAATTCTGATGATCCACACTGTTTTCTGTGTGCAACTGTTTCTTTGAGTGAATTTGTTAACAATGAAAGCCAAAACATGATGATAAATGCATGGGAGATGCACGAATTCATTTCAGCTGAAGAAAGTCCTAGGATGGGGATAAAATATATTGATTATCTGCAAGGTGGTGGGTTGTTTGGTGGTGAGACTGTTTTCATGATCCAAGAACCAATACGTAATGAAGATGTTATGGCAATTTTGTATTTTAGTAAGAACCATTACGAACCACCTGAATATTTATGGGATTCTGCTAAATTATTAGCTGGTGTGGGTGCGATAGGTGTGGGTGCAGCTGTAACTTATTCTACAATTGCTGCCGCTACCACAGCAGCTGCCGCTGCTGGTAGTTCAACTGTAGCTGCGGGTGTAGGTGCATGTGCTACGGGGGTGGGCTGTGTAGTAGGTGCATTCTTGGTTGTAGGTGGGCTTGCTGCTGTTTGGTATTATGGGAGTAAGATAGAGAATAATATTGAGGTTGACGCTAAAACTGAATTTTATAACGGTGATTTGATGACACAGAGATATTATAGTTATATTGTATTGGATTCATTAACCGGTGCTAATAATGCGGGTTGTCAAGTGGAAACGTACGCGGAGAAATTTTCATGAAACGAGGGAATGATGCAGTATGGATGATAATCATCTTTGGGGTGTTAGCAGTGATAATTTTACTTCTTTTAATAGGCTTTTCAGTTGGAAGCATAGGTAAAGGTAAAGATGGGTTTAATCAAGGTTTTGATGCAGTTACAAGAGATATAGATTGTGATGGGATCCCTGATCAGATGGACACAGATACTAGTGACACTTCAAAATGCGACAGGTCATCTGGTGATGATGACGATGACGATTAATGGTGATTGGGATTAATTTTGAGAAGAGCACAGATAGAATGGATGACTGCACATTTAGGGGACGTATTATTAACCTTATTTGTTGTAACCATGGGTATATTGTTAAGTTACAGTCTTCATGATGAAAGTTTTTTTGGTTTTGATGATTTTCATGACGTGCTACAAGATTCTTATTCAGGGGATTATGAACGTGAACATGCTCATATTGTCATTTTAGATAACCCTAGCGCTATTGTTTATTTTGAAGGTAAGCAGAACTTAATTTATTCATATAATTCCTTTGATGGGGTTGACTATCTTAATCAATATATTGGTCAAATTGAGGTTGAAGTACCATCAGTTTGTGATAAAAATTGTTTGTGTTATATGAAAAATTTTGAGGTAAGTACAAGTGGCCTTTACACAACTTTAAGTGAAGATAAAGCTAAATGTTACAATAATATTGGTTTCCCATTAAGTTTTTCTGCAGTGTACGGTGATAAAGATATTTATGATCTGAGAAATGGATGGCTGATTGAGAGGGGATTAGCTGAGCTAGTAACAGATAATGATGAGGTGTACGATGTTGAATTAGATGAAAATTCTAAGGGTGCTGCAATTAGTAACCAAATACAAGCCAGGAGAAGAACAGTTTATATCAGTTATGACCAAGATGATTCAACAGTGTACGTGTACCAGTTTCAGAAACGGACAGATGGAGAAAATTTGTTTGATGAAACATCGCAGTCAACAGAGCATGATTATGTCCCAGGTGAAATGGGTGGCACTGACCATGATAAGCAGATGGCTCAGTTTGATGATAGGAATTAATATGCAAGTAGGAAAGAAAGGGCAAGTTTCATGGATGATGGCTCATTTAGGTGACGTTTTGATAGCGTTGCTTGTACTTGTTGTAAGTTTATTGATTGCGTACAGTCTCCATGATGAAAGTATGTACGGGTTTGACAAGTTCCAAGAATTTTTAGTGGAATCAAGTGAGGGCGAGCATGAACGTGAACGTGCCCACATTGTTATACTTGATCACCCTAGCGCCATTGTTTTTTTTGAAGATAGTAGTGAAAATTTAGATATGAAATATCTTAAATATGAATCAGCAAAATATTTGAATTATGAAGATGTTGCAGAGGACGACTGCTGGGATGATGTAGGGAATTGGAAATGGTTAAGTTTAGGTGCAACTTGGTTAGCTTGCAGTTTTGCAAGTAATAACGGAATTCTAGTCAAGATAGCAGTCCCTTCAACTTGTAAAGATAACTGTTTGTGTTACATGAAAGATTTCGAAGTTAGTAAATCTGGTGAAAACATAATATTGTCAGATGATAATGCACGTTGTTTTAACGATTTAGGGTTCCATATTGAATATTCTGGTGTGTATGGTGATAAACAGATTTATGAATTTTCAAACGGGTGGGCTATTGAGCGTGGTTTAGCTCGATTAGCAACAAGAGAATATGTCTATGATTTAGACTATGATGAGGAAAATCAGAAAGGTATAGCAATAAATAACCAAATTCTTTCTCGTCGTAGAACTGTGTATGTTAGTTCTGATAATAATGATCGAACAGTTTACGTATACCAATATCATAAACGCTTTGATGATGGCGATTATACCGACCAAACATTACAAACTACTGAGATGGATTATATCCCAGGTGAGATGGGTGGCACTGACCACGATAAGCAGATGGCTCAGTTTGATGATAGGAATTAAGGTGTATGAATGAAAAAAGGAACACAACTAGTAGAACCAAAAATGGTGATCACAATTATGATTGTATCAATTGCAATTTTATCGTGGTACGTTGTAATACAATTGGTTGATAGTAGTTCTATTGACCAAATTTTTATTGCTAACCAAGTAAGATACATTGTATATTCTGTTGCTTCTTTCCCGTTTGATCAGAACGTATCTTTTGATTTATCGGATACAAAGAATTATACTGTGTCTTTGATTGATGATAAGGTTGGAATAACAGAATCAGGATATCTTACATTTTCATACTCTACAAAGATGAACATTCCAGAACATATTTCAGTGGTTGGAACGGCGACCAATTTCAGTAAGTTATGCATCAGTCGTGAATCTAACCTAATTCAATTAATGGAGTGTGAATCATGAAGAGAGGGAACATACTTGCTTTAATAATGATTGTGTTCATGGGGGTATTCATAAGTGGGAGTATACTTTTTTATCAAGTAAGCAAGGTGTCAGACTATCGTGATGCAATTGCACAAGAGCCGTTCAAAATGGATTTAACTTTGATGTATGACCGTATAACTTCTGAACCAAGATGTGTTGCTTATGAAGATAAGATTGTTGTGCCAAACAGCATTGAACTCGATCGGCTTACTAATGAAAATTTAGATGTGTGCATTAATAATGATCCAAGGATACCTCAACAGTATCCTTCTGTATTAGTAGAAGTATTAGCGAACGATGGTGAGACAATAGAACATTCTGCGCAAACAAGCAATTTTGTACGGTACAAATTAGAGACAATTACTCTTTTAACAAACATTTATGTTGATGGGAAACTAATACCGCGGTATGTAAGGGTGACGGGGTCACCAGGGTTAAAATGAAGCGCGGTTTTATTTTCAGTTTTACTATTGATAGTATTGTCATGATCATTTTGATGATTTTAATGTGGATGGTAATCGGGTTGTCTACAGACTCAATTGTTGAAATGAAAGAGCATAGTTTGGACAATGTTCTTAGAGATTATGAAGAAATATCGTCTTCATTCGTTTTAATAAATACTAAAGGGGAACACTTAGAGACAGTTTACACTTGTGATGTTAACACCATGATGGTAACAAGTAAATCAAGGGGAGACTCAACTTTGGGTGTGTGCCCATCGGATTTAAGGGGTGTACGTTACGGTGAGAGTATTGTGGGGGTAAAAAAGTGAAACGTGGTTTACTAATGAGCTTTGCACTCATTAGTGTACTTGCTAGTATATTATTTCTTGCAGCCGAATTAAGAAATATATCTTATGAAGTTAGTGGTCAGACCGACACTGCTCCTGACCATTCACTTTTCATGAAGACAGTGATAACCGGGCACAGGTTATGGGCGATAGAGATGCAAGATAAAATTCAAGAGGATTCCTTGGTCAACACAGAGATTAGTTTGTGTGGGGTCAACGGTGAACTCCCCATACTTTTTGATCAGGAATGGTGTGCCTTGCAAGCTACGGAGGTTCAGGTTAATTTGGTTGAACCTGTTATGTCCATGTGCGAAGACGCGTTTGTAACAGAACAAACATCAACAGTGGATTTTGATGCAAGTCCTGATGGTTATGGTGGTGGAACATACGCTGTTAGGACCCCTGTAAATTGTCCTTCAATAAGTGTATCTATGGGCCAGGACTTAGTTGGGGAGATTACCTACAAGCTAGATGATACGAATACAGCAATATTGCCTTACGATTTTGAATTGGACCAAATCAATTTTGACGAATTAAACGGAAGATTATCATCAGGGCATGATTCATGTAAAAGTTTGTTTGATTATTATGGTTGTTTAAGTTCCCAAGTGGATGTGTGCGGCCACTCATTGAATACAGTATGTTTAATGATTGGGGGTGTTGAGATAGATTTTCATGTCAACGAAGCAAATTTACCAAAAACAATAAAGGTTGAAGAGAACAATATTTTAGTACGAAACCCAGATGAAACGTTTACTATAACTGAGTTTACTGAAGAAGTAAGGGTATCCCCGAGTACAGTGTCTGTATCATCAAGCTATTCTGATAAAATAGTTAACACTTACTCTTATTCATTAGCTGATTTAAACTGTGAAACAACTATTACATTTTGTAATAATATATTGAACATAAGTAAAACTATGGATCATGTCTATCTTTCATTTCCTTCGGAGGACGAATATTACACCTTTGGTCAATGAAACAACAATGATTAAATACGATTAGTTAAGGTAAGATAGGATGACTGAAGAAATTAGGCTAAAACTACAAGCTACTGGCTTAACTGATGCACAGATTGAAGAAAAAGTTCAAGCGAAAGTTCAAGAATTATCAGGATTAATAAGTGCAGAAGGTGCACTACACATTATTGCGAATGAAGTTGGTGTGACTGCTAGTGAACCAGAAAAGATGACTATAAAATCAATTGAAGCTGGTGCAATGGACATAAACTTTGATGCGAAAGTACTAGACATTTATGAAAAACGTACGTTCAAACGTAAAGATGGTACTGGTACTGTACAGACCCTTTTCATTGGAGACACCTCTGGCAAAATCAGGTTTGTATGTTGGGATACTGCGACAGCTATGGTTTCAACTGTACAAGTAGGAGATACAATCAGGGTTTCTGGCGCGTATGCCAAAGATGGGCGTGGGAACGTAGAAGTTCATTGTGGTGCTCGTGCAAACATTGAACGAAATCCAGAAGGCGTGTCCATTGACATCCCTGTTTCTGTAATTGAACGTATTGATATTAAAGACGCAATGCCAGGGGATAGTAAGGTTGAATTTTTAGCAAGTATAGTACAATTTTATGATACTCGATTTTTTGATCAGTGTCCTGAATGTAGAAAACGTGTTACTGACGGGAACTGTGAGGTTCACGGGACTGTTGAACCTGCTGTAAGTTATGTAACTAATGTTGTTTTGGATGATGGTACTGGTACAATGCGGGCAGTGTTTTGGAAATCTCAAACAAACCAATTGTGCGGTAAATCAGAAGAGGAGATGGTCTCTTTGCGTGAAGGTAGTTTTGAAGATGTACGTTTATCTTTGTTAGGTGAACAAGTAGTGATAGTTGGTGTGGTGAAAGAAAATAGTATGTTTAACCGGAATGAACTTGTTGTTAACCGAGTACAACGTGCTGAACCAACAACTGAGTAATGCTTTTTGTTGGTCATCTAACTTTAGGTGTGCTAGCATTTTTGTTAGTACAACCGTATCTTATTGGGAACCAAGTACTACTTTTTTTAACAGTATTACTTGGTAGTTTATTACCGGATATTGATGAAGGGAACAGTAAGATTTGTAAATGGAGTGGGCCGTTAGGGAGACTTGTAGCAAAAACGTTTCCTCATAGGGGTTTTATTCACAGTTTACTTTTTTTCTCAATATTATATTTTACAATAGACTATTTTGTTAATAGATATTATGCAACCGCATTAATCATAGGGTACTTCGCACATATTACTGGCGACGGTATAAGTCTGAGTGGTTTACGGATATTTTATCCTTTACGATTTAAGATTAAAGGCCCGTTAAGGGTAGGTAGCACTTTAGAACATATTATTGTTGCTTGTCTTTTAGTATGGATCGTTCATTTATTATAACGCGTCATACTGGACAAACACTTAACATCTTTATAAGTACTATTTCTAATCTAACAAGTAATCCTCCCCTATGGGATGAAATAAAAAGCGATAAGCAAGAGGAAAAGATGAATCAACCAATTAAAAAATATAAAGCGGGTAGCATTCGTGCTACTGTATGGGAAAACGAAGTGAATAATGCTGGTGTATATCAAACGGTTTCAATAGAAAGAGTTTACCAGGATAAAGAAGGTAATTGGAAGAACACTTCAAGTTTCAGATTAAATGATTTACCAAAAGTAAATGTAGTTATACAAAAGATCTATCAAGAATTAACAGTGAGCGAGCTATAAAATGTCAGAGATAACTTCAATACCTGGTGTTGGCGCTGCAACTGCTGAAAAATTGACCAGTGCGGGATACCACGATTTATTGTCTATCGCAGTTGCTAGTATTGGCAGTCTTGTTGAAGCAACTGGTGTGTCCGAATCAGTATCACGTAAAATGATCCAGTACGCTCGAGATAATTTGAATATGGGCTTTGAATCAGGCATGGCCGTGATGAAAAAGCGTGAACTTGTGACCAAGATTAGTACGGGTTGTGAAGGTTTCAATAATTTGTTGGAAGGCGGTTTTGAGACTGGCGCAATCTGTGAATGTTTTGGTGAATTCGGTTCTGGGAAAACCCAGGTTGGCCACGTTCTTGCAACACAACTCTTAAAGTCAGATCCTGAAGCACGCGTTGTATACATTGATACTGAGAACACGTTTAGACCCGAGCGTATAATTCAGCTTGCTACTGCAGCAGGCTTAGATCATGAAGAAGCCTTAAACAAAATTATGGTTGCGAAGGCATTTAATTCTGACCATCAAATGTTATTAGCTGAAAAAGTCGATGAATTAATTACGCGTGATGGTCAAAACATAAAATTGGTTGTAGTGGACTCTTTAACTGCACACTTTCGTGCGGAGTACATTGGGCGAGGCACTTTAGCAGAACGTCAACAAAAATTGAATCGTCACATGTCAACTTTAGGTAAACTTAGTAGTACCCATAACCTTTGCGTTTTTGTAACAAACCAGGTTATGTCAAAACCAGACCAATTTTTTGGTGATCCAACAACTGCGATTGGTGGGCATGTTGTTGCACACGCTTCAACATTCAGGATATATCTTAGGAAAGGTAAGAAAGGTACCCGGGTAGCTAAACTTATTGATGCTCCTAATTTGCCTGACGGTGAATGTTGTTTTATGGTTACAGAGGGCGGATTATTAGATGTATAGGCAATACCTTTTTAAATTACTTTTATTATTGTATTAGTATATATGCAAGATGTCCCAGTAAAACAAGGAGACGTGCACACAGTCAATATCACTGACCAAGGTGCAAAAGGTGACGGGGTAACTCGTATAAAAGGTTTTGTTGTAATTGTACCCAACACTAAAAAAGGGGATACAGTTGAAATTGAAATAACTCGTGTAACCTCAAAATTAGCTTTTGCTAAGATTGCAGGTTCAAAAAGTGTGTCAAGAAACAGGTTTGTTGAATTCTCATTGGATGATATGCCTGAAGAGAAAAAGGTTGAATATACGGATACTGACGATTTTGGGGACGATTTAGACGAGGAATGAAGAACGTAATTTGGCTCGGTGTTGAAGCTGAGATTGAGGAGATAGGTGGTAAAGCTTTAAATTTATCACGGATGGCAGAGAACCATGTTCCTGTCCCAGGTGCTTTTTTTGTTACTACTAGCGCATACAACTCTTTTATTAATGAGAATAGATTAGATACTATTATTGAAAGTGATTATGATTCTGACACTGAAAAAAGTAAAGTGGTCATGCAGTCCATTTCTGATGGCACAATTTCTGATGAATTAAAGGATGAAATAATTAGTGCTTATGGTTTGTTAGGGTCTGATAAGAGTGCATCTTCTATAATTTCTTCAAAAAATGTGGATGTTGCGGTACGTTCAAGTGCAACCGCAGAAGATTTACCTGGTGCATCGTTCGCTGGTCAGCAAGCAAGCTTTTTGAATGTATCGGGTGCAGAAGATGTGTTGAATGCCGTAAAAGATTGTTGGGCATCTTTGTTCACTGAACGTGCCATATCTTACAGAAAAAATCAAGGTATAACTTCTGCACAGATGTGTGTGGTTGTACAAGAGATGGTGCATAGTAAACGTTCAGGCGTACTTTTTACTCAAGATCCAACGTCTGGCACTGAACAAGTTTTGGTACAAGCAGTATTAGGGTTAGGGGAATCCATTGTTAGTGGTGAACGTACACCGGACAGTTATTTGTTTCGTGCAGGAAAAGTTATTGTTCAAGATACGCCTACTGATGCTCAATTAATGGATGATAAAGAGATCTCTGAGTTAGTACGTATTGCACGAAAAATAAAACGTATTTATGGTTGTGATCAAGATATTGAGTGGGCCTGGGATGACAAGTTGTACATTGTTCAAACACGTAATGTTACTGCAAAACAGCGTGAAGTTAAACGTGAGATTGAAGGCGACATCATAATCAAGGGTAACATTGCAAGTCGAGGTGTTGCGAGTGGTCCAGTAAGAATAGTTCGTACAATAGAAGATGTACGTTCTGTTAAAGAGGGTGACATTATGGTTACTGAGATGACTATGCCCGACATGGTACCGGGCATGATGCGATGTGCGGCCATTATTACTGATAGAGGGGGTGCAACATGTCATGCTGCTATTGTTAGTAGAGAATTAAGTGTACCATGTTTAGTTGGCACCAAAAATGCAACTTCTGTGTTGAAAGAGGGGCAAATTGTTACTGTTGACGCAGAGAATGGTGTAGTGACAGAAGGTGAAACTGTACAATCTAATATAGGTATCCAGCATGAGAAACAATCAATTCCTGTTTATGGCATTATAGATATTCCTGAAACTGCTCAAAAATGTGCGGATGCTGGTTTGGAAGGTGTTGGTTTGGTACGTTTAGAATTAATTATTGCTAAGCACGGTAAACATCCTTTGTGGTATAAACAACGTGGTCAACTGTTTCAATATAGTCAAATGTTAGAACAAAATATTCGACTTATTTGTGAAGCGTTTCCTGATAAGAATATTTTTGTGAGAAGCAGCGATCTTCGTAGTGATGAATACACAAATCTTGACGGTGCACCAACTCTTAAGGAAGATAATCCTATGCTTGGCTTACATGCTATACGCTTTGCACAGAAGTACCCAGACGTATTTCGTGCTGAGTGTCAAGCTATAGCCAAATTACAAACAGATTATCCCAAACTAGCTTTAATGGTACCTTTCATTGTTAACAAAGAAGAGGTGTGTTGGGCCAAAGGAGTGTACCGTGAGTATAGTGACAAATGGTTTGGTTGTATGATTGAAACGCCTGCTGCATGTTTAAACATTGAATCAATTAAAAGTGAGATCGATTTTGTAAGTTTTGGTACAAACGATTTAACACAGCTTACTATGGGTGTAGACCGTAACAATGATGTTGTACAATATCTTTTTAATGAAGTGGATCATTCAATTTTGGCTTTGATTGACATGGTTATTAAGAGTGGGGTGCATACAAGTATATGCGGTAATGCAGCAACTAACAAGTGTATGTTAGAACACCTTAAAGGTAGAATAAACAGCATTAGTGTTCCTCTTGGTGCAGTAAATGAAGTAGAAAAAATGTTACAACAGCTTTCTTCTGATACTACCACAACAGACACAGGTAATAATAACTCGTCTTGATTTAATTCGTACACGGCTTTTATTGTAGGGGGTTAAACACTTTTTACAAAATAAGTAATTAAAAGATACTTTTGCACGTTTTTTCAGTTTGATAATTGTTTCAAAACAGTTTTCTTGTAGTGTACGGTTTAGAGTAGATGTCCCTGTAATTTGTAATTCGTTCATTCGTTCAAGGGCGATCTTTTTACTTTTTCCTACTCTGATCCTGCGTTTACCCATGCTACTGTAAGGAATTGACCCTATTATAAAAGTCCTCTCAATATCTTTTTATAGGTGTATTATTTACAATAGGTCATGGCAGAACGTGGTAGACCTGTAAAAAGTCAAATTAGACAAAACATAATAGAATTATTAGCAGTAATGAAAAAGTCATACGGGTATACAATATCCCGTGCATACATGCAAGTGTTTCCAGAAGTTCACACGCGTAGTATATACTACCATTTAAAGAAAGGTGTAGAGATTGGTGAAATTGAGATTGATGAAATTCGTGAAGAGAAAGGAGAGTTCAGTTGGGGTTCAAAAGTTGAAAAAACGTATTATCGAGTTGGAAAAAATGCCGTTGTCAAAGGTGACGAACGGGTAAAAAATTATTTTGAATCAAATAAAGATTCTAGTAAGTAAAGGATAAAACACGTTTAAGATTAATATTATTAAAAAGAAGAGTGCTATTTGACCATATTTATGGTCACCCTTTTTTTGTCCGTGCATTTTTCGCATACTCACTTGCACCATTCGACCACCGTCAACGATTGGCAATGGTAACAAATTAAACAAACCGATACCCAATGATAAAATAAATAACCATCGTAATAGTCCACTAAACCATTCTAATATATTGTAACCTAGTTCAGAAAGGCCACCTTGAAATTGTGGTTTAAGCTCATAGTTATTAGATATGCCGTCTATTCCAATCAAAGGTTTACCAGGCATTTCTGGGTTTGAACCTAATAATATTGGATAAACTATATTGTCTGCAGTGACATTAAGCATATCGCCTGGGCTCATACATGATAATGCTAATTGGAATGGTTGAAATTCTAAATATTCTACTCCATTAACATTAGTAATGATTGTTTCTGTAGGTAACCCTGCCATTGCTGCGGGCAGGTCATTTCCAGTATAAGTTTCAAAAGTAAAACCTGTTGGTTCAACCATTAAATCTAATCCAGGTTGTACTGCCCAGGATAATAGTGCTACTGCTAATATAGCAAGTAATATATTACTAAATGGTCCAGCAGCCATAACTGAATATTGGTTAATATCAGATTGTGCACTCATTTTTTTCTCGTCTGGTTCAACAAAAGCGCCTATGATCGGTCCGAACAAGACAAAACCGCTTGACAAGACAGGGATCTTGTGTGCGCGAGCAACAATACCGTGCCCGAACTCGTGTACTGTAGCTATAATGAATATGGATATTAACCAGTACCAAAATGGTAAAACACCTAGTCCAGGAACATTAACACCTGGTAGAACAAGGCTTACTGCGTTTCCTACAGATGGGTTAAAGATTAAACTCCATAAATTACTAATTAATGTATAACTAATAAACACGAGCCCTACAAAGCCTGCGCCAACTCCAATGTAGCCGAGTAAAATAATTTGTTCACGGTACTTTTTCACCATTTTGTCCATGGTTTTTAACCCAAGTTTTGTACGGTAAAGAAAAATTATTTTTGCTTGTACATCAAATCTTTTCCAATGTGCTGCGACCCATATTACTATTATTGTATAGAAAACAATGATGTATTTGTATTGTAATAGAAAGTTAAGAATTTCCATAATAAAAATATGGAAATATGTTTATTTATTTCTTTCGTTTAGGACGCAGCCTGTTGGTTGCGTTTTTTCCTCGACCACGAATTTTTCCAGCTTGAACCTTTAATGGGTTAGCTTTAATTACGCGACCTGACTTTTTATCAACAAATTTATTCTTGAATAACCTGTCGAATGCTTCTTTGAATTGTTGTGCCATTTTACTTAATTTGCCTCATTACCTTTAATCCCATCAATTCCCAATATAAGACCTCATTACCTTCTTGCAATTTGTCTGCTAAGTCTGAAGGAATTTCAATATCGAACGTTTCATACGATTCAGAGTCCATAATGTTTGCTTGGTTCCCAGTAATACTTAAGACCTGAGCAGTTTTTTTCTCTATGATCGGCTGTTCAATTCTATCATGACCTGGCATAACCTTGTTACGTTTTTTACCGTCAAGAATTCCTACTGCCATCATGTTCACTTTTGCATGTCCATGTTTACCTGGCCGTGAGGTGCTTAGGTCAGTGATTTTACAAGCAGCATTATCAATAATGATAGTGTCTCCTTTTTTTAAGGATACTACTACAACTAATTTTTTTTCATATTCCATTTTAATCTTCCGTTGCTAACTGAATATCTTTTTCAGTAACAGTTTTTCGTCCAGCATGTTCGGCTAGTTTGCCTGCTTCCGTTGCAAATTTTCGTGCAAGATTTTCTAGCACGTTAGCAAGTTCTTCTTTGGCACCATCTGAAACCCTGTGCGCACCACATTCCCGCAAGATTTTGTCCATTGCGTTAAGCGACAAGGCCCTCTTTTTCGTCATTAGTCATAGAAACCCGACTTTCTTTTTTAAAAGTATCGAATCTGTCCGTAGAAATATATATAAGGGTAGAACAAGTGTTAGAATTATGGTTTTAGAACACATATTCCCAGAGGACTGGTTAGAAAAACGTACTTGGTTCGCTTTTGTTCTTGGTGCAGGCTATAGTTTGGTAGGTATACTTTTAGCGAGCATGTTGTTCCCTGGTGACCCTGCATTGGTTGCTGTTGCGTTTACCAGCCTATTACTTCTACCAGAATTATACAAGATGTTTGATATGGAAGAACGTCGTGAACGTATGGAAAAAGCTGTTACTTTCAAGGCTTTATGGAGGGATGATATTGATTTAATCAAAATTTATATATTTTTATTTTTAGGCATATTAATGGTTTACAGTTTTTCAACAATGTTACTCCCATCGTTTGAAACAAACACACTTTTTAGAGAACAATTAGAAATACGGTTGGGGCAAGGTTTTGCTGGTCAAGCAGTAGCAGGAGTGTTTGGTAGTGATCTTTTTTGGAGTTTATTAAGCAACAATTTTATGGTGATGTTAGCATGCTTTTTTTTAGCGTTGCTTACGGGGGATGGAGCCATATTTTTGATTACTTGGAATGCGAGTGTATGGGGAACAATTTTTGGGTTTACTGCTAAAAGTGCTTCAATGATTAGTGGGCAACACCCTTTTTTGGTTTTTGGTACTGTGATGCTAATTGTGTTCCCTCATATGATGATAGAAGCCATATGTTATTTTCTTGCCGCCATCAGTGGTTCGGTGATAAGCAAAGATGTTTTGCTAGAAAAACTTGATAGTGACCGGTTTATGGAGGTGTTTAGTTTTAATCTGTACCTTCTTTTAGCAGCAGTTGTATTCTTGTTATTAGGCGCATCAGTAGAAACATTCGTGTTAGAAAATGCGACTACATATAAGACAATAATTGACCAGAGTATGTTGGCATTAAGGATGTTTTAGAAAGGTTTGCATATATCATAAAAATCACATTGCCCCGTTTTCCATTTACAAAGGGGCGTAACATTTTTTTCATAATCACTCATTTTTTCAGTCATTTTTGTGTGCATATGAATCTGCTCAATTTCGAACATTGCATCTTTTACATTATCTTTGTGCACAGGCAAAGTGTACTGTTTATCCCTGAGAAAAAACACTGCTACATTGTCAGGAAGGTTTCCAAATTCTTCTTGGTATAACAGACAATAGATTGAAAGTTGCAGTTTAATACTATCTTTAATATCTGACCTTTTATTAGTTTTATAATCTACAATGGTAACATTACCATTTTCTGTTTCAATCGCATCAATAAAACCTCTAACTTGGTGAGTCTCTGATTTAAGTTCAAGTTCACGCTGTGGTGTTAATTCCTTGAACGCTAATGGTAACGGTGACACTTTTGCTCGTAATCGTGCAACGAATTGTTTTTGCCAATTCATTATCATCATAAGACTTTCTTCAAAATAAAATTTAAGTTGGTCATTAGTCATATCTAACGAACGAAGGTCATTATCATAACTTTGCCATTGTTTAATGAATTCTTGTTGTAATTGCATTGTAAACATTCTGTCGACTGTATCTTGTGATAATTTGTCTATGTTAATATCAAAAAAATGTTCAAGGGTGCTATGTACAATGTTACCTCTGACCGTATGTATGCTTTTTGAGGTTGGCCTTTTTTCAATATATTGATAATAATACTTTCTTTTACAGTGTTTAAAAGTGTTAATTGAAGATGGTGATTGTAAACGGCTTGCCATACCTTTGTAACTTTAAGTGGGGTATTTAAGCTTTTTAATCAAACAGACGAACAATTTATAAAGGGCTCACCTGATAATGTTCTTATGGCTGAAGAAGTAGTAACAATCCGGGTTCGGATACCTAAAGAAGGTGAAGTGTTAGGGGTTGTTATGCAACGTTTAGGTGGTTCACGTATGCGAGTGAACTGTCTTGATTCAAAAGAACGAATCTGTCGCATACCAGGAAGTAAACGTCGCGGGTTATGGGTACGAGAAGGTGACATTATCTTGGTTAAACCATGGGTGTTAGGTGGTGACGCTAAAGGTGATGTAATTTTTAAGTATAGAAGTAAAGCAGAAGTTGCTTTTTTGAAGCGTAAAGGTTACCTTGATGCTATTGACGACGAGTTTTAAACTCTGTATATAACAACATCATTGCACCAATACAAATAGCTGCATCTGCAACATTAAACCGTGGCCACCATCCAATGGCGACAAAATCTGTTACGTACCCAATAAAAAGTCGGTCTATACCATTACCCACTGCTCCTGCCCAGATTAATCCGAACGCATAAGTGTCATGGGACAGTTTTGTATATTGTTTATAATAGACCGGAATTAAAATTGCTACTGTAAAAGAGATTATTCCTAATAACCCATTTAAGCCACTAAACGTTCCAAAAGCTGCACCCGTATTTTTAACAAATTGTATTCCTAGGCCGTTCCATGATGTGTAAGGCATTAATTTTCTAATAAAAAATTTTGTAATTTGATCTAAGAAAATGAATATTGATCCTGTATAATAAAATCTGTTCACCATAATGTATGTTCTTTTTTCGATTCTTTTTTCGGTTTTTTAATCTCTTGAATTAACTCTTCTATAAGTTGTGTTAATTTATCAATTTTAATATTAAGTAATTCAAATTCTCTATTATGATTATTCACATTACTATTATTATTAATTGGTGGCGCTGGTGCGGGTGCTGAGGGTGGTATCATTGTATCATTAAATTGTTCCATTATAACTCCTGAATTTTTTCAAGAATGCTTTGAACCTTATCTTTTTTTCCTTTAATAGCGGTAGGAGACCCACCTCCGTGCCATGTGAACCGTGGTCGCATTTGTACAGGGAACAAAGTTTCATTAGTATCATCAAAAAGTACGGCTGCACCTTTAAGACGTGGTAACATGTTAATTTCATCATCAAGCCCAGTTCGCATGTAGGATTGCATTAAGCTTCCTAATGCTTCAATATCCATTTTACTGGTTAACCTATGCGCAATTACTGTATCACTTTGAGTCATTACGTCTGTATGGATTTTTGCTGGCTGTTGTGTAACTAATATCAAGCTGATTCCTGGCTGTCGCCCTTCCCTTAAAATAGTGACTAAACTGTCTGTTGCTGCCGTTTTACCCTCCCTTGGTAACAATTCGTGTGCCTCATCAATGGCAACCCATACAAGGGGTTCATCCATCTCAGACTTTTCTTCCCTACTAAAATAATGCATGGCTGCATCAACGGATTTGAACTCTTCACTTTTTCTTGAAAGCATTCTTTGTTGAAAGAGTGTCCTACAAATAATTCCTGTAACTAAAGCTTTAATATCCCATCCTCCTGGCATTGTTGCATAAGGTGACACATCCATGACAGTTACTTGTCCACCCTTGACAATTTCTTTTAAAGGTGTACCTTCTTCACTAAAAACACCCCATCCTTTGGCTTTTTTGAACAAGTTAACTACTACGCTGCGAGTAACTTTATCTGCATCTTCATTTTGTTGTGCTGACTCAATCATTTGATCAATAGAGAAGTTTCCTAGTGGTTCGAGGTCTTGACAGACTCTTGTAATAAGTACTCCTATCGCAGAATTTTCTTCAATTTTAAATGCTCGGGCCCAATCACCTGGTCCAACTTCAATTGGTCTGACTGAGAATGGTACGTCTGTAGGTATGCCTGCTTCTTTATACTCGTGATAAAATTTTTTTGGCGTAAATATTTTCACGTCAAGACCGTGTGGTTCCATATCCCAGCTTTTTACCATTTCGGTAGCTTGATAATTAGGATATTTCATGGTCCAATATATCCCCATTGTATCAAGCAGTACAATGGAAAGATTTTGTTTTACTTCTGGGTCAAGATCGGCTAATCCTTCTGCGATTGAGCCCATGGTATAACTTTTCCCTGAACCTCTTTTACCCACAACAAACACAACGTGTGCAGACGCAATATCCATGTAAACTTTGTTACTTAGTGATACTGTGCTTCCCATCGAAACATATTGTTTTGCAACTAATATGGTTCCACGTTTACCAAATTTTTCAACATCTTTTTTAGATCTTCCAATAACGATGTCGTAAGTCATGTATAATAAGAAGAAAAAAAGGGTTATAAGCTTTGTTATAACTCTTTTTCACTAAGTAAAGTTAAGTTTGTACTTGTCCCGGTAACTTTTGTTCCAATTAGAATTTTCACGTTAGCTTTTTCAGCAGAAGTGATTGTATCTTGGGACACGTCACCGTTCATTACTACGGCCGTTATTTTGTTGCGTAAACTTTTAACTGTAGTATTAAGTTCAGTGATTGGAACTTTCCCCAGCAATTCAAATTTATGGTCATATATGCATGCTGCGTGTGTACCAATCAGATCGTCTACTGCTCCTTTGAACATATCCTTGTGTTTTTGATCTATTTTAACCGTTTTTTTAGTACGTTCACTTCGTTTTTCTTTTCGGGGTGCCCGTTTATTATCTTTCCGCTCAGTTATTTTTTCCTTGCGTGGCGCTCGTTTACTATCTTTCCGTTCACTAAACTTTTGTTTTTTAAATGGTTCATTTCCAAGATTAATTTGTTCTACTGTAATTTTGTTACGTAAACATTTGTGAACTTCTTTTTTAGTTAACTCTTCAACTTCTTTCCCGTCAGGAGCTTTACATGTAAAATCGATCTCTGCAACACTGAGTAACTCTCTTATATTGAGGTCTCCTCCTCTATCTCCATCAACAAATACGGTTGTTGTTTTAGTTTTAGTAAGTTCAACTAATTCTTTTGGTGCACTGCTACCGTTCATTGAGATGATATTTTTAAAACCGTGACGAAGCATTGTTAACACGTCAGCTCGGCCTTCTACAATTATAATTTCGTCACTTTCTTTTATGTCAGGTCCACAAGGTAATTTGGCCCGTCCAAAAGTTGTAATCTCCATCATTCTTACTGATTCAGATACTTCAGAACTTAACTCTTGGCTGTCTGGTAATGTATCAGTTGTAAGGTGGAATAAAAGCTCTTTTGCTCTATCAATTACAAAGCGTCTTTTAGTTATTCTTACGTCTTCTATACTTAGGACTTTAATCTCGCTATTACACGGCCCTATTCTTTGAATAACTTCTAATGCTGCGCCAATAATGGCGGTTTGTGTTTTGTCTAGACTACTCGGGATAATAATTTCACCCGATGTTTTTCCTCCTTTAGCTTCAAGGTTAACTTCGATCCGGCCAATTTTGCCTGACCTTTGAAGTTCGCGAAGCTCCAGTTCGTTCCCCAACAATCCTTCAGTTTGGCCGAAGACTGCCCCTATTACGTCTGGGCGGTCAACCATACCATCTATTTTGATTGATGTATGAACAATATATTTTGATGCGATTGGACTTATTTTTGCCATATGATTATCCTGTAAATTGAAGCCCGTTATTAACCCCCAAGTTCATAACTTGGCTTTGCCGTAAATTCCCCTGGGTTACTCTCATAACAGGCATATTATTTTCTTTGTATTGCTTATATAAAGTCTTCGGTGTCATCCTCGATGGCACCAAAGGTGTAATACTTTATTCTAAAAGGACCACATATTTATAATAAGTACTACTAAAAAGTGGCGATTTAACCAAACCGAATATTTCATAAATAAGTCTTGTTTTAAGGTAAGGTATGGTTACAGAAACTTCTCAAGAACGTTTTAGGACATATAATGGTGTGTTTGATGCGTTTACGAATAGAACCTTGTTTTACCTAGAAAGTCATGGGCACATAACTGAGCTTAGTAGAACGTTGTTTGTAGGGAAGGAAAGTAATGTGTTTACAACTAGTCACCGGGAAGGTGACAGATTAGTGAAGATATACCGTGTTCAAAATTGTGATTTTAAGCAAATGTATCGTTTAATTATACAAGACCCACGTTTTAAAACTGTTCGGCACAGGCCTCGAGACGTAATTTTCACGTGGTGTCAAAGAGAGTATACAAATTTGTTAAAAGCTAAAAGTGTGGGTGTACGTGTACCTGAAACTTTTGCTTGTCGTAATCATATCTTAGTTGAACAATTGATAGGGGACCCCGCGCCTCGTTTGAAAGATGCCATTATTGAGAATCCAAAACAATGTGCTCAAGATATAATAGAGAATTATAAAAAGTTGTATTGTGACGGTGGTTTAGTGCACGGGGACTTGAGTAGTTTTAACATATTATACCATAATCAAAAAGTGTGGTTCATAGATTTTAGTCAAGGTATAAGTGTTAAGAGTGATTATGCTGATGAGTATTTAAGACGAGATTTATCTAATATAAAACAATTTTTTTCTAAGCGTGGTTTAGATCTTAACATTGAAACAATGTATAACTCTGTGACAAAGGTTTAAAAAACAATTCGTATCTTCAACATTTTATGGAAGATATGTACACCTATGAAATAAAAGTTCCAAAAGATCGTGTCCCTGTTTTAATTGGTAAAGAAGGTAGTACAAAACTAAAGATTCAAAATGAGACTGGTTCTTTATTACATATTGATGAAGAAGGTATAGTTCAAGTTCAAGGTGACGACGCATTAAAACTTTATATTGCGAACCAAATTGTCCGGGCTATTGCTAGGGGTTTTAATCCTGCAGTTGCATTCAATTTGTTAAAACAAGATTATGTACTCGAGATTATTTCTTTGCGTGATGCAGTTGGGCAGAACCAAAATCAATTAGAACGTGTAAGGTCAAGGCTGATTGGTGCTAAAGGTAAAAGCCGTAGGGTGCTTGAAGATTTAACTAAATGTTACATTTGTGTTTATGGTAAGACTGTGTCTATCATAGGGGACAGCGAAGACATTGTGTATGCTCACCGTGCAATAAGTATGTTGGTTGGTGGCGCAATGCATCGGACAGTTTACAAGTATCTTGAGAAGGTAATTAAGGAAAAACATTTTCAGTCGATGTAATTATATAGTATAACTTTTGTCTTTTGCATATGGGAAGACGAACAGCAGATGAACTTGCTAAAAAGCAACGTTCAATATCTATTGCGGAATTTTTCGAGAAGAACAGGCATTTATTAGGTTTTGATAATCCCCGAAAAAGTTTATTGACAACAATAAAAGAAGCAGTTGATAATGCACTCGATGCATGTGAAGAAGCTCGGATTTTGCCAGAGATTTCTGTTGAATTAATACAATTGTCGGATGATCGCTTTAAAGTTATAGTAGAAGATAATGGTCCAGGTATAATCAAAAAGCAAGTACCAAAAATATTTGCCAAATTGTTGTATGGGAGTAAATTTCATAAACTTGCACAGACTCGTGGTCAGCAAGGAATAGGGATCAGTGCAGCTGCACTTTATGCTCAGTTAACCACTGGTAAACCAATTTCTATTATGTCAAAGGTCGGTCCAAACAAGAAAGCTTATCATTGTAAATTAAAGATTAACACCAGTACAAATGAGCCAGATATTATGTTTGAAAAAATAATGGACTGGCCAGGTAAAGATCATGGTACGCGTATAGAGATGGATATGGAAGGGAGTTATGCAAAGGGCCGTACTAGTGTTGACGCATACTTAAAACAAACTGCCATAGTTAACCCTCATACAACAATAATCTATACTAATCCTCTAGCTGAACAATATGTTTTTGCTCGTGCAACAGATAACCTCCCACCAGAACCAAAAGAAATTAAACCTCATCCTTATGGTGTAGAGCTTGGTCGGCTGATGCACATGGCAGAGAACACTTATTCTAAAACAATGCACCAGTTTTTACAGACTGATTTTAGTAAAGTTAGTCCATCTTGTAGTAAAGATATTTTGCAGCATGCATCTATTTTACCCAAAGCTAAGCCGAAAGAACTTACTCGTGACCAAATTGAAATGTTGTTAAAAGGGATTAATAATACTAAAATACAAAATCCGTCCACTGAATGTATCTCTCCTATAACTGCTCTTTTGTTAGAGAAAGGTCTTCGGAAAGAGATTAATGCGGAATTTTATTGTAGCACTACTCGGCCAGCTTCAGTATATAGGGGTAACCCTTTCATAATAGAAGCAGCTTTAGCGTACGGGGGCGATCAAAAATCTGATGGGCAAATACGTTTATTACGATACGCAAATCGTGTTCCTTTACAATACCAACAAGGTGCGTGTGCAATAACTAAACAGTTAGGCGGTGTTGGTTGGAAGTCTTATGGCTTGCAGCAAAGTAGGAGTAGTATCCCTGTTGGCCCGTGTACAATAGTTGTGCATATGGCATCTGTATGGGTACCTTTTACTTCAGAAAGTAAAGAAGCCTTGGCACACTATACTGATATAATGAAAGAGATACGGCTTGCGTTACAAGATGTTGGCCGTCAATTAATGGCGTACACAAACAAGAAAAACAAGCTTAAAAAAGAGTTACAAAAACGCTCGTTGATTGAGAAATATATACCTCATGTTGCTGACGCATTAAAAGATTTAATGAGTTTGAATGAGAGTGATGTTGACCAGATTGAAGAGCATTTGGCAGACATTTTAGAGAAAACAAGAGGCACAGTTAAGGAAGTTGCAGAAAAGAATAGTGAATATGACGAAGCTTTTGCAAACATAGGGAAAGAAAATGAAAAGAGTGATTGAAAATTTAGAACGTGTGGCTAAGAATGTATATTCAAGTATCATGAGTCTTGATAAACCTGAACTTGAGATGCCAATTAGAAGTTTATCTAATGTAGGATACAATTTGAAAGACGGTTATTTCAAACAACAAGGTCGGACCAAAACTCGTACTTTAACCGCTTCAACCATTAAGACGTTTGCACAAACACTTCGAATGATGTCTTTAAGTAAACAATTGGTTGAAACTCAAGATATTGCAACGAAGAGGGATGCTTATTATCAAAGTAAAGGTAGCTGGGGTGATGCTGGGTTTAAAGAACAGTCTGAATCAGATTCTATCATGGACGATGTCGAAGCAATGGTTAGGGTTAACCGTGAACAATTAGGTTTTATTCCTGACGAAGACGGGTCTGCAGTGACTGGGAACGTTATAATTGTTGATAAAGACCCAGTGACTGGAGAAAAAGTTGAAGTTGACTGTTCAAAGTTTGGGACTGGCGGTTATAACATACCTAATAGTGTAGAACATTTCAAATTTAAGACTAAAGCCAAATTTATTCTTGCGATTGAAACATCGGGTATGTACCAACGTTTAGTGTACCATAAATTTTGGAAGAATCAAAATTGTGTTTTAATAAGTTTGAAAGGTGTGCCTAGTCGAGCTACACGACGTTTTATAAGAAAACTTAGTGATCAACATGATCTTCCTGTATACGTATTTACTGATGGTGACCCTTACGGGTACTTGAATATTTATCGTACATTAAAAGTAGGGTCTGGTAACGCTGCTCACATTAATGAATTTTTTTGTGTTCCCCGAGCAGAATATATTGGTGTTACTCCTTCTGATATTAAAAAATATAATCTCCCGACTCATCCCCTGAAAGATGTTGATATTAAACGTTTAAAAGATGGTTTGAAAAATGATCCTTTTGTTCAACATCATAAAGAGTGGCAAAAAGCGTTGAACGATATGGTGAAAAGCAAGGTTCGTGTTGAGCAACAAGCCTTTAGTGCACACAGTTTAAATTATGTGCTAGAAACATATCTTCCTGAGAAACTTAAAAACAAAAAGAGTTGGTTACCATGAAAAATTATTTAATAATCTTAATTTTTATGTTGAGTGCGTGTTCATTAGGCGATTCTATTGACGGCGCATCAACACTAACGGAAGAAACAATGAATCCAATTGCAATATTTGAAACAAGTATGGGCACGTTTAAGGTTGAACTTTACCTTGATCAAATGCCAGTTACAGCAGGTAACATGAAAACCTTGATTGAACAAGGTTATTACGATGGTCAACGTTTTCACCGTGTCATTGACAGTTTTATGATACAAGGTGGCGATCCTCAAAGCAAGAATGAGTCTTCACGTGATATATGGGGTACAGGTGGTCCGGGCTACACCATAGAAGATGAGTTTGTTGAAGGTCTAAGTAATGTGAGGGGTACACTGAGTATGGCTAATAGTGGGCCTAATAGTGGCGGTTCACAATTTTTCATAAATTTGGTGGACAACACATATCTTGATTGGGATAAACCTCCAACACAAAGTAAACATCCTGTTTTCGGGAAGATTGTAGAAGGTATGGATATAATTGATTCTATTGGTAATGTTGATACTAACATGCGTGATCAACCTTCAACAGATATTGTAATTACGTCTGTTACAATAGAATAATTTATAACTTCTTTTTTTTTATCATTATTTTTACGGGCCCGTGGCCTAGTCTGGATATGGCGACAGCCTTCTAAGCTGTAGGTCGAGGGTTCAAATCCCTCCGGGCCCGTTTTACTTTGTTTTAATAATCTTTATAAACCAGTCCTTATATGCATGGTGTAGGGGTTTGTAGCCAAGCGGCTAAGGCAACTGCCTGCAAAGCGGTGATTCGTGGGTTCGAGTCCCACCAAGCCCTTATTTATGACAATGAAATATTCCTTTTCAAGTGTGGATCTAGCAGCCATTGTGGCAGAATTACAATATTCTACTGGTGGAAAAATCCAGCAAATCTATCAGCCGAGTAAACGTCATATTGTGTTACAATTATATACCAAACGGGGTAAAGAATATCTCCACATTATTCCTGGCAAGATGTTGTTTATGACCTCTACAAAAGAGAAAATGCCGCCCCCAACAAGTTTATGTATGCTGTTAAGAAAAAAGATAAGTCTTGCACGTATACAATCTATACGTCAGCATGAGGCTGAACGAGTTATTATCATTGAACTTACTAAACCTGAACCTTATACCTTGGTGGTAGAATTTTTTAACAAAGGAAGTTTTGTTTTATTAGAAGAAAAAAAGATTATTGCATCTATGGGTCGGCAGATTACAAAAGATCGTGCGGTCCAAGTGAATGAAACTTATGTTTTCCCTCCTCCCTTGTTTAATTGGAGGAATTGTAATCGTGGAGATTTTGATAAAGCTGTACATGAGAGTGATCGACGTAATCTTGTTACAACTATGGCTACAGTGGTTGGTTTAGGTGGCCGGTACGCGAATGAGTGTGTTCATCGTGCAGGGTTAAGTTTGCAAGAAGTAAGAGTGGATAACACTGATTTATTATGGAATACTTTACAACAGATAAGGTCTGAAATATTATCTCTTGATCGGTTCCAAGAAGGGTTGATGCCTAGCGCCATCCAAGTTGATGGTTCTCTAAAGATGGAACATCGTTTAATAGATGTTTTAGCACAGTTTGTCCCAAAAGATGAAATTAATCCTTACGAACAGAAGCGTCTCCAAGTACAAAGGATACTTGACGAACAACATTCGCAAGAAAAATCTTTGCAGCAACAAATTGATCAGAATCAACGTAAAGGCGAGTTAATATATGAAAAATACGGTGAAGTTCAATCATTATTAAATTCAACCAAAATGTTACCACATAATGAATTGCTTGCATTACGTGCGAAAAGTTATGTTCTTAAGGTGTCCCCCAAAGATAAATGTGTGGAGATTGAGACTGACAACTATTTTTTGTAGTTTCAACGTATTTTTAAGTAAAACCAGGTTTACGGTTAATAGATGACGAGGTTTGTATTTCCAGCACAGGATATACGTCGATGGGGTGAAGGTGGTTTATTGCAAGGTTACATGGCTCGCCATGTACAACCTGCAAGTCTTGATGCAATTGTTGCATCGGACAAAGTACACGTTCTTCCAGGTGTAATTAAACCGCTTCCAGGTCAACCAGTACAAGAATTGCTTGATACTTACGGTACTCATAGATTCAGTATAGCGGATCAACCATTATTACCTCGTTTTCATTATTTAGTTCAACTTACGCCTGGTTTTAAACCTGCGCCAACAAACATAGAGGTTAGTCCTAAGAGTTCTATTGGAAGGTTAGATTTGCATGTCCGTACATTGGTTGACGGTTACCCAGGTTTTGATGTTGTACCTGCAAATTATAATGGTCCAATGTATGCTATAATTAGTCCAAACAGTTTTCCAGTACGATTGTCGCCTGGTACACCTTTAACCCAACTTCGTTTTATGCAACCTCAATCTGGCCCTGTATTAACTCGTAGCCAAGTTTACCGTGATAATGTTGTGCAACCATCAAACAAACTTCATTTGTATTTAGCAGATGGTTTTGTAGGGTATAAGGCAAAACAGGTTTGTCACCCAGTAGACCTTGATTGTTATGATCATAAAGTGGAAGATTTTTGGGAAAGAATTGTTGTTGATAATGGGAGATATTTGTTAAAAAGGGGCGAGTTCGGAATTTTTATGACGCATGATAAGGTTAGTATTGATCCAAAAGAAGCAGGTGTGCTTCATCCATTAAGTGTTGAAGGTGGAGATTTACGTATACATTATGCTGGTTTTATTGATCCTGGTTTTGGATACAGTCATCCAAACAATATTGTTCTTGAGATTAGGCCATATGAAGATGTATATCTACAGCATGGTGAAGCAATTTGCCATATGCGTGTTGATAAATTAAGGGATGTTCCTTTAGTGGATGGTAAACCGTTCAATTATGATACTCATGGTACAAATTATCAACAGCAAACAACTCCTCGTTTAAGCAAGTTTTTTAAGGAATGAAGTATTATCTACTTTATGAAAATTTTTCCAAAGTATCATGTTGTACCGCTAAAAAGTTCTTTTATGCTAATTTCAATATTTGGTATTTTGATCACGGTTTATTTGCTTTACCCTCTAAACCCTAAACTAGGTATTGCGTCTTTGTTAACATTTGTATTAATGATGGTTGCAAGTTTAGTAAGTATGGCTGAAGCACCAATCAAATAAGTGTTTGTAGAACATTAATATTTTCAATTACATATTTTGTACTAAAAAAAATGATTACGGAAGCTGAAACTACAATTGCGCTTTGTTTGACAATTTTGAAAAATTTATTATTAACGTCTTTCAAATTTTTGACTTTGTAGATTCGCATTTTTTTGTTAAAACCTTTAAACAGGAATGATCCAACATATATTGCTGATATTTCATTCTTGTTAACACTGTGTAATAATGGGGCAGAGAAATAGATTTCATCTTTTGGAGTTATCTTTTCTATCCTTGCACAAAGGTTTACTGTTGAACCATAAACGTCACTGTCCTTAAATAGTACTTCTCCACAATGTAACATTGCCCTAATATGCATTTTTTTACGATGTTTTAATCTATAAAGTTTAAACCTTTTTTGTAATTTTTCTGCACATTTGACTGCATTCGTTGGTGATTCAAACGAGCATAAAAATGCATCACCCATTTTTTTAATTATTGATCCTTTATTTTCGGGGATAATAGGGGTTACTAATTCGTCGAACGTGTCTTGAAGTTTAATAAGTTGTTCCCTCGTACTTTCTACTGTCCTAGAAGTGTACCCTGCAAGGTCAATAAGTAAAATCGTTACATGTTTTGAAACTTCGTTCATGCTGCAGGTGGTAACAACTGTTTTTCAATAGAATTTTCTTGTAAACTCACCATCAACATCTGCTGATATTTATCATCAATACGTGATTTCATGCTTCGGTTTCATCAATACCACTGTTAGGTATTGCATTACGGCTAATAATAAGTATGTCTCCCACAGCTTTGACTAATTGGTGCGGCACAATAACTCCTTTTGCACTACCAAGTATTTTGCTCAAAAAACTATTTTTGGTACTTTTTATTTTCCATCCAAACACTTTATTATTTTGAATAATACTATCTTCGATGTCTCCAAAGTATTCTCCTGCGTCCGTGTACACTTGAAGTTCGTATGTCTCAGAAACTTTTTTTATTTTTAGCATTTATGCCACCTCGATTAAAAGATAGAAACTGTGTTTATATAGTTTTTGATATTCTAATAAGGTTAATGACAATAATTTTGTGTGGGACAAGCCATATTAGCACTGATTCCAAAAAGAAGATTGATGATTTAATCAATCAGTATGCCCCTGACATTATTGCGGTTGAGTTGGACCGTGATCGAGTGAAAGCATTATTTGAGAAAGAACAACATTTACCTTATAGTGCAATGTTCAAGTTGGGGGTTGGCCCATTCATGTTTATGAAGATAGGCAAATTTGCACAAAAATATCTTGCAAAAAAGGTTGGGACAAAGCCTGGTGTTGACATGAAATATGCTGTTATCGCTGCAGGCAAAAACAATTTGAAAGTTGCTTTGATAGATCGACATATTCAAGTGACATTACGCCGTTTATTCAAGAAGTTAACTTGGAAAGAAAAATTACGTTTTTTCGTACAGATGTTCACTGGTCCTTTCAGTTCTCATGGCCAGATGTTACGCAAAATCAATTTGAAAGAGATTCCTTCAGATGACATTGTCGATTTATTAATGAAACAAATGAAGTCTGATTATCCAAGTGTTTACAAAGTGTTAGTACATGAAAGAAATGTGTACATGGCAAAGAACCTACTGAAATTGGATGCAGACCATACTGTTTTAGTAGTAGTTGGTAAGGGCCATGTTGAAGGTATACATTCTTACCTAAAATCTAAAGATGTACGGGTATTTTTATAAACTAAGACTGTTTACAAATTAAGTAGTGGTGACAGCTGACAAGGGGTAACTCAGGAAAGTCCGCCCACCAGCAAGCTTTGCTTGTTATGGTCAATAAAAGGAGAAATCCTTGGCAATGGCACAGAAACGATACTGTACTGTACATGTAAAATGATTGGGAGACCATGATGTTGTACGGATTATAGATGAAACGGCGAATCCTGACCGGTGCAAGTCAATAGACGCTAAGTTGAATGTCAGCACACGCATAGGCGTGACAGAAGGCGGCTTATGTCACTCTACACATCATACTAAAATGGCAAAAAATAATAAAATTCAAATGCCCTCTGGGCAAGGTGGACTACAACGGTTTGACGAAGAAGTTGGAAATTTTTTAATTTCTCCAGGTGCGGTGGTGGTAATCTGTGTGGTGGCAATGTTCGTGATTGTTGCGTTACATATGTTTGGCGGGGCTTTTTTTTAATGTTACCAGGTGTTAATCCCCGGCAGATGCAGCAAATGATGAAGAAGATGGGGATTAAACAAGAAGAGATCCAGGCATATTCTGTCATTATTAAAACTGAACAAGGTGATTTAGTTATTGAAAATCCTGGTGTGACCAAAGTTAACATGATGGGGCAAGAAAGTTTTCAGGTTACAGGAACTGCAACATTAGTTAAAACTGAAATTGAGATTAACGATGATGATGTTCAAATGGTTGCAGACCAAGCAGGGGTAGAATTTGATGTTGCTAAAGAAACTTTGGAGGAATGTAGAGGTGATCTTGCAGAGGCAATCACTCGTTTACAAAACAGTCCAGCAATGTAATGCTTTATTACATGCATACTTGCTGAACAATGAAGTAAACCTATTGGTAAGGGTTGTACATAAATTAAGGCCTTTTTTAGAGGCAGAACATAACGAGTTGTATTCTATGCTTGATAACGAGTATATCTCGTTGAAAACATCAAAAACATATGTCTGCTTCAACAAAGATTATAAATCAGTTCAACTTTCATATCCTATGTGTAGGTTGATGGTGGAAAATATAAGGAAAGGATACTAATCAAATGCACAATTTTGAATCTGAAGATGAATATTTAATTGAGGCTCATGAAGAGTTGAATCGTATTGAACATATAATTTATGTTTCGTTAAAATATACGCGGACCACTGACGTTTTACGTAACGCTTTATTACGTTTTATAAGTTATAGTGATATAATTATGGAATTATTGGCGCGTAAGGCTGTTGATTCAGGTCATATTGACCGGTTTCCACGCACTCCCATGATCATTGCTAAACGTCTTGAAGATTATCCTGACCCTGAGATTCAACGTTTTGTACATTTTTATCAAAAGATACGTTTATTATTACGCACTGAACACAAGTCTGTGAATGAGTATCGCCGTCATGTAGGTATGTTTTATTCCTTACCTAAAAGTTGTGCTTTAGTAAATATTGACAGTTTAGAATCTTTGGAAAAGTTTGCAATTCATATGTACTGTTACACTAGGTCCTTGTGTGGTTACACAGAGGACTAAGTTTATATATTCGCTCACAGTAATGTCTTTGAGGGAAAGATGACACGTTTTATTTCATTTGTATCGGGCAAAGGTGGGGTTGGAAAAACAAGTTTAGCAATAAATGTATCTCACACCTTACAGGAATTAGGAAAATCAGTTATTTTAGTTGACGCTAACATTGCAACACCTAATATTGGATTATATTTAGGGGTGTTACGTCCAGGTAAAACTCTGAACCAGTTTTTGGATGGTAGTGAATCGTTGCACAGTGTTGTGCAAGAACACCAAACTGGACTCCACATAATTTATAGTAATCCAAGTTATTCATCTTATGTTAATACTTCACCTGAACGAGTGGACAGGTTGTTTAGTCGTTTGAATGGTGCAGCAGATTTTGTGGTGATTGATAGCCCAAGCGGTTTTGGGGCAGATGTTCATCCTATACTTGACAATTCTGATGAAGTAATTATTGTTGTAACGCCAACCATGGCTAGTATAATGGAATCAATGAAAAACATTGAACTTTGCCGTAAAAAAGGAACAATTGTTACTGGTGCTATATTGAATATGAGTGGTAACTGGTGGTCACGATCTAAACTTGACTCTAATGATGTTGAGAATTTGTTAGGTATACCAATTCTAACTGTGTTAAAATCTGATAAGAAAATGGCAACATCACAACATTTACAAGAACCTTATGTACACCTCTACCCTCGGAGTGATATTACTCGAAGGTTAAAACAATTTGCACAGAAGACGTATATGGGTGAATGATGGATTTAAAAGGAAACCTAAAAAAGAAGGGGTGGAGCCAACCAGAGATATACAGGGTAATGCGGTCACTTCATCGTGGGACAGAACAAGAACGTTATTTTACTCAAGTCTTATTTTTTTCGACGATCTTATTAGTTATTTTTTCTAATATATTTGTAATGGTAGGGGTACTATTTTTAGCAATAATTATGCCGTCATGGTTCATAATGTGTTTAATGGTTATATTTGGTATAATTATTGGTATAGTATATGATTATTTAATGCGGGATATTGCGCATATTGAGTCTCGCCATCATTTTGTAGCAGGTTCAGTCATACCATTGATTGCAATAATGAATACTTTTGTAATTGTGTATGCTAGTGAAGGCATAAGCTCAGATTTGGGCCTTAGTGTGAACCAAGACCCAGTAATGAGCACGATTATTTTTATAATCGCGTTAATTATTCCTTCATTCGTCCGGCGTGTCAAACAAAGTTTCTAATATTGATGCGAACGCTGGTCGAGCTATAAGAACTCCTGCACTTACGCCTACTATTGTTGTGAACGCGAATCCTTTAAGCAAACCTGCGCCTGCATTAAATAATGGTAACATTCCGGCTAAGGTGGTGATATAAGCCCCTAATACAATTGCCATTGCATCTTTAATACGCCCTTTAATATTTCTTGAACGTGTGCCGTTAAGCATTTCATCAGTGATAATGATCAGGTGGTCAATACCTGTTCCTATTACTAATAAAATACCTGCTACTGCTGCAAGGTCTAGTTGCCACTTAAAGAATGCGGCGAATCCTAAAATAAGGACTATCTCTGACATCAAAGTTAATATGATTGTCACAGTTAATTCAATTTTACGATATTTAATGTATATGATGGATGCAACAGCAATGAGTGCGATCAGTCCAATGAACAATAAATTTATTAGGAACTCACTTCCAAGGGTAGCAGAGATTGTGTCCATTCGTACAATCTCAAGATCTACGGGTAAACTTCCAGTCATAAGGATAGTTTGCATAGTCTTCATATCTTGTAGTGCACTATCCATAGCATCTGCTTGGCTTAGTCCATTGCCTGACCCTGTAATCTGGATGTTTGTTGAAGCCTTACCTTTAAGATTGGCACTAATCTGTAAACTGTTTGTTTCAACATCGTCAAGATAAAAGATTAAGTTTTCAGAAAGATAATAATTATTGGCATCGCCTAACACTTGTAATTGGTTTGTAATATTAGCTTGTTTTTCAGCAGACTCAGAAGATAATGTTATAGAGAAAGCATATCCACAAACGTAACCTTCTTGGTACTCTTGGCACCCTCTGAATGGGTCAATGCCGCTACAATCTGCACTACGGCAGACATAAGTGATATCATCTCCATCGCCACTAAACACTGTCACATTTGCAATTTTTGCTTCAAATTTACCTTGTGATTGAAGTAGGTTTGTAACTTCACTTTGTGATGCACCTGCAATTTCTACAACAATGAATTGGTCTTCACTAAATAGGTCTGAAGCTTTAGTAATAACAACATCGCTTACCCCATATACATTAAGCCGGTTATCTAAACTGTCAACAATTTGGTCAAGTACTTCGTCTGATACTGGCTCAGTTGGGCTAAGTAATACTCTTGTACCTCCAGATAAGTCTAAGCCTAACCTAAGATTACTATTTGCTTGGTCAATCACTGTAAGGCCAATGTCTCCATCATTAAGGACGGTGTATTGCCCTTGGTTAGTTATAATGAGCATACTAATGTTGGCTGGTGTCGTGCTAATAACACTGTCATAATCTTCGAGAGAATTAATCGGGACACCATTTATACTTTTTATAACTTCATAATGTATGGGTTGTGTTAATTCATCAGGGTTACTTATCCCTGCCAACATTGCTTGGGAATTGAATGATACACTTTTAATCGATACGCCATCATTAAATACCGTTAATGGGTTATAACCAACTAATGCTACGGTAGCAATTAGTAAACAAAATAAGAGTATCACTACCCTAGTACGTATTAATTTCATTTTTTAGCCTCCAAGTGCAACCTAATCAAGATTGCGTTTTGTATCCAGGTCATAACTAGGTCTACAAGTAAACCAATGAAAAGGATTAGTACAATCTGCTTTACAACTTCGCTTTGTACCAATATTAATGTGATGAACACTACTGTGATTGTAGTGAACGCCATGGTTAGGCCCGTTCTCATTGCTGAATAGATTCTGTTCATGATACTATGTTTTTTATCTTTGAGCATTCTTGATGTAAGCAAGATATCTGTGTCTACGGAGTATCCAATCAACATTAATAATGCTGCAACACCTGCACCGTCGATGGGTATATTGAAAAGGCTGAATATTGCAGCAGTACAAACAATGTCACTGAAGGCTGATAATATAACTGCAAGGCTTGGAACTATGCTTCTAAAATAAATGAACACTACTAAACTCATCAATAAAAATGCAAAGCAAAGTGCAGTCACTAATTGTCTAAAGAATGAATCTCCCAAACTTGAACCAATAGATTCAACTTGTATGGACTCGCTAGGGATACCGCTTTCTACTAACTTCTCTCTAAGTTCTACTGCTTGATTTGCATCGATCGAAATATCGTACCGTGCACCATTTTGGTCGCCAGTAAGTAGTCTTTCTTGTGCTTTAGGGTAATATTCTGTGATGATATTTAGGTCATAGTCACCATAGACTGTAATAGAAGTTCCACCTTTAAGTCCAATGCCTCGTTCTATAACTTCTCCAGTTGAAACAAAATTAAATGCTAATATCCCTATACATATGAATAGTAGTGCAAACGGGATAATGAGTAGTTTTTTATGTTCAGTTTCATATATTGCTTGCAGTTTATGCATACATCCATTCGAACAACCCCTTATAAAAAGATTTGTATCATTTCAAAACACATTTATACTCTGAAACATTTATTTTGTGTATGAAGATAGTAAAGATAGAAGGTGTTTCTAAAAGTTATAGTGGTAATACTATCCTTGATTCTATCAATTTTTGTATTAATGCGGGGGAAATAGTCGGTTTTATTGGGAAGAGCGGGAGCGGTAAAAGTACACTTCTAAATTTACTTACTGGCCTTGAACATTGTGACAAGGGTAAAATTGTGTATTCAAACCATGCGGGCAAAGGATTGCGTTTAACGCCATACAATCATACTTTGCACAATCTAATTGGTTACATGCCACAACACAAAAGTCATTATCCTGATTTGACCATAATGGAAAATTTACTTCATTTTGGGTACATGTATAAACAGAACAAATCAACAATACGATCTAATGCAACCTCTTTATTACGCACACTTGGTTTGTTTAAGTATTCTGGTTACCCTGCATCAAGCTTATCTGGTGGAATGGCACGTAGGTTAGATATTGCTTGTAGTATGATTCACAAACCAAGAATCCTTTTTTTAGATGAACCAATAAGCAACCTCGATGCGCATCTGAAGAGTGACATCCTGTCTTTGATTAAACAAATTAATTTACAAGGTGTTACTGTAGTTATTGCAAGCCACGATTTAGATGCATTAGAAAGTTTATGTACTAATGTGTATGTAATTGCAAACAAAAAAGTGGTTAGTAGTAATCAAATAAACGTTAATGCAAATTCACAGATCACGCTGAAGCCTGGGCGACTTCACGATGTAATGCTTGAGCTGTGCAGTCATATTCCTGGCGTTTCTTATAGTGATCGTTATGACCACATTGTTATTAATACTGAAGATGTTGCAAAATCAACATTTTATTTATTTAAGATGTTACGTGAGTCTGGTAAAGATGTTCGTCAGATAGAAATATCTACACCTTACCTTCGCCGTTTAATAGACAGGGGTGATCATGCAAAGCGTTAACCACCTACTATTATTAGTTCGGAAAAACATTAAATTATTGGTTCGGAGTAAAGGTAGTTTAATCATTGTCATTTTAGCTCCGTTATTATTAATACTCTTGATAGGATTATCTTATGATACAAGTTCGAATTATGGTCTTGTCTTAGGAGTTTTATCCTCATGGGGTAGCACCGAATCAACTATTTTCCAAGAGTCAATGGAAGACTTAGGTTATAAAGTCATACTTTACCCTGACTTATCTGAGTGTGAAAGTGATTTAATAGATGGGTATACTCATGCTTGTGTTGATGTTCCAGAAGATTTGACTGTAAAAAATAACGAGATTAAAGGTGTTAACATTATAATTGATGCAAGCAGAACAAATCTTGCAGGTGAAGTTCAAGCTGTGTTAGATGAACAGTTTCAAGTTAGGACCAAAGAGTTAAGCGAAGATTTAGTGCATGTTTTGCTTGAGCGTATTATTGAGACAAGTACCATTTTGGGGTCCATTTCTGAAGATCTTTCTAGCCAGCTTGAACTTGTTGAAGACAGTAAAAGTCATTCAGACAATGCGCAAGGGCAACTAATGGGGGTTCCAGACATTAGTTTTAGTTTGGAGGTTAGTTCATCTACAGGGGTGAACGTATATGAAGAGTACATTGAGCATATTTCTAATATTGATTCTGACTTTGAAATGTTGGAATCGTTGTTAGGGAGTGTATCCCCTGAGGTGGAAGAAGAACTAGCTGATTTACAAGAATCAATAACTGAATTAGAAGATGAGATTGAGTCATTATCTTCTTCATCATTACAAGGTATCACACAAGGTATATATGATACAGAACAACAGATGGATGGATTGGATGCTGATATTAACATGTATCAATCAACATTAAATTTTGTTGAAGATGATTTGTCTGAACTCCAATCAAACCTTGTAGGCTTGTCAACCTTATTAACTACTTCACAAAAACAAACAAGCATCCTTGTACGTGAAAGTAAAACGTTGAATGTTGATAATGCTAGCATCATAACTGACCCTGTCATGGTTAATATTGTTCCTGTTGCAGGTGGTACACGATTACAATATGTGTTCCCTGCATTAATATCTATGATTGCACTTTTTTTATCGTTGATGTTAAGCATAACACTTGTTATGATGGAAAAATCTACTAGTGCTAGTGTACGTAACAAATTGATTCCAGTGGGAAGAAAACTATTTTTGATATCTAATATTGTGTCAACTTTATTACTTGTGATGTTTCAATTAACTTTAATGCTTTTAATTAGCACGTTTTTCTTAGACATCCCACTTGGAAGTTTGACTGCGATCTTTGTAACTTTAACTTTGGTGTGTATTGTTTTTAGTATAATTGGTGTTGGGATAGCTAACATTTTTACAATGCATGAAACAGCTATCCTTGCTGGTATAAGCACTGGTAGTCTAATGTTGTTTCTAAGTAACATATTTGTCCCTGTGGAGGGTATGTCTTTGTTTATCAGAGATATAGTCTATTTTAATCCCTTTGTAATAAGCGAGCGTATTATTCGTGAACTATTTATATTTAAACAAGGTACTTTTTCCCAATTAGAAGATTTATTAATTTTAATATTTTACGCACTTGTACTGTTTATTATATCTTTATTAATAGAAACAGCAAATTTACGCCACAAATTCTTTAAGGTATCGGGTATACGAAAGAAGAATGGTGCACATAATCGCGTTGACCGGGGTTCCAGGGGTAGGAAAATCAAGCGTCGCGAAACGTCTTCAAAAAGAAGGGTACAAGGTAAAGAGTGATAAAGATTTTTTTGAGAATTGCGGGTTAGGGGGCAATCCATTACAATTAGACATGTGTTGTGTTGAGAAGAATATGCCCGACTATGTCATTTTTGAAAGTCACACATCTCATCTTATAGATTGTGATTATGTGATACACTTAAAATTATCTGATTATGGTGAATTAAGAAAACGGTTGAAATTAAGGGGATATGTGTCTAATAAAATCCAATCTAATGTTGATTCAGAAATTTTTGAGGTAATTAGTGATGAGATTTCCTGTTTAAATCGTATTGAGATTGAAACTCAAAATAAGTCTATTGAACAAGTTTTTTTTGAAGTTTTAACTTATATTGAATCTATAGCTCAACATAAAATGTATAAAGATTTTTAAACAACTCTCTTCGTATAGTATCTATGGCTATTAAAGGTATAGAAAAAGTTCACCTTAAAAAACTGATTAAGGAATTATCATCTTACCGGGCACTTCACACTGAGTTTGTTACAGTATACATACCTTCAGGCTATAACTTAGACAAGATTATAAGTCATTTGAACGATGAGAAAGGTACTGCTACAAACATTAAAAGTGCGTCCACAAGAAAAAATGTTGAGTCTGCATTAGAAAAAATCATTGTGCATTTGAAGACATATAAGTCAACACCAAAAAACGGCCTAATGGTTTTTGCAGGTAATGTTGCAAGTCATGAAGGTAAACAAGATTTGCGTTTATGGTATTTTATACCAACTTCTCCTTTGAATCAGCGTGTGTACCGCTGCGACAAAAATTTTATGCTTGACGCATTAACTAACTATCTTGTTGATGAGACACAATATGGCCTTGTAGTTCTTGACCGGCGTGATGCAATATTAGCACTATTAAAAAATAAGGCCATTATCACGTTACAAAGAACACACAGTGAGGTTCCAGGGAAGTTTAAAGCAGGTGGTCAAAGTGCACAACGTTTTGCAAGATTACGTGAAGGTGCTTATCGTGACCATTTTAAGAAAGTTTCAGAATATATGAAAGAGCAATTTTTACCTTTGGGTAATAATCTTAAAGGTATAATCATTGGGGGCCCAGGAGTTACAGTTAATGATTTTTTGAATAAAGACTATATTACAGGTGATCTTAAACGAAAAATAATTGGGCACAAAGACTTGAGTTATACTGACATGTTTGGTTTACAAGAACTACTGGACCGTTCTGAAGATTTATTACATAATGAAGAGATTGCTATTGAAAAGAATGCAGTACAGGATTTTTTCCAACAATTTCGTGATGATCCAAGTAAGGCTATTTATGGTATGGATGAAGTGAACCGTGCACTTGAGATGAGTGCAATTAAAATTTTGTTAGTAAGTGAATCAATTGATGAAGATATTGTACTTGACCTAGAAGAAAAAGTGATAGCGGGCGGTTCAACATTACGTTTAATAAGCACAGAAACACGAGAAGGAGTACAGTTACAAAATTTGGGTGGCATTGCCGCTATCCTTCGGTTTCCAATACAGTAATTTTATATACATATAATTTAATATAGGTTGTATGAATATAACTGTTATTAACGAAGTAATGGCTATTCCTTTGTTTAATCAAGATCCTTTATCTTATTTTACTAGTGGAATGATATTTTTGGTTACTTTGTTATTGGCATGGTTATTAACATTTATTTTCAAGAATTATCTTGAATCAATTGCTAAACGAACTAAAACTGATCTTGATGACATAATTTTAGAAAAAATAAAACGGCCTTTTTTTTATTTGATTTTGGCTCAAGGACTAAAATTATCCTTATATAACTTACAAGTAAGTGGTTTTATAGAACAAGGTGTGAGTAGTATTATGGCTTTAGTGCTTGTTTTAGTTTTAAGCAGAACAACAGAGGTTCTTCTTGTTGCTTGGGCAAGAACGTTTAGTTATCGTTCAAAAACTCAAATTGATGAAGTTTTACTTCCTGTTTTCAAAAAATTTGTAAAATTGATCTTTATACTAATCGGCTTAATGTGGTTATTAAGTATATGGGGTGTTGACGTTTCACCTTATTTAGCGGGTGTGGGTATATCTGGTTTAGTTTTAGGGCTGGCTTTACAAGATAGTTTAAAAAATATTTTGGGCGGCGTCAGTTTGATTCTTGATCGTGCATACAAGATAGGTGACATGGTCGAACTTGAAGATGGTAGGACCGGTATTATTGCTGATGTTGGGCTTAGAAGTACAAAACTTCGTACGTGGGATAACGATATTGTAACAATTCCAAACTCTTATCTGGCTGAGAGTAAAGTGTTGAATTATACTCAGCCTTCGGGGAAGTGCAGGATCACTGTGCCTTTTACTGTTGCTTATGGTACCGACACTGACTTTGTAAAGAAAGTAATATTGAACGAGCTTAAGAAGATACCTTCTGATGTTAAAGAGCATACAGTGAATTTTGTGAACATGGGTGATTTTTCACTAGACTTTAAGGCTTATGTGTGGGTTAGAAGTTGGAAAGATCGTTATGAAACAAAGCTTAAAATAATTGATATAGTTCATAAACGGTTAAATAAGGAAGGTATTAGTATTCCATTCCCTACAACTACTGTGGAACTAAAAAAATGATTGAATTGAACACATTAATTTTAATTTTGGCAATAATCATATTTGGAAGTTTTTTATTACGTGTACTTGGAAAAGCTACAAAAATAATTTTGTATATAATCATCTTTTTATTAGTATTAAGCCTAATATTTGGTGTGCCTGTGAAAGAGATTCTACCTTATTTTGCAAGTAAGATAATCAGTATCTTCTAATAAACTTTTTAAAGGGGATAGACTATGTTTATGTATGGAAAATCATGTAAGTCGTGATGAGTATGAACGTATGTTAGAACAAAACAAGCAATTAAACTTGTCTTTGAACCGGATGGAAGATGAAACAAGTATACTTCGCGCACTATTTAACAAAACGCATGGTGAACTTGAGAATATTAAACGCCCTGCACTTTTAGTGGCAGAAATCATGCAGATATTTGATGATAAAGCTGTAATTAAATTGACTAATGGCAACCAATTTTACAGTTATATCACGGAGGGTCTTGGTGTCCGTGCAGGTGATCATGTTCTGGTTGATCAAAAAAGTTTGAATGTTGTGGAGCGTATTGAAACTTTCTCAAACCGTGACGTTGAACGTTTTGTAATTATGCAGAAGCCTGATACTACTTGGAAACAGATTGGCGGGCTTTCAGAAGCAATTGAACAAGTTAAAGAAGTGATTGAACTACCTTTGAAACATCCTCACCTTTTTGAACAAGTTGGGATTCACCCTCCTAAAGGCGTATTATTACATGGTCCGCCTGGGACAGGTAAAACTTTGTTGGCCAAAGCAGCGGCAACAAGTACAGATTCAACTTTTATTGAGATTGTAGGTAGCGAACTAGTGCAAAAGTTTATTGGTGAAGGTAGTAAACTTGTAAAAGAACTTTTTGCAATGGCTCGTGCTAAAGCACCAAGCATAGTTTTTATTGATGAGATTGATGCGTTGGCTGCAACAAGGTTAGAAACAGGAACGAGTGGTGAACGAGAAGTATCTCGTACTTTTATGCAGTTGTTAGCTGAGCTTGACGGTTTTAAATCGTTAGATAATGTAAAGATTATTGCTGCAACAAACAGGCTAGACATTCTTGATCCAGCAATTATTCGTCCGGGAAGATTAGATCGGCTTATAGAAGTAGGTTTACCTGATATCGTTGCACGGAACGATATATTGGCGGTTCACACTAAGGGTATGAAAACCAAACGTGTTAACATATCTAAATTGGCGGCTGCAACTGACGGGTTTAGTGGTGCAGAACTAAAAGCATTGTGCACTGAAGCAGGTTATGGTGCAATTCGTGATGAGCGGAATTATGTGGCGCACACTGATTTCGTTGCTGCTTTGGAAAAGGTTGGCCGCCGTAACATTGAAGAGATTGAACCAATGTTTGGTTAAGGTGTGTGTTATTCGCAATGATTATGTGAACACCAGGGCTTCCATATAGCCGACGGATGTAACTGATGAGCGATCATAAAATATTTTAATTGAACAATTTTTGTTCTAATTCTTCTCTGAGTTTAAGTTCGGTTTTACCTTCACTAAAAAAATCAATTTTTGCAGCCAAACTAGCTTTATTTGCTAACCTGCGCGCTGCTTTCCCGCGCACGTTACGTCTTGACCTTTGAATGAAAGGGTGTAAGTATAACACTCCATATTTTGGGCTACTTGATCCCGTTTTAAGGTGTCTGAATAGGGCTTTTTCAGCTCCTAATAATTGTACTGTGGAAGAGGGCAAGACTGCTAATTTTTTCAGTGTTTTTGCATGTTCAAAAAGTTGTGCGGTGATACTTGTACCTAATAATGCTTGTAATTGTGGGCAATAGTCTTGCATAATAATTTCAAGCTGACTTAACAGTTCTTCTCTTTGTTGGATGTTAATCATAACTTGGGCATTAAGCTTTTGTAAATGTTTAAAATCAATCTCGCTTGCTTCTGCAGCAATTGTGTGTTCTATTTTTCCTTCTTTGATCGCTTCACAAAAGTCTTTTATGTCGTGCACTTTGAAACAAATGTCTGGGAACCATGGGTATGCCCATGTTCTTACTCGTTTTGCTAAAGTGTTAATTGTTTTGTCTAAATCCGAGATAGTATTAATAATATTGTTGATTGTGTGGTCTGTTGATGATGAATGCTGCAATTTTTTTGCAGTTAAATTGAAATGGTATGTTCTTAATTCTTCAAAGAAGGAAGGGTCACGTAATACTGTTCGTGCATCTTGTTCTTCATACGCACTGAATAAGGATTCAAAACTCATTTTTGATTAATTCTTCAATAAATATATAAAACATTGTACCTTAATGTGTCATATGTCTACATCTTGTAATTATTGTAGTTCATTATTAAATCTTGATTCTGCTTGTTGGCATGTGGAAGAAGGACACCGTTATTTAGTGTTTGATTGTAGTTGTGGGAAAGAAATATCTATCCCTGAACAGGAATTTAACCCTATGGATTACTACTCAAAATCAGTACAAAGTAAGCAACCACGTGTTTACGAATAGAAACTTTTATAAATAGATCTAATGCCCAACGAGGGTATAGACGACCAAACAGTGTACACTCATCAAATGAATACACTGTTATGGTGGCCTGCAAAGGACACAGATCTTAGATATTCTCTGATCGGTTCCAGCAATAGGCAACTGTAATCGTCATAATAATACAATGGGAAAAGCAAGAAGTCCACGACGTGGTAGTATGCAATTTTGGCCACGAAAACGTGCGAAGCAAATTCGAGTTAGGTCTTGGTCCGGTTCACAACAAGTAGCCGGTGCTCTGACCTTTAAAGCGGGAATGCTTCACGCGATGGTGTTAGACAATAGTCCTAAATCAATGACAAAAGGTGAAAAGATATCGGTACCGTGTACGGTGTTAGAATGTCCTCCAATGACAGTAATTGGCGTTTCATCTTATATTGAACAGGGGTATGGTATTACAAAAAACGGTTTTGTTTTTGCAAGTGATATTAGCAAAGAGAATAAACGGTACTTATCACGGACATTATCTGTTCCTAAAAAAACAGTTGATTCAAGTACGTTACCTGAAGGTAGTTTTTACCGTTTATTAGTTATGAGCTCACCTTTCAAGACCACTATTGGTAAAAAATCACCTAATGTAATGGAATTACCTTTGATTGGTTCTTCTTCAGAACAAAGAGATTTTGCTCTAAGTCAGTTAGGCAAGGATTTGAGTGTATCGGATATTTTTAAACCAGGTCAACAAGTTGACGTGCACGCAGTAACTAAGGGAAAAGGTTTCCAGGGCGTGATTAAACGTAATGGTGTTGCTTTACGTTCACACAAATCGGAAAAAGGTCAAAGGCACAGGGGTAACCTTGGTGCATGGACTCCAAAAAGAGTAGATTATCGTGTTGCTCAGCCAGGTAAGATGGGGTATCATCTAAGGACTGAGTATAACAAACAAGTAGTTGATGTAAGCACAGATCTTGAATCTGTAAATCCAAAATCTGGTTTTCGTCATTACGGTCTTGTAAAAAACCCATATGTATTATTAAAAGGTTCAGTTGCCGGTCCTGCTAACAGGTCTGTAGTAATAACCCCTGCAATTCGTGCAAAACGTCCGTCTGCAGAATATAATGTAGTGAGGCTATCCACACAATGAAATTAGCAGTATTAAATGAAAAAGCTGAAAATGTTGGTGATATTGAGTTAACACAACAGTTTACTGAAGCATATCATCCGAACTTGATTGGTCGCGCAGTACACAGTTTACAGAGCCGTGCACGTCAAGCTTACGGTACATCGCCTGACGCAGGAATGAGGCACAGTAGTGAATTATCAAAACGTAGACGAAAATACCGTGGTTGTTACGGTTTTGGTATTAGTCGTGTTAATAGGAAGATTATGACTCGTCGTGGTCGCCGTTTTTTTTGGGTAGGTGCACAGACTGCACAGACTCGTGGTGGTCGCCGGGCTCATGCTCCTTTAACTGAAAAGAAATGGGCTAAAAAGATCAATAAGAAAGAGAATAGGTTAGCGATCCGTAGTGCAATGAGTGTTGTAATGCAACCTGAATTAGTTGGTGATCGTGGCCATATTGTTCCAGAATCTTATCCTTTTGTATTAGCAAGTTCTGTACAAAATCTTGAGAAAACCAAAGATGTTCAAGCAATGTTTAACAAACTTGGTTTTGAAGCTGAGCTTAACCGTGCTTCTGAGCGTAAAATAAGGGCAGGTAAAGGTAAAATGCGTGGTCGGAGATACCGAACTAAGAAGAGTGTATTATTAGTTGTATCTGATAATTGTAAACTAGCACAAAGCGCGTCAAACCTTCGCGGTGTTGACGTTGTGAACGTTCGTTCACTTAACGCTGAAGTGTTAGCACCTGGTGCTGACGCTGGTCGTGCGACATTGTTTACTGACGCATCTATTGAGATCTTAAAAAATGAGGGGTTATACTGTTAAAATGGAAAATCCTTATGCAATATTGAAAGCGCCATTGAGTACTGAGAAAGCAATTCGTGCAATTGAGTATGCTAACACATTAACTTTTGAAGTTCATCGTGAAGCAAAAAAATCTGATATACGGTCTGCAGTCGAAAGTGCATTCAATGTGAAGGTGAAAGGTGTCCGTGTAAATATTACGGGTGGTATAAAGAAAGCAATGGTTCGTTTAACTAGTGAACATAGTGCGAGTGATGTCTCAGCGGAGTTAGGATTCATATAAAATGGGTAAAAGATTAATACAACAAAGAAGGGGCCGTGGTACTGGTACGTATAAAAGTCCAGGCCATAGATTTATTGGTCCGGCAAAGCACCCTTTAAGTGAAGGTGATTCAACCGTAATGGATATTTTACATTGTGCGGGTCACAGTGCTCCATTAATGGCAGTATCTTGTGAATCTGGCGAAATTGCTTTACAAATTGCACCGAAAGGTGTAGCTATTGGGGACAATCTTTCTGACGGTGTTTCTGGTTCAGTTAAAAGGTTAGGTGACCTTGCAGAAGGTACATTAGTTTATAATATTGAAGCACGCCCGGGGGACGGAGGTAAATTCGTTCGTTCAAGTGGTGCTTTTGCACGAGTAGTTAGTAAAAATGGCAACATTGTGCGTGTAAAATTACCTAGTCGAGTTGAAAAAACATTTTTGGCTGACTGCCGTGCAGCTATTGGTGTAGTTGCAGGTAATGGTAGAACTGAGAAACCATTCATGAAAGCAGGTAACCGGTTCCATCGTATGAAAGCACGTAACAAACTATACCCTCGTGTATGTGGTATTAGTATGAATGCAGTTGATCACCCTTTCGGTGGAAGTTGTAGTCACGTAAAAGGGCGACCTACCCAGGCACCTCGTAACGCACCTCCAGGACGTAAAGTTGGTAAGATTGCACCTAAGAGAACAGGGAGAAAACGATAATGGTTAAAGAAGTATTTTGGCAAGGTATGACCGAAGAAGAAGTGAAAGGTCTAAGTTCAGACGATTTTGTGTCTCGTATCCCTGCTCGTCAACGACGATCAATGAAACGTGGGCATACTGAAGCGGAGAAAAAATTGCTTAAGAAGGTTGAAGCCGGCGAGTCTAACATTAAAACACATTGTCGAACATTAGTGTTAACGCCAGCTTTATTAGGTAAAACTATCGCTGTTTATACAGGTAAAAAGTTTGAAGATGTGACTGTAACACTTGAGATGTTAGGTCATTGCATTGGAGAATTTGCATTAACTCGTAAGGCTGCAGTACACCCGACAGGGAGTAGTAGTAAAAAAGGTGGGACGGTGCGTAAATGAGTCATTCAGTAACTGCTCAAATTCGTAACATTCCTGTTTCAGCTAAACAGTGTATTGAGATTGCTAAATATCTGAACAAGATGAATACGGTCAAGGCAAAGAAAGTATTGGAAGAAACAATGAAGTTAAAACATGCGATCCCTTTCAAAACTTTTAACTGTGATATGGGTCACAGGCCGGGTATTGCTTCTGGTCGATACCCCCAAAAAGCAGCGGGTTTTTTCTTAAACTTGATTAAAAGTGCAGAGTCTAATGCTGAGGATAACGGTTTAAACGTAGAACAGCTACAAATAACTTCTATCTTAGCGAACCGTGCCCCTCGACGCCCATCTGGTGGAAGAGTGAGAGGTATGGCTAAACGTGCACATATTCAAATTGAATTAACTGAACGCGCAGGAGACAAACAATGATTGAACGATCTATAATTGAGCATAAGGCAAGAGAATTATTGATCCAGAATTATATTGAGGGTCGTCTTCGTGGTGCACAGATATCTAGTATACAATTACGTAAAATTCCTTTGGGTGAAAAAGTTTTCATTCGTGCTGGAAGACCAAGTATTGTGGTTGGAAGTAAAGGTACTACTATCCGTGCTTTAACATCAGAATTAAAGAAATTATTTAACCTTGACAATCCTCAGATTGAGATTGAAGAAGTTAAAGACCCAATGTTAGATGCACATATTGTTGCAGATCGTATTAAGTCTAGTCTTGAGCGATTTGGTTCAGCACGATTTAAGGGTACTGGGTACCGTACTCTTCAATTTACTTTGCAAGCTGGGGCATTAGGTGCAGAGATTTTGTTGAGTGGGAAGATTCCTGGTGCTCGTGCAAGACGTTGGCGATTTTATCGTGGGTACCTTAAGAAAAGTGGTGACATAAGTGTAGAGGGCGTACGTACTGCTTACACTTCAGCACATCTAAAGACAGGGACCATTGGGATTCAAGTAAGAATTATGCCGCCTGGATTAGATTTACCTGATCATGTGGAATTAATTAATTTAGAATCGGCTCCAATTCAAGTAGAGGAAGTAACTGATCTTGAAGAA
>CABZYC010000001.1 GCA_902529885.1 uncultured Candidatus Woesearchaeota archaeon | reverse complement strand
TTCAAGGATTGGCCTTATAAGATCTGATTTTATAGATGAAGAGAATGGAGCTTCCCATTCACACACATTATTTATATTATCACCACATACATTTTTATGGTTTGATTTATCACCAAAATATACTGATTCATCTTCAATAGTAATAAAAAAATCTTCTGGGTACCATTTGAACGGGTTTTCATCATCACAATCAAACAGATCGCCGCTCCCGTCATTATCATTATCGTACATTTCATTATATTCTAGTAAAGAAAGCCATTGATAATTCCCCCCTACTTTACTACATACGAATCCAGTGACAAACGATTGATCTTCATCAATGTACTCACTATATTCATCACGGTATTCAACATCAATTCTTTGAAGAATAATCGTTCTTGACCCACCTTCATTCCCCCCATGAGTTGCACAACTAAAATCTTTACACATATACCTATTGTCCACATATTTATCCTCATCACCATCCCATTTTTTTGAATCTAGGTATATTTCATATGTACTAGTGCCATCCCCAGTAAAACCAAACAACCTGCCATTATACTCTTCGTCACAAGCCATTATTGCAGGGATTGGCTCACCACTTGTACCAGCAGCTATTTGCTCAACGTCCCCATGGGATGGATCTAGCCCGTAATGGCCACCATCATTATCAGATAAATCTCCTTCAGTTACTGCAACATAATTATCTTTCATAACATAACCTGTTTCAGAAGGTTGTGTGTGAAAATCAGTTGTGCCATCATTATCCATCCCGACAGCGCCTGTCCCAGAATCTTTATCTTGGCCATGCTTTCTGTTACCAAAAAAACGGCCAACTAATATTGAAGAAGTATCTTTCCAATCAGCTTCAGATACAGCAGGGTCAACTGTGCCCCATAAGTCGTCTGCAGTCATTAATAACCCTGCCCTTATAGATGGATAAAAAATCTTTTTCCCATTACTTTTCCCTACCTCATCAAAAAATGTTTGATAATCATCTCCAACATCATCAAATGCTTTCCAACTTTTCGCGTTGATATAAGAAGGTGTAGTTATTATTCCACTCGATACCCTTAAAACATATAAATCTCTACTAGTAATACCTAATTCACTATCTTGAATATTGTTTTTTAAGCATAAATATCTTCCTTCACCCGCAGAAATAATTTGAGTACTTACTGCATTATTACATTGTGTTATTGCTTCGAGTGCAGCACTATTATCTCCACACCCAAAAAGTATTAATAAAACAAAAATGATTGGTAACCATCTCTTCATTAGATTTATATTGAAAATAGAGTATATAAATATTCATGCTAATTTAATAAAATGATTACATTTAACTATTAAAAATAGACTTTGTGTCGTCATAAGAACGTATTTTATTACCAAAGGACGCAGGTAATAATCTAACACTATATTTTTTACATAATTTTGAAATTAATTTAATGCGCCTATCCAATTGTGCTCTCCGCCATAAATTGGATTCTAAATAATCGCTCACACTTACCCCAACTTTAACATTATATTCAGCACACAATTTTGCTATTATTTGATCAAAGCCGGACCGTGGGTAATGTACACTGTCAATTGCATGAATATGTTCAAACCCAAACATAACATTAACTTTTTTTGATTCAATGGCTTTACGTGCACCTTTCTCTGTTTTAACTTTGAAAACTACAAATTTGTCTTTAGGTATTTTTTCACCTTCTTTAACTAATACGAAGTCGCAATGGTCCCAACCCATAATTTCACTTTCTTTCACAAGTTTTGGGTCAAACACAAAATTTAACATAAGATACTTAAAAACGTCTCGACTTTTTAAGGGTAACTGCTGTCTAGAAGCAGGGAGAAAACCATGGTTACTGTACACAACGAAAAAACAGGTACTCAGCACACCACTAAAAGGGGTAGTGTTAAAGAGATACTTAAAGAAATTAACATTAATTCAGAAACAGTGTTAGTTGTACGAAATAATACTGTTCTTACCCTCGATAAAGAAGTTAAAGAAGATGACGTACTTATGTTATTATCGGTCATCTCAGGTGGATAAACATGCAGTGCCTAAAATGTGATAAAGACGCAGTCATTACATTGCAGCACGGTGCATTGTGCCCGTCTCATTTCCTCGCTTATTTTGAAAAAAAAGTGTTTAAAACTATTAGTAAATATAACCTTGTTACATCTACAGACCGTGTATGTGTTGCAGCTAGTGGTGGAAAAGATAGTTTAACCGTGTTATACTTATTAAAAAAGTATGCAGAACAACATCGGTACCCGCCACCACAAGCACTCATTATCAATGAAGGTATTGCAGGGTACCGTGATGGTACTATCAAAGATTTAGAATTATTTTGTAACGAACATAATGTGCCTTTACACAAAAAATCGTTCAAAAAACAGTTTGGGAAAGATCTTGATGAGGCTTACCCCATAATTAATAGTAAAACCAAAAAAAAACCCTGTAATATTTGTGGGGTCTGGCGACGCTACCTCATTAATAAAGGTGCAAAAGAATTGGACGCAACAGTGTTAGCTACCGGGCATAACCTTGACGATGAAGCGCAAGCAGTCATGATGAACATAATGAAAGCTAACCATGCACTATTACCTAAACTTGGCCCTAAATCTGGGACAGGTACACACAAAGATTTTGTGCAAAGGGTTAAACCCTTATATTTTTGTTCAGAGAAGGAAACAAGGTTGTACACTTTACTTAAAAAGTTTAAAGTGGCATACACAGAATGTCCTAACGTTGTACAATCGTACCGGGCAGATGTCCGTGACGTGTTGAACCAAATGGAAGAAAAGTATCCTGGAACAAAAACAGCAGTCATTAACAGTTTTTTACATATTAGTAAATTGTACCCCGTGCAAGAAAATGTTAATATTGGTAGTTGCACAATTTGTAATGAGCCTAGTAATAAAAATGTGTGTAATGCGTGTACATTAGAAGGTATGTTATGAATCTTGACAGGTTAAAACCGCTCGTGCCTAACATTAACATTTTAACAAAAGAATATGTAACAATTGTAGGTTGCGGCGCATTAGGTTCAGTGACTGCAGAATTAATGGTACGTAATGGGATTGGGAATATTACACTTATTGACAACGATATTGTTGAAGACCACAATTTGCAACGACAAAATTATGTTCAAAAAGATGTTGGAAAACCAAAAGTCAATGTGCTTTATGATCGGTTAATTTCAATCAACCCTAATATTAAAATTATAATTGTGCAAGAACGACTTAACACTTCAAACGTACACTTAATACAATCTGGGCTTGTTTTAGATTGTACAGATAATTGGTACACACGTAAACTCATTAATAGATATTCAACACACTGGATTTTTGCTAGTGCCATTAAAAATAAAGGAATGGTACAATATCTTAACAAAAAACCGTGCATGGAATGTTGGTTAGAAACAGATAGTGAAGAACATTGTGAAGATTTAGGTGTATACAATGCCATAACACACATTATTGCTAGTATACAATCGCACCTTGCATTACAAGTATTAACTTCTTCTTGTGATAACACTCTTTACCACTTTACTTTACCCGGAAAAATCCATGCAATTAATACTCCTTGTAAAGTGGAATGCCAAGGGTGTTTTTCTACCCCTCTACTTCCTAAGGAACAAGTACAAAGAGTGTGCCATAATATGTACAAAACATATACATATATTAAAGGTGAATTTCAACAAAATAAACAGTACACTTTGTTTAAAGATGGAACAATACATATTTATGCAGACAATAAAAATGTTGCAAACACAATTTTATCTGAAATATTAACGAATTAAGCCTTAAAACACCAATCTCCATAGGAAATGAAGGGGTGTTACTACGTTAACGTGTACATTATTTATTACAATAAGCTTTATAAACAAAATAATATTCTCATTTATAAGTCATTTTGAGGATATTACTATGGTTAAAGGACAAAAAGAAATAGAAATTGTAAATATTGTTGTAAGTACTAGTTTAGAGACAGATGTTCCATTGGAAAAGATGGTTGCAACGTTGCCTAACACAGAATATAATCCTGAACAATTTCCTGGTTTAGTATTACGTATTAAAGACCCTAAAACTTCTGCATTAATATTCAGTAGTGGTAAAGTTGTATGTACTGGTGCAAGAACCTTAGCAGACGTTGATCGTAGTATTGAACAAATAATTATCAATTTAAAAAAAATTGATATTGAAGTAAAAATTAAACCTGAAATCACGGTACAAAACATTGTTGCTTCAGGATCAATTGGTATGCCATTAAATCTTAATTTTTTAGGTATTAGATTACCTAATACTGAATATGAACCAGAACAATTCCCTGGTTTAGTACACAAACTTCGTGGTACACGCGCTACTTTTTTATTGTTTAGTAATGGAAAAATTGTTTGTACGGGAACACGTACTGAACAAGAAGTTCATGATGCTACTGATAAATTAATTGAAAATCTCGAAAAAATGTTAAATAAATGAATGTTGACGAACAAATTCAAGGGTTCCGAGAATTTATAGAACATAATTATTATGCAGAACTACTTGAAGGTGTTAGGAAAGGCTATGAAAGTATATCTTGTGATTTTACTTTATTAGTTGCAATCAACACAGAACTTGCTGAAGATTTAGTTGAACGACCTGAAGATGCTCTTAAAGCTGCAGAATATGCCATTAAAGAGTTTGACCTTCCTAAAAAGGTTGACAATTTTCATGTACGATTTTTTAATTTGCCCACAAGTTTACATGTCGATATTAACGCAGTACGATCACATCATCTTGGTAAATTTTTGTGGTGTACAGGTATTGTAAGACAAAAGTCTGATGTACGACCGCATGTTAGCCGTGCAAAGTTCGAGTGTCCATCATGTGGAAACATGATAAGTGTATTACAGCTTGATCAAAAGTTCAAAGAACCTTCACGTTGTAGTTGTGGGCGTAAAGGTAAATTTAAAGAGATTAATAAAGAAATGGTTGATGGTCAACGTCTCGTTTTAGAAGAATCTCCTGACAATCTTGATGGTTCACAACCTAAGCGGATAAACGTTTTTTTAAAAGGTGATTTAGTGAGTCCTATCACTGAACGTAAATGTTCACCAGGTAGCAAAGTTAGATTGTATGGGTGGATAAGTGAAGTTCCTATTGAACTACGTTCAGGTGGGAGAAGTACTCGTTACGATTTAGTATTAGAAGCAAACTTTATTGAGCCTGTAGATGATGATCCTAACGAACTTAACATTGAACCTGAACAATTAAAACGTATCAAAGAAATTGCTAAAAGGTCAACCGTACTTAAAGATGTCAAGGAAAGTTTAGCACCAAGTATTTATGGGCATGAAATGATTAAAAAAGCGTTAGTGTTACAACTTGCAGGAGGCTGTAAAAAAGCTCGTCCGGATGGAGTGGTTACACGTGGAGACATGCACATTTTATTAATTGGTGACCCCGGTGCTGGTAAAAGTCAATTGTTAAAGCGTATGAGTAAAGTTGCACCTAAAGCACGGTTCACAAGTGGTAAAGGTGCAAGTGCTGCAGGGCTTACTGCAAGTGTTGTTAAAGATGAATTTTTAGGTGGATGGAGTTTAGAAGCTGGTACATTAGTACTTGCAAATCAAGGGTTTGCTATCATTGACGAGATGGACAAAATGACCAAAGAAGACAGGTCCGCATTACACGAAGCAATGGAACAACAGACAGTGAGTGTTAGTAAAGCTAACATCCAAGCAACGTTACGATGTGAAACAACTTTGCTTGCTGCTGCAAACCCAAAATATGGGCGTTTTGATCCTTTCGATTTAGTAGCTAACCAAATTAATCTTCCGCCAACTTTAATTAACCGTTTTGATTTAATTTTTGCAGTTAAAGATAATCCTAATAAGGAGACAGATGCTAAATTAGCTGGTTTTGTATTATCATTACATAAAACTCCTGAAAAAGCTACTGCTCCAATAGAAAGTGATTTGTTAAGAAAATATTTCATGTATATTAGAAGTAAAAGTAAGCCGCCATTAACAGATGCTGCTATTGAAAAAATAAAAGAATATTATGTTCAAATGCGTAATACTGGTAATGAAGATGAGCATGGTGTAAAAAGTATACCTATAACTGCACGTCAACTTGAAGCATTAGTACGTTTATCTGAAGCACATGCAAAATTAAGGTTAGCAAGAAGCGTGGGTAAACGAGATGCAGAAGTTGCCATTGAACTTTTAAATTATAGTTTGAATCAAATTGCGAAAGACCATAAAACTGGTCTGCTTGACATTGATAGAATTAGTAGTAAAATTACTGCTACACAACGAAGCAAAATAAGTTTTATTAAAGAATTGATTGCCCACCTTGAAAAAGATAGTAAACAAATTTCTGTTGAATCATTACTTATTGAAGCTGAAAAAAAAGGTGTATCTAAAGATGAAGCTGAAGAAGTTATTACTAAATTAAGTCGGATGGGAGACATATTTGAGCCTAAACGAGGTTTTATACAACGATTATGAACCGCTACCCTGCATGCAAAATACGTATTATTGACCTTCAAAAAGGGAAATATGTTATTGGAAATAATACAACACCAAACCATGTACTTCTACTTAACGAATCAAAAATAGTTAGAGTGCACATTATCGGCACAATCTTACGTATACAACAAGTTGGAACTACAGCAAACATAGTTATTGATGATGGTAGTGCAAGCATTTTATTACGTATCTTTGAAGAGTTCCCTTTAATTAAAGAAATCTCTGCTGGAAACACAGTCAGGGTGATAGGTAAAATTCGTGCATATAAAGAACAAGTTTACATTGTTCCAGAGATAATTAAGGAATGTGACAAAAAATGGTTGTCGGCACATAAAACTATCAAAATTGAACCTGTTAAAAAAAAGGTTAATGAAAAAAAACAAAAATCGATCAATTCAGAGGTAATAGTAAGATTTATTCAAAATAATGATAAAGGAAGTGGTGTTCTTATATCAGAAATAATTAAAGAGTATGGTAATGTTGAAAATATAATTGAACATTTTCTAAAACACGGTATTTTATATCAAAATATGCCTGGTAAAGTCAAAATATTATAACATAAATAGTCTTTGTGACACATAAACCTCAATAAAAGCACTTACAAAAATAATTACTACTGCTAATGCAACTACATTAAATATGTCTAATAAAGTTTCTTTATTATTCAGTGTATCATGAATTACGGCTTTGCTAATTAATGCACCAGCAAGACCACCTACAAAGTATCCTAATAACTCAGGTACACCATGCACCATATACCTTAAAAAAGGGTGTGTTATAGCGCCAACCATTAAAGGTAGGTTAGATGCTGATAACCCAACCGAATTAAATATGGCTATATTTTTTAATAAGGCTGCACCTGTAGCCATTCCAACCGTGCTTATATTCCATGTAATAATAAATATTGCACCCGCACCATACAAAAAACTAAAACATATCGTAAAAAGTAATACTCTCATGTTATTTAATAAAATGAAAGATGTTTTTTGTTCGCTAGTAATTTGACCATTAACATGACTATTTAAACTATTCACAGCTTTTACTTGTGGTTCAAACATAACTTCATTCACTGAAACTGGGTTAATTACAACAAGTAAGGCAAACGCTAAAAAAACACCTAAAAAATATGATCCAATCATTGTAATGTATTGCCCATGTTTTTTTAGAATGCCCCATTCACTTTTCAAATAAAGTTCCATTGCATGCTCATTTTGTAATCCAACATACAATGTTGGTAATGCTCCAAACATAATCAATATTAATGCTAAAAAAGGTGCACCATCAAGAAAAACAAGAAAAGACAAATAAAATGAAATGATAGTTGTCACAAAACCAATCAATGAAAACTCTAAAGGATGCTCTCTTATCTTTAAAGGATTCAACATTGATTCTAAAACCATATCATAAAGAATATATTTATCACTTATAAATTTACGTCACCTACCCCCTCATTTCCTATGGAACATAATTTCATTTTCAAAAAATAAAAAATAGAGAGGGTAAACATACACACAAATAGACATAATAATTGCATTTAACTTATTTTCTTATTATTATTATTATTATTTACAATATAGATATATATATATAAGTATAGAGATAAAGAATAAATAAAATGTTTTTAGTTGTTTATTGACGACAATTTGTTGTTATGTATGTTGTTTTGTAGTTATAATATTGATTTTAATGATGAATATATGGCAAAATAACCAAATTTATTTAAGCAAAGCAATTCTCCATAAGAAATTGAGGGGCGAGTGTTATATGAATGTAAACAATTTTTTCCAGAATTATCTGACAAAAGATAGCATATTTCTTGATAAGAGTTTATTATTATCTAGTTATGCACCAGAAGAAATAATGTATCGTGAAAATTTAATCCAAGATGTTGCAAATATTCTTGCACCAAGTTTACGGGTTGAAAGACCAAGTAGTTTACTTGTATATGGAAAAACAGGTACAGGTAAAACTTTAAGCATAAAATATGTTCTGAAAAGTATAGAACGTATTGCTGCAGATAATAGTGTTCCTTTGAAAACAATATATGTTAATTGTAAACTTAAACGTATAGCTGATACAGAATATAGGCTTATTGCACAGTTAATTAAAGAGTTAGGTAAGGATGTTCCTCCAACTGGGTTACCAACAGATGAAGTATATAACATATTTTATACACTTATTGATAATAAAAAACAAATAATTCTATTAGCACTTGATGAAATTGATCAATTAACAAGTAAGGTTGGTGATTTAATTCTTTATAATTTAACACGTATTAATGCCGAATTAAAAAATGCACAAATTGCTTTAGTAGGAATAAGTAACAATTTGATTTTCGCAGAAAATTTGGATCCGAGGGTAAGAAGCAGTTTATCTGAAGAAGAGATAATTTTTCCTTCATATAACGCTTTACAGATACAAGATATTTTACGTAAAAGGAGTGATCGTGCTTTTAGAGAAAATGTTGTAGAAGTAGGTGTGATAGAAAAATGTGCGGCTTATGCTGCCCGTGAGCATGGTGATGCAAGAAGGGCGATTGATTTATTACGTGTTGCTGGCGAGCTTGCAGAACGATATGGGTCTGAACATGTTACAGTAAATCATCTTGATGAAGCTGAAAGTAAAATTGAAACTGATAAAATAATTCATGCAGTTACAACACAACCTAAACAATTCCAACTAGTATTGTATAGTATACTTGTATTACATCCTCAAAACACAGTAATGTTTACTGGGGAGATATATGATATATATCAAAAATTATGTAAACAAGTTAATTTCAATGTACTTACTCAAAGACGTATTAGTGATATGTTAGCAGAATTTGATATGCTTGGAATAATTAATGCTAAAATAATCAGTAAAGGTAGGTATGGGCGTACAAGAGAAATTTCATTAGGTCTTGACGGTAAATTATTGGTGAAATTAAAAGAATTGATTGAGAAATCATTACAGATACACAATGAATAAAAGTGATTTAATACAAAAATTGTTTGATAAAGGCATATTTGTAACAAAAGAAATGATTGAAGAAGGTCTTGATGAGAAACTATTAGCAGAGATTGATGATGTTAACATTGTACAAGATGATAAAAATGTTAAAATATTATCTTTAAATCACGAAATAGTTATCAATTTTGAGAATGAAGGATATAAGTATAATGTTCAAGATTTTCAACGGGTATTCACTTCAAGATATAAATTTTTGCATGATTTAATACGTACTCATAAATCAATGAAAAATATAATTTCAATTCAACGTTTAAAACGTAAAAAAGATAGAGAACATGTTTCTATAATAGGGATGGTTTCAGATGTAAAGGAATCAAAAAATGGGAATTTAATCATAACTTTAGAAGACCCACAATCAAATTGTAAAGCAATAATTATGAAAGATAAAGACATTTTTGTTGATGCAAAAGATATAATATTTGATGAGGTGATAGGTGTTGTTGGAACAGGTAGTGATGGTGTAATATTTGTTAATGAGATAATATGGCCAGACATTCCACATAACAGGTCAATAAAAATGTCTCCAATTGAAGAACATGCAGTGTTCATAAGTGATGTTCATGTTGGTTCAGATAATTTTATGGAAAAAGAATTTTTGAATTTTATTAAATGGTTAAAAGGAGAATATGGTGGTGCACTTCAAAAACAAACAGCTCAGAATGTGAGATATTTGTTTATTGCTGGTGATTGTGTTGATGGAATTGGTATTTATCCAAACCAACAAAAAGAACTTACTATTGATACAATTGTGGGTCAATATGAAGCTTTTGCTTCTTACCTTAAACAAATACCATCCCATATTCAAATTTTTATTTGTCCGGGAAACCATGATGTAGTTCATTTAGCTGAGCCTCAACCTGTTTTTTTTAAGGAATATACACAATCTTTACATGATATAGAAAATGTTCATTTAGTAAGTAATCCAAGTATGATTAAAGTAGGTAAAACAAAAGATTTTGATGGTATTAACGTATTAATGTATCATGGTTACAGTTTTGATTATTATGTTGCTAATATAGACAGTATAAGGAATAATGGAGGGTATAAACGTGCAGATTTAATTCAACAATTTTTGTTAAAACGACGTCATTTAGCTCCAGCATTCAAAAGTACACCTTACCTTCCTGCTTATGAAGAAGACCCATTGTTAATTAAAGTTATACCTGATATCATGATCACAGGGCATATACATTATTCAAAAGTTGCAAATTATAAAGGTGTAACAGTAATGAGTGGGAGCTGCTGGCAAGCATGTACTAAATTTCAAGAAAAATTAGGGCATGAACCTGAACCTTGTATGGTGCCAGTTGTTAATTTAAAAACAAGGGAAGTAACAGTAATGGATTTTTCATGAGCGAAGATAATAATATGGATTTGTATTTTAAAAGTATTAAATCTAAAGTTAAACAAGCTTATGTAGTCGCAGAAAAAGCCCGAAGTAAAAATCTTGATCCAGAACCAAAAGTAGAAATAATGCTTGCTGAAACAATGGTTGACCGTGTACTTGGTCTGATAAGTGTTGTTGCACCACAGTTATTAGAAACAGGTGTACCTGAAAAAATAAAAGAGTATGAAGAACAATATGGTATTTTAGATTGGCGTGTAGGATTTAAGATTGCGGAAGCGGTTGCTAAACAAGAATTTTGTACTTTTAAAGATAAAAAAGAAGCTATTGAAGTAGGCATACGAACAGGTTTTGCCTATTTAACGTTAGGAATAGTGGCTGCACCATTAGAAGGTTTTATTGGGATAGACATTAAAAAACGTAAAGATGGTAAGGAATATTTAGCGGTACGTTATGCAGGTCCAATACGTGGTGCAGGTGGTACTGCGTCATCAACATCAGTAATTTTAGCAGATTATGTTAGAACCAAAATGGGTTATCATTCATGGGACCCTTCAGAAAAAGAAATTAACAGGTATGTAACAGAAGTTAATGATTACCATGAACGTGTTACAAATTTACAGTATAGGCCTAGTGATGATGAATTAAGTTTTATGTTAAAAAATTTACCCATAGAAGTAGCAGGTGATTCTACAGAACGTATAGAAGTAAGTAATTACAAAGACTTACCACGTGTTGAGACAAACTTAATTAGGGGTGGTGTTGCTTTAGTTTTAGCTGAAGGTTTATGTCAAAAAGCGCCAAAATTATGGAAACGGCTTAATAAATGGGGGAACGATTTTGATTTAGAATGGAATTTTATGGGTGATTTTTTAAAATTAAAAGAAAAAATTCATTCTGCAAACAGTAAAAAAAATGATGATGGTGATACAGTTAAAGCTAATGATACATTTATTGCAGATATAGTTGCAGGAAGGCCTGTATTAACACATCCTTTAGCAGTGGGTGGTTTTAGATTACGTTATGGTCGTACAAGATTATCAGGTTTTAGTGCAGCAGCTGTACACCCTGCAACTTTAGAAGTGTTGGAAAATTTTATTGCCATAGGAACCCAATTAAAAGTTGAACGTCCAGGAAAAGCTGCAACTATAACTTGTTGTGAAACAATAGATGGACCTATAGTTTTACTTAAAAATGGTTCTGTAGTATCTTTACAAACACGTGAAGCTGCACTCAAAATAAAAAAAGAAGTGGACAGAATATTATATCTTGGTGACATTTTGTTTAATTATGGTGATTTTAGTGAAAATGGTTCAATGCTTGTTCCTTGTGGGTACACATGTGAAGAATGGGAAGCTCAAACAAATAAAGTGTCACCTGGATCTTTTAAAGAAGCTTTATTACACACATTGAACGGGTTACCAATGCACCCAAAATATTCTTTTTTTTGGAGGTTAATTTCTTCAGAAGAATTAAAATATTTCAAAAATAATTTTAGTAAAGGAAAATTTAATGCTAAAGTAAAAAATATAGCTGAAAAATTAGGTATTCCACACACAAAAGATTACGAAGTTGATACTGAAACAAATGCTGTGTTACAATACACATTCTCATTAATACAAAAATGGTGTGACGGTACTGCGTTAGATGTATTAGAATTAAATAAACCTGGAATTTTCAAAGATCTTGCAGGAACTTTTATTGGTGCAAGAATGGGTCGACCAGAAAAAGCTAAAATGAGAAGTTTAGCGGGTACACCACATGGCCTATTTCCAATTGCTGGATACGGTGGGAAATTAAAATTTTTAAACAAAGCGTTAGAACATAAAATGTTACGTTTACCTTTAAGCGAAGAATGGGCATTAGAAAATAAATATGCAACCCCACAAAAATATGGTGTTGATATTGATATTGAACAGTATTTTTCTGATTGTAAAAAGATGTTAGGTACACGAGATTGGAATGAGAAAATAAAAGGTGTAGAAAAACTTCGTAGTAGGAACAAAATACCAGAACACCTTTTAAAATCATTTTTACGTTCAAAACATAAAATTTTTGTTAATAAAGATGGTACTACAAGGTATGATTGTACTGAATTACCAATAACTCATTTTAAACCAGTAGAGATTGGGACATCTATAGAAAAACTGAGAGAGTTAGGTTATACTAAAGATGTTGATGGGAAAGAACTTGAGAATGAGAACCAATTATTAGAGATTTACCCTCAAGATATTATTGTTCCGAACAACACTGAACTTGAAGAAGGTGCATGTGATGTATTAACACGTATTTCAAAATTTTGTGATGACGAATTAAATTATTTATATGATACTGAACCATTTTATAACGCTATAAATTTCAAAGGTTTAGTAGGCGAATTAATTATTGGGTTGGCACCACACATCTCTGCAGGGACAGTAGGTAGGATAATAGGATTTAGTAAAACCCAAGGTTTTCTTGCACACCCAATGTTTCATGCAGCTTTACGGCGTGATTGTGATGGTGATGAAGCCTGTATAATGTTATTAATGGACGGCTTATTAAATTTCAGTAAATCTTTTTTACCTTCAAGTAGAGGGTCTACGATGGATGCTTGTTTGGTTTTAACTAGTGTAGTTTATCCTTCAGAAGTTGATGATCAAGTGTTAGGAATGGATGTAGAATGGTCATACCCACACATATTTTATCAATCAGCAAACTCCCTGAAAAAACCTTGGGAAGTAAAAATAACGCAGTTAAACCACCGTTTGAACACACCATTACAATACAAAGATTTTGGGTATACACACAAAGTTGAAAATTTAAATAATGCAGTTGTGTGCAGTGCATACAAAACATTACCTAGCATGAAAGAAAAGTTGCAAGGTCAAATGGAGATTGCACGAAAGATTGATGCTGTTAATATGGGTCATGTTGCACAATTAGTAATACAACGTCATTTGTTAGCTGATATGAAAGGAAACCTTCGTAAATTTAGTATGCAAGGTTTTCGTTGTACAAGTTGTAATACAAAGTATAGGCGTCCGCCATTAACTGGTTTATGCACTGAATGTACTAGAAGTAATATTATCTTTACAATAAGTCACGGTAGTGTTATAAAATATTTAGGTACTTCTTTAGGTTTAGTGGATGAATATGAATTTAGTTCTTATCTTAAGGAGACAATCCATACTTTAGAACGTAATATGGAAGCAGTATTTGGTCGAGAGAAAGAAAAACAAACTGGTTTAACACAATTTTATTGAATTATTTCAATATGTTTAATACCTGCAATGATTTTCACATTTTGTTCATTACAAACACCATTATCAATTAAAAATTGGATTGATTTATCACCGCTAGCATGAATAATATGGCAACCATTCAACATTTCTTTACTGACTTCTTTTTTTTCACCTTGATAAAATTGAACAGTAAAATTCAACATTTTTTTATTTTCAACAAATTTTTTGTTTAATAAAACATCGTCAGTTAGTACTAAGATGATGCCTTGTGGTGACTCAATTTCTTTAACAATCATAAATTTTTCACCGGTTTTTTACTACCGCAAGCTTGACAACGCAAATATGCAACACCAACTTCTACACTAAGTTTAGTGTCTGGACTATTACATTCACTACAATATACAAATTCACTAACATACTTTGTTATTTTTTTATTCAACAATTTCGCAGAAATTTTAGTGTTAAAAACAGCTCTTGGTCCAAGAAATTTTCCTGCACTCGCTGTCTCTCTTAACAAATATTTCAATAAATGCTTATCTTCTCTATTAATATGTTTTGCAATTTGTTTAAGGTTGATAACAATTGTTTTATTACCTTCAAGGTGTCCTTTAACTTTTTCAATAGTGAACCGTTCATGTTCACTGAACCGTTTTGGAAGTTCTTCCAATGCTTTGTCTAAAAGGTCCTCGTACGCCATATACTATGTACAAAATCGCTTATTTAAAAAGGTTTAGGTATGGGTTATATTTATATATTCTAATATTCTTATTCTAGTAGGTGATAAGATGGGACCTACAATATCAGAATTAACCCTTGCAGTGATTACTGCTGCGTTATTTGCAATAATATATTCGTTGCGAGTATTGACAATTTTAGAACGACGTATAATGAGTATGGAATTAAACATTCAAAGAATGTCTTTGAAAATACTTAAAGAAGAAGATATGATACTTGGAAAATTGAGTAAAAAGTCTACTCGAAAAACAACCAAAAAATCTACTCGGAAAACTAAGAAAAAATAATTTTTATTTACTTAATTCTAATTTAATTTCTTCAATCTTTTTTTCTAACTGGATAACACGTGTTTCTGTATCTTCTTGATCTAACAAAATACCACATTCTGGGCAATGGAACTCGTATTCCATTGCGGTATCAAAGTCAAGTCTTACAAAACCACAATCTTCTTGATTACAACTATAAAACAATTGACCTGTCTCATTATCACGAAGCTCTTCAAGTTTATCAAGTTGTATTTTTAAACGTTTAACATAAGCATGTTTAATATTTTCTTTACGTAAAGTCCAATAGTAAATGTACCATCCTTTAGTTTTGTCTTTTTTCCTATTAAAAGATACTAAATTATTATTATACAATTTATACAAATTTCGTCGTACTAATTTAATATCAATATCTAACACTTCAGCAATTTCAAATTCAGATCGGTTATCTTTTTCTTTCAATAAACTGTATAAATCCATACCATCTGAACCAAGAATGCGTGTAATAACGTTTTTAATACGTTTTTGTGTTAACTTCATTTAAGAACCTTGTTAAAATGCACATTTAAAGGTTTCTATCAATAAACTCAGAAAAAGTAAGGCCTTTAAGCTCACACAAAGAAAGGTTTGCAGCATAATTTTTTCCAGTCAAACGCAAGTCTTCAATCATCATAAAGTACCATGGTTTTCCGTCAAACTTTAATGCAACCCATGATTCTGATCCAAACTTATTAGCAAAAAACTGAATTTGTTTAATATCTTCTACAGGAATATACTTATTTGTACTTTTACTTGTTTTACATTCTATTGCCACTTTTCTAATGGCGTTACCTGCCATAATGTCAGGTGCAGGAAATTGTGAAGATCCTGACCCAGCAGTTCGTATTGCTACCCATCCATTAGCATTAAACTTATGAATTAAGTCCCGTTCAGCCCGTGTTCCTTTAGCCTTTCTATTCAATGTTTACCTCTGTAAAATCTTCTGCAAACATAGTATTAGGAAAAATGACTTGTGCTTCTTCAAGTAGACGTTTAGTATTTTTGTACCGTAAACTAGGGTGTGTTAAAATTAAGCGTTTTGCGTTAACATGATGTGCAACCATTGCTGCTTGTTGAGAGGTCATATGATACACCTCTTTAGCTTTTTCAACATGTTCATGTAAAAATGTTGATTCACTAATAATAATGTCTGCATCTTCACAAAAAGTATACAAATGGTCACCCATAATGGTATCAGCAATATAACATAAAATTAAAGGATCATCTTGTACAGTGTACTGTTCAGGTCGGTACATTTTCCCGTCAAATTTAACAGTTTCTCCTTGTTGAAGTTTACCCCATAAGGTTGTTGGTACACGTTTAGATTCTAATAAATCTTTTATGATTTTCCTTTGTTTATAGACAGTAATTTTAAAACCAATAGAAGGTACACTGTGTACTAGTTTATGGGCAGAGACACTATACATCCTTGATTTGAATAATGTGCCTTGTTCATGTTCACTACAATCATGTTCACAAACACCGTGACTATAAAATCCTTGCAACATATGGCTTAAAAATAGTTTACTTTTTTCAGGCCCGTAAATTTGTACTTTGTGAGAAATTTGGTCACTTGCCATACTACTTAATAATCCAGGTAACCCTAAACAATGGTCACCGTGCCAATGGCTTACACAGATATGTTTAATTTTAGTAATACGTTTTTTAGCAACACGTAATTGTCGTTGTATCCCTTCTCCACAATCGAGCAAGATTGCGTCACCATCAATTTCAATAAGTATACCTGAATGATTACGTGAAGGTGTAGGTTGAGTACAAGTAGTACCAAGGAAAGTAATTTTCATACAAAGTGTATTCTGTGGTTTCTTATATATTTCACTGTTAATTTTATATATTATACACGTTCTATCTTAACCATGGATAAATATGCGCTTATTACACGTAACACGCAAGAAATAATTAGTGAAAATGAACTAAAGGCACTTTTAATCGAAAAAGAATCTCCAGTGGTATACATAGGTACTGCTATAACTGGTCGACCTCACGTGGGATATTATATGTGGGTACGAAAAGTAGCAGATTTTTTGAATGCGGGACTTACAGTAAAAGTGTTATTAGCTGATATACACGGTATGTTAGAAAACACGTCAATTGATGTGTTAGAAAAAAGGTACGAATATTATGTTATTGCTGTACAAGGTATGTTGCAATCTTTTGGTGTAGCTTTAGACAAATTACAGTTTGTTAAAGGTAGTGATTTTCAATTAACACCAAAATATACAAAAGATTTGTTACGCTTATCTACCCTTGTTAGTATACACGATGCACAAAAAGCAGGTTCAGAAGTAGTAAAACAACATGATAGCCCCAAATTAGGTGGTTTAATGTATCCTTTAATGCAGTGTCTCGATGAAGAGTATTTAGGTGTAGACATTCAATATGGTGGGATGGACCAAAGAAAAATATTAGTTCTTGCACGTGAAGTGTTACCAAAGTTAGGGTATAAAGCCCGAATTGAAATAATGACTCCAATCATACCTGGGCTTATTGGTAAGAAAATGTCTGCGAGTGATGGTAGGAGTAAGATAGACTTGTTAGATGATATTGATTCTGTTAAATCTAAAATGAAAAAAGCAGATTTTGTGCAAGGTGATACAGATAATGGTATAATGGGGATAACTAAGTATGTTTTATTTCCGTGGCTTGAAGATGATAAGAAAGAGTTTGTGATTGAACGTCCAGAAAAATTTGGGGGTAATGTCTCTTTTTCAAATTATGTTCAACTTGAAAAAGCAGTAGTAGAAAACACAATTCATCCTTTAGATGTAAAAAATACTGTAGCAAAATATGTATCAGAACTTTTAATGAAACTACCTGGAAAAGAATTACTTTCTGAACTTAGTTCTTCTTTTGAGGTATAAGATTAATTTCTGTAGCTTTAGTAAGCGTATTTTCTAAATCTTGCATTTTAATATCAATTATTTTTTTTTCATATTCTTTTAAATTAGGATACTTTGTTAAAAGTTCCATATAATTGTGTATTGAACTTTTTTGTATTGCAATATTTCCAATAACGCTTTCTTTAGCAATTTTTAACATGTTTTCATTAATATCTGATTCAAGAGCTTCTTGCATAGCTGATTTAATCACGTTCAATTTGCTTCCAACACCATAAAATAATATTAATTTCTGATTTTGACTTTGTATAATTTCTGCGCCTACGTCATATGCTGCATGATGTTTAGTGCGTAAATAATGAAAAAGAACTCCTGATTGCCCTTTATCAAAGATATTTTCTAGTATATCAAACACAGGTAAAGAAGTGATTGCGTAAGCTTGTGCATGGTAACACGATCCAACTTTACGTTGTAACGTTTTATTACCGCCAAACTTCCCATTGTAAAAAATATGTTTTGTTCGTTGTCCTTTAGAAAGACCTATTTTTTCAAGGCCAGTTGGCATTTTTCCAACTACAGTGATAATAATATTTTTTTTATTATAATGTTTTTTGTAATAGTTTTTTACATGTGAAATTTTTATTTTTTTAATAGATTGTAAAGTACCAGACGCAGGTGTTGCAACTGGCGTATTTTTGTATACTGTTTTGAATAATTTATTACCTAACTCTTGCATAAAATCATCTTTTTGAGACAAAATTTCTTCTTTAATTACTTTTATTTCTCTTAACACATCCTTTTTTCTTAATAAAGGTTCGTTAAACATACTTTGTAACACTTTTACTGCTTTATTGAGGTGTTTATTAGGAATAATACAATAATAATTACTGCTGTCCAACCCAGTATATGCATTAAGTTCTCCACCAAGATCTTCAATAAAAGAGGTTAACTTTTTACTATTTTTGAACGTTTTAGTACCCTCAAACAAGGTATGTTCTAATATATGCGCAGTTCCTGCTATAACATCGTTCACACTTCCTGAACAAACTTTAATATGGATGGCAGTAGATGGGAATGGTGAGGGTTGATGGTGTATTGTAAGGCCAGAACGGAGATTGTGAACCTTCATATTAAAACACAGATTTTAAGGTATATAATCATTTCGAAACCTTTAATTGACAAGAAATTTTGTTAATACTATGTATACAGAAGATTGTATCGTTCTTGAAACGCCTGATCCCACTATAGAATTTTTAACTGGAAGAAAATATTCTTATGCGGTTTGTGTTTTGTTTAAAGGTAACATTACTGTATATGCAACAAAACTTGATAAATTAGACAAAGAATCACTTTTTAAAGGTTGGAGAGAGATGAAATTACCTCCTAAGATAGGACTAAACTTGTCTGCATTAAATACAAAAACATATATTGATTTATCAAAAAAGTTTACAGTAATTGACGTTTCTAATAAAATACGTGATTTTCGTCGTCACAAAACAATTGAACAAGCAAATTGTGTTGAAAAAGCAGCTCGTTGTACAGATTTAATATTACAACGTTTTTGTTTATTACCCAAGGGAACAATTGAATCTGAGCTTGATGCTAGATTATGGATTGAACGAGAAATATATCTTCGGGGGATGGAACCCGCTTATCCTGTAATTGTTGCATCAGGAAAAAATTCTGGGATTCCACATCATACGCCAACCACTGAACTAAATAGTGGCCCAGTATTAATTGATGCAGGTGCTAGGTATAACGGTTATTGTAGTGATATGACTCGTATGTATGATAATGGTATGGATCTTGATCAAAAAAAGAAGTATGCTTATTTATTGGGTATTCAAAATCATACCATTAGGATGGTTAAAAAAGATGTACCTTATAAGGAATTACATAATTATGTAGTTCGCTCTTTAGGTGATGACGCAGACTTTTTTACTCATTCTTTAGGACACGGGGTGGGTATTGAAGTTCATGAATCGCCGCGTGTTAGTAAAAGGAGTAATGATGTTGTTCAATTAGGGGACATTTTCACTATTGAACCAGGGTTATATTACCAAGATTATGGTCTTAGGATTGAAGATACGCTTTATTATGATGGTGAAATAAGAGTATTAACGAACCATTCAAAAGAACTTCGACCCTTGTTTAAACCGTAAACCTTTTAAAGTGAGTCGTTCCAATTCTTATCTGTGAGGCTGTAGTGTAGCCTGGTCCATCACTTACCGTTTGGGACGGTATAACCCCGGTTCGAAAATCAACGAAAATCCGGGCAGCCTCATATTTAAATAAGGAGATAATCATCATGCCAGCAAAACAATATGGCCCACGTTACGGCCGAAGAGTACGAAAACAAGTTGACCGTTTTGAGAGGTCAGCACGGGCTAAACATAAATGTCCGTATTGTAATAAAGAGTCTGTGAAACGAGTAGCAGTAGGTATTTGGAACTGTAGAAGTTGTCAAATGACATTCACTGGTGGTGCGTACACGTTATAATGGCATACATCTGTTTTTCATGTAAAGCTGAAGTTGGTGAAGAGTATACGCGTATTCGTGTAAGATGCCCATATTGTGGAAACAAATTATTATTAAAAACAAGGTCAGATTCTGTGACTGTTAAAGCACGATAATGGATGAAGATCCAAACCTTCATCATATTAAATCAGAACTTCTTTCTGCGAAGTATAAAGCGCAAGAGTTAAGTTCTGCTTTACAACATCTTGGTGAAGGGCCTGCTTATCGTTTAATCGGTAAAATTTTAGTTAAAAAAGATGTTAACAAACTCAAACTTGAATTAAAGAAAGAGTTAGAATTAACCACTGTTAGAATATCTGTTCTTGAAAAACAATGCTCTGAATTTGAAACAATGATTAAAGAGGGAATAGATGGTTGAGATTTTACCAGTGATTGAGTCAATACAAAATATTTTGTCTGAGAATGATATAAATCGAAGAACCAAAGATAAATTACAGCATGTAATAGAAATTTTATCAAAAGAGTCTGAGATGTGTGTTGAGAAAGCAATATTAGCACTTGAAGAAGTTGATGATGAATTTATGATTCAAGCTGAGATTTGGGATTTAATTTCTCAATTGGAAATGTTGAACCAATAATTCTATTAGGCACCAATATTTTTTCGGTTTTACTATGTTTTATCTCTACATGGGTCCATTTTTGTTTTCCAATTTTAAGTTTTGGTCTATGTAACAAATTAGGAATATTATTATACAAAAAAGTGATTGTATTAATTAGAACAAGGGTTAGAATAAACCAAAGAATAATATTAAACACAACATTGTGTATTCCTAAGTCAATAATAATGTATGAAACTGTAATTATATAAATTGAATTTTCAATAATGATGGGTACTAATTTGGAAACAGTTTTAAGTTGAAGATCTTGAAAAACCCGTTTTAAGATTTTGTGTAAAAACCGTGCAAGGCTAAAACAAACCATTATAATTATTATGTAAGATATAATTGTATTAATTGTTAACATAATTTTTTCTCCCGATAAATATCATCACACTGCTTAAGATAATCGTGCCAGTAATTACTACGTGTACAATTTCTAAGGCAAAAGTAGCGTTTGGAAGCCCATGATTAATTGCGACTTGTCCAACTGCTGCTGCTGCTAAACCCCTGGCAAAAATATTGTTTACTAAGTCCACATTTTTTTTGGTGACATAATGACTAAATCGTCTAACACCTAGTAAAACCACACTTATAATTAAGCCGATTATGATTGCTTTTGTATTAGAAAAGTTGATCAGAATTCCAATGTATACAAAAAACAAAGTTTTCAATAAAAAACTAATCTGTTTATAGAAAAATTCTTCATTTCTTGAGACAGCCTTTTTAGCTTTTTTATGAGTATTAGTTATGCTACTAACAATATTTTGTAAACGTTTTGTATTATTAAGGGTTAACCCGAAAAATAATGCGCTTATTGCGCCACTTCCTTGTACAAATTCGGTCACAACATAGAGTATACAAAGGTACGCAATAGTCACCATATAATTTTGTTCTTTGAAAACATGTTTTTGCAGATTGATCCATAAATATGCAGCAATAATACCTAGTGCTGCCGCTACTGCGAAAAGTGCAAATATTTGGCTAATCAAAGTTTGTAATGCAAGGCCCCCAAGCCTATACACTTCTATTGTTGTTAAAGCGAAAACAATACAAAAAACGTCTGTTAATGCACTCTCGAGTGTAAGTATACTGTAGAGGTTAGATTTAATGTTTAAGCCTTGTAACATAGGTATTACAAAAGCGCTGCTCACTCCACCAAGTGCAAAACCCGTAAATAAGCTAGTTATTATTTCAAGGCCAAACATCCAACAAATAATTGTGATAATTACTGAACTTAATACAAAGTTGAACAAGGTAAGTTTGATTCCTTCATTAGCACCCATTATAAGTCCACGAAGATTAATACTAAATGATCCTTCAAATAATAAAAATATCAAAGTGAACGTGGTAAATACTGGTGCGAACAAGGTTAATTTTGTAGGAGAAACAACGTTTAGTATGAACGGCCCTAATATAATTCCTAGCGCGATTAAAAAAAGTGTATCTGGTACTTGAAATCTTTTAAAAACAAACTCTGCAAAATACCCTACAAAAAGTATGACTCCTATTGTTAGCAAACTTATTGAGTTAACATCCACATAAACATAAAACAGTACACCCTTTTAATGTTTGTGTCCACGATACCTTTTTTAAATAAGGGACTTCTACAACACCTGTGGCCGATAATAAACAGCGTATTAAAGATCTTGAAGATGAAATTAGGAAAACTAAGTATAATAAAGCTACGCAAGGCCATATTGGAATACTTAAAGCTAAAATTGCTTTATTAAAAGATAAAGAACAACAGCGTCAATCCAGTAAAGGTGGGGCTAAAGAAGGGTTTAGTGTACGTAAGAGTGGTGATGGGACTGTATTATTGTTGGGGTTTCCAAGTACCGGGAAAAGTACATTATTAAACACATTGACTGGCGCTGATAGTGAAGTTGGGGCTTACGCATTCACTACTTTATCTGTTGTACCAGGGATGCTTTATCATCGTCAAGCAAAAATACAGATATTGGATGTACCAGGTATTATAGAAGGTGCTGCTCGAGGAAAAGGCCGTGGTCGAGAAATATTGAGTGTAGTACACAATGCAGATTTAGTTTTAATTGTGGTTGACGCATTACAACCACAACAATATAATTCAATTTTAAAAGAAGTAAGAGACGCTAATATCCGAATTAATGAACGTAAACCTGATGTTTATATTACAAAAAAAGGTTTTGGGGGAATAGATGTTCATACGACTGTCCCTTTACCTTTACCTAAAAAAGTGTATGCACGCATTCTTCAAGAGTTTAAATTAATGAATGCAGACGTACTTATACGTTCACCAATAAATGCAGATCAGATGATTGATTGTATTGAAAACAATAAGAAGTATGTCCCGGCATTAACAGTTGTAACAAAATGTGATTTAGTTACAAGTGAACAACTTCAAAAAGTAAAAGATCAAATTCCTTTTGATTTAGGGATAAGTGCACATACTGGCCTTAACATTGACTCTTTAAGAGAATCAATTTTTGATAAACTTGAATTTATGAGATTGTATATGAAAGAACCACGAAAACCTGCTGACATGGACGAACCATTCATTATTCAAGTGGGTAGTACTATTGGAGATGTTTGTAACAAGTTGCATAAAGACTTTGTTAAAAAGTTCCGTTTTGCAAGAGTGTGGGGGAAATCAGCAAAGTTTCCAGGGCAACGTTTAATGTTACACCATCAATTGATGGACGGCGACATTTTAGAGATTCATATACGCTAATTTTATAGTGTACAACCTTTTTTCAAACAACTATGTGTGGGATATCAGGAGGGAAAGGCAATTTTCTAAGTGAGTATGCTGCTCGCTCTTTTAATGGATTAAGCCACAGAGGAAGAGATGGTAGCACTTTATTAATTGATAATAAGCTTTGTTCTAATGTTAAAGATGGTAACGAATACTTATTACATTTTTTGCACAGTGTAGTTGGCAATGTGAAACAACCTATAAAACGAGATGGCGCACTTGTTATCAATTGTGAGATTTATAATTGGGAAGTATTAGCACAAAAATATTCTTTAAAAGTTTCTAATGATGCAGAATTAGTTTGTGCTTTATTGGATCTTAAAGGGATTGAAGGGATAGATGAATTAGATGGTGTTTATGCCGGTGTATACTTGAAAGATGGTGTGTACACCTTGTTTAGAGATGTTTTAGGGGTAAAACCGTTATATTATGATTTGACAGATGGTTTTTTTTTTGCATCAGAACCTAATGTGTTAAAAAACCCCATTGAAGTTCATCCAAGATTAATATATGTGTATGACCAAGTTATGTTGAAGAAGGAAAGATCTTTTTTTGATACATCTCCTGTATTAGAGGATAATATTCAACTTATAAAAAGTAATGTGTACAACTTATTTTTGTCTGCAGTAAAAAAACGTATCCCGACCAAAAAGATAGCCGTCCTTTTTAGTGGCGGTGTTGACAGCACAGCAATTGCATTATTATTAGATAAATTGAATGTCCCATTTACTTGTGTAACAGTTGCTTGCACAAATGGTTCAAATAGTTCTGATCTTGAAGCAAGCATCAATGTGTGTGGCCATTATGGGTGGGATTTAGAAGTAGTAGAATTAGATGATGATACTGTAAAAGAGTATGCGGTGACTGTTTCTAACATGATAAATGATTGTAATGTTGTTAAAACAGAAGTAGGAGTAACACTTTACGCTGCTTGTTTACAAGCAAGAAAGTTAGGTGCAAAAGTTGTTTTTTCTGGGCTTGGTAGCGAAGAAATTTTTGCGGGATATGATCGCCATAAAAAAAGTGCAGATATTTCAAGGGAGTGTTTATCAGGTTTACGTAAGATGTATGAACGAGATCTTGTTAGGGACGATATTGTTTCAATGCAAGCCGGTGTAGAAGTACGGTTACCTTTTTTAGATCATGAATTAGTATCTTATGCATTACGGATTCCTGTAAAATATAAGATGCACACGCTAGGGAAAGATATTTTTCGTGAATCAATGTATGACAATGGTTTAATTAAATTAGTCGCTTTCAGACCAAAAAAAGCTGCTCAATACGGTAGCAGGGTGTCTGATGCATTAAGGCGCGTTACAAAAGGTTACAAAAAAAGTGAATGGTTGTTCAAACATTTTAATGGTCGAATGCCTCGCTTATCTATTCTATTAAGTGGTGGCAAAGATAGTTTATATTCTGCATACATTATGTCACAACAGAAATACCTTATACATTCAGCTTTAACAATAATGACTGAAAACCAATTTTCGTACATGTTTCAACATCATGGCATTGAACTAACTTCCTTACAATGTGAGTCAATGGGCATACCACACGTTAAGGTGAACACCATGGGCGAGAAAGAAGTTGAGCTTAAGGACTTGAAAGAAGGGCTGTTAAAGGTACAACTAATGGGTGCTGAAGGTGTTATAGTAGGTGCACTTTCAAGCACATATCAGCGCGACCGTGTAGAAATGTTATGTGATCAAGTTGGCTTAAAAGTATTTGCACCTTGTTGGAACAAAGGGCAGCATGACCAAATGAACGAACTGTTTCGTGCAGATTTCAAGTTCATTATGACCTTGGTTGCAGCAGACGGTCTTGACAGCTCTTGGCTCGCAAGGATAATAACTAATAAAGATTATAGGGAACTAAGCAAGTTAGAAAAGGTTAATGGTTTACATGTTGCAGGTGAAGGTGGAGAATTTGAAACATTAGTATTAGATTGCCCTTTATTCAATAAAAAAATTAGTTTAACTAATTCAAAGATACATTCAATTGACAAACATACACATTATTTAGAGATACTGGACGCTGATTTGAATGACAAGACTTAAAAACTAGTTGTCATGGTGAGATAGTATGGACGACCATTTTATGACGGTTCTTCGCACAGAAAAGACGTTTAGTGAGAAGTTTGCTGAACTAGAATTGTCTCGTATTGAGCGAATTCGTATTTCTCAGGAATCTGCGCACGATGAATCGTTATCTTTGTTTAAAGAAGCCCAGAAAAAAATGGATGGTCGAGCAGAAGAAGTTCGAACACAGATTGAGTCTGAATTAAAACAAATAGATTCAAAATTACAAAATAATATTGAGACATTAGATGCATTAGATGTAAGTAAAGTAGCATTAAAAATAATGAAGAAGGTGATGAAATGAAAACAAAACCTCTTGTAAAAATAACTTTAATGGGGAAACAAGATGAGAAAGAGACTATCATTAACAAACTTCATCATTTAGGTGTAATGCATATTTCTGAGATAGATAAAAGTGATTTTTTAGATCGTGATGTACCAGGGCAAAATACGAACTTAATCAGTGACCAAATATTAAAATTAAGGTATATTGCTGAGAAGACTGGGGTGAAAATCAATTTTGTATTAGACGGACTACCTAATTATGAAAAGGTATTAAAACGTTCAACTGAATTTCTTAATAGTGTACTTGAAGGTGTTAAAGCTTTAGATGTACAAAAAAAAGAACAATTAAGATTACAAAAGAAGTATGAAAGTCATATTAGGATATTATCTCAATTACCTAAAATTTATGTTGTGAAGACGGGATATAATCAAGTATACTTTTCAAGAAAGCTGTTAAAATCTCCTGGGTCAGTAGAAGTAGTGCAAGGGAAGAATGGAGTATATTATTATGCAAGTGGCCCCTATCAAAAAGAAGACGAGATTATAACTTTTGTAAAAAACAATTCATTGAAACAGATTGATTTATCATTTGTAAAAAAAGATAGTGATCTTACGTTAAAAGAATCAACAAAATTATTAGAAAGCAGTATTGAAAAAACAAGTCAGATTGACAGTAAACTCTTCAAAAAGATTAATGGGAAACAAAGTACATTGAAATGGTTGATAAGCACACTTGAAAATTATTATGAACAAGGTGCGATAAGCCAACGTTTTGGACGGACAGAACTTTTTTTTGTAGTTCAAGGGTATGGTGATGTTGAGTCTATTGAAAAAATTAAATCAGTAGAAAACTTGTCAATGACATTTGGCCAAGTTGAAGAAGCCCCAACTTTATTAGAAAATAAAGGGATAGTAAAACATTTTGAACATTTAATTAATATGTATGGGGTCCCACAATATAATAGTGTAGACCCTTCTTTAATCATGGCGATATTTTATCCTTTCTTTTTCGGTTTTATGTTAAGCGACATTGGTTACGGGTTAATGATGATGGTAGTACTTGCATTTTTAAGATGGCATTTTGGTCCTGAGGTCAAACCACTATTGTGGATTTTTGGGCTGAGTGCAGTGAGTAGTATAATTTTCGGATTAATATTTGGTGGCTTTTTTGGAAATTTAGTTCATGTTACTCCTTTGTATAAAGACTCATTCACAGCTAGTTTTGAGATTTTACAATTGGCTTTGATAATCGGGCTTATTCACATTAATATAGGGGTATTATTGGCTTTATACCAAGGTCATTTACGTAAAGAGTTTCTCCCAGCCTTATTCGATGTGAGTCATTTATATTTTTTACAGGCAATAATTATGGGTTTATTGTTCAATCAACCTTGGATGATTTATAGTAGCCTGATTATTGCTACTATTATTTTATTATTACGTAGGGGTATATTAGGGTTAACCCATATCACTGGTTTCTTTGGGATATGGTTTAGTTACGCTCGCCTGCTGGCACTGAGTCTGGCAACGGCGGGTGTCGCTTTAGCAATAAACATTATTGCTGATAAAGCGGCAGGGTTCACATTGATTGGACCAATTTTATGGGTGACAATATTGGTGCTAGGGCACACTTTCAATTTTATATTGAATATGATTGCTTGTGTAATACACAGTGCGCGGCTTCATTATGTGGAACAATTCGGTCTTTTTTTCAAGGAAGGTGGGACTGCGTTTACGCCCTTTAAGATTAAAACAAAAATAAAGGAATAAAAATGGAATTAGCAACAGGATTAATTGGAATAGGTGCAGGGATCGCAATTGGATTTGCTGCATTAGGGAGTGGTATTGGACAAGGTATTGCTGCGAGTGCTGCAGCAGGTGCAACCGCAGAGAATGAAAGTTTACTAGCAAAAATGCTTGTTTTCGCAGTGTTACCTGAGACACAAGCAATTTATGGTTTCGTAATCTCAATATTATTACTCTTTGTGTTTGGGCAATGAGTGATTTAACGTGTAAAGAGTTTGAACAGTATGTACACCATGTGTACGACGAACGTTTAGCTAAATTGGACTCCGACATTAAGAGTGCATGCGATGGTGCCCGCAAGCTTATTTTGGACCAAGTCAAGTCTGAGGCAGAACTTTTTACACGTAATGTTGAATCAAGATTGATGAATGAGCGTGCAGAAAAAATAGCACAAGCTAAATTGCATGCAGATACAATTTATGCTCAAGCAATAAGTGCATTACAAAAAGAGACGTATCAAGTTTTTTTAAGCCATCTTGAATCTTCTAGCAGATTAGATTCCTTGTTTGAATCATTTGTAGAAAAGCTAAAAGTTCAAGTAAAGAAAGATGGTGTTTTGTTAAAAGATTGCACAATTAGTGCATGGAACAAAGTTAATTTGAAAACAGTTGATTGTACCTTAACCAACCCATTAGTTCAAGCAGAAACCAAAACGACCGTTTATGAATACAGTCTTGTTGATTGGTTTAATACTGAATTTATTAAAGAGGTCCGACAATGATTGAACAAATATTAATTTTGTTAGCTTCATTATTAGTGTTAAGTATTGTTGTGATGATACCTGTGTTTAAAGTAGTTTCACAAAAATACCCCTATGCAAGTGTGCAAGCAAGATTACGTGTTATGCGTAAAAAATTGTTACGTGCAGAAGATTTTGAACGATTATTAGATGCAGATTATAATGATATAGTATATAGACTAGATAAGAAAGTGTTTCCTGGATTAAGGGCTCTTTTTGGTCCTGATACAAGTTATGCTGCAGTGGACAGTGCATTACGAACTAAAGTAGTACAGGATCTATTACGTCTACAACGTTTTAGTCCACCTGAAGTAAAACCATTTGTTTCTGCATTATTAAGAAAATATGACATTTTAATGATTGAAAGTATAATTAGGTCATCGTCATTCCATGATGCATCTAAACGAGATATCATGAGCATAACGGAAGTTTTTAGTGAAGATTATATTGGCCGGAACGATTTTAGTTTTGAATCACTGATAACTGAATTAAAACGAACAAGATATTATTCTATTCTTGAGAAACATTCAGATTCAATCAAAAAGAAACAATATAGGGAATTAGAAGAAGAATTAGACCTTTATTATTTCCAGAAGTTATTGGGTAGTGCAACAACAAAGTTAACTCGTTCGTATGTAAAAAAAATGATTGACATTCAAAATATTTCATTAGTATTAAAAGACGAAGATCCTAAAATCCCAGGGGGAGTTATCCCATTAAATGCGTTTAATAAAGATGTAATTAAAATTGGGAGAGATCATGGTTATCATCTCGAAGGTGTTACCCCTGCTGAGATTGAGCGTAGCGCAGAGAAATTGTTATACGATTTTGGGATTGCATGTTTTAGTAAAGATCCTTTGAGTGATGCACCATTAGTTGGTTACATAATCCAAAGTCGTACTAGTGCAAGGAACGCGAACATTTTGTTAAAATTAAAAAGTCAAAATATTGACAAGGAGTCTATACGAGAGGTGTTAGTATTATGATAGTCATAATAGGTAATGAAGATGAAGTGATGGGGTTTGGGCTTGGGGGCATAAATGATGCACATATTGTGCCACATGATGTTTCCAAGGAGGAAGTAACCGAACTAATCTCAAAATACTCTAAATCCGATATAGTACTAGTATCAGAAAATATTTATCGAATGCACGTTAAAACTACTGCATTATGTGTTCGGATTCCTGGTGCAAACGAGAATGAACATTTGGATAAAATGACAAAAGAGATTTTGGGATTAACATTATCAGAATTAAGAGAACGATTACAATGAAAGGTCAAGTATTGAAAGTAAGTGGTCCAGTGGTTTTCACGGACGTTGACGGTGCAGTAAACGATTTAGTGCACGTTGGAGAACATAAATTATTAGGTGAAATAATTGAACTTCGTAAAGAGAGTACAGTTGTACAGGTGTACGAAGATACAACCGGGGTTGGTCCTGGTGACACAGTTAAAAATACAGGTCGGCCATTATCGGTTGCGTTAGCACCTGGCTTATTGGGTCAAGTGTTTGATGGAACACAACGCCCATTAGACATAATCCGTGATGCCCATGGTGCATATTTACCTAAAGGTGTAGAAGTGCCTCCATTAGACATAAAAAAGACCTGGGCATTCAAACCTAATGTTAAAAAAGGAGATAGTGTTTCACCTGGGATGGTTATAGGTGAGGTACCTGAAACATCTCTAATAACTCATAAGATATTATGTCCGCCAGGTGTTGAAGGTAAGATAGAATCAATTGAAACTGGCTCATTCAAGATATCTGACCCAATTGCAAAGATTGGAGGAACAGAAGTTTCAATGTTACAGTATTGGCCGGTACGTAGAGCTAGACCATACAGTGAACGATCTGGTCTAAGTGAACCTTTGTTAAGTGGCCAAAGAGTACTAGATTTTATGTACCCTGTAACAAAAGGTGGTGTTGCAGCGATCCCTGGCCCTTTTGGTGCAGGTAAAACTGTAACCCAACAACAATTAGCTAGGTGGTGTGACGCAGAAGTTATTGTTTACATTGGCTGTGGGGAACGCGGTAATGAAATGACTGAAGTATTAGAAGAATTCCCTGGACTAAAAGACCCAAAAACTGGTAATCCTTTAATGGACAGAACAATTTTAATTGCTAACACTTCAAACATGCCTGTTGCTGCTCGTGAAGCTTCAGTTTATACTGGGATCACTATTGCAGAATATTATCGTGACCAAGGGTACAATGTAGCTTTGATGGCTGACAGTACAAGCCGGTGGGCTGAAGCAATGCGTGAGATATCTGGGCGATTAGAAGAGATGCCTGGTGAAGAAGGGTATCCTGCGTACTTAAGTAAAAGGTTAGCAGAGTTTTATGAACGTGCTGGGAGTGTGAAAACGTTAAATAATGAAGATGCAAGCATAACTGTTGTTGGCGCTGTAAGTCCTGCAGGGGGAGATTTTTCTGAGCCTGTGACTCAAGCGACATTACGTATGGCAAAATGTTTTTGGGCGTTAGACAGTAGTCTAGCCGATAAACGTCATTTTCCTAGTATTAATTGGTTGAAAAGTTATAGTTTGTATACACCTACCACTGATGCATGGTTTGATTCTAATTGTGACCCAGACTGGAGTTCGGTACGGTCTTGGATGACAAAATTGTTACAGGAAGAATCAGAATTAATGGAGATTGTACAAATAGTGGGGAGTGATACATTACCTGCTAAGGACCGTGCCACTTTGTTTATTGCACGTATGATCCGAGAAGATTTTTTACAACAAAATGCATTTCATGAAAATGATACTTTTTGTCCAAACTCTAAAATGAGGGTAATGATGAGATCCTTAAAACAAGTTGGGGACTTACTATACAAAAGTTGTGACCAAATTGATTGGGCTGCACTTCGTCAATCGGAAGCGTGTACTACTTTTGCTCAATTAAAATATGAATCGAACGAGGGTTATGCTAGTGACAATGTTGACAAACATGTTGACACATTTACAAAATTATTTCAGAAAAGCATAGATTCTGTACGGAGGAAAGAATAATGGCAAATGCAAAAAAATGGTTTAAAACAGTTAAATCAGTCCGAGGCCCACTATTAATTGTAGAAAATGTGCCAGGGATAAGTTATGGTGAAATTTGTGAAATTCGTCATGATGGTGACGAATTATTGGGACAAGTTTTAGAAACAAGTCATGAACATGTAGTTGTGCAACTTTTTGAAAGTAGTATGGGCTTAACCAAAAAAGCGCAAGTTCGTTTTAAAGGTGAACCAGCTAGGATAGGTGTAAGCACAGAGATGGTTGGTAAAATGTTTAATGGTCTTGGTAAACCTCTTGATGGTTCTGAATTAAAGATTGACAAATATCTCGATGTGAACGGTTCAGCAATAAATCCTGCTTCGCGTAAAAGCCCACACGATTTTATCCAGACAGGTGTTTCTGTAGTAGATTGTATGACTACTTTGGTACGTGGTCAGAAGTTACCAATTTTCAGTAGTGCGGGGCAACCACACAATGAATTAGCTGCACAAATTGTTCGGCAAGCACACATTGAAGGCGAAGATTTTTTAGTTATTTTTGCAGCGATGGGTATCACTAACGAAGAAGCACGTTTTTTCCGTACAGAATTTGAAAAGAGTGGCAGTTTAGACAACACTATTGTTTTCATGAATTTGGCAGACGATAGTAGTATTGAACGGATTTTGACGCCCCGTGTAGCTTTGACTACTGCAGAATATTTTGCTTATGAGCATGATAAGCATGTATTAGTAGTGTTAACAGATTTCACAAACTATTGTGATGCTTTACGAGAATTATCTTCTGCAAGAAGTGAGGTCCCTGGCCGTCGTGGTTACCCGGGCTATTTGTACACTGATCTTGCAAACAATTATGAGCGTGCAGGAGCAATAATGGGGAGTAAAGGTACAATCACTCAGATACCAATTTTAACCATGCCTGCTGGAGACAAGACACACCCAATTCCTGATCTAACAGGGTACATTACTGAAGGTCAAATTGTTCTTGATCCAAAATTACAGAAAAGGGGGTTCAACCCCCCATTAAACCCTTTACCTTCGTTAAGCCGGCTAATGAAATCTGGGATTGGTGAGAATAAAACTCGTGAAGACCATAGTGGCGTATCAGATCAATTGTATGCTTCATATGCTTATGCATTAGAACTCCGTCAATTAGTGGCAGTAATAGGTGAATCTTCATTAAGCGAGGTTGACCGCCAATACTTGAAATTTGCAGAACGGTTTGAGAAAGAGTTTATTAACCAAGGTTTTGATAGTAATCGTAGTATTGAAGAAACACTTGATTTAGGTTGGAACATCCTGAAAGAGTTGCCACGTTCAGAACTTAAAAAAGTGAAACAGAAACATATTGATGTGTACCAAAAATGAGTGGACCAGCAACACGGATGGAGTTATTAGAACTCAAAAACCGTATAAAACTAGCTGAAAAAGGACACAGTTTACTTAAACGTAAATTGGACGGTATGGTGCAAAAATATATGGAGAATGTGCTTGAATATGTTAAACGTGAGAACAACGTTAAACATAGTAAAGAGTTAGCTTTCAAAGTTTTAACCCGTGCAGCAGCAGTGAGTGGTGCAGGGCGAGTAATGGGTATTGCCTTAGCAACACAACCTACAATGGAGATTGTTAATGAGCAAGCAAGCATAATGGGTGTCCAAGTTCCAAGGTTAACAGTTAAACCCATTAAAAGTTCAGTAAACACAAGTTTAATTGGTACTGCTTACTATGTTCGTGATAGTATGCAAAAGTTTTCTGAGTTGTTACCTGAATTATTACGTCTTTCTGAGTTAGAATTAATCTTGAGCAGGTTAAGTGAAGAAATAATACGAACCCGAAGGCGTGTTAATAGTTTAGAGCATATTAAAATACCTGCCATGCAAGATGAATTTAATCAAATAAAACAAGTATTAGCGGAGCAAGAACGTGAAGCGTTTACACGTACCAAATTTGTTAAAGAAAAAATTAGAGGGTAAAGAATGGATTGTACATGCTTTCCATTACGTTTTAATAATTAGTAATGTAATGTTAGTAATTGGAACTCTTATTTTTGCTTATTTAATTTTGTTTTAGAGTATGCAGCAAAAATGTACATGTGTTCCCAGACACTAACAAATATTTCGAGCCCAATAATCATAATTGTTCCAAACAGTATGAGCATACCTAAACTATTAATTACAGATTGTACAATGTCAACAAGAAATAAAATACTTAATGTTGTAATCCAGACTACGTGTGTATGGAATGAGTGTGTTTTAGTAAAATGCATTTCTTTTGTAATAGATTTCATAACGCCTTTTTCATGGAATACTAATTCTGGATAAATAAATAGTAATCTTATACTCATTAAAACAAGGTATGTGACAATACAAACACTTAGTATGAATGCAAGGGTATTTGATAACGCTGAAAGTTTAACTAACAAAATGAAAGGTAATGTAATAATTGCAAATGTTAAAGCGTGAACTTTTAAAATGTCTAAAAAATGTTTGTCTGCAAATGCCATTACATTTTTTAATGTTATTTTTTTACGTTGTACCAACTTTCTTAAGATGGCATATTTACAAGATACAATATAATTGTCTACTAATAAGACAATTGCCAAATAAATAAGGGTTTGCCACCAATAGGTCCCATTCAAAAAATTCCAATCGGTGATCTGTCCATAGAACAATAATGCTATTATATTCCAAACAAAAAGTAAGATGTTAGGAGTAAAAACAACAGGATGTTTAAACATTTCTTTAAAAGAATATTTCAGAATGTTTCCCTCTTTCATATTTTGCAAAATACGTATTACTATTTATATTTACTTAAATCAAGTGCTTTGACAACATTTTTTCTAATGTTTCTGGTTTAACTTGGTCGCCGTTAACAAGTCCGGGTTGGTTTTGTAACGCTGTTTGTTTCATATGTTGTGCATCGTTCACACGATTTTTCCACCATTCTTGGACAGATTTAATATCTGACATTGAATAACCATATCTCTCAAGGTTGGTCATACCTGGAACAAATTTTCTAATAATTTCTAATGGGTGGACACTTTTATTATTCCAAATAATGTTCTGTGAAAAATTAATTAGCTTAACATTATTATCGTCTAACTGTCCAGTGGTTGTATAAGATTCATTATTTTTCAAGTTAAGCGATTCCTGTTGGATCATAGATAACATTCCTAACATATAATGGGCAGTATCATATGTATTAGCTAATTGTTCAGCAGTACGGACCTCTACTGGGATTCCTTTTTGATTAATAATATGTGCTTGCAACTTAACACTTGGCCAAAAAGTTGGTGGGGGCTGTATATCTTGGTGCTCGTCTCCTACTGTTCGAAGAAGCCATCCTTCTCTTGTACTTTCTGTAAAATATTTTGCAACGTTTGGATTAAACTGAGACAATCTTTCATACATATTTTTTTCTTGATTGTTTACTGGTCGAAATTCATCTGTGAGTGGTTCAAGTGCTCTCCATCTTGACCGTCCACCAGATGTAACTGATGGTATAACAATAGATCTTGTACTAAGGGCGTTCGATAAAACACCATCAATGAATGGTGAACTTGCACTTGCGTACATTGCTATTGGTGCCATTTTTTTTGCAGCATTATAAAAGAAAGGTACCTCTTCGATGGGGGTATTTACTGTAAACTGGAAAGAAGTCCCAATACCTTCCCATTCAGCACCGCTACTACAATATTCTGTTCCGTTATATTGTGGCACACAAAATTGTGTGTTATATTCTTTTAACACATTTATCAATTGTTGATATCGTTGTCTTGGATTTAGAAATTGTTTGGCATATCCTAAATTAAAGTAAGGGTGCCCCCCAATTTGTAATGCCGGACCTTTAACTCCCTTTTTCATTGTATCAATATGTTCAATCATGCATTGTAAAGAAGAGTGCTTTAATGGTTCAGTTACAAGTTCGACATTTGTGGTCATAATTTCTGGTGCATACTCCTTACTAAATTGTCTATCTGAGAATGTTCTGAACGTGTAATCTTTGTTTACACCTACCAGCTCTATTTCTAATCCAAATGTTTGCCCAGAAGGTTCAGGTGACATTTTAATTTTAGAAAGTTGATTATGAATATAATCTTCATATTTTGAAATGTAAACTTTGTGCATATCTTGGCATTGTCTTAAGGTCTGTGCAATTCCAGTAAGTTGTGCTCCCATATAGTCCGCGGCGACCTTTCTATTTAAAAATTTATCGAGATTAAATGATGGTTAACCGTCGTAGTGCGAAACCAAGCCATATTAATAACCCAAGATAAACATAACCAAACACGTGGTTTAATGGGAAGTGTTGGCTGGTCCAATGGTGAAGTTTCGTATGATATTGTTTTGTATAACATAATGCTAAATAACTTATTGAATCGAGCACGAAAAGATAATAAAATATTGTTTCAAGGTACATAACCATGGTATATTATAACTATATAAATTATTTACTGTTTAGCTTAAGATGCCGTCGTTATACCAATGTTGCGCAAGTATGGTGCTCACTGTACCTTTCGTATCCCGTTCAATATTGGTTATGTCCGCAAAAGTGTCAAGGTATGTGTTAAACATACTGTCAAGATCTAAATCTACATAGTCACTGTACGTTCTGTATTGTACCATCTTCTTGTTATTATTAATCGCGATCAGTTTACGACCAATGATTTCTCCGTTCATCACTGCGTATAAGACTTGTTTATTACTGTCCAAAGCGTTTGCCACGGTTGACCATGCGTTACCTTTTCCGAGTCCAAGACAACTGTTCGTAGAATAATTACCCATTTGTAATATCTTGAGTGGGTCATGTTCTAGGTAGATGGTAACATCACTAAAACTGTTGCATTCGTCTCGTGTCTGTAACCCTTTGATTGCTTGAATTTGTGTCTTGAGGTCAAGGGCATCGTCTTGATTGATATTTTGTAACATTTTATATGCTTCTTCAAAGGTTTTGTATTCAATCCCATTCTTGCACAATATTTTTTTAGCTTCAGTTTTATGGTGTTGTATTTCTGACTGAATTTTTTCTTTGATGTTTTGTACCAACTGCGGTTTATACGTTTGTGTGACCCCTTCAATCCATGCATCAACATTGATGGATGTATTTCGAAGGTCTGTAAGATATTCAATGTTCTTATCATCAGAGTATGCTTTATATGTGCCGTCTGTGCATGATACAATAATATCTCTTAACAATGTTTTATTTTTAGTAATATCGTTATACAGTAATGTTGCGTTGATGATATCTTCATTAACATCAATGTTAATCGGTTTTCCCACAATCTTTTCTACGTTCCGTTTAACGGTGTCACGTAACACGGTTTCGACAGCATTAGTACGTTCTCTGTTTAAAGTGGCATTAATTGATGATATACGTTGTTCATACCGTTTTTTCGCGATTTCTCCTTTTTGATTTTTGAAAACTGCTGCTTGTCCAACATGCTTTTGAAGCTTTTGTAACGTCTTTTTGCGTACCGCTGAACTTTGTATGTCTCGCAACCTGTGGTATTCGTCTACAACGTTGTCACTCGACTCAAATATTTGCTGTAAATCTTGCGTACATTTATTGTCAACGATGGGTCGAACAAGTCCAAAAAGTGTTACTGTTTTATACGCTTCATTAGGTGTTATACTGAGTATGTGTTTTTCTAACCCACTATGGTTACTAATTGATGTTAATGACCTGTTTAATAACCACATTTTTGCCATTGACCGCTCTTTCATCACCATGTTTTCAATGAAATGGTCGCTGAAATCCTTATTTATTTTATACGCAGTCTCTGCTGTTCGACGTATTATGTCTCTCCGAGATGAAGATAATTGGTCAAATTTAGTTCCAATTTTTGGTTTTGTAATCACTTTCATGTATGATTCTATTTGGTCTGGGTCGTCGATTAAGTGTGTGTAGGAACTATTTTCAATTATACTTTGTAACTCAGGATGGTTGTACAAGCTTGATAGTTTAGTTATAGCATAAAAATTGTCTAAGGCTTTTCTAGTATGCCCTGATACATTAGCGAGGTCAGCAAAAAAGATGTTGCGAATCTTTGATATAACGTTGCTGGATAATTCGTACGGTGTATCTTTAACAACGTTCATGATTGCAAGGCTTTGTGATTGTTTATCTTTATTAGTAATAGTATATTGGGCACTACATACGGAATGTATTAATCGATCAATCTTGGATGGGTCATCCATACTTTGTTTGATCTTAGTAACTGAACGATCATATTCCATGACGTTATCTATAACTTCCTTGTAGGTAGAGATATCTGTGTTTCTCCGAGTAATTTTATCGAGTGTTTTTTGAAAAAGTTCTTTGTTATGTACTGGAGATAGGTCGAGTTTTGTAGTAATCTTTTCAACTAGGTGGTCAGGCACGGTAATACCATCAATACTATTAAGCGCGAAATATGTTTCTTCAGACGTACCATCTAATAATTCAGTGATTAATTGAGCTACGGCTTCGTGTGTATTTTCGCTATCGTGATCATTGTTAGAAAGATTTTTCTTAAGGGTTTGTAACGCTGGGTGCGTTAGCGTTTCGAGTTTATCAAAATAATTTTGTGCATCTGTTTTTTCACTATGGTAATTTCGTCTAATATATGGTTTTTGGCCAGACATGCCGCTTTCTCTCCAGAAATTCACAGCGTTATACAATATAGATTTTTCATCTGTAAATTCCATCATCTTTTCACCCAAGATTTGTGATGAGTTAGTATGCTCTGGGGTAAGCAAAAACTGTGACGTGAACTCATTGTGTACCAGGTCTTGAATTGGTGCTTTAATCTCGGTTGGTAAGTTTTTAAATACTTCAAAACTGAACTGAGTCATATCGACTTGTCGTATGCTTGGTGTGAATTTTCCTATTTCTTCTACATATTTTAGGTCTGGGTCAAGTTGTGAGACATGTTTGAAATTTTCGGCAGCAGAATGTATGTGTTCTATTTGTTTATTTCTCCAAAAGATTTTGTGTGCATCTTCAAGAACTTCGTTCTGCTTTTTTGACAAATCAGCATTTGTTTGGTAATCTGGTATATCATTGATAATGTATTCCCATCTGTGCCGCATAATATCAACAATATGGTTGCTAATATAGTCAGAGACAATACTGTTTACAGGGGTAGTTGTAGACGGTACTTTAGGGTAACGTTGTAAATTGCTCCAGGCTTCCCAACTTTTTTCCATTTTTTTAGATAATACTTTGATTTGTTTTGCGAACCGCCATGTGCCGAACCATTGTTTTCTTAACGCGTTTTGTTCTTTGAAAATTTTATCTTGAATGTCACTTATTTCTTCAAAACCGTCAACATCATACTCTTCTTTTGTAAGATTAATCACATTATCATTAGCATGCATGATTAGATCACGTAATATGTCGATGTTTGCGGTTGCCGTGTGTAATTGTTGGATGTGCTGCAATACTTGTTCAATATTGTTAACTGATAGATTTTGGATTTCGTTTTTATGATTATAATACGACTCTTGATATTCTTTACCTAATGCTTCTAACCGTTTTACTTCTGTTAATGCTTTTTCCACGGTATCTTGAGGATTATATTCTACAATTGGTGCTATTGGTTTAACAAATAATTCTGGAATATTTGCTAATATTTTTTCTAGGTTTGGCCTTTCTGCACCCATAACTACTAAAAAGTAGTCATTTTTTATAAATTTAAAGGTATTTATGTTATATTAATCGTTGTCAACACGTGGTGCAAGGATAAAACTTAAAGCGATCTTGTCTGGAACACCGTAGTCTAAACGTAACGGATAATTTGTGTCTAGTGACATGATAACAACATCAGACAATTTTGAACCATTAACCATTTTTTTTAAAAATTCAAGACCATACTTACTTTTTCGCGGTGTACCGTCTGAGGATATACGGACATCTTCATCTTGGGGGATGTCAACATGTGCATCGCTTAAATCACCTTTTGCCATGACTGATAAGGTATCTGCGCCAAGCATGAAAGACATACTTTCGCTAACTACGCTCATATCATCAATACTTTCACTCAACAAACTGCTTGGTAATGTCACATTAACTGGAAATTCTAATGGTGGCACAGTTTGTGCTTCACCGTCATCTAATAATGGTAGTGTGAACGATTTTCTGGTTTTACCTTGTAACACAAGTTCAAGGTGACTTTCATTAGTACTCATAGTTAAAACCTCACTACTTTTTGCACGTCGAAGAATCTGTTTTAAACTACTAAGATTCAAACTTATTTTTTCTTCTCCTTCAACTTCACATTCAGTAAAATTTGAAGATAATAAGCGTAATTGGACCATTGCCACGTTTCCTGCGTCAATAGCAACTAATTCAAGTCGGTTTTCATTAAGATTAAACGTTACTTCATTAACCAATTCAGAAACAATAGAAATAGTGTCTTTGAATAATTTGAGGTCAGATAATACCAGTTTCATACGAAACTGGTGGTATCCATACCTTAAAAAGATTGTTCTACTGTAGTTTGAAGGATTTCCCGTTTTCCATAATATGGATGTTTTCTCCTTCTTTATAACCTAGTTGTTGTGCAAGATCACTAAAGTTTGCAGCAAAGCTTGGCCCTGCATGACATGGGATGATATGTTTAGGTTTTACAATTTGTAACATTTCCCTATAATCCTCTCTATGCCCGTGTCCACTAACGTGTAAATCTGTAAAGAACCGGATTCCTCTTTTATGTAAGTTTGCTTCTAAAGCAGCACGATTTGCAATACTAACTTCTACTGGGATAACTGATGCACTAAACAGAACCATATCGTCTTGTTTTAAGTTTAAAGGTAATTCCCCATTAGCTATACGAGACAAAATTGCTCGTGGCTCACCTTGGTGACCAGTACAAATTATGAAATATTTGTCCGCGCCTACTTTGTTAATTTTTCGCATATACTGTTCGATAGCTTTACGTCTTGTAACAATGTCTACTCTTTTACTAAAATTGACTAATTTGATACGTTCTGCGGCATCAATATATTTACCAAGTGAACGACCGAAAAGGACAACTTTTCTGCCCATTTTTTCAGCAAGTTCAATCAATATTTTAAGGCGTGCAATGTGGCTAGCGAAGGTAGTACAAATAATTGCTTTTCCTTCAACATCTGTTCCATTAAGCACGTCTTTAAGCATTTGTTTTGCTATTGCTTCACTTGGTGACCGCATTGGAACGTGTGCGTATAAACACTCACTTAACAACAGGTCTACGCCCTCTTCACCTAATTCTTTAAGCCGTGCAAAGTTTGGTTTTTTTCCTAATAATGGATTAAGGTCAAATTTGTAATCGTTAGCATACACAATTCTTCCGTAAGGTGTATGGATAACCACTGTTGCTGTGTGTGGGATTGAGTGTGTAACATGTACAAACTCAATCTTAATTTTATCACTAATCTTATATGTTGTGTTACTATTTTGTGCTATTAATCTATTGTGTAACCTTATACGTTCATCACGAAGTATACTCTTGATAACTTCGATGGTATACGGGGTACTAATAATCGGTGCGTTGGGAAACAATGGTGCAGTAAAAGGTATAGCTCCAATATGGTCTAAATGACCGTGTGAAGGCACAATAGCTTTTACCATTGATTTCCATTCATCTAGTAAATGCACGTTTGGTACTGCGTTTACTTCTAACAATTCATCATATGTAACACGTTGTAAATTGTCTCTGTCTGTTTGTTGGTACTTAACATAATTTTCCATCTCAAGCCCAATATCTAGGAGGATAACTTCATCGTCTACTCTAATTGCCGTACAATTACGACCACATTCAGAGTAGCCCCCTATTGTTTTTACTTCTAAAACCATAATCTCTAGAGAATGCAGTCACTATAAAAAGGTATTGAGTATAAAGTGTGGCTCGCCATGTTTCTAACTTCGCTTTATAGCTTATTATTAATAAAACATTTTTGTCATTTTAACACTCTTTTTTTGATAAATTATAAAATAAAAAATTATTGAATATCTTTTAGTTGTCTTTCAATATCTCTTAATTGGTTTTCAAGATTATCAAGGCTGTTTGAAGGCATAATGTCTCTTGTGGTCGGCCGTTTAACAATTTTTGGTGACGAAGATTCTCGAGCCTTATATTTATCATGTAATGCTTTAAGTTTACCACGTGGTAACTTAGATTTAAGATCAGTGTTAATGATTCTTGATATTTCTTTAACTTGTTCACGAACATCGTTCATGATAGCCTTTTTCTCTTCTTGTATCGTGTTAAAATGTTCGTAAGCCTGCATGAACAAAATAACTTCTCGTAACGATTCAAGAATGTCTCTACGGACAGTTGTAGGGTCTGGTACCCTAACCATGTACGATGGTTCAATTTCTCGGTTACGTTTTGCCATTAGTATTGCTCTGGTTCGTTTAATGTCCTATCTATGAAATCTACTTTTTTTCCAACTTCAGTCAAACTTTTTTGCCATTGGTCAATCAGGGTGTCTTCTTCACTTTTAAGACCATTAATCTTTTCTAACGTTCGTTTTGCCTCATCAAGTTTTGATTGGACTGTGTGAATGATGTCGAGTACATCTTGGTACTCATCAATTTTTACGTATACTGGTACTTTTTCCATAATATATCACCTAAACATAATTTCGTCTGCAGACAATAATTTGTCGTGCAACTCTTTCATACTATTTTTTAAGGCATGAAAATTTTTTTGTTCATTATACTCTGATTCAAGAAGATTTTTAGTCAACTTTTGTAGGTCTGTCATACCAGACGATCCTTCATCAATGTTTCCAAGGATAAGTTTGTAGCCATCAACATGCATATGTAATTCTCCTGCAATTTGAGTAGGTATCATTGGCCTAGGCGCAGGTGATACACTTTGTGCACTGCTAATGTTTTCTGGTTCAATCACTGGTTGAGGTTCTGGCTCAGTTTCTGGCATAGTAAATGGTTCAGCAATCGGTTCTGGTGCAGGGTTAAGTGGTGTGCTTAAATCATCAAGTACTCCTGCTGCAGCCTTCAAATCGTCTGCATGTAAATCTTCTGGTGAAAAATTTAACGGTGAATCATCTACCAAGCTCGGCGAAGGCCGAGGAAGAGGTTTTTTCTTTTTACTGAACCATCCCATCTTCAAAACACTATTTTTACCCCTTAAAAACATTATTGAGTACTACATAATGGTTAATAACCAATACAATATCTTTTTATAGTGGGTCTACACTATTTTTCTCATGATTACAGTACGTATTATGCTTGAGATTTTGGGTAAGCCCCAACTACATGTTGAAGAGACTTTACAGAATTTATCTGACAAACTGACAGGTGATGAGCGGTACACTGTCAGAAGTAAAGATCTAGCTAAAGTAAAGGAGATTGAAGATGGTATTAAAGAAGGCGGGAGCTTATGGAGTACATTTGGCGAATTTGAAGTTTTAGTTAAGAATCCTAGTTCCTTGGTAGAACTTTGTTTTGAGTATATGCCAAGTAACATTGAAGTAATTGACCCTGAAAAGATTGAATTCAATCATGAAGTTTTAAGTCACTTACTTAACACCTTACAAAGTAGATTACACCAAGTAGACATGGTTTCTAAAAAAGTGCATAATGAAAACACTTTTTTGAAACGTAACATGAATTTGCTCATGTACAATTTTTTACGTGTTTTAATCACACAGGAGAAGCGTACTCTTGAAAACCTGAGTAAATTGACTGGTGTTGATGAGAAGAGACTTGGTATGTATTTAGATAAAATGGTGGACGATAAAAAAATTGAGTTGGTGGAAGGGGTGTACAAATTACTATGAGTAAGTTGAACAAGGTTGAATCTGTTTTGTTTGCTGCTGCCCGTTTTGTGAGCGTGAAAGAATTAGCAAAATATACTGGTTGTAAAGAAGAAGAATTACCTTCTATCATAACCAAATTAAAAGATCGTATTGAAGGTACTAGTCTTATTATTCTAGAACAAGATAATTCTTGGAAATTGGCTGTGCATGATACGTTTATAGACTGTGTTGCGCCAGTGGTACACGCGATTGAATTACCTCAAAATGTAATGGAAACTTTGGCAATAATTGCTTGGAAATATCCAGTAGTGCAATCTGAAGTTGTAAAATTAAGGGGCCCTTCTGCATATGACCATATGCACCAACTTGTTGACCGTGGTTTTGTTCGCAAAGATCCATTCGGTCGAACTTATAAACTAGTGTTAACAAAACATTTTTTCAAATATTTTGATCTTCCAAGTGATGCAAGTAAACAAGCTTTTTTAGATAAAATACCTGGTGTAGTAAAGGACAATGTTGATGAAATTGACAGTGAAATTGATACGCTTATTCGTACTAAAGATTCAATAAAAAATGAAAAAAACACGCAAGATGAAATAAAAAAGGCCATGATGCAGTTAAAGACGTCATAACCTTTTTATACTGTACACTCTGCACTTTGTTATGAATCAAGACGTAGTTGAACGTACAATTAAAGAAGAGATGACAACCGCGTATGTAACCTACGCCATGTCAGTGATAGTTGGTCGTGCATTGCCCGATATTCGTGATGGATTAAAACCAGTTCACAGGCGTATATTATATGCTATGTATGATATGGGGATGTTCCATAATAAATCTTCAAAAAAATCGGCACGTATAGTTGGTGAAGTGTTAGGTAAGTACCACCCTCATGGGGACACTGCAGTTTACGACTCATTAGTGCGAATGGCGCAAGAGTTCAGTCTACGTTATCCATTGATTAAAGGACAAGGTAATTTTGGTAGTATAGACGGCGATAATGCTGCAGCAATGAGATATACTGAAGCAAAATTACAAAAATTTGCAGAAGATTTATTGAAAGATATCGATAAAGACACAGTAGATTTTGTTGACAATTTTGATGCTAGTTTAAAAGAACCTTCTGTGTTGCCAACCATCGTACCTCAATTGTTAGTAAATGGTAGTAATGGTATTGCAGTTGGTATGGCTACAAGTATTCCACCTCATAACGTTAAAGAGGTGTGTGAAGCAACCAAGAAGGTGTTAGATGATTCAAATATCAGTGTTCGTGAATTAATGGAGATTGTACCTGCCCCTGATTTTCCGACTGGCGCAGAATGTTTTAGGGGTTCACGATTAATCAATGCTTACGAGACAGGGCACGGTAGTGTTACTTTGCAGGGTGTTGCAACTGTTGAAGATACACGGATTATCATTAGTGAGATTCCATACCAAGTTAATAAAGCCGACTTAATTATACAAATAGCGGACCTTGTAAAAGATAAACGTGTTGAAGGTATACGTAACATTAATGATGAAAGTGACCGTGAAGGTATACGTGTTGTTATTGATCTCAAACGTGATGCTGACGGTACAATTGTATTGAACCAATTATACAAGTATAGTAGGTTACGGATCAACTTTTCAATGAACATGCTTGCATTGATAGATAATAAACCTCAAAAAGTGGGTTTGAAAGACTTTTTAGTGCACCATATTGAGCATAGGCGAGTTGTTATTCGTAGACGTACTACCTATCAACTTCAAAAAGCAGAAAAAAGGTTGCATGTTTTAGATGGATTACTTATTGCCTTGAACAACATTGATGAGATAATACCGCTTATAAAGAATAGTGCAAGTGCACAAGTTGCTCAATCTATGTTGATTGAAAAATATTCGTTATCAGACATACAAAGTAAAGCAATATTAGATTTGAAACTTCAAAAATTAGCTTCATTAGAACAAGAAAAGATCCGTGTTGAACACAAAGATCTACTTGACTTCTGTGACGATATGCGTTCAATATTATCTAACCCTCACCGAGTAGATACTTTGATTCATACTGAATTAGATTCAGTCATTGAACGTTACGGTGATTCTCGCCGTACTAAGGTGAGTCTTGGTGATGTTAATGATATTGATATGGAAGACATGATTGAAAACCTTCCTCAAGTAGTAACTGTGAGTAAACAAGGATACATAAAACGTGTTACATTAGATACTTATCAAAGTCAGGGCCGAGGTGGTAAAGGTATCCGTGCGGCACAAACCAAAGAAGATGATTATATTGCTCAAGTGTACGTTGCTCACAACCATGACCATTTATTAGTTTTCACTAATACAGGTAATGTTCATTGGACAAAAGTATGGAAATTGCCTGATTCAAGTAGAACTAGTAAGGGTACACATGTTAAAAACTTGTTAAATATAGGTGATGCTACAGTCACAAATGTGATTCCAATAAAAGATTTCTCTGAAGGCTTTTTGTTTATGGCAACACGTAATGGTTATGTCAAAAAAACGCCACTTGAAGCGTTTAGTAGGCCAAGGAAAGGCGGAATTAGGGCTATAAATTTAGATAATGATGCTTTGATTGATGTCCGTGTGACTGATGGTACAAAACAGATTATGTTGATTAACAAAGCTGGTAGGGCTACACGCTTTTTAGAAGCAGAAGTTCGTCCAATGGGAAGAACTGCGCGAGGTGTGACCGGTATAAAAAGTGGAAGTGAAGTTGTTGCAATGATTATTGCTGATGACACAAAACACATTTTGACTATCACTGAGAACGGATATGGTAAACGGACGTTAGTAAACGAGTATCGACTTTGTCACCGTGCAACGAAAGGTGTAACCAATTTCAAGTTATCTGATAAGACAGGCCCTGTGTTAACTTCTATGCTTGTTGATGGGACCGAGGATCTATTTTTGGTTTCAGAGAAAGGTATTGGGATACGTGTTTCTTGTGATTCAATAAATGTGATTGGTAGAGTAACACAAGGTGTCCGTGTAATGCGTTTGAATGAGGGTGATCGTGTAGCAGCGATCGCAAAAATTGAATGATAACTATCATTTCTGATGTTCCAGAAGCAACCAAAGTGGAGCTGGAAGGATATAACTATGAGCAACACGATACAGTGTTTGTTTGTGATGATTCAGTGAGAAGTTTGTTACCTTCATTACAAAGTATCAGGTTCATGTGTGAAGTATTACAAGAAGGTAACCTTTTAACTTTAGAAAAATTTCCTCATTTGGAAGAAGGTAGTATAACTATAGAATTTAGTGGTGTGCCAAAAGAAGTACGTTCTGAGATTCACCCTTACCTTGCAGGCCTTGCAAAACGTAAGATTAATTATAAAACACCTGATTTTGTTTTGCGTGTTGTTCGTGCTGAAAAAGATTACCTCTGTTTACAATTACATGATAAAGACTTGTCAAAACGTGATTATCGAATTTTTGCGCATAAACAAGGTTTACGGGGCGACTTCGCTTTCATGATTGTGCAAAAAAGTGATCCTTGTTTAGAAGGATTACAGATTTATGGTGTAAAAGATGGTGCGTTATTATTTGAACAAGTGCACCGTTATAAGGAGGATTATGGCACACAGCACGTTTATGAACCAGAATTGAATACTATCCGGAGTTTGGACCGTCATCTTCGGTTAGCTAACATTCGTGATAAAATAATTGTGCATGGTGGCGATTGGAAAAACTTGATAGAAAAATTACAACCTGCTCAACGTAACCTTGTTTTTTTGACTCGTAACGATGAAAAAAGTTTAGACACTATTTTCAATTATTTCTCTTTGGCTAAGAAGGGTTCAATAATAAATATATTTTGCCGTTCACAATGTTATTTGCATCCTCACCCTTTGTTTAAAGTAACGAACAACGAGCAACTTTTACGTGGTCAACATGCTTATAATTTTTACACATTTGTAAAGTCGTAGGTTTTTTATACTTTAAACGCCCTTTTAAAACTATGGATGATTGGCGAACATTATATAAGACTTATTTTAAAATAGACTTATATGAAATACAGAGCTTAGCGGTGTTCACTTTCATATTTACATTTATATCCTTATTTCATATTCCTGAAGGGACAGGTATTGTTATTTGGCTGTTTTCGTTTATTGGTTTATACGTCCTTTTGTTATTACTATTGGTTGGCAGGTTATGTGCACAAAAGATTTTTTCTTTGATGCAAGGTTACACATTACATTATAAACCATTTTGGGAAGGAATAATCTTCACGACTTTTATGAGTGTTTTAACGTTTGGCTACGTTTTTTTGCCTTTGGTTGGGTCTTTCCAAACAACATTCTTAAAACGTCAAAGGTTAGGCAAATTTTTTTATGGGCACGACTATTATGAGCATGCCTTAGTAGTATGTTTTACTACTCTTTTAACATTATCAATTGCGACATTACTTCGTGTTTTCACACTTTATGTTGACTGGTTCATTTTAGAGAAAGCAGTATTTTTTTTAGTAGTGTTAAGCATAATGCAAGTTTTACCAATGCCTTGGCTAGAAGGTTTACAAGTTTTTTTTGGTAGCAGGACACTGTACACATTCTTACTATTTTTTGTGGCAATTTTATCTATTTCTATATTGATTCCTACAACTTTAACAACTATTTTGGCAGTAGTCATTTGTACATTTACTGCAGTGGTAGCATTATTATGGCATTAAACTTTGAAGAGCATTGGCTAGAATACTTTTTAGGTTTAACTTTATCTCTTGTTTGTTTAGCACTTATGGTTTCAAACATTTTTCCAAAAGGTGCATTTTTGATGGCGGTATTAGGGTTTATTCTCGGTACCGAGGCTGCATGGTACGGTGCACCTTACAGTTTTATTAGTATAATTGTTATCTTATTAGGTATCCCTTTACTTTATTTTAACATCCAAGCATATATTTTTTATGTTGCATTATACACCATAGGGTATTATTTTGGTTATCGTGGTCTACTCCAAAGGTTTAAAAAGTGACGGCTATCTAGTTATACTATGTTACAATTTCAAACAAAAAGTGTGGTTGTCTCACGTAAACCTGGTAAGGATGCTGATGGCCTTTGGAACTGTATTGTAGCTTTGTTTGACGAAAACAATCCTCATTTAAAAGCAAGGGTACCTTTCAAAAGTATTGAGTTTGACGAAGTTGTTAAGGTTCGTCTTCACGAACTTGCAAACGTGAGTTTTTATTTGAACGGTAATGATCTTGTAATTAATAATCTTACAAGGTTAGACGTTGACTTTGATGAATCACGCCGAATTGTTACGTTGAGTGGCGACCAAACGTTTAATTAACGCGTTATTGTTTCAACAAGTTTTGTTCGTAATCGTTTATCGTATCCTACAAGCTCCATATAACCATGGCCGACCTTCTTTTTTCCCTTGTACCACGAGACAGAACCTTCATAATATGCCATTGGTGAATGTAAAAGGTTCATTTCTTGGTTTTGAACATTACTTTTAACCTTGTATAATATGTTGTTAATAGTAATATCCCATTCAATTGGGTAACGTGCTTTTGTTGATGGACTAACCCAATATTTAGTTGGTTTAAAGATGATATCTTTAACAAACTCTGTATGCTTATTTTGTATTGTCCCCGCTACAGAATTGTGTGCATGTTCTCGTAATTGGTACACCATAATGTTTGTATCGCCAATGTGCGCACAGAACCAGTCCCATCCTTTAATGTTTGGTAAGTGTGACTCAGCCATTTTTTGGTGGTCGAACCAAGCGTCACCTGTAACATTGAATGTTTCATTGTTTAAAGTGATTGTACCTGTTACATCGCACCGAGGATAACTCAAGTATAAATTGTGTATACCTCCTATAGTGTTATAACCAGTTTCACTGTGTGATAAGAGCTTAGTAAGTGGTTCGACTAATAAGTCCATTTTAAGATTATTAAAATTACATTCTAATTTTTTTAGACTGGTTATTTTTCCGTTTGGTGACTGTAACGGTTTTGGTTCATGGAAGTATGATGCACTACTTTTTGCAATGAACGTTTTTTGTTTAACATCTGTGATCGCTGCATGTAAACTGTACCATTCATTATGGTGTACACTGGACATTGGCACGATTCCTAACCGTTGTTTTAGCGGGTTAAGTTTAAACATACAAAATTCAAAGCCGAACCGATTATTCAAATGCCCTGTCCAATACCACCATTCAACTGCTGCGTTCGACGGTTTGAGTAATTTTGGTGAAATCTTGTATTGTTTTAATGTTGAATAGGTTTTATCCTTATTATAAATGTCTACCATACGCTGTTGAGTATTGTGCAACATTGATTGAATAAACCTGTGCGATCTAAACGGCATACATAATATAATCTAATACTATTATATGAATGTAACGACAAGAATAAAAGGTATACGGTTTGTACAGTGTTTAATGCTACACAATTTCACGCCACGATTGTACCAACAAACAATGTATGCTAATGCTGTGAAACAAAACACTTTGGCAGTGTTACCCACTGGCCTTGGAAAAACTGCATTAGCACTTATGATGGCTGTGCACAGGCATAAAAAAGGTAAAATTTTGGTTATGTCGCCAACCAAACCTTTATGTCAACAACATCATAAAACGTTCAATGAACATTTAACGTTACCAACCGATATGGTTTCTTTGTTAACAGGAAGCGTGAAACCTGAAAAACGCGAGATTATGTGGGATTCAAGCAAGATTATTATTTCAACACCGCAAGGAATAGAGAACGATGTATTGAACAATCGTATATCTTTTAAGGATGTCAGTTTAATAGTGTTTGACGAAGCGCATCATGCGCGTGGGAACTATTCTTATTGTTGGCTGGCCAAACGTTATATGGAAACAGCTCAGTCACCACACATTTTGGCCTTATCTGCATCACCAGGAAGCACTAAAGAAGATGTCCAGGAAGTGTGCGACAACCTTTTTATTGAACATGTTGACGTTCGGTCTTATGATGACCCTGACGTTAAACAGTATGTTCAAGATGTCAAGATTGATTGGGTACCAGTAAACTTTCCAAGTGATTGGAAACCTTTACACCGTCAACTAAAATTAGTGTATGATGCACGTGTCAAACAGTTACAATCCATAATTGGTACAACGCACCAAATGCGTAGTAAAGGTGACCTGTTAAAAATACAACGTAAATTGCAAGGCAGGCTTAAAGATGCAGATGAAACTGTTTGGCAAGGGCTAAGCTATGTAGCTGAAGCAATCAAAGTAGAATATTCAATTGAACTGTTGGAGTGCCAGGGCGTAATGAGTTGTAAAACGTACCTTGACGATGTTGTTGACCAGGCACGCCGTGGAAAAGTAAAAGCTGTAAAACGGTTGATTGCAGACGTAGAATTTGTGCGTGCAATCAAGATGGCTGGTAACCTTGAGAATCATCAACCTAAATTGGATGTGTTATGCCAAAAACTTGAGGGTGTTAAAGGACTAGTATTACTTTTTGCAAATTACCGTGATACTGGCGCACGTATTATTGAACGGTTACGTGAAGAAGGTTACACCGCTGACTTGTTCGTTGGCCAAACTAAAAAGAAAGGGTTAGGCCTTTCACAAAAACAACAAAAAGTTATGTTGGACCGTTTTCGTGCGAAAGAGTTCCAGATTTTAGTGGCAACATCTGTTGCAGAAGAAGGGTTAGACATTCCAGCTGTCGACAATGTTTTTTTTTATGAGCCGACCCCTTCTGCGATCAGGAACATTCAGCGTAGGGGTCGTACGGGGCGCCATAATACGGGGCATGTACACGTACTTTTCATGAAGGGTACGCGTGACGAAGCTTACAGGTATATCAGTAAACGGCGCGAGAGCAAAATGCAGACTGTTTTGAAATCGTTCAAGAATGATCTGGTCTTGCCCCAAAAATCCTTGTCTGATTATGTTCAGCTTGACCACACCATTATTGCGGACCACCGTGAGAAGGATAACATTCTTGTGAAGAAGTTAGTGGATAAAGGTGTTCGTGTCAAAGTTGAACAGTTGGAGTATGCAGATTATATTATTGACGGGCAGATTGCAGTAGAATTTAAACAAGCAGAAGATTTTGTGGGAAGTTTACTTGATGGTCGGCTCATGAAACAGTTGTCCACCCTAAAAAGTTGTGGGATGCACATAGTTTTGTTAGTGCAAGGTGGCGACTTGTATTCTGTGCGTAAAGTGCATCCTGGTGCGATCCGTGGCGCTTTAGCAAGTATAGCCATAGACTTTCAAGTGCCAATATTACATTCAAAGGATTACGGAGACTCGTGCGAGATGTTATTATCACTTGCAAAACGGTGTCAAAACTCTGTAAAGAGGGAAGTATCGTTACACCAGTCAAAACCACAATCATTAATTGAACAACAGGAGTATATCATACAATCGTTTCCGGGTATTGGTCCGAAAGCCGCACGATTATTATTACAACGTTTTGGTTGTGTATGGCGAATTGTCACAGCGAGTGAACGCGAATTGTTGTCTGTGCCAGGTATAGGGAAAAAAACGGTGGACCAAATACGTATTGTGTCTTTGTCACCTTATGAAAAGTAATATAAGTAGTTATGGTATTAGTTAATTTATGGGTTTTTGGAACAGGTTATTTGGTGGGGCACGTGAAAATCGTGTAGAGATATCCGGTTTTAAAATGCATGTTAACAAAGAAGTTGCTAATTTTCAATTGTATCTTAACACTCATTTCAATCCTTCTGGTGATGGCCGTGCATTAGATTATATACATAATCATGCTCAAGGTGCAGAATTCTCATTACAGTTATTTTATCCTTCACATTACTGCTTTTTACACCATGGTAGTAGTTCTATTAATCGTAGTGATTGGCATTCAATTAATCAGCATGCAAAAATCTTTATCCCTTTTGGATATTTAGTGTGTAGAAAGGTTGCGTCAATAAAGATTCCAATTGGTTATTTTTATGGTGATAATAAAGTGTCTGCAATTGTTGGATATAAACAGAATGCTGAGCGTTCAAGGGCCATGGTTAATATTAATGTTGAACATTTTTTAGCATCAATACATACTTACACTCATATATCTGTAGTTCACGGAATTTTAGATCAAACTTTTTTATCGAGGTTAGCAAATGATGTTGTTAAGAATATGGGCCATATGAATTCAATTTCTTACCATTATATTTCACAACACCATTTTAATTGGCAAATTATAAATTATAATCATAAGGGTGAATGGCACACTTGGTTCAATATTTAACCCTGCTGCCACACTTTAACAATGTATCTGCAGACACGGTCTTCGTCAATACCGCCTCCTTTTTTCAACAAGTTTTTTTGTTTTGCAACATCTTCTAAAATATCGTCAACGTCAGCGTACTGTGTCCACTGAAAAAAGAATTCTGGGTGTTCTTCGTGCAGTCTGCACACGGCTTCGTAAGGGTCTCTTAATTGAGAATAATCCACTGCACTGATTAATGCATGTTTTGTTTCATTACCATCTTTGTAGGGGTACACACCTGGTGAATCAAGCAACATGATTTTGTTGTTCAACCTAACTTTTTGTTGTCCCTTTGTGTGTCCTGAACGTGACGACGTGCTCGCTGCATGTTTCCCGCTCAATGCATTGATTAAACTACTTTTTCCAACGTTCGGGTATCCTAAAACACCTACTGTGCATTCTTTCCCTCGACTCACTTCCAAGATCTTTTTAAGTAATAATGTAGTGCCTAATCTGTCTCGTGAACTTACAAAGACGCAAGGGTGTAAAAATTTTTTATACACTTTAATCGTGTCAAGGTCGGCCATATCAACTTTGTTAATAACGTAGATGAGTCTTTTACCTGCTTCGTGGACTTTATCTTCAATTTCTCGGTTACGTGATTCTTCGACGTGACGTGAGTCTAATACTTCTATGAGTATGTCTGCATCGCGAATAACTCGTTTTACGTGTGTCCAAAACCGTGCCATACAACAAAATAATGGTGGCTACATAAAAAACCTTTTATGTGAACACGACTAAATTTAGTTTATGATAACTCATAATTTTGATCCAATCGTCCTAAGTATTGGCCCTTTAGACATTTATTGGTACTCTTTAGCATACATTGCCGGCGTATTTTTTGTGATATATTGGCTTCGTTATTTATCTAGAAGAGAACTTGTAGATTATACAAAAAAGCAGATTGAAGATTATGCATTTTTTTTAATAATGGGCGTTGTGATTGGTGCACGATTGTTCATGTATGTATGGGAGCCAGCATACTATTTTTCTAACCCTTTAGAAATTTTCAAGATATGGAAGGGTGGCATGAGTTTTCATGGTGGGTTAGTGGGTATAGTTGTTGCAAACTACTTCTGGTGCAGAAAGTATAAGTGGGACTTTTGGCGTATGGCAGATTATGGGGCTGCCCCAGTGATGGCATCCTTAGCTCTGGGCCGTATTGCCAATTTTATTAATGGGGAACTGTTGGGCCGTGTAACAGATGCGCCTTGGTGCGTTGTATACGATGGTGTTGAAGGGTGCCGGCACCCGTCCACTCTGTACGCGGCAGGGAAACGGTTTCTTATTACTGGCTGGTTATTTTGGTTAAATGTTAGGGCCATTGTGCATCAATGGACTGCTGGCTTCATATTTTGGAATTTTGTATTTTGGGATGGTATAACTCGTTTAATACTAGACGTATTTCGAGAGGATATAATGTATTATGGGTTGAGTAAAGGACAATGGATGTGTGTTTTTATGGTTGTTGTATCATGTTATATGTTTATGAGGTATTACAAAGATGATTGGAAACGTTTTCTTACACGGTGAACGTTTTCTTGCAGTCCTTGCATTATGCACGGGTCTTTTTAGCATAATTTTGTATGCTTACCCAAACACTTTTGTACGTTTTTATGTAAAACAATCAATCATTTTCACATTTTTGTTATTAGTTGTTGTCATATCTCAAATAGTTCTTGCACCTATAGCTTTATTGACTGGTTGGTCATGGATAATGATGGCACCTATACTTGTGTTTATGTACGTCTGGTTTAGATCATTATTTTCTGCTTTTCAAGGAAAATTGCGTAAGGTGCATGTACCATACTCTAAGAAGCTTGATGTACTAGATACATTGTTTCCAATGCCGCCACTAGAAAACAACTATTAAACATAACGCATGTTTATATTTGTGACCTTGATAACCAACATATGAGGTATTGGATGATATTATTATTATTAGTGGGCTGTTTACCACCTACTGTAGAAGTTGTAGGGCCTGTAGAGATGGTTATTGACATAACTATGTTAGGTTTTGAACAACCCGATTTAGAAGTTTATGAAGGGTCTTATATTCGTTTTAAGAATCATGATGCTTATGTGCACACTATAACAAATTATGACGGCACGTTTGACCATCGGCTAAATCCCGGCGAAGATATAGAAGTTCAAGTGTGGGAAGATTTAGTGTATTATGATACGTTGACGCCTGGTTACAATTTTCGTGGAAAAATTTCAGTAGTACCACTTGTTAGCTGACCGCTGATCTCTATCTTTCACACTATTTTGTTTATTGATTCGTGGCCTGTGAGAATGCATGTCTCTACGAAGTGTAATATTCAGGTTTTCAAGAAATTTGTTCATCCCATCTTGTTTTTCCCATGGCCCTGTAGCTTCACCATGTTGTCCAGGTGTACCTTCAAACACCATGATTTTGTCAGATAAAAAATCCATGAACATTAAATCGTGGTCAACCACCATGATGGTAAGTTCGCGGTCAGCAGCTACCCGTTTTATAACTTTCCCAATGGCTATCCTTTGTTCGACATCAAGGTATGCAGATGGTTCATCTAATAAGAACAAGTCTGCATTTTCAGCCAAAGTTTTTGCAATAACAACCCGTTGCAGTTCTCCGCCTGACAATTGGTTTAGTTGGCGCCCGTACAAAGTTTCTAGATTGAGTGGTTTCACAATAGAAGCTTCATAGTGTTCAATGGCCCGTGATAAAAATTCAGCAACTAAAGTTTCATTGTTTGCATAGTCAAGGTACTGTGGTTTGTACGCAACATTTAATTGTTGGTCAAGGTCACACTCAACTTCGCCTGCTAACATTTTAACAAACGTAGTTTTTCCAATACCGTTTTCACCTAATATACCAATAATCTCATTTTTGTTTAATGCGCCTTTATGTACTGAAAGGTTGAATTCACCAACTGCAAATTGTAGTTCTGACCATTCTAATACAGGTTGTGGGAACGCTGTCACACGTTCAACAGACTGTTCAAACTTTAAGGGTGCAGTACGTATCCTGGTATTTTCTTCTTTTAAGTAACCGTCAAGGTAAGAGTTGATACCTTCCCTTACACTTTTCACTCCGGATACAATACCGTAGACTCCAGGGTGCCCGTACATAATGTTCAGTACGTCCGTCATATAATCTAAAATGATTAAATCGTGTTCAATAACCATGGTTGCAGTATTTTCAGAACTATGTTCTCGGATAAACTTTGATACATTGATACGCTGTTTAATATCAAGGTAACTTGACGGCTCATCATACAATGTTAATGTTGCCTTTTTTAAGGCAGCTGCTGCAATCGCAACACGTTGTAATTCACCGCCACTAATATGTTTCACATCTCGGTCCCATGTATGTTCAATATCTAGTTGTTTCAACATTTCTTTCGCACTTTCAGATTTGAACAATTCTTTTACTGTCCCATCAAATTGGCGCGGGATAAATTCTACTTGCTGCGGTTTGTATGATAAAGTAACTTCGCCTTTTTCTAAACGTTCAAGGTGTGCAAGCATCTGAGTCCCTTTAAAATATTCAAACAGTTTTCGTACATCTGCTTTCTCTTCATAATTTCCAAGGTTGGCCATTTGTAACCCACCAAGAATTTTGAACGCAGTACTTTTACCCATACCGTTACGGCCTAATAACCCTGTTATTTTTCCGTTGACAGGTGTAGGGAGGGAATACAATGCAAAACTGTTTTTATCAAACCTGTGCACAGGCTCTTTTTCAAGTTCTGCAGGCAGATTAATAATTTCAATTGCACCGTATGGGCAACGTGTTGGGCAAATACCGCACCCAGTACATAATATCTCGTCGATGACTGCTTTATTAGAATATTCGTCACCTTCCTTAATACAATCTTCACCAGTTCTATTAACTGGACATAATTTTGCACAAAGGTAATTACCGCACCCTTGCGGATTACACTTATCCTTATGGATGACTGCGATACGCTTTTTCATATGACTATCCTTGGATGTTACCTTATAAATTGTTTGTCATAATATTTTTAAACAGTGGCCATCATTATTGAGACATGCCTTTGTGGCTTAGCGGTATAGCGGCTGCCTCGTAAGCAGCAGGTCGGGGGTTCAAATCCCCCCAAAGGCTTTCTCAAGTTTACATGCAGAAATAGATCAAATCCTTGCGAAATATAGTCTTAAAACTGATTTGACTCAAGATTTTGTTTTAGATATAATCGGCACTAATGGGGCTCTTTCTTCACAATCTTTTGACTGTGTAAATACACAGTGGTGATGAAGTTGTTTCTTCCTAATCTATGATTAAATAATGATCTCATTTTTTTTGTTTGATCTTTCTAGAATCCTTTTTTAATCTTTTATCATTCTGAATTACTTTCTTTAAGTCTCCTTCAATGTCTAGTATGCTATTTTCAATAGTTTTAATCTGATTTAGAAGCTTATTTATTTCAGAAACAAAATAATATGGCTCATGAATAGACCGGAGGCTTACTTCGCCCTTTTTTTTGAAATATCTTATGATTATTCTATCATTAATATTTTTTAATAATCTATCTTGATTGACACCATTTATTCCCATGTAGTGATTTATCACTGATTCTGAATCCTTAAAATAAGCATCTAGTGTAAATCTCCCATTAGAAGGTCTTCCCCTAGATACAGAGTAAATAAAATAAAATTTCCAGGACTGTAACCTATAGTCAAATTTAAGTAGGTCTTGTTTAAACTTAATAATCTCTCTATTTATTTCAGCAGTATTGGCATGTTTCATTAAAAGCGAATTATTTATTTTTGAAAGAAAGCTCATCTCATTTAGTTTTTGATGAATAAAAATAAGATTTTGGATATTACGATTTTTGTAATGTTGATTTTTTAATTTTTTTGGATCAACATCGTACACTATTCCTGCATCTTCAATAATTTTTAATGTCCTTACACGACGGTCTAAATCGAACAGAATATTTGACCTTTTATGGCATGAAAGTAATTCTTCTAATTCAAGTTTAATATTATTAAATGATTTAGAGAACATTTTTTTAAGTAATTTAGCACAGTCTTTTTTTGTATCACATATATCTATTTCTTTATTGAACATCTTTTTAAGATCACATAAATTCGCTTTCAACCTATGTATCTCATTTAGTTCTTTTTCAAGCATATGGTAGATATAATTATCTTCTTTTAAACCTAGGTCAGTATTAGCTTTAAAACATCTAATTGTTTCAAGCCTTGTTTTTTGATGATCAATATCATAAGACGTTTTTCTAGATTTTTTATTTTTAGATAATATATGGAAAAATCTTTTAGAATTAGAGATGATTTTTTCTTGGGTTTGTTTATGTTTTTTACCAAGAAGTAAGTTGAATAAATTAAATATCATATTAAATATATTATCTTGTATGATTTAAATTTAATGTTTTTCTTAAATAAGGGATCAACGAGCCTTATCTTTTACAGTACCATGAACATGCGGAAAGCGGTTCATATGTGTTATAATTGGTAAAAGATGATTTATAATTCTTGGACATCTTTCAAAAATAGAGGGATTATAAGTAACCATAAGATGTGTAGGGCAATAAGTATACCAACTAAAATAATAATTAAACTTTCAATCCAAAATCCAAATGGTACCATAATTAGGCTAATGACTCCAAAAATAAACAAGAAGAGTTTATTTTTTTCAATGACCTTTTTATTAATGTATAGAACCATTACTAATTAAGATAATTCCAGCTTATATTAATTATTCTAATTGATGTTTAACAAGGAAATTCAGAACAGATTTATTCATCTCACTTACATTCTCAATGTTTACGAAATGTTTTCCTTTATGCACATAATGGATCTCTGCATCTTTAATTTGGTTGAACATTTCTATTGAATCAATTTCAGGTAGGATTTTATCATTTGTACCTTCAATGATTAGAACTGGCACATTAATTTTTGACAACATACTTTTTAGGTTAAGGTCTAACATTGATTCTAAACAAGCAAACACTGATTTAAGTGGTGTATTATGTAAACCCTCGTAAAAAACACGGTAATCAGACGCAGTGGTATAGGTGCTCAAATCAACATTTTTGAGATGTTTAAAATGATTTTGGGAGATTGTTTGATGCTCAATAATAAAATCTAATACATGTTTTGTGAAGGGCAGTAACACATTCAGTTTTTTATGCTCAAGAACATTATTTGATGTTGTATCACACAAGATTAATGCTTTAACTTTATCCTCATACTCAAAAAGTTTGTAATACATTAAAGAAATCATTCCCCCCATACTGTGACCAATAAGAACACATTGTTTTACTTCTTCTTTTTTAATGATACAATGAATATCTTTAGCAAAGGATTCAATTGTATACATCTCTTTATTTTCAGGCTTATCAGATTGTCCGTGTCCTCTAAGGTCTAAACTAATTATGGAATATCCTTTCTTTTCAAAAAATTTAATCTCGTTTTTCCATGTAGTTTTATTATTTGCCCACCCATGGACAAATATTAAACAGGGTTTACTACCTTTTTTAATATTATAATCAATTTTAGTACTATCAAAAGATTCAATTTTCATAGTTACTAGGTGAAGTTAAATTATATATGTATAACGGTATTTTTGACATTAGCTAGTTTCTATAACGGGTGTTTTTTATAGTTATTTTAATGTTGTATCTATATGGAAAACGAAATTTCGGCACAAGAACCTGTAGATTCAGTTGAAACAAGTGTAGATGCACGTTTAGATGCAATCGAACAGAATGTTGATACCAAACAGACTTCTTTTTTTTCACCGTTGATTTATTTGTATAACCCATCAAAATTTGTGGGGAACGCAGTGAAAGAGGATTACGTGTTTAAACCCATCATGTTTGTATTAATATTTAGTTTTTTGAGTAGTATCATACAAGTATTATTTTTTAGATACATGTTACAAGGTTTTGGTTCTTCTATGGCTAGTATATATGATGGTATTGGTATAGTGCTGGCTGCTTTAGGGGTATCCACGATGTTATCGTTATACTGGATACCGGCCTTATTGGTTTTATCAGCCATCATAAATGTTGTAATAAAATTGTTTAAGAAGGAGGCTGTGTATTCTCACACTTTTAATTTGATAGTGTACCCTTTAGTAATATTTTTGATAATTTCGTCATTACAAATAATACCTTTCGTTAGTTTAGGAGCACTCATTATTTTGTGTGTTTACCAATTATACAATTTGAGTAAAGCGTACGAATTAAACGCAGGTGCTATTTTCATAGTGTTATTGATATTATCATCACAGTTTTTAATTACGTCTCGGTTTATGTTGTAACCGTTTAACATACTGCCAAAATTTTATTTCTACTTTTTCGTTCGTTTCAGTACCGAAAGGTAAATCTCCAATCTCTAGCTCAGGCACGTTTAGGAACTCGCCTTTTAGTTTACGTGATGAACATTCTTTAACCAACGTTTTTGCAAGGTCCGTCCCAAAATGTTTGTAGATCATGAACCTTGAGAACGCGTTCACGCCAGCGTCAAGAAGCAGATGAAAATTGTCTGTGCATTCAGGGACCAACGCCACTTTAATGTATAATGTAGGAAACTTAACACGTAATTGTGCTACCCACCATGCCATGTACTTAGTGTCTGGTGACGGTACGTTGGCGTAGGGTGTACCTTCTTGCGGTTTTAAAAAGCAAAGTTGGACAATGTCAATGTTATACTTCTCAATATTTTCACAGATCATACCCAGGTCGTTTTTAGTTTCTCCTAATCCTAAGATGATTGTAATCAAAGTTTTCAGGCCTTCTTCATGTACAACTTCTAGGTATCTTGTTAAAGTATGCAGCGGTTTACTAGGACAGATTTCGTTGTGCAACTTTTCGTCGAAACTTTCAATCGCGCTACCCATGCCTGTTATGTAAGGCGCCAATTTTTGTATCTCTGATTTGGCGAAAGGGCCATAGTTCATCATCACTTTGTACCCTAACACTTGTTCTAACCCTTCCAAGATTGGAATTAACTGCTCAATACGTTCAACTCTAAGGCCTCCTGTGATATAACTCACGTGCCACCCCATCTTTTTACATAATAAGGCCTCTGCCCAGATACTTTCTTTAGAACGTAACGCGGTCGTTTCGTTTCCCGGTCTATGCTTTGGTTTTGTTGACAGATAACAGTATTTACAGTCAGCAATGGCACAGGTCCAATTAGTGAAAATGCTTCGTTCAAAACGTACAGACCCATCAAAATGGGTGTTGTGCACGGATGATGCTTGGTCCAGCAAGTCTTTCATAATATTGTGAATAAGCACTGTTTGATAAACATTTCAGTCAAAAAGCATAAAAAGGACAATATTGATGGGAAGAGTACTATGGAAGATAATAAACCAACGGTGACCCCTGCGAGTTCAGAGGATAACCCTGTAAATTATTTATTGGTCATTGGTACAGTAATAGGTATATTTGCCGTACTACTTGTAAGCTTTGCATTATACAACCATTATGCGACACCAGAGATTAAAAATATTGGCGAGCTTCATACTGATAATTTGATGGGTGAAGACCTTGAGGAGGAAGCTTATGTGTACAATGGGTACAGTTTTTTGAACATTGACGGATTATGGTTCACTGAAGTGGAAGTAGGAGATAATGTGTTTAGTATCCCTTTACGTTTTGGTCCTCAGGAACTTGAGAATGTTACTATTGACGGTTCTTTAACAACGGAGTTTTATATGGGTAACGAGATTTATATTTCGTTTGATCCAACAGTTGAAAGTAAATATTTAACCTTGGCTGCATCAGAACTTGCAACGAATCTTAACTCTGTGTATGATCTGTCCACAATGAGTGCATGTTCAGTTAATGATAATAGTACACTGTGTAATAATCGACAAGTTATAAGCTGTGATAATAATCCGGATAATTTGCCACTTATCGAGTTATCTTATGTTAACGAAACTTCTATTGAACTTTCTGGTACTTGCGTAAAATTGTCTGGTACTGAGTGGGAGTTAGTACGGGCCGTTGATAGATTATTATTATCTTGGTACGGTGTATATTAACCTATACCCCATACCGGGTTAACATTTCTTTTTATAACAGCGATTTCTCTGAGTACTTCTTTTTCTTCCCCTGATAAAAGATGTTTGAATTCTTTAAGTTTAACAAAATCTGTTTCGTTAATATCCGAATATAAAATGTCGTCCTCGTTAAGTTGACGGCCTATGGTTGGGCCGTCTACCGCGATCGGAACTTGTGCACCTTGTTCAGCTTTACTAACGTTATCTTTACCTTCCTTAATACTTTTAATGGTACCCAAACGTTCTCCTTCATTGTTTATTACTCTTGCACCAACTTTCACTGTCCCTTTAAGAATATCAAAACCGCCAATTGCTGGGTTAGATTGTCTAAAAGTAAAACTGGGCATAAAATGAATCTTGAACGGCCGTTGAACGTCTGACAACTGTTGTTGTTCTAACATTTGTTTATACTCTTTAACATAAGTTTCATACTTGTCTATGATAGAATAAATTACTGGGTCGGTATAAACCGCCAATTTTTTATTTTTTGCAAGTGATTGAATGTCTGTTGGTGTTTCAATATTGAAACCTAATAAGACTGCAAATTCTTCATTAACCTCTTTCATACTTTCAAGTAGTGCAAGATCACGTTTTGAAACGTTACCTATGCTTGCTGCACCTATTGGGATGGACCGTTCGTCAAGAAGGTTTCGTAAAGCTTCAAGGCCCCCTATAGTATCAGCTTTTATTATTACGCCATGCTCACTATTATCAATATTAAGTACTTCTCCAACCTCGTTAACAATATCATTGTAATATTTCTCAACATCACTTTTACTGCTACGTAACGGCATCCCTGCAATTACCCCGTCAATGTTTGGTGCTACTACTTTAACACCTGTCGCGGCTTGTACAGAGTCAACATTATGAAATTTACCTTTTACTCTCATTTCTTGGTTTTGATCTGGTTCTAATAGCGCCCGTATTTTGCTTGTGACTGGTTTATCAAGCCCACCGATAATAATGTAGTCATTGACAGAAAGTGTGCCTTGGTATATGATACAATCTAATGTGACACCCAACCCTTTTACTTCTTTTACTTCTAAAACCGTACCTTTCGCGTCACCTTCAACGTTCACTTCTAATTTTTTTTCAAGAAACTTTTGTGCAAGGCCAGTCATTACCATTAAAAGTTCAGGGATCCCTTGCCCTTTTTTAGCGCTTACTGGTACAATTGCGATCTGGTTAGTATAATCTTGTACACGATCAAACCTGTCAGCGTTCATGCCTGCATGTTCATGCACTTGCCCGACAACTTCGTACAACTTCGTTTCAAACATTTGTTGTGCACGAGCGTCAAGCCCTGCAATATTTTGTAATAACCTCTTTTTTTCATCAAAGTTCCATCCGTGTATTAAATCGACTTTGTTAGCAGCAATAATGAATGGGACCTTATTTTTTTTGAGGATTTCAATACTTTCAATTGTTTGCGGTTTGAACCCTTCATTAATATCAACAACCAAAATTGCAATGTCTGCAAGAGACCCGCCTCGTTTACGTAATGAAGTGAAGGCTGCGTGGCCCGGGGTATCAATAGCTAATAATCCCGGTACTTTAAGGTTATCTTTGAAAACATCAAGCAGAGACCCACATATTTGTTTAATTGTTTCAATAGGTATAATCGATACTCCGATTGCTTGCGTGATTGCACCAGCTTCTGCGTTCGCAACAGTTGTGGTCCTGATGGTATCTAACAAAGTGGTTTTACCATGGTCAACGTGACCAACGACCGTGATGAGAACTTTTCGTAACATACCACTCAACGCTGCACAATATTTTTTAAAGGTTTAGGTAGATTGTAGCTTTATGAAGGAAGGCAACATAATTGTACCGTTACCAGAACATCAAGGGGACGTGTGTAAATCGATGGATGTTTTTTATAATCCGGTCATGAAACATCATCGTGACGTTTCTGTTGCAGTAGTCAAAAAAGTTAAACCTGTTCGTATAGGTTTACCATTGTCTGGGTCAGGGATTCGTGCTGTCCGTATAATGAAGGAGTGTGGGTATGCCCCTGAGGTTTATGTTAATGATAAACGTAGTAATTTTATGGATGTAGTCCACCATTTATTTTCTGCTAATGATTGTGATCTACCTATAATTCATAATATGGACGCAAACGTTTTCATGCAATCAGTAAAACATTTTGATTATTTAGATCTTGACCCGTTTGGAACACCTGCTCCGTTCATCCAAGCTGCAATATCTAGCATGCGTAATGGTGCAATATTAGCTATTACTGCAACTGACACTGCTGCGCTCACTGGAACATACCCTACTGTTGCACGACGAAAATATTGGGCAAAAAATATTCGTACGAATCATATGCATGAGTTAGGTATACGAATTTTGATACGCTATTGTCAATTACAAGGTGCATCATTAGAACGTGCGCTCACACCCATCATGAGCTATAGTAAAGACCATTATTACCGGATTTTTTTCCGTGTTAAATACGGAAAAAAAGCTGTAGATAAGTTGCTTGACCAACATCATTATGCTCAATATCACAATCATCAGTTAACTATAAGCAGATATAATTATGGTGAGGGCCAGTTTTTGGGCCCATTATATACAGGATTATTACAAGATAAAGATTTTTTGCAATCTCTTGATAATGAGTGGGCAAAGAAGTTATTATCTGAGAATGACGTGTTTGGCGGTGTTGATGTTTATGCAGTATGCTCTTCACTTCACCGTAACGTTCCTCCATTCAAAAACTTGTTAAAGATGGGTGGAACACAAACACATTTTAGTGAGCGTGTGATTAAAGGTAATGTAGAATATGTGTTAAGGGAATTAACCCATAGCTAGGTCCATCTTTGCAACTTCTGCAGTGGTTACACCCTCAAGTTCTGCAAGTTTTGCACTGATAGCCTCAAAATCGTTACTGTCAACATCAAACATTCCTAACACTTTAACACATTTTAAACCGAACGCGATTGGTTCAATCTCGCTACGCTGTTCGCCTATTGCACCTTCTGATTTAGTGATTTCTAACGCCTTTGTTGCAATATTTTCGTAATCTACTTCAGGAGTTTCAGGCATAAGTTTGAAGGTTACAACTGCTTTTGCCATTAGTTAGGCCCCGTGAATTCGCCGCAAGGACAAGTGTACTTTAATCCTGCTTTACGCGCTTCACTACTTCGTACAATAGTCTGCTTACCACATTTTGGGCAAGGAAATTGTACGGAGCCTTGATCATTTGAAACAGACCTTTTTGTTGAGTTACATACTGTCATACACGAGCATCCTATGAAATACTTTATAAAGTTTCCGTCATCCTTGGGGGTATGAAGAAAGTAATGGTTGCAGGGACATTCGACATAGTTCATCCAGGGCACCTTCATTTTTTTGAGCAAGCTAAACAATATGGTGACCATCTTTCAGTTGTGGTAGCCCACGACGACCGTTCTCAAAAACGCTTAAAGTTTAATCAGCAAGAACGGTGTTGGGGATTAGGCGTATTGTCTATGGTTGATACGGTTGTTAAGGGGAATGATACTAATGACATTTTTTCAATTTTGCAAATGGTAGAACCACACATTATTTGTTTAGGTTATGATCAAAAGATTGATGAGAAAGAGTTAGTTCAGTATATTGAAAAGAATGGATTGGACATTAAAGTTGTACGGTGTAAAGCTCACCTGCCTGAACTTTTTAAGAGTAGCTTGTTAAAATGAAGATAGAACCAATAAAAAATCCAGCGTTAGAAGATGTTCCTGTTTTGATGGGTAGTTATAATGATTATGCTGATTGGAAACTTGACCCTTCTGGCTACTTTTTAATTCGTATAAATGAAGGATTATTAGAGGTAGCACATTGTAAAGAGGTTGGGGTGATTGACATAGTTATTAAAGGTAGCCGACCGCAAGAAGTATATTTTACGGTGATTGAAAAAAATTTAATCAGTAGGTTTGACCATGCAGCATATTTAGGTAAAGAATTACAAAAAGCATTTACTTGTTTAAAGAATGGTTCTGACTATGTTCAAGATGAATAATAGCTAATCCATCGCCCACAGTTATAATCTTGGGGTTATACGGCTCAATATGTTCTAAGAAAGTGTTCAATTTTTTTTTGTGACTAACAACATTATCTGCAACAATCATTTTTGGGTTATGGTTTAATGCTAATTCAAAATGTTTAATGTACAACGATTTTTCTGCGTCGAGTATGACTACATCAAATTCATTCAATTTTGGTGCGATTGCTTCAATTTTTCCTTGGTAAAGTGTGGTGTTAGGACAATTTTTTTTAGCCTCTTCAAAGAATCGTTCGTCTCGTTCAATAGAAGTAACTTTAAACGATTCGCTTAGTTTTGATGCGAGATAACCAACGTTTGTTCCATACTCTAGTACAGTGGTATACTTCTCTTTTTTGAATAAGTTAACAATATATTTAATGGCTTCATCACACATGAACCATTTAGCATTATATTTTTCCCACATACAATTTTTGTTTTACTCGAAAGCTTTTTATATCCTCTTGTTCGAATGAGGAGTTAAGGGGGCGTAGTATAACCTGGTTAGAATAGCTGGCTCCAGAATGTGGAGCGATGAGGCAACGATGATTAGCTGTGGTGTAACCAGCAGATCTGGGTTCGAATCCCAGCGTCCCCACTTTTCCAATGAAACTTAAAACGACCGCACAAGATTTCAGTGTTATTGAACATATTGATATGCCATCTGGCGGCAAATATTTTTTGTACAAAGTAAAAAAATGTAATGTGTCAAGCTCTGTTCTTGCACGAAAATTTAATATCAGGTTTGCTGGCATGAAAGATAGTAAATCTGTGTCGGTCCAGTATGGGACAAGTGAACAAATAATCCAAAACGAAGATTTTGTTTTTGTTAAAAAAGTCCCGCGTCATATTAGGTCAACAGACATTATTTCTAATGAGTTTAAAGTGGTACTTCGTGATTTAAATGTTTCACGGTATAAACGATGTCCAAAAACTTATAGTTTCACGAACTATTTTGGTGAACAACGGTTTTGGTCAGCGACACCTCTGGAAGGCGTTAACAGTTTTTTTGTTCATCACATTTTGTCTGGCGATTTTGAACGGGCAGTGAAAACTGCGTGTACTCATGGGGGTATAGGTGTTGCTGCGCGTCGACGAAGAGAACTTAAAAAGAAATGGGGTGATGTAAACATAATAAGCAAACTTCCTGAAAGGGATTGGGTGCGGAAAGTTATTTCTAAATTACCAGATCATAAATTATCTTTACAACAGATCCCTCTGATTGATAGAAAGTTTGCAGTACGCGCGTACCAAGCATACCTTTGGAATAGAAAGGTTTCAGGTTTAAGCAAAGGTAGACTTGTTGAATATAGTTATGGGTCATTTCGAAGTAACACTCCTAGAAAAACGGTTCCTTATACAGATTTAATTCTGCCTTCTTGGTACGGTGTTGAAGCACCCGCTGGTGATCGTGAGACAGTAGTGACTGCAGATATTGTGTCGTGCAAAGTTCGTCGAGAGACTGTTAAGCTTCACTTTTTTTTGCCGCGGGGCGTGTATGCAACTGTCTTTTTGCAACAACTCGATGCATTTATATAATGAAAAAAAAATTGTTTTGGTATGATAGGTGATTATTGGAAAGCCGTTGCAACTTTGGTTGGAATAATAATTGGTGCGGGAGTTTTAGGTATACCTTACGTTGTTGCGCAAAGTGGTTGGATCTTGGGCACAATTATTATTGTGGTGGTTGGCGTTTCTTTCATTTTCTTGAATTTGTATATGGGTGAGATTGTACTTCGTACTAAAGAGATCCATCAACTTTCAGGTTATATTGAACGGTACCTTGGCCAGAAAGGAAAATTGGCAATGGCATTTTCTATGGTAGTAGGAATTTATGGTGCTTTGATTGCTTATTTGATTGGCGAAGGGCAAACATTATCTGCCTTATTACCTTTTTCAATACCACCTTTAATGTACACAATTTTATTTTTTGCTATAACTTCTTTTATTGTATGGCGTGGAGTAAAAAGTGCTGGGACAGCAGAACTTGTATTCATAATAGTTATGCTGGCTGTGATTGGGATAATTATTGGGGCAATTTTACCAGGGATGAATGTATCATACTTAATGCAGTTTAATATTGATAATGTTTTAATGCCCTTGGGCGTGATAATTTTTGCATTCATAAGTAGTGCTGCAGTGCCGGAGATGCATGAGTTATTAATCAAGAAAAAGAAGTTGTACAAGAAAGCTCTTATTACTGGGAGTATTGTTCCAATAATTTTGTACACTTTGTTTAGTGCTGCAGTAATCGGTGTTGTTGGCCTAGACAATTTTGAGGCTATGTCGCCAAATGATAGGATTGCTACTATTGCGTTAGCTCAACATAGTTTCCCTGTGTTAGGAACGTTCGCTAACATTTTTGCTGTTCTTGCAATGTTTACAAGTTATATTGGTCTTGCAGTTGGGTTAACTGAGATGTACGAATACGATTTTAAATGGAAACGGAAATATGCTTTATTAGCAACATTAGGGGTACCACTAATTTTTGTTTTGTTAGACCTTTCATCATTCATAACAGTGATTGCTGTCACTGGTGGGATAGCTGGTGGGATAGACGGTATTTTGATTGTTTTAGCATATTGGAAAGCTCGGTTGGGTGGTGACCGCCGACCAGAATTTAAAGTAAAATCTCCTTTATGGATAAGCTATGTTGTACTAGCACTTTTTATGTTCGCGCTATTACAACAAATCGCGTTACTTCTAATCTAAAATAGATGTCTGAGTGGCATATGGTTACTACTCAATGATTACAAAAACACAATTAGCTTTTTAAAGTAAATTTACTATTTGGGATAAGTGTCATATTCAGGACATATTACTCTGGAGGAAAAAAATATGAATAAATTTTCAAATTATGTTGCTGGCATAGCGCTTGCAACAATGATCGGTTGTAGCGATCAGCCGGCTAAACAAGTAGGTCCAAAGCCATCGGATTTAGAAGTTTGCACACAAGGTTTAGCTACAACAACAGGATATAGTGGTGATTTTGCTGCTGATTATAATAGTAATGTATTACGGCCCTACGGTGTAAACATTGATACAACTACGACTCAGTTTTGTTTGGTAGCACGTATGGCTTTTGATAAGATTAATCCTGACAAATTACCGCTAACTGTTTCTGACGATTTAGTTATCTCTGTTGATAATGCTAATGTAAGTGCACAATATCTTGATGCATTAATTAGTGAAGCGAATGATCCTGCTAACAACCTTGTAAGTTCATACTTAAATGATGTTGCATGGGCTCAAGAATTTATTGAAGCTCCAATGGACGCATACGTATGTCAACAAGGAACGGAATATTGGCGAGCTGACTCAGCTGATCCTATGAACACTAAAATTAGGTCAATATATGTGACTGGTGACAAATTGCCTGGTATGCTCTCTGCAAGGTTAACTGGTAAGTATGGTGTTGTAGATCCAACGAGCCAAGAAACTGTTGAGAACATGGCTACTTTGTTAGGTTACGATTTAACAGCAAAAGGATATGTGGTGGCTGCAAAAGACTGCCCTGAGGATACAGAATGAAAACTTTACGAAACATTGCATTGATGGTTGGCTTATTAGCTGCCCCTGCCTACGCAGGTGAAACAACTAATGATATTCCTAATGGAACAGTGCCTACTATCGGCCCAACAGAACATGTTGACCCTGTCAAACCTGTAGAGCCTGTGAATAATGTTCCTGTCTGGGCAGAAGGCCAAGGTAACTATGCTTGTACTGAAGGTCCTATCACGTTCGGTTTGAAAGCTACTGATGCTGATGGTGACACTTTAACGTATGCTTTACCAGAAAACTGGGGTCAAGCACCTATTGAAGGTGGGATCCAAGCAACGTATAACGGTGAGAAAGCTGATTTAGGTGAAACTGTAACATTTACAGTTACTGATACAAAAAGTGACCCTGTTAGTTTAGATGTTGCTTTAGCATGTCAAGAAGTTGAACAACCAGTTGTAGAAGAACCAAAAGAACCTTACGCTCTACGAAGAGGGTTTAGGTTAGGTCCTGAATATAATTTTATGACTGTAGAAGATGGTGCTAATTACCATCTTGGTGGACTACGTGCTGCGTACGACATCCCTGTTAAAGATAACATGCTTGTTTCAATTAATGCAAGTGTTGGTTATGCAAACCAAGGTGAAACCCGCGGTATGTCTTCAACTTCAACTGATGAAGTTATGGTTGATTCTAATACTGGAATGCAAAATCTAGGCGATGGTCAATACTTAAACTGGGCTGGTGCAACGTATGAATCTTCAGAAACAACCCGTACATGGGAAGAAGGTCGTAATGGACCTTATGTTGGTTTAGGTGCTAACGTTGAGTTTGGTAGGCAAGTAAGATTTGTAACTGGTTTAGAAGGCCGTGTTATGTTTGGTTCATTTGCAGATAAAGCAACAGATGTAACTAGTACAACTAGGCGAGAAGAATTATCTTCTTACATTTCTGAAGATGGAGAAGCTATTACTGATGTTAACATTGACGAAGGAAGTGATTTTACTATTACTGAATCAAGCAGTATGCATGGTAATAATGTGTACGGAACAATAGCGGTACCTTTAGGTGTATCTGCTGATTTAGGTAACTTCAACTTGTCTGCTGGTATTGCTGGCGGTTTAATGATTAATGATGGTACACAACCATACTTTGGTGCTGGTGCAAACGTTACGTACCGGTTTGGTAAAAAGGAATAAGGAATCAAAAAATGAAGGTAAATTTAATGAAATTAATGGCGTTTGCGTTAGTCGTAGTGTTATTATCCCCTGCAGCGTTTGCTAGTGTAGCGAACACATGGGTGGTATCTTCTGGTACCATCATGCAAGGCGATAGTGCGACTGCCAAAGCGACCATAATCTGTTCTTCGGACTATAATCTGACTGTGACTCTTGAAGATGACGGCGGTAGTGTGGTTGACACCCTACTTGACTTAGAATCTGCATCTTGTGATGGGACACACGTTTATGGCTCTTTTTATACAGATAGTTATTACTTAGTATTAGGAGTTTCAGACACTACTACTTTGGACGGGGATTATACAATCGTTTCTGATTTTAACAATGGTGAAGACACGAGTAGTGTTAACTTGACTGTTGTTGCATTAAGCGAAGATAATGATGCACCAGTAGTAGTGAGTACACCTGGTTATGGTGTCATGACTGAAGGTGATGCTTATAGTGGCACATTGACTGCATACGATCCAAACGGTGACGTCTTATCATACGATGTTGTAAGTAAACCATCTTGGGTAACTGTGTCACGTGCTGCTACGGCTGACGGCTTCTTAACATTAAACTTTGTTGGTACAAGTGAAGAATTGTCTCCTGGTGATTATGATGCAGATGACAGCGGCTTATACTATACAATTAGTGTAGAAGTTGAAGATACTGAAGGTGCATTAACCTATGCAGACTGGATCTTCTTAGTTGAAGATACAGATGCTACACCAAGTGACAGTACAGAAAGCACATTGAACTTCACATTTGATGATGGGTCATCCGAGATGCTAATTACTGATGGTGACAATGTTACTGCTGAGTATACCATTGTAACTTCTGCATCTGAATTTGATCTAGAAGTTGCTTTACAAGAAGGTAGCATGGGTGTGGCAGATAATATGTTGAGTACTACTGTTGTACCGGCTGACACTTGTGATAATATATATGGTTCATTCTACGAGTGTAGTGGAGAAGTAACTGTTACTGATAGTGACTATGTTACTGGTGTTGCTGGAACGTATAGTTTAACTGCAACTTTAACAGATGATAGCGGTGATGATTCTGAAGTTATCGTGTTCACTGTGAACATTGATGAAGACGCTGACGGTGTACCTGACAGCATTGATAACTGTCCTGACGTAGAAAATGCTGATCAAGCTGATACTGACGTTGACGGTGCTGGCGATGCATGTGATTCTCCTGGGTGGGTAACAAGCATTGCTGACCAAGAAGTAACTGAGGGTGACGAATTAGTATATGACATTGAAGTGAACGATTTGAACGGTGATGACATGGTCTTCACTGTAAACGTTGATGCTATGACTGATAACGGTCAAGATGTTGTTGCGAACATGATTAACATTGATACAAGTTCAACTACTGATACTGTAACAATCACTATCGAACCTGATTACAGTTTAGTACAACATATGTTGACTGAAGACACGTTCACTGTAGAAGTTATTGCGACAGAAGCTACTGTTGGCGCTGAATCAATCAGTACAGACTTTGAAGTTACTGTGACAGATGTTAACCAAGAAGCTGTTTTTGTGTGTCCTAACCCTGACGCTGACGAAGGTGAAGCATACGAAGGTACAATTGAGATTACAGATCTTGATACTGAAGATACGCATACTATCACATTGGTTGGTGAACCAAGTGGTCTAACAATTGATGGTGACACTTTATCGTGGACACCTGATTATGACCAGGAAGGTACGCACACATTCAGCGTTACTGTTGATGACGGTTTTGACACAGTGAATGATACTTGTGAAATTATTGTTGACGATAATGTTGCTCCTGAATGGTCTGTATTAGAAGACCAAACTGCGAGTGAAGGTGAAACAATTGAGTTTACTATTGGGGCTACTGACGCTGATGGTGACGATTTAGTTTTTGCAACTAGTACTGATGGTGCAAACGTTACCGATAATGGTGACGGAACTGCTACTGTATCCTATGAGTTAGGGTACGAAGATGCAGGTGACATTGTAATTGAATTAACAGTTACTGACGATGTTCACGATGTTGAAGGTACAGTAACTATCACTGTGTCTAATGTGAACCGTGACCCAACTGTTGATGCAACAGATGTATCCACGAATGAAGGTGAAACCCTGGAATATACATTTTCAGTGGACGATCCTGACGGGGAAACTGTCTCAGTTAGTGTTGATTTATCTGATTTAGATGATGCAACACTTACTGTTGATGGGGAAGAGTACACCTTAACTTGGACGCCTGATTATTATGCAGGTTCTGAGGAAGGTCGTGCGTACGAAGTTGACATTACTGTTGACGATGCAGAATCTACTGTAGAAACAACAGTGACCATCACTGTTTACGATGTGAACAGTGAACCTGAGTTCCAAAGTGAACCTGATACGACTGCTATTCGTTATGAAGAGTATACGTACCAGATTATCGTGGATGACCACGAAGCTACGGAACTTGACGTTGACTTGGAAGAAGGTCCTGACGGCATGACGTTTGATGATGATGAATTATTATTATCATGGACACCACAAATGATTGGTGACTATGAAGTAGTTCTGAGTGTATCAGATGAATTGTATACGGTTTATCAAACCTTTACAATCCATGTTCGTGAACCTGTACGGAACGTGAAATATAGTAATGTACAGTTTGACGACCAGGACGTGCGAGCTGGGGAGTACAATGTACTTACAGTTGGTATGACGAACGACGGGGAACAAGATTTGGAAAATTTCCAGATTTCTGTTTCAATCCCTGAGCTTGGCGTAATCTATGTTAGTGATAGTGTCACCATCGAATCCGGTGAACAATTATCACAACAAATTCAGGTATATGTGCCAAGTTATGCGCGGAATAAATTGTATGATGTTCGAGTTGTTGCTAGCAATGACGATTACATGCATACTACTCACCGTGTATTGAGGGTGATCTAAGAGGGTTAACCCCTCTTCCCTAATTGAAAAATGAAGTGTAACTACTCAAAAAGGACGATAGGTTTTATAAAGAATATCGGCTTTGGAGTAGTATATCGCTTAACACCATAAGGAATACATCTAAAAATGAAAGGAATAATTAATATCATCGCTGTATTGGCTTTATTTGCTGTGCTAGTTAGCCCTGCATTTGCTGATACAAGCGATTTAGAATGGCGAAATTTTGAAATCAACGACCAGGAATTGGAAGTTGGTGAGGACGGAGAGCGTATTGCTATCGAAGAAGGTGCAACGCTAGAAATTGAAGTAGGTTTAGAAGCTCTAGACGATGTTGAAGATATTCAAGTTACCGCAGAAATTAGCGGGTATGAATATGCTGACTATGAACCATTAATGGCTACAAGTCACTTGTTCGATTTAACTGAAGACACATTTAAGACAGTTTCATTAGACATTGAATTACCTGTACAGTTAGACAAAGATGAGTACTATTTACGAATCCGTGTAACTGATAAAAACAGTGATACAATGGAACAGATTGTTCGATTATACATTGAACCTTCACGTCACGGTGTTGAAATCACTGACGTATTCTTCTCACCTGGTGATGAAGTACAGTCTGGTCGAAGTTTGTTAACAACTGTTGTTTTACAAAACTACGGTGACAACGATGAAGAAGATGTAAAAATAAGTGTAAGCATCCCAGAATTGGGTGTGAGTGCAACTGATTACATTGAGATCTTAGAAACTAACGCAAACCAAGAAAGTGTAAGTTATGAAACCTCAGAAGAAATGTTCTTGAGCATTCCTGACTGTGCAGCTGAAGGCGTATACAGTGTAGATGTAATTGTAACATACGATTACTATGAAACTGTACGTGAGTCTTACTCATTAACTGTTGTTGACGGTGGTTACTGTACTGCTAACGACGAAAGTTTAGTTGTAGCTGTAGGTCCTGAAAGTCAGAACGTTGCTGCAGGTCAAAGTGTTGTATACACTATTGCAATGAGCAATGATGGTTCAACCTCAGAAACTTACTCATTCGAAGTTAGTGTTGGTGACTGGGCAAGTGTAAGCATGTCAGACAGTTTAGTTGTATTGGCTCCTGGTCAATCACAAGTTGTCGAAGCTACTGTTACTGTTAGCAGTGACGCTGTTGTAGGTTCACATGCAGTTAACTTGTACTTAATGAACGACGGAAACGTGTTAGAAACATTCACTTTGAATGCTGTTGTAACCGAAGGTGCTGATGATTTCAGTTTAGCTAACGCTTTAGAGGTTGCTTTAGTAGTGCTTGTTGTACTATTCATCTTAGTGTTACTAGTTGTAGCATACTTCCGTCTTCAAAAAGACGACGACGAAGAACAAACGTACTATTAAGTACATTTTTTTTTTCTTTAATTTTATATATCATAACACTCTTATCTTTGGCATGAAGCCACAAATTATCTTTACAAAACAAAATGCACGGTCTTGGGGTATAGAACTCTTTTTTTTGGGTATAGTAATGATTTTAAACACTTTTTTTACAATTTTAAGTTGGCCTTTACTGTTCGGCACATTATTTTTTGTGTACGGTGGTTACATCTATATTCGTAACGGATAGTTTTTTAACTACGCTTGGAACAAGTTAATTCATGAAGTTAGACCGTTTACGTAAAGCTGATAAAAAGCGTGTGAAAGAATTTTTACAAACAGTTTATGGTTATACGCTACCTTCTGGTTACAGTTATTTTGTTAATAGTAAGCATAAGCTGTTTATGGTGTCTGTTGGTATGGACGATTTATTACAGTTTAAACTGGACCGCGTAGGATTGTACCTTGGCGAAATGAACGATACTGAATTCAGGCTAAGTTTTTGTGGCTTAAAATTATTCTGGCACATGCAAGGCCCAGCCAAGAACCAGTATGAATTAACTAAAACCTTAACTGAGATGTACCTCCGTGGTCAGAATATACCTTGTAAAAATGAAGGGCGAGCGTTCTATACATTAACATACCAAAATGAGCCAGTTGCTGTAGCTAAAGCCATTGATGGTACCTTTTTAAACTATGTTCCAAAGGCGTTTCGTGGCGAGGTAATATTGTAATCACTGGATAGTAGTTTTACGATATGAATGTTTATAAAGTACGTTCACTTTGAAGATAAGCATAGGTGACTACTATGAAATATGTACAATTATTAATGGTATTAATGCTTTTACCTGTTGTATTTGCAGGTAACATTACATTAGATACCTTTGAAGACTTGTCAATTGATGAGGATTCAGAATTAACGAGTACGATTGAATTTAGCAGTGATACCGGTACTCCTGTATACTCTGTTGTAATAGATTCAATTTCGTGCGGAGACTGTCTAGCTCAAACTTTGATTGCTGGCGATTTTACTGACAATTTTGATGGAACTGTAGATTTAACATGGACTCCAACTAATGACGATGTTGGGGAACACACTATTAATATAACTTTTAGTGATGGTGTTGATGATGATGGTGACGGTATTCTTGATAACACTACTGGGTCATTAAATATTACTGTATCAAACGTAAACGATGCACCAAGTATTATTTTAAGTTCAGTGACTGAAAGTGTAGCTGAAGATGCAGCTATGACTACAATCACTATAACAACGGCTGATGATGACTTATTATTAACTGAACCTGATACTATCGTTTTATCATACGAGTTTGATATTGAACCTGTATCTGAAGTAACATTCACTGATAACGGTGATGGTACTGGTGAATTAGATTGGACTCCTGTGAATGCGGACGTTGGTAGTTACGAAGTGAATATTACTGCTACTGATAGTGCTGGTGAAGAATCATCTGACGTATTATCAATTACAGTTACTAATGAGAACGATGACCCTGTTATTGACGCTGTTGATGACCAAGAAGTGTTTGCGAACCCTGCTGCTGGCGACTATGCTACTTTAGAAGTTGTGTTTAATGCTACTGATGAAGATATTGATAACGGTGAAGAAACAACTTTATCTTATTCTGTATCTCACGCATTTACTGGAACAAATAGTGTTGACGATGATACTTGGACTTTTACTCCTGCTGAAGCAGACGTTGGCACAACTGAAACTGTTACTGTTACTGTTACTGACGAAGCTGGATTAACTGATTCAACAACGTTTGATGTAACTGTTTCAGAAAACTTTTCACCTGCTTTTGATGAAGATGTTGACATTGTGGAAACAACCATTGAACAAGATGAAAGTATTACTATCTCCTATAGTGTTTCAGATGGAGATGGCGACACGTTATCATACAGTGTTGACGAATCTTTCGATGCTGATTACACTGTTGGTGAAAGTACTTTATCAAGTGCAACCTTCGACGAGAATGGTATGGATTGGACTCCTGGCGCGCTAGATGTTGGTGTACACACCTTCACAATCATTGTTAGTGATGGTTCATATGAAACAGAATCATCCGAAGTAGTCATTACAGTGACTGACGTTGATGATGATCCAATCGTAGAAGAGATTGATGATATTGAAGCTGAAGTGGGCGACGATTTAGAAATTGAGATTGTTGTTTATGATCCTGAAGATAGTGAAATTACTGTTACTACTTGGGACGTTGATTGTGACGATTCTGGTTGTGATAGTACTTTAGACGTTGACCTTGATGATGCATTAGATGATTTCTTAGATGAATCAAGTACTGGTTACACTTTAGTTTGGGAACCAGAATCTGACGATGTTGGTACCCACGAAGTACGTATTGTATTTGAAGATGAAAACGGAAATGCAGTAACAATTCGTTTCGATATTGAGATTGATGAAGTTTCCACTGAATACGATGACAATATTGAAGATATCGAAGATTCATTAGATGATTACCAAGATGATCTAGAGGATTTAAAGGACGATTATTGTGACGCTGAAGATGATGGCGACGATGATGAATTAGACGATATTATTGACGATCTTGACGATCTTGACGATGATTTGGGCGATTTAGACGATGTATTGGATGATTTACAGGATGATATCGATGATGATAGTGACATTGACGAAGATGTTGCTGACGATCTAATCGATGATTTGGAAGATCTAGAAGATGATATTGCTGACCTTCGAAGTGATATTAGTGATGTCATTGATGATGGTGCATCATGTTCTAGTTCATCTAGCACTTATACGTCTTCATCTGACAGTACATCTGCTACAACATACACATCTAGTACGTCGTCTGATGATGATGATGATGATGATACAAGTAGTACTGAAAGTACAGTTACTGTAACCACTGTCCCAGCTACTAGCACTACCACGAGTAGCGCTACAAGCACAGAACAGAATTTCGGTGACTTTCGTGTTATCGTTTATATGTCTGCAGCAATCGTGATTATTTTAGCAATGATGCTTTTCATGATTACCTTATTGTTTGCAGGTAAAAAACGCAATTAATCTTTATTTTATTTTTTTAACCACTTTTTAGTAACAACACTTTTAAATCACATTATCTTTTAGAGATAAATGAGAAAACTCATATTGATATTATTACTGATTCCGCTAGTTTTTGCTGCGCCAGCACCCGTTTTATCATTAGATCCGGTTGCAATTGAAAGTGTAGTAATAGTTGTAGCTGAGGAAGACATACAGGTTATGTATGATGGTGATACTGATGGAACTTATTATAGCGCGATAGGCGATACAGTTGATTTAACAGTTGAAATGAGTGAATCAGGAATTTATTATGTACAGTATGCAAGTGAAACTAAAACTATAGTTTGTAAGTCTGTTTGTACAGAGACAGTAACTATAACAATTGAAGCTGGGACTAACACGGTTCAAGTAAGAGAATCTAGGTCTAGTTATGAAGAGACAGGTTTAACATTTGTTGGTATTGGCACATACGATCCAGGTGAATTAATAATTGATATCCCTACCATCACTTTAAGTGAAGATTTGTTAATAGATATTGATGTACCAGAGGTAGAAGTTATTGTAGTTGATCCAATCTTAACATATGGTGCTTTAACATTTGTTGAAGATACTTATCATGTGGAAATGGTTTCATGTACTGAAACAATGGTTCTTGCTCAAACAGATTTGCCAGAAGAAGTTTATACATATAGTGGTCATGATATTCTTATCGAATGGACACCAACAGAAGATGAAGTTGGAGAATATACTCTTAACGTTGAATGTGGTAATGTAACAGAATTGGTAGTTGTTGTACAATCAAATGGTATTGATGATAGCGCTTCCGATGATAGCACTTCTGATGATAGTGATTCTGACGATAGCACTTCTGATGATAGCACTTCCGATGATGGTGATTCTGACGATAGCACTTCCGATGATGGTGATTCTGACGATAGCACTTCCGATGATAGTGATTCTGATGAAGTTGATTTATCTGATGAAGAAGACGATTTGGATGATCTAGAAGATGACTTTGACGATATTGTTGAAGATTACGAAGACGGTAACATTGATTGTGATGAAGCACAAAATGAAGTTTATGAATTATACCAAGACGTAAGCGAACTACGTGATGATGTTAATGGTTACGATTTAGAAGATGATGTTGCAGATTTACAAGAAGATATGGTAGAATTCATGTCTGATAATGTATGTGAATCTGTCACAACAACTACTGTAACTGAATATGAGACGGAATATGAGTATATTGAAGTTGAAGTTTCTTCTGAAGAAGGTGAAGAGACAGATTCTTCTGAAGAAAGTGTTGTTGTAGCATCAACTGATGATATTGATAAAGGTTTTTTTGAATCATTATACATTTATGTTCTAGCAGCAGCTTGCGGGATGCTTCTTGCAGCTATCCCGATCTCTGCTTATACAATTGTAATGTATAAATTATAGAATTTCATCTATATTTTTTTTATTTTTTTTGTCAGTACTTTTTTTCCCAGTTAAATCTATGCCTAATTCTTTAAGTTCTTTAACATGCATTTGCATTAATGACTCAACAATTTGTAGAATTCTCATCATTTCTTCGCGTTCTTTAGTTAAAACACTGAGTGCACCTTTATGGTATCCAACTTTTTCTTGTCCTTGCATTTCTGTTTGCATACTGTCGCAGACACCGTAATCTTTAAATACGTTGTGACACATTATTTTATTGAGGGTGAGTTATGGAATCAGAAAAAAATTATTCTCGAGACATCATTGGTAAAACAGTGGTAAGTAAGTCCGGTAAAAAATTTGGTGAAATTGGCGATTTAATTTTCGAGGTGGGTAGCGGAGAACTAATTAATTTAGTATTACGTAACCCAACAATCTATACTGAAAAGATGGAGCTTGAAAAGAATAAAGAGAGTCAAATCCTTATCCCTTTTAGTGCAGTAATTGCATTAGGTGATTTTATTGTGGTGAGTGAAGAAGATATTATTTGAATTGCTGGTCAACAGCTTTCAAATATTCTTTTACACGTTGCAAAATTGGTTTAATTAAAAAAGGCATAATCTTTTCGTTAAGTACTTCTTCACAACTCATAAATTCAGAGATCCTATATTCGTTATTAATACATTCAATAAGATATAATTCCTTTAATCGTCTTAATTGTCTTCGTATGTTACTATGAGCAATACCGTTCATTTCAAGTTCATAATCTGCCCTATTTGCAATAACAAGGTCGCGTATTAGATCAGTGTCCATAATTTTTTTTTGTGAACGAGCAGTAAGTAGTACGTGTAATACATCAACAATAACGTCACGACTATCCCCTGGTTGTAATATTCCTAGGGTTAAACATAATCTTCTAACAAGGTCTCTGTCAGTATTAATTGGTTTTTCGTACCGTCGAAGTGTACATTCTGAAAGTGGTACATCTTTGTGTATAGTCCCCATACCTTTAATGTAAGAACCAGCCACTTATATTTTTACCGTCATCAAGCTTTGCAAAAAATCGTCGTTCAAATTGTACAATTGAAGGTCGTTCAACACATGATAGTGCTTCTTCTGCAAGGCCGGTATACTCTTTGTTTGGTCCTTTAATAGTAACGCCGACAGTTTTTTGTGGTAACCAATGTAAAACAAAACCTTTGTTAGATTCTTTATATTCTTCAAAAGTTTCACTGTGAAATTCAATTTTTTCACCTGTATAAATCACGTTAATATTATCAATAAATCGATACACCTTGCCTGCTTGCATACGTTCATAATCTGTTTTCTCAATGTAATATTCTTCGTTACATTTCAATTCTCGGTGCCCAATATCTTTTTCTGGATGTAATGGTAAATGCACAGTTTTAGAGGGGGCGTTATCCACAGTTATTTTGATAGGATTTTCAACAAAAAAGAATCGTTTAACGTCTTGATCAATCTCTTGTTTATTGAACGCATTAATATTTTTCCAAAATTCTGTTTTACTAACAGTTTTATCTGTTAAACTAAGCCCTGTTTCAATACTAAATCGTTGGAAAGTGTTAGGGTGATACCCTCTTTTTTTAAGTGCTAATAAAGTATTTAATCGAACATCGTCCCAACCATGATATTCATTACGTTCAATGGCCCTTCGTGTTTCAGAAGTAGAGAGTTTAATGTCTAGAAAATTGATTCGGCCCCAATGTTTATAGAATGGTGCGTGCCAACCAAAAGCTTTCATTATAAGTGCTTCTTTTTTAGCATTATCAGCATGATCTTTACCATTTAATACATGTGTAACGCTAAGTAAGTGGTCATCAATAGCTACACTAAAAACCATTAATGGCCATACTCGTTGACTTTTACCAGTACGCGGGTGAACATGTTCGTTAATACGCATAATAGGAAAATCTCGCATAGCGGGATTTTTATGGTTCATATCTGTTTTGAATTTGATCACGGCTTCACCCTCTGCAAAGTCTGTGAACATACGTTCATAACGTTCAATTTGTGTTGTTATGTCCATGTTACGGTATGGTGATTCGTCACCTTTAGCTTTCATTTCTCGCCAAGTGTCAGCATCAACGCTACATACGTAAGCAAGCCCTTTCTCAATTAGTTCCCGTGCATACTTGTAGTATAAATCTAACCTATCACTTTGGATTATAACTTGGTCAATACCATTATTTGTAACCCATTTTGCGTCCTGTTCAATCAAATCGTAAGCTTTAGGATAAATATTTGAAGGGTTTGTATCTTCAATACGCAAAATTAGTTTACCATTGTACATCTGCTTATATGTGAAATTGATCATTGTACCAAACGCGTGACCAATGTGTAGTGGTCCGCTTGGAGATGGTGCGATACGAAACACGTATGATGACGATTCAGGTAACGGTTTGAGTGGCCCTTTAATTTCATCCTTTTTGACTTCTTTCAGGTCAACTTTTTTTGCTGCTTGTTTTTGTGTCATAGAACTGACTGCTGAGACAATAGAACTAATGAGTTCTTTGACACGTACAACATCACTTTTTGCTTCAGGATGACTACGGAGAATTAAACCTAAAATAACATTTTCTTTAACAGAACCATGCCGAGCATAATTTTCTAGTACTAATTGGCGTATGGTTTTTTCCATGTATGCACGAGGAATAAGCACTACTTAAATATATCGTGTTAGAAGTTTTTTGATATCTTTTACAAAACCTTCTGCCTCTTCGTAATACCGTTGGTATTCTTCACCTGTGATACTTTGTAATTCTCTATAAACAATCATTTTATTCAATCTGTAAAACCGGTGTATTGTTTCAACATGACGTTTTTTAAGATGCTTTTTTTTAACAAAATTTTGATCGATGATAGCAGGTAATTCGTGAGGTGAAGGTGGCACAATATTAGCTTTCATACATAATGAATGTGCACTGTCCATAACTGCCCAATATAAATCTAATGTTGCTTGTAGCATGTGCCATTGGCTGTTACGAAGTGTTTTTGGTGCTCGGCTAAAATAGCGCCATACACTTTCTTCGCTGGGCCGAATCTTCCCTGCAATTAACAATTTTTGTAATGGTGCAATAAACCCGTGGTCAAGTAGAGGTACACCTTCTCGTAAAACGTTGACTACCACAGGGTCACCTGCTCGTGCATAATCCCAAAAGCTTGAGAGGGTCATGCTTGTAACGTGTAAACGCGAACTATGTTTTGTAATTATATCTTTAATTAACAGTCTATAACTTTGTGTGAAACTATCGTTTAATTGGAAAGAAACATCGTCAATAATAACTAAGACATCAATGTCACTGTGTTCATTACGTTCTTTACGGGCAGTGCTTCCAAATAAAACAACTGCAGAGAGAGTGTTATCTAACTCTTTTTGTAGATCTTTAGTGAACATATTTACAATGGCTGTATCTTCTGTGGCATACTTATGATTTCTATTATCTTGCCTTCGTGAGAACTTCACTTTCATGAACCATGTAACGCAGAGTATGTTTATATACATTTTGTAGAAACACTTATATTACGAGATTATTACTCCTTGAGAATGGAACGAGAAGTAGTAATTATTGGTGGTGGGCCAGCAGGCTTAACTGCAGCGTTATATACTGCGCGGGCACAGTTAGCACCTTTAGTAATTGAAGGGTATCAAACAGGTGGCCAATTAATGTTAACTACTATGGTTGAGAATTGGCCGGGTGTTAATGTTGATGGTATAATGGGTTCAGATTTAATTCAAAATATCCATAAACAAGCAGAACATTTTGGTGCAGATTTTTTGAGTGAGGATGTAACTGAAGTAGATTTTTCACAAAAGCCTTTCATTATAAAAACATTAAATCAAACTGTTAAAGCTAAGACCGTCATAATTAGTACTGGTGCTTCAGCAAGATGGTTAGGCTTAGAATCAGAAAAAGCGTTGACTGGATACGGTGTAAGCAGTTGTGCAACTTGTGATGGTGCCTTTTTCAAGGATAAAGTTGTGACCGTGGTAGGTGGCGGGGATACTGCTATGGAAGAAGCACTTTTTTTGACTCGTTTTGCATCTCACGTACATATCTTGAACAGGTCATCAAATTTTAAAGCGTCCGTGATCATGCTTGAAAGAGCGCGTGCACATGAGAAAATCACAGTGCATGAAAATGTTGTTGTTGAAAAGATAAATGATGTTGAAACAAAAAAAGTGACAGGTATGACACTGCGAGAAACGTTAACGAATAAACAGTATGAATTGGCTTGTGATGGGGTTTTTATTGCGATAGGGCATAAACCAAACACTGGGCTTTTTGATATGCTTGATAAAGATGATGTAGGTTATCTAATAACTGACGGTGTGAAGACTAATGTGCCTGGAGTATTTGCTTGTGGTGATGTCCAAGATTCAAAGTATCGGCAAGCTATTACTGCTAGCGGTTCTGGGTGCATGGCTGCGCTTGAAGCTGAAAGGTGGTTAGGATGAAATATCCTTGGATCATAATTATTTTGGCAGTGGTTGGTATACTCAGTAGCGGTTATTTATTGAAAGTTTTTTACGAACCAGAAAACGCTGTATGTGATGTAAACACTGTTTTTAGTTGTACTGAAGTTGCTAAAAGTAAGTATAGTACCTTTTTAGGTATACCTAACGCCTTATCAGGGATATTAATGTATAGTGCAGTGTTAGTGTTAGGCATTCTTGCATTGAGAGGAGTAGACCCTCATTACTTATTATACGCATTTTTAGTAATAATGCTTTTTAGTGTACCATTTAGTTTGTATCTAACTTATGTGGAATTTGCAGTAATAGGTGCATTGTGTATGTTTTGTTTATTATCACAATTAATAGTTTTAGTGTATGCGGTGATGGCTTATGATTGGTATAGAAGTAGTACATAGGTTAGGGATTGAATGTGTTGAACCAGTAATTAATGGTTTAACTTATAGTGATCTTTACGCACAACTTTTGATGGGGGATACTGTTTACACCTGTTTTTCACAAAGTTGTCAAAAAATCGTCCTGTTTTGGACATAGTTTTTAATAATGGACCCATTTCTATTGGAATTATGAAAGTGACCCATATTAAACGTGATTGTATCTCTTGTGGTGCATGCGCAGCTTTGTATCCGGATCAGTGGGCCATGGATAATGAGGGTTTAGCCCAATTACTTGATAGTGTGAAGGTAGGCGAAAATTTTGAAAAAAGTCTGGAATTGGACCAAGTGAATGATTATCAAGAAGCAGAATCTGTCTGTCCAGTAAACATCATTTTAGTTGACACTGAATAAGAAAATGATCTTTTTCCCATGGACTAAGTGTTTTACATACAATATTTTTACAGAACGGTTTTAATTCTTGTAACACCATGTCTTTTACTTCTTTTGGTTTTTTTGTTACATCTATGCTTGCACATTTTACACTGAATAGACAGACAGTATCAGTTGTTGCAAAACGTTTGATATTTTTTAAGAAGATAGTTGCTTGATTTTTTTGTGCAATATCCTGGATAATAATGTCAGGGGTACATATACTTGTTGCATAATTATTTGTATGATTAGCACTTTCTAAGATTGGTACAATGTTGGTTGCATCTTCTGCAAGAAGATACAAGTCTCTCATCACAACTTCTCCAAGGTCCACTGCAAAGATTAGGCCTTTAGGCACAAGCTCACTCAAAAAACTTACTGTGTACCCATGGCTTGCACCAAGGTATAATATAATACTATCTTTTTTAAGGTTAAAGTCTTGTATCCCGTTCATTATTCCTGCGGCAATTTTGCTTCTAGTTGGATCCCATGGTCTGTATAATTCACCTTGCCACTTGTATAACCGTTCATTAAATGGTGTAGCTTCACTTTTAATATACAACATTGGGCCTTTACGTAGGACGCCAGGTACACTTGTTTTCTTCATAAAGTCTAAAGAATGCTTTATAGTTATAAATTTACTGAACAATTATGTCATAACATACACGGTATATGTAAGGTGCATGTTGTCCACAAGGTACCATGTTACTAAACATTATTGTGTGCCCTGCTCGTTCACATATTAAACTTAACCGTTTTTTTTCATTCTCAAATCCGTCCACATGCAAAAAAGTGTAGAGGTTAATAACTGTACCTTGTTTACAATGTTGTAATGCTAATGGTAAAAACTCTTCAGATGTTTTAGGTAAAGGCATAATAATACGGTCAAACTTTTTTAATGAAGGTAACACTGACCGTACATCTCCGTTGTATAACTGGATATCGTCGCATTTGTTTAACCGCAGATTCTCAACTGCTAGTTCGTGTGCTTTTGGATTAATTTCAATGCCAGTAATACTTTGTGGTTTAGCATGTTTCCATATTACTAAAGGGTAAGGTGCAGCGCCACTAAACATAACGAGAACATTTTCTGTACTTTTAACACTTTTTGCAACACGAAGCCGCTCATTACTAAGCCGTGCACTAAAATATGTTTGTTCAAGATGGATCTTAAGACGTACACTGCTTTCTTTATGGATGCTACATTTTGTATTTATCCCTGCTAATATTTTCACCCCTCTTGTTCGAAAAACACCGTGGTGAACATCAGTTTTTTTCACAATAGTTGTAATATCCTTGTTAATTTTAAGGTGTGCATTTGCAATGTTCGTTTCATATGGTTCCAATTCTTCTGGGATTTCTAGGATCATTATGGAACCAACACGTTCTTGTGATGAGGGTAGTTTTTTAAGAAGGGGTTCTGGGATGTTAAGCAGGTTAGATAGTATAGGTGTATTTGTTTTAGCTTCAAATTCTTTTTCAACAACCGAGTATCCTTCAGGTACAAATTGTATTGGAAAAATGATATAACTCCCTTCTTTTAATGGTTTATATTTCTGATCAATACAATTGATTTCTATTAGCTCTTGCTTAATCTTTTGTGCGTTACACAATTGTGCTTGTACACCCTTCATATAATCTTTTATTGAAGTGTATTTATAATATTATCCAAACTGTTGTAATCCAGTCTGTCTATCAAATTGTAATTTTTGTAAACTTTTTTCTACGCGCTCAGCATCAAACCCTCGCTCACTCACTAAAAACGTTTGTAATTTATCATATTGTGGTTTACCGTAATCCAAGATATAATCTTTTTTAACAGGGATATCCTTAAGCGTGTCATATATTTCTTTCCATGAAACAGCGTGTGTCCATTCAAAACGTGAAAATATATCTGATGGTTTTTCATGTAACAGTTTGAGTCCCTTTTTAACACCTATCCCTTTGATGCCACCCGGGTTATAATCTGTCCCTGTTAAAATAGCGAGTATTCGAAGTTGATCACTTGTAATGTTCCATTTACTATAAACATCGTCTAATAATAATAGTTCTGGTTGGATTGATATAATTCTTCCACCAATTCTTCTTGTTCCACTAATATTAAGGTTCCGTACAATACGTGGGCTTCCAAAAAGTAAGGTGTCATAATCCTGGCTTCCGACTGCGTAAGCATCACCATTTTTAACAATCTGTGCACATTGTGCTTCACCCTCACTTGGAGCTTGTACAATAGGTATACCCATTAATTCCAACATTTTTTTTGCATCATCAATCATCTCGGTTGTTAACCTTGATGTCTGTCGTGCATACTGTTGCATAGCCTTAGTATCATTACGTTTTTTTGCTTCTGCATAACGTTTTGCAGCTTGCTCTTTTACATTTTTGCGTAAGAGTTTAGTAACTTCTTTAATTTGTGGTGCTTGCCCATCAAAGACGTATATTAGTTTAATTTCTGATTCAAGTAATCGGCATGTTCTATTGAAAAGTCCAATAAGGTGGCTTGTAACATAACCGTTGTATGTTAAATAATCACCGTTCTGATCTCTGATACTACTCAAGAATTGGTATAATACATTCATCCCATCCATAACAATTGTTTTATATTTTAATGAAGAAATGGAAGTAGGGTGAGCATCTACTAAATCTTTAAATTTTAATCCCATGGGATTTTCCTAGTAAGCAAACTTTCAAAACGTTCACTGTTACTAATAACCTCTGCTTTTTCATGTAATTGTCCTGTGTACAGAAAAAGTAATGGTAGACGTTGTACTTCTGCTTCCATATAAGCTGCGCTAAGATCTTTTTCATCACACTTCTTTTTATTACGAACTTTTACAAAGTAGGGGACAGGACCAAATTCTGTAGGTATTAAAATTTTAAAGTTATGTTCACGATTTTTTTTAACACTATCTTGGCGTTGGATTATACAGTTTAAATCTTCTAAAAAAGAGATGGTTTTAGGTAATAACACTTCATCTTTACTAATCTTTTTAATTTTGGGTTTTAACACATTCTCAATCAATTCTGACTGGATGTCCTCTTTTTTAGTATCAGTATTGTGTACAGCTTCAACGTTTTGATTTTCTTCATACTTTTTAACGGACTCAGGCTCTTTAACAGGTTCAGGCTCTTTAACAGGTTCAGGCTCTTCTGGAGTGAACTTATCAGTAATCAGCTTAGTAAAAGTATCAGACTCAATTTGGAACCAACGCCAATAAAGAATTGGTGTACCTTCAATTGTAACTTGCATGGGTATTGCAAGGTCAGGATATTTCCTGATACTTACTCGTCCAAGAAGGTCCATCTCATTATCTTGTAATACTCCATTTTCTTGTAGTCTAATTAAAGTGGGCCTATCCTTATGATTCATTTCTTTAATTGTTAATTGGACTAACATTTCTTCTTGCCCTTTAAGATAATAAAATGGGCCTGAAGCAGTTTTAAATTTAGATATTTTGATTTTATCGCGTCTAACAAGATCAGAAAGGAATGCTGAAGTCAATAAACTGTCTTCATTAATTTTTGTGGCTAATTGAGACCCAATAGAAGGACCAGTGTATGATAAAAGACGTAAAATCTGCTCCTCAGTTGGCATACGATAATGTCAGTATAAGGGTATAAAAATATTGTTATGGTCGTGTCCAGTTGACTTCATAATATGTCACATCATTTTCATCGTCTACGATTGCTATCAATAACCTTTTTTTTGTACTGTGTGCCACTCTATTTTTTGACGCAAAATCGTGCCAAGTGAGGGTGTCACCTTCCCGTACAGGGTATACAATCCATTTTGCATGGTCTTGTCCAGGTTTAATCCCACGGTCATAAACCCTAAAATCTGCGCCAAACTTTAATGCTGTTTTAATGATATAGCCTCTGTTCCGAAAATCTCTATATACACAGTATCGTGTCCAGAAGTTAGGCCCATTTTTTTTAGCAGTTTTCATAAGTCGTGTGTGTGATACAACCCTATTTGCTTCACTACGGAGTGTTAATCTTTCTTTTTCAACAAGGTATAATGCTTCAAGAAGAGAAAGTTCAAGACGTCCTTTATCATCAAGTTTACCGTATTGACCTGATTGAAAAAGTTCTCTTGCCTCATTTGTTGGTTCAGTAAACACTCGTGTATCATAAAGAATACCTTTGATTGGATCACGCCGGTTAGTTTGTGTAGTGGTACTTGTACTGATCACTTTGATGGGTTCATCCAAAAAGAGTTCTTCATCCTCTTGTTCGACCGTGACAAAATGTTCATTTGATTCCATACTTTGCTTTACTAGTGTGCGTATTATAAAACTTTTGTCGATAACACGGGTTTATATACTTTAACTCAATTGTTAAAGTATGGATGTTGAAGAGTTATCATTAGCAGCTCAACGGTTACGTTATTATTCAGTATTGTCCACAACTACTGCAGGGAGTGGGCATCCCAGCACATGTTTATCTATGGCAGATTTCATGGCAGTGTTGGTATATAATAAGATGATCTGGGGTAGAGACGAGTTTATTCTTAGTAAAGGGCACGCAGCACCAATTTTGTGGTCTGTATATGCAGAGTTAGGAAAGATAAATCATAAAGATTTGTCTACTTTACGTAAGAATGGTAGCCTGCTTGAAGGACATCCGACTCCCCGTATGGAAGGTATACGTGTTGCGACAGGCAGTTTAGGCATGGGTCTTGCTAACGCAATAGGTATTGCGTATAGTGGCCGTAGGGTTTACTGTGTGATGGGTGATGGGGAATGTGCAGAAGGTTCTGTTTGGGAATCTGCAGCTATAGCAAGCAGATTAAATTTGCCAATAACCTGTATTATTGATGTAAATGGTCAAGGGCAAACTGGTGACACTCCTTTATCCGCTAAAATGATTGCTTCTCGTTTTAAGGCGTTCGGATGGAATACGGTAATTGTTAATGGTCATAACATTAAACAATTAGATAAATTGAGGTGGGATAATGGATTAACAGCTATTATTTGTAAAACAATTAAAGGTAAAGGTGTAAAACTCATTGAAGGAAAGCACGGGTGGCATGGTAAAACTTTATCGGTTGAAGAGTGTGCAGATGCATTAGATGAGATTGGGTGTGAAGATTTAATAATTGAATATACTCTTGACACAACAAAGGCTCATAAGCTTAAGAGGGCGTATAAACGTCCAAAAGTAGTTGATGTGAGTCCTCGAGAAATGTTTGGGTTAACACTTTCTAATGTTAATGACTCTAGTTTAGTGGCAATTGATGCAGATGTGGGTAATAGTACGTATTTAGCGAATTATGTTAAAAAGTATCCAAAAAGAAGTATTCAATGTTATATTGCTGAACAAAGCATGGTTGGTATAGCTTCTGGGCTTAGTTCAATTGGTTATACACCCGTACTAAGTACTTTTGCTGCTTTTTTTACCCGTGCATATGATCAATTAAGGATGGCTGGTGTAAGTAAATCTGATATGTTGTGTGTTGGGACTCACGCAGGGTGTCATATTGGTGCAGATGGCGCATCACAGATGGGGTTACAAGACATTTCTATGTTTCGTACAATACCTTCTTCTGTGGTGTTGTACCCTTGTGATGCATATTCAACTTTAGTTTGTACAGAACTTTTACTTAAACATAAGCATGTTCGGTATTTACGTGCTACACGTTCAAAATTGCCTCAGATTTACAGTAAGAAGCACACCTTTAAAGTTGGGGGTTACCACGTTCATTGTAAGGGGCGTAACGATATGATAACTATTTTAGCTGCAGGTATAACTTTGCATGAGGCTTTGGCAGTAGCTAAACAATACCCAAATGTTCGTGTAATAGATGTTTATTGTGTAAAACCAATTTTAGAAAAAATAAAAAATGATGTTGTAGGAAAAATATTGGTTGTAGAAGACCATTGTCCGCAAGGTGGTATTGCTGATTCTTTACCGTTCACACCAGATTACCATTTAGCGGTGCATGGTGTTCCTATAAGTGCACAACCAAGAGAATGTTTACAAAATGCACGTATTGATCGTGATGCTATTGAACAAATTGTACAGAAGGTATTAAAAAGTGAGGGTGTGTTTAGATAATCATGATAACCTTATATGTTCTTGAACAATGTAAACATTCGCGTAATGCTATTGCCTTACTACAAAAGTTAGGCGTAGATTTTGTTCGAGTAAATATTTTTGAGGAGCATCCTCTTCGACTTGAGATGCTACAATTAACTGGTAGCCTAGAAGTTCCAACATTACGTAGCGGGGATGATTTTCTGCAAGGGTTTGATGCTAAGCTTTACGAAGAGTTTGTGAAGCAGCATGCAAACTAGTTAATAACTTGTAACCAATTTCTCCTGTTTTTTGTAAATAAGATCCGCTCACTACATGTTCTGCATATTTTGCAAGTTTGATTGTATCATCGTTCATTGCACCATCAACACAAACTTTAATGTGGGGGGGCACACCTTTAATTTTTCGGATTGCTTTTGTAACAAGTTGTGCTCCGTATTGTCCTGGTTCGACAGTCATGATTAATAATCGATCAATATTTTCTATAACTTCATTTAGATAGCTAATAGGTGTTTGTGGGCTAATAGCAAAACAGACCGGCAAACTTTTTTCTTGGCAATATAATACATGTTTTTTAAGATTCACTGTTTCTGCATGAACATAAAATATTTTACTGTTACTAAGTTCAATATATTTGTAAGGGTTAGTAGTCATTAAATGCCAATGAAATTCATTTTGTGGTAACTTTATTGGGAATAATAAGCTTTCATTATTAACAAATTCGCCGTCCATTAAATCTAAATGTATTACTTTAGCGAACGCTACTTTTTTGTAACGTTGATTAAATTCATCTTGATTTTTTGCTATGATGGCAGGTATTATCATAATTGGTTCACTCTTCTACAATGCCTTTCTGAATTGTCAGGCCTAGTTTTTTTAAACGTTTCAATAAGCTCGACAACATTTTCAAAGCTTATTGAATCGGCAGCAAGACAAATTATGTTTGCATGATTATGTTTACGTGTTGTGATTGCATCACTTTTTGTTCGTACTAATACTGCGCGAACATGTTTATATCTATTAGCTGCAATTACCATGCCTTGTCCACTACGACATATCAAGATACCAAGTTCATCTTTCTCTAATGATTCACACAATTTTTGTGCATAGAGTGGATAATCGTCATCATAATCAAGTGTGTTTGGACCAAGGTAATCAAGATTAAAATACTGAGTTAACCTTTGTGCCAACTCGTACCCACCGTGGTCACAAGCAATCTTCATTTTTGGAAACCTTTCATAATTTCGAGTGGCAAAGTAAAGACGATAGTGTTACTTTGATCACTACTAATATCGTTCAAACTTTGTAAGGTTCGAAGATGTAAAGCACCTTGGGAAGAAGATAATATGTCTGCAGCTTTAGAAAGGTTTTCTGAAGCTATAACTTCTCCTTCCGCTTTAATGATAACTGCGCGTTTTTCACGTTCACTTTCTGCTTCTTTTGCCATAGTCCGTTTCATGTTGTCTGGAAGTTCAATATGTTTCAAATCTACACTTTCAACTTTTATGCCCCATGGGTCTGATGCAGCGTCAACAATACGTTGTATTCGTTGGCTTAACTCTTCACGTTTTTGTAAGAGTTCATCGAGTGTTACTTCTCCAACCACGTCTCGCATAGTTGTTTGACTAAGTTGGCGTACTGCGTAACCATAATCTTGTACTTGTAGTATGCATTTACTTGAATCTTGCACTTTATAATATAATACTGCGTTCACTCTTACTGAAACATTATCTTTTGTGATACAATCTTGGTCAGGGACATCTGCTGCAATAATACGCATGTCTACTCGTTGCCAACTTTGTACTAAAGGAATGACTATTCTTAATCCTGGTTTCATAATTCCAGCATATTTACCTAGTGTAAATTTAATTCCACGTTCATACTCATTAACAACTCGGAGTGAGGATGCAAGGATGGCCCCACCTATAATCACCGGGAAGATCATTTTAATTTCTCCAACTCTTCAGTAACATCAAAAAAGCCAATGAACCATATTACAAAGCATAGAATTCCGAATAATAGGAGTATCATCCCGTTAAGCGGTGTTGTTGTAACACTGAGTATAATAGCAATTGTTGCTAACACTAAAAATCCAAGGGTTAAGAAGCGTAGCATTTCAAGTTTTTCTCGTAAATGTTTTTTTTTCACCATGCTAGTTTGTAAGGAAAACTAATATTTAAAGAATTGCAAGAATCTCATCAGTAAAAGATTCAGTGGATTCTGGTCCGTTAGCAGTAATAATGTTATTGTCACGTACTACTTCTTTTTGACAATATACTGCCCCTGAACTTTCTAGTAAGGATATGGTTTTTTCAGAAGGCCATACTGTTGCTTTTTTACCTTTAAGAACTCCTGAACGTGCTAATATGCATGGCGCAATACATATTGCTGCTAACAGCTTATTTTGTTCCACAGCTTCAATACATAAGATGTGTGCTTGGATATTTTCAATCAACACTTTTGCACCTGGTCCCCCCACAAAAATGATTCCTTTATAGTCCTTAAGGTGTGTTTGTTCAAAAGTCTGCGTTGCCTTTATTGTTGAACCTAATTTGCCAGTTTTAATTCCTGTGGTATCAGAAACAATATCAATCTTGAAGCCCTTTTCAATTAAGGTGGTATAGGGGACTTCAAACTCATGATCTTGGAACTGGTCAACGATAACAATAGCTATTCTCATTGTTTAAGATGCACTTCATCAAGCTGTTCTTTACTGATGGGGCTTGGTGTGTTCATCATGTTACATTTTGCTTCTTTATTTTTAGGGAACGCGATAACTTCTCTAATACTATCTTCTTCAGCAATGAGCATGACTAACCGGTCAATACCAAAGGCACAACCTCCGTGTGGCGGTGCAAATTTTAGTGCGTCAAGTAAAAATCCAAACTTTCGTTGTGCATGTTCATCATCAATCCCTAACGCTTTGAACACTTCTGATTGAAGTTGTGAATCGTGTATTCTAATACTTCCGCCTCCAATCTCGTAACCGTTTAAAACTAAATCGTATGCCCGGCTTCTAATTGCACCTTTGTCAGAATGCAACTTTTCAATGTCTTCAACATTAGGTGAAGTGAAAGGATGGTGCATGGCGACATAACGGTTTTCTTCTTCACTAAACTCAAACATAGGAAATTCTGTGACCCATGTGAAAGCGAAACGTTCTTTAGTTTCAGGACGAAGATCTGGTTTATCACAATCATATTTTGCCATTGCTTCTTGATAACTCATCCTTTTGAAAGGAATAGCTAAATCAATGTTGAGCACTTCTTTCCATATATGCACTATTAATTTTTCAACAAGCGAATATATGTCTTCTTCATTGATAAAACTCATTTCAAGATCTAACTGAGTGAATTCAGGTTGTCGATCTGCACGAAGATCTTCATCACGGAAACATCGTGCAATTTGGTAATACCGATCAAAATTGCTAACCATTAATAATTGTTTATAAATTTGTGGTGATTGTGGTAACGCGTAAAATTCACCCTTATGCTTTCGTGATGGAACAATGTAATCTCTTGAACCTTCAGGCGTACTTTTGGTAAGACAAGGTGTTTCTACATCTACAAAATTGTTTGCATCCATAAAAGTTCTTATTGCATGCAAAACCTTGTGTCGAAGAATAATGTTGTTTCGCATTCGTTCCTTTTTAAGGTCAATATACCTATAGGTTAAACGAGTTTCTTCTTTACTTTCAACACTTTCATCTAATGCTATTGGTAAAGATGGAATCTTTTTAATAAGCGTAATCTCTTCTGCCGATAATTCAATGTCTGCAACCCCGCCTTTACGTTGGTTTTCAGGACGAGCTTTAACAAGCCCTTTTATTGCTATAATGTCTTCTTGGTTAAGGTTTTTAACACTATCAACAAGGTTAGATCGAACAAAAACTTGTGTTGTACCATATTTATCATAAATGTCCACAAAAGCAAATTTTCCAGTAAGCCTTACACTTTTTATCCATCCAGCCAATGTTACTGATTCAGTATCATGCTCAAGTCTTAGTTCCCCACATGTGTGCGTTCGCATCATACTGTTTGCCATAAAGGAACGTTATTTAACCTTTACGGAGTTTATGTGCGGAATACAACCTTTTAATCGCAATAGTGTATGCAGCGTCACGAAAGTTTCGTCCTTGAACTTCGTATAAATCCCATACTGTATTAAGCGCTTTTAACATGCAAAGTTTTAGTTTGTTATTAACTTGTGTTGCGTCCCAATATAATCCAGTTTTATTTTGTACCCACTCATAATAACTTACTGTCACTCCTCCTGCATTAGCAAGAATGTCGGGGATGACCAAGATGTTTCGTTCATGCAACATATCGTCTGCTTCTGTTGTAACTGGACCGTTAGCAAGTTCAACAATTAATTTTGTTTGAACTTTTTTAGCAATGTCAAGATTAATACTATTTTCTAATGCTGCCGGGATAAGAATGTCGCAAGGTAGAGAAAAAATGTTGTCTAAATCTTCTGCATAACCTTTAACCGTACCATTGATTTGTTTATGAGAAATAAGTAGGTCTATATTTAATCCTGAATCACTAAAAGTGCATCCTTTACTATCACTCACTGCAATAATGGTATACCCTTTATCATACAAGAGTTTTGCAATATTGGATCCAGCATTACCAAAACCTTGCACGATTACCCGTGCATCCTTAAGTCCTAATCTATCACAAGCTTCGTCGATACAAAAAAGTCCACCCATAGCTGTGGCTGTGTCCCGGCCAAGGCTACCACCAATTTCAAGTGGTTTTCCTGTAATCATTCCAGGTTCACTACAATTATTAATTAGTTCATATTCATCAAGCATAAAACTCATTATTTGAGGGTTAGTATAAACGTCAGGTGCAGGTATGTCTATGTTTACTCCAAGAATGTTATTGAACGATCGAACATATTCTCTTGCAACCTTTTGTATACTTTCTTCACTAAGCAGTTTGGGGTCTATAGTGACTCCACCTTTACCTCCGCCCATTGGAATATCTACCAATGCAGTTTTAATAGTCATCCAAAATGCTAACAGTTCAACTTCTGTTCTGTTAACCATTGGGTGGAACCTGATGCCACCTTTATAGGGCCCACGGTCATTATTATATTGTATACGGTATGCAACATACTCGTTTCCATTAACTACTAATGTTGCTGTATGTACATGGTTAGGTTTTGATAAAAAATTCAAGTTACTAATACCTGTAACTTGTTCAAGCCGTTTAATTGTTTGTTGGATATCCATCGTCTACCTCAATTTTAATATTTTTGCTCAGATAGATATTAGGATGATTATTAATGTTTGTATCTTCATTATCCATGCTAATTTTAAGGTTACACCCGTTAACATAAAATGATGATAAACAACCATTGTACACTTGTATTCCTGCACGTTCAAGAACGTGTGTTAAAGGTACATCTCCTGCAATTAATACTGAAGAACCTTCAGTCCCAACAAAGATGTCATTAGGTATATAGTCTGCAAGGTTATACTCATTGTCACCTTGTGACACTATTATGCTCACTTTCTGTGCAGGTAAAATATCTGTGCCTTCACTTTTACAAGAAGTAATTGAACAAAGATTTTTGGTACAATACCCTGCAAGTTGACTGTTTCCACAGTTAAGAAGACATTCTGTGTCTGCCCGACAAATAATTTGTTCTTCAGCACTTTCAAACTGGATATTGTACGGCACTAAAAATCCAAGGCTTACTATAAAAAGAAAAGAAAATACGGCGGTTTGCCGCCAGGTTAAATGTTTCATTCGACTGTTAGAGTACCGGTCATACCACGCCACTCTTCACAACTTGCACATTCAAACGTGTATTCTCCAGCAGTGTCTGCTGTGAATGTAACTGTTGTTTCACCTGAAACTTGTTCGCTTACATCAAGTTCGGGAATCGCAAATTCAAATTCTAAACCGTCGGGCTGAATTGTTAAAGATACAATGTCTCCTTCGTTAACACTAAGCTCTTTAGGTGTGAACAACCATTTCTTTGCAGAAACTTCAATGCTGACTTCTTCGCCAGTAGCAGCAAATTCAGGTTCACTCTCACTCATTTCACTATCGCCACTATCAAGGTATGATTCAATAGCTCCAGCTAAAGTGTCGTAAGGTAAAGCTCCACTGAAAAGTTCGCCATTAATAATGAATGCGGGTGTTCCTGTAACTCCTGCACTTTGACCCATGGCCATGTCTGCATCAACATCTTCACTGTAACGTTCTTCATCAATACATGTTGTGAATGATTCGACGTCTAAGTTTAACGTTTCTGCGTGTGCAAGATAGGTATCACGGTTTAAACTTTCTTGATTTTCAAAAAGTAGGTCGTGAAATTCCCAGAACATTCCTTGTTCTTCTGCACATGCTGCTGCGATTGCGGCAGGTTTAGCATTTTCATGGAAACTTAAAGGGAAATCCATGAATACTAATTTTGCTTTACCTGTGTCAACATATTCTGCAATGATCTCTTTCATTGTATCATAACCTCGTTTACAGAACGGGCATTCAAAATCAGAAAATTCAATGATTGTCACCGGCGCATTTTCATCGCCGAGCATTGGTTGCCCTTCAATGTTTAACATGATCGGTTCTGCTTCTACAGTTTCGATCAGTTCGCTTGTGTCAAAACCTTGCGGGAAAAAGATTCGTCCGTCTTTAGTTATATAACTATCAACTGATTGTCCTGCAACAGTAATTGTTAACCTGTATAAGTCACCTTCATCACTACTAGACTCTAATTCTGCAGTGAACGGTGCTTGTAATAAGTTTGAGTTAACATAGTTTATTGCTAATGACTCTGCTTCATTCATACTAATACTTTCAGTACTAGACGATGCAACACTAAAGCCTGACGTAAAAACGCTTAGTAATAGTAAGGCTGCAAGGATACCTGCAACTGCTTGCCATGTAGACATTTTATCAAACAAACTTTCTTGATTTTGTTTAACTGCACTAACTTTAGGTTTTTGTTCTGATTTAATTTCTTTTTTAACATGAACTGGTTCGCTCTTTTTCTCTGTACTTTCAGCTTTTTTCGGAGCTTTTTTTTCGGTACTTTCGGCTTTTTTCGGAGCTTTTTTTTCGGTACTTTCAGCTTTTTTAGAAGCTGCCTCCACTTTAGGAGTGGCTTTAGACGATTCCTCAATAAGTTCTTCGCCTTTAAAAGATTCAGTAATTTTTTCTTGCGGTTTCTGTTCCATAACTAGTCACCAATGAACTGTTGTCGAGGAACAATGTATATAAAGATTTGTTTACTTGGCTAGCTTACCATCTTTAATTTTGACAATTTTTGTATTCTTTGTGATTAAGTCTACATCATGTGTAATCAAAACAATAGTTTTGTCTTCTTTTTGGTTAAGCTCGTGCAACAATTGCATTATGGCTTTCCCACTTGCACTGTCAAGGTTACCTGTCGGCTCATCTGCAAGAATGATCTCTGGGTCGTTAATTAACGATCTTGCAATAGCAACTCTTTGTTGTTGTCCTCCTGAAAGTTCTGTTGGCCTATGGTGTATCCGATCGCCCAAGCCCACTTTTGTTAGAAGTTTAATTGCTCTTTCTTTACGATCTGGTCCTTCTAAAAAAAGGGTGGGTAATAAAACATTTTCGAGCGCAGTCATAGATTTAATAAGGTTAAATTGTTGAAATATAAAACCAATTGTTTTACCTCGAAGTATTGCAAGTTTGTCTTCATCTAAATGCGCAATATTTTTTCCGTTTAAAAGAACACTTCCTTGGCTTGGTTTATCTAATATTCCAATCATGTTCATCAAAGTTGATTTTCCGCTACCACTCGGTCCAATGATAACCACAAACTCTCCCTTGTTTATGTTAAGGGTAATGCCTCTTAACACTTTAACGTTAACTTCACCCATCAGATAGTTCTTTTTAATATTTTTAAGTTCAATTATATGTTTCATTCGTACCTCAGACTGTCTACTGGATCCATCTTTGCTGCTTGGATTGCTGGAACTAAACCACTAATGCACCCTAATAAAAATGAGAATAATAGTGCCCCTAATATAAACCATGGGTTTATTTCTATTAACAACCATCGTGGACCTAAAAATTGTGCGAAGAATGCTTCAACAAATAATGCGAATGCAAGACCCGTTATAACGCCTATGATTCCTCCGACTAATCCGTAAGTGCCAGACTCAAACATGAACAGGGTCAAAATATTTTTTCGTCTTGCACCAAGCGCTTTCATAATCCCTATTTCTCTTGTCCGTTGTAATACTGTTGTAAACATTGTATTCATAATTCCAACGCTACCTACAAGCAAAGAAATTGATGCAAGGCCTACTACTACTGTGTTGACAATGGATAATATAGTGTCAAAACCTGCTGCAAGTTCGCTTGGCGTTTCAACTTCAAAATCTTCTTTTCCTTCTTCTAACCCTCTATGTTTACAAAGGTTTTTGCTTATCCGTTCACTTACAACATTAATATTCTCTCCAGGGGTAACAGACGCAAGTATAATCCCGTGGTTATCTCCAAGACCATAAAGTTCTCTGTAAGTTTCGTATGGTAACCATACTAGGCTATCGTCTACGCTATTACCGATTTGGTCAAAGAATCCTATCACTGTAAACTTTTGTCCTTCGACCGTGATTTTATCGCCAATTTCTACTGCTTTATCAAAAAGTTTGGTCGTTGAATAATCATAATTGAGCATGACCCTATTAGTATCACCTTGCTCAAACCATCTTCCTTTAAGTAAAGTGTATGTTGTTGCACGTTTTACTAGTGGTAAACGATCATTTTCAGTGGGCATACCTGCAGCGTAAAAATATTTGGTGATCCCATTAAATGATACTTGTCCACTATTATATGAATATGCAGACACTTCTTTAACACCGTTTGTTCGTTCAACTTCTTTAAGATCATTCTCATTAAGCACTGAATCTGTTGAAAGTCCAGCACTTAACGCTGCCCCTTTCGCTCGAATAAAAAGAATGTCACTACCAATACTGTTAAGTTGTGACTCAATACTATTTTCTAACCCTTGGCTGATAGTTATTATTGAGACTATTGCAGCTATGCCAATGATAATACCAACAAGTGTAAGTACACTACGTAACCGTCGTTGAACCATATTATTAATGGCAACTTTGAACAAACTCATTTTCTAAATGCCTCCACTGGTTCTAATTTGCTTGCTTGCAAAGCAGGTAATAACCCTGAAATGCTTCCTAATAAGAAACCGAAAAGAATCATCCCGAGAATAATTTTTATGTCAAATTGTGCCTTAATAAGGTTGCTTGAGAATTGTATGTTTCCTAAAAATTCTATGGAGTAACTTAATGTTAAACCAAGTATAACTCCTATCACCGCACCTATAACTCCTAATATGCCTGATTCAATTAAAAATAAGGTTAAAATCTTTTTTCTTGAAGCGCCAATCGCTTTCATAATCCCTATTTCTTTTGTTCGTTCATAAACGCTGGTATACATAGTATTCATGATGCCTATCCCTCCAATAAGAAGGCTAATACTTGCAATACCAACAAGTACGCCTTGGATTATTAGAATGATACTACCAAGCGTGTTCGCAAGATTATCTGGTGTTTCAATTTGAAAATTTTCTTCACCCTCCTCGACGTCTCTTGAACTGCGTAACACTGTCTCAAGGCGGTCACGTACCGTGCTCACTATTGCGCCAGGCACCATTGTTGCAACAATAAGGTCGTAATCTTCGTCAATGTTTAGAACGTTACGTAAACTATCTTCTGCAATGAGCAAACTATCATCGACCCGTGGATCACCGGTTTTTTTTAAGATGCCTGTAACTTTGTACTCTTTTCCTTCAACTAAAATCTTGCTTCGTAACCCTAACTCTTTTTCGAACCATGTGTCAGCATATTTTTCGTTGATCATAATCTCTCCATCTTTTTCAGGGAAATCGCCGTAGTATGCTTCATAATTGAATGTGTCAATAAGGATTTCTTGGGGTTTAGTTTTTTCTGGCCATGATACAACATAAGTATATTTTATTTCATCATTAAATTCAAGTCTTACTTGTTGTATGAGTCGACCAAAAGCAGTATCGATATCATTAACTGACTGTATTGCTTTAAGGTCATCATCACTAAGTTTTTCAACTATCCCTGATCCAGGTGGACCGAATACACCGCCAGCTGCTTGAATTACAATTTTGTCGCTGCCTAATGATAAGAATTGTTCTGTGATTGCTGTTTCTAATCCTTCGGATAAACTAATCAAACTTACTACTGCAGCAATTCCAATAAATATACCTATCAGTGTGAGAGCAGTACGGGTTTTACGTGTACTATTATTTTGTACTGCCAGTTTAAAATATTGGATCATTTCTTTCTTTTATACCATACAAACCCTATAATACCTAATAGTAAAATGCATGTTATAATCACTGACTTATAACTACGTTCCTCAAGGCCATATTGGTATTGATCATTTTTTGATAATACTGTAATGGGTATGTTAATATCTTGTTCATACTGCATATTGTTTAGGTCTCTATAATTAAGGGTTAAGGGTATATTGAATGATCCACGAACGTCTGTGTGTATAGTAACATCTTCACTTTCTGTATCATCACTTTCAATATCGCCAACGTAGAAGTAATTAGTTGGTGAAAGTAAAGTAAAATCTGCACTATCTTTTACCGTAAGTTCTAATAATTTGAGGTTACTAATACCTGCGTTTGCAATCTCTATTGTAACGTCACCTTGTCCTGTGTTACTATCTATACTATTACGTTTTACGTAAGCTCGAAGTTGTGGTGTTTCATAAACACTAATCGCTAAAATGTCGTCTATAGTATATTCTGTGCCTTCATCATCATAGTATGTTATTGTACTATTTATTTTGTATAATCCTGAACTTGCTTGTGGGTCAACCAATAACGAATATTCAATCTGCCCATTACTCGAACTTGAGATTAGGTCTATTTGTTGAACACTAGAACTTTGGTATGGTGCAAATGGGGCATCGTTTAAATCAACTTCGTATGATACGTCTTTTATCACTGTATCAGCTGTATTAAGCAAGCTAATATCTATTTGAACAATGTCCCCAGCTTCAACTTTGTCTGGATAAACATCAATGGAATCAATTGTTAAAATTGCATCGTTAGCACGAACGTCTACAACATATTCCCCTTCATCGTAGGTATAAGTGGTTTCACCTGAAGATATTTTCGTATCAAGATTAATGTCTCCTCCGACTGCGCCTTCGTCAATTTTTAATTTGAAGGTTACTGTTTCAGTGTGGCTCCCGCTTACTGATGCAGGCAGTTTTCCTAGATTATATTCTGTTACTCCGTCATAACTTGATAAAGGATAATTTGGTATAATCTCAATGATTACATCTTCTGTAGTTTCATCTCCTTCATTTTCAATTTTATAATTAATCTCGACCACGTCCCCTGGCTCAACTGGGTCAGGTGTTTGGCTAATCTTAGTGAGTGTAAACTCAATATCTTGCGCTGCGAAAACAACGCTAGATAATAATAATAATACTATGATGTATCTCATGAGTTAAATATTGCAAAATAAGTATATAAAAGTAACGTTCAACCGACATAGTTATATTTAGTAACATATTAAGTGTATGGATGATTAGTAAGGTTTGGCTGTTAAACGCAATTTTATTTTGTTCTACAATATACCTTTTATCTGGTTTAACTTCCATGGATGTCACCGGTGATATCTCGAGTGATTATTCGTGTCAAACTGCCCATGGTACAGAGTTATCTTTGGCCGACTGTTGTTATGCTCTTTATACTCAATGCAATTTTGAAAGTTGTGAACATGCTCAAACAAATTCGCGTATTGAAACATTTTGTGAGGGTGTATATTCATGAAGTATTTTGTGCTTATAATCCTTATTTTTTTAAACTTGATTTTAGCAAGTTTTGCAGTTGGGACGACAACGGAATACGATGTACTTGAAAAAAAGGTTGGAGCTTTATTAATTGCTGCTGCCAACCCTGATAATGCTGTTAAACATGTTTCAATGGGGGTTAAAACAGTGCATGTATTTAACCGTGATTCAGTTGATTCTTATCATGACTTAATAGATTCGTACAGGTCCATTGATCCTTCAGTGCAAGTAAGTGTTGATCTCGAAGGGTGTCGTAATCCTTTTCCTTGGCATGATTCTCTTGACCTTCATACTTTGGACGAATCCCAGTGGTTACCAAAGATGGAATCGGACTTGGCTGCAATGAACCAAGTTGGTGCAACGATAAATTTTGCTCCCGTATTAGATTTAGGTGATAGTGTATGGGGTTGTAGGAGTTTGGGGTTTGAAAAAGATGAAGTTGTTCGGTTTGGTACTCAATATGTAGACTTTTTCCAAAACGGTGGCATATTTGTTGCCGTTAAACATTATCCTGGTGCAACTCTTTTTGATGATACACACTTAGAAATTGCTTCGTCTATTGTTCATGAAGATGATCTGTTTGTGTTTAATGAAGTAATAGGTGCATCATCGCCTTCAATGGTAATGGTGAACCATCTTGTTTCTACTGGTCAAGTTGACAGTATGGGTTTACCTAATAGTGCAAGCCCTATTATAATCACTAACTTAAAAAATTCTTACTCTGGCATTGTTGTGAGTGACGAGATTAGCATGCTTGGTTTAATGGATCGGTACGATTCAGTTGAAGAAGCTTATTTGTCTGTCATGATTGCTGGTGTTGACATGGTCCCTTATTTTTCGGAAGATCCAGCAGATTTAGATTTTTTTATAAAAACGGTGGCTAGCGCTGTTCGTTCAGGTTTAATTCCTGAATCACAGATTGATGAAAGTTATCGGAAGGTATTAGCTTTGCAAGACAAGTAACTGTGGTTCTCTTTTTTTTTTATCTTGTAGGTCATTTAATGCTTGTTGTAACGTTTCTGCTGTGATACAAAATTGACCTATTGCTGGATCCATTATGATAAAGTGTTCATTTATTGGTTTAACTACAACAAAATTGCTTGTTGTTGTTCCTCTCCATACCCTTGGGTTTAATCTAACCAACATTATTTGTTTGTTATAAGATTTGATGGTTTCAACATCTATTTTTTGCTTAATGATTGGTATGTTTAAAATGACTGCCTGCCTTTGATAATAATCTTGCATGTCCTTTGCAATATCTATGTCTGTTTTTTTGTATCTAAAAAAACGGTAGTCTGGGAAACTGTACTGTTTTTTTTGAATAATGATCGTTGCTTTAAGTCCTTGCTTGGCACAATAATTTGCAAGTCCATATATTGATGATGCTCGTGTTGGTAATAATGCTGAACTTCTCCAAATGTCAAGTTCAATCCACGTATTTTGAATTTGGCCGGTTAGTTCATGTAATATGTATACTAAACTTGCTGCAGCAGTAGTATATTCTGTACTCTGTAGATATGGTCCCACCTATAGTTGATTTTCTTTTATTACTTAAATCTATCTTCCATTACATCTTGGTAGTGGTTACAATTAGGTATTGCTTGATTTTGATTAACGCCTTGCTTAGTTTAAAGGACAAAATGAGGTTTAAACAGTTAAAAGATATGTGTTTCTGTCTTTTCGGCCAACTAAAAGGCCAGTAATTCTCTTTAAATCGAGATTGAGTTGATATCCATTATGTTTAAATAGGTGTGTGTGTACCTATTTCTTAATGAAACCAATAGGCATACTTGGTGGGATGGGTCCTGAAGCTACAAATCAAATGGCACAACTATTATTTTCAGTGACTCCTGCGGGGTGTGACCAGGACCATATACCTATTCTTGTATGGAATAATTCTTTGTTACCTCACCGGCTAGATGCAATATGGGGTGACGGTGAAAGTCCTGTTCCCGAAATGATCAAGATGGCACAGCAATTGGAAATGTGTGGGGTAAGCCATATTATTATGCCTTGTAACACTGCACATTATTTTATATCTGAGATTCAACCAAATATAACTATTCCAATACTCAATTTTATGGATGTGACATCGGTGCATATTAAACAACATTATTCTTTTAAAAAAGTGGGTGTATTAGGTACAAATGTGACTACTAAGTTTGGATTGTATCGTGCCGCGTTGGAGAAATATGGGTTTGAAGTAGTGGACCCTTGTGAAGAAGATCAACAAGCAATGACTGATGCAATCTATTTGGTTAAGGCGGGTCAACATTTAGCTGGGAAAGCTATAATGGACCGTGTTGCTGACTCTTTGATAATGAAAGGGGCAGAGTGTGTTGTTATGGGCTGTACAGAAATTCCTTTGGTAATGAAGAATGAAGAACACAGTGTTCCTTTAGTAGATCCATCATACTGTGTTGCTCTTGAAACGTTACGTCTTGTTAAAGAAGAGGTTGGTGAGGTTGTAAGTTCAGAAGTGGTAGCGGTAGGAGAATTAAATGGATAAAAAATTAATGGGTATCTTATTGAACCGTGTACAAAATGACCAGTACGACGATATATCTGATAAAACATGTGAGTTTATTAAAGCGTTCAGGCAACAAGGGCCAGTTGTAGGCTTAGACATTTATACTGGTGACATGATTGACCTTCGCCGAAAATATAGTGGGCGTTACCGAGAATCAGAAATTAAGTTTGAAGAGTTGGACGTGTTATTTATGGGGGCAGTAGGACAATCTAGTCCGTATAGAGTGACTGCGTTAACAAATGATATGCCTGAATTTTTAGCTTTATACCGACGTGCGCAGAAGTGCGGGATTCCGACACATAACCCTTACAACGTTGTACAAGATTTCATTAGTAAACAGTATTTGTTACGGTTACAACAAGCAGGGATACCTGTTGTACCGACCACTGCTGTTAAATCGTTAGACCATCTATTGAGTTTAACTACTGGGATCGTAAAACCTCTTGTTAGCGAGCGCGGTATTGGAACAGAAGTAACATCTCAGTTAACTGGTGAGCAAAAAGAAGGTTTGTATACCAAGTTTGGGCGAGGTGACTTTTATGGTACTACTCAGGGACTAATTCATCAGCCTTATATGACTGGTTTCACTGAACGAGGTGAACGTAAATTAATGGTGGTAGGTGAAGATATTGTTTTGCCTCGTATTCATACGCTTAGCGGGTATGAGGGTAATGGTAAGCCGATCATGGCTTGGGGTAGAGCTCAAACACATGTTGATGTTAATCCTTATGAACCAAACAAAAAAGAAGTAGAGCTAACTCGTGATATTGGTGGTTGGCTCAGTGATAATGGTTATAACCCTACATTTTATCGTGTTGATATTGTTACGGATGAGAACCTTAACCCTTATGTGAGCGAACTTGAAATATTGAATCCGTCTCCTGCTACCGAAGACTTCATTTATGCTGGTCGCCGTGATTTGGTGGACCAGTTTATGAGTAAATTGTATAATTCAATAAATTGTTGAATACAACTTTTTACATGCTTGTCCAATACGCATTAGTTCTAGGTACGCATCTTCAATACTCGGTGCATCAAAAGAAATCGTTTTAGGATTAATTCGTGGGTATGCTAACAATTCTGCTATTGCTAAATGGTTCAATTCAACTTCAATCTCCACATTATAAATTTCGTCGTCAATGTAATCAATAGAATCCTTTGTGTCAAATGCGTGTTCACACTTCTCTTTCATTTTTTTCAAAACTACTTTTTGGTCATAAGACTGTGCTGTTGACCATGATAGGCTTTCTTTAGTTTCAACTGTTTGTAACCCTTTAATCTGACATTCGTTAATAGCTTCTTTTGTTCCTGTTAGTAAGATTGTTTTGATACCTAGTTGTTTAGCTACCATAGCATTAAGTTCAGATTCTCCAATACTACGGCCGTTAACACGCACTTCTGAAAAAAAGAAGCTTGAATAGCTGTGTGCCGTAAAAGAGTTTGCGACGTTGGCTTTCCCGTGGTACCCCTGCAGAATTAAATAGTTAACATTGTCTGTGATACCTTCGATCATTCTGTATTCATGCTTACGAAGTATCATCGCGCGGTCGTCAAGAAGATTCATGATAATGTTGTCACCTTTCCCATGCCCATCAACAACCATAACTTTTTTCGCACCTTTTTCAAAGCAGACGTCAATAAGTACATTAAGTTCTTCTGTAACCCATTTTTTGCCTTGTTCAAGCTTGTTTTTGTCAAGGCCGTTTATATACTCGTAATCATCTACTCCGCACACACCTTCCACATCGCTACTGATTAAAACGTTCATTATATACAGTTGAGTCGTAAGCTTTTTAAATAGTTCGCTACTGAGTGAGAATACAAATGGCAGCTAAACGTCAAACAAAATCAAAATCTAAGCGAAAAGCTTGGTATCCTGTTCATGCTCCAGCATTATTCGGGGAGAAAGAGGTTGGAGAAACATACTTATTTGCACCTGAAAACGGTTTAGGCCGATGTATGCGTGTTAACATGAGGAACCTTACTGGTAGTATGCGTGACCAGAGTGTATATATCACTTTAGCAGTAAACAAACTTGAAGGTAACCAACTACACACTTTAATTAAAGAATATACACTTGATTCTGGTTATGTTAAACGGATGGTCCGTAAAAACAGTTCTCGAGTAGATGCAGTGCACAGTTTCAAAACAAAAGATGACAAAGAAATCTTGGTGAAAGGCTTAATTTTAACATACGGTAAAAGTCCACGTTCAACTGGTGTACAGTTACGTAACAAATTAGTTGAAGAGTTAACTACTTTAATTTCTGCAACAGAGTTTAATGAATTAGTAAACAACGTTATTGGTAAAAAGATTCAAAGTGACCTTAAAAAAGTGTTAAACAGTGTTTTCCCAGTAAAAGATGTTGTTCTTCGTCATGTTGAGCTTCAAAACGTAGAAAGTTATATTGCATGAAATTCTTGACGTTTACTGATGTCCATTCGGACTTTAGTATTATTAAACGTCTGTCTAAAGTTGCCGAGGCAGACGATATTACTTGTATTATAATCTGTGGGGATTTTACTTTTATGGGTCAAAACCTTCGTAAGGTGTTAGAACATTTTGATAAAATGCCTAAGCCAGTCTATTTGATCCCGGGTAACCATGAAGAACATACTAGTTTTAATGAGATGGTCAAATCTTATGATAACATCACTAATTGTGATCGTAAGTCTGTAAAGATAGGCGAATATGTTCTTTTAGGGTATGGTGGCGGCGGTTTCTTATTAGAGAATGATGAATACCGAGAGATTGCAAGGGAATGGTATAATAAATATAAAAACGAGAAAATAATTTTGTTAACTCATCAGCCACCGTACGGTACTCCTTTAGACAATTTGTCTATTGGCCATGTAGGATGTAAAGATATTCGCCGAAGCTTGAAACGGTTATTGCCTGTCATCGCTCTTTCGGGTCATATACATGAATCTGCAGGTGTTTGCACAGAAGTTGACGGTGTAACTATTTTGAATCCAGGGTGGGATGGAAAGATTGTGGAACTTCCCTCTGGAAAACTTTAGTTGTTTTAACAACAATTCCTTTAGTTGAATTTATAACTTCATAATATGGTTTTAATGCAATGCCTACTGCAATAAGACGTGAATCGTCTGTCATAACTGCAACTTTGTCATTGGTATCAAACTCGTCTAATGCAATGATGCCTGGCCGTGCAAGGTCCCGGCCGTTCTGAATAGATCTTATTGCGTTAGTATGAACATAAATTTTAGGGAGGTGCCGTACACCGATTTCGATGGGATGAATAATTGTTTTTAGCATGCTATCGTTCCCTTCTTTATAATACTGCATTGCGTCGTGAAGGTCATCAAGGGTTACTAAACAGTCTTGTTCATCTACTGGTCCCGCTTTGGTTCTTCTTAATGATGCCATGTGCGCACCTTTTTTTAGTTCCTTACCCATATCATGACACAATTTTCTAATGTAGGTTCCTGCTTGACAAGTTACTGTGAACATAACATCTTGTCCTTTAATTTCGTTGATTTCTAACTTGTATATGTTACGATCACGTATTTGACGTTTTACTGCACTTTTGATTGGTGGCAATTGTTTAATTGTTCCATGAAATTGTTCCACGACTTTTTGTAACTCGTTTAGTGTGAAAGGTTTATGGACATGCATTATGCCCACATAAGTTTTTGGGGCAGTAAGAAAATATTCAATAATCCTGGTTGCCCACCCGTAAGCAATAGGTTGTACTCCTGTGACTGCTGGGTCTAATGTGCCACTGTGCCCAGCTTTTTTCACGTTCAGAATTTTCTTAACATAATCGCTTGTTTGGTGGCTGCTAGGCCCTTTAGGCTTATCTATGTTAATGATTCCGCCTTCTAATAATTCGCTTATTGTTGCTGTGTACTGTGTTGGTTGTTCAGTTAAGATGTGATTCATATTTTTTTACAATGTGGTTAACATTTTCTAGTGTGTCGTTGATAAATTCTTCGTAATATTCGTTAAGATATTCTTTTACTTCTGTAAACGCACAAATTATTTCTGGTATTTTATGGATTGAAAGGATATGTTTTGTGCCTAATTTAGCAAGCAACTTTAACTGTTCACTTTTACTTCTTGCATGCTTTTTGATAGTATAATAATTTCTGATAGTTTGCCAGTTTTTGGCAGTACCTTTGATAGATCCGAACTGTAAAAGATACTTTTGAAGAAGTTTATGTTTGAAAATCTTATTAATTTTAACTCTGTCCTTCACGGACAATGAATGGAACTCTGTATACTTGTGCACGATTTTTTGTGCTTTATCACTTTGTAAGTGTTTAACTGCTTTCAAAGGAAGATCTGGGTACTTTTCAACAAGTAGGTGGTCTATTATGAATTCGATACAATGGTGTACGGTCATCATGTTTGCGTTGTTAAAGTAAGGGTATTTCAGTAAAATACTTTTGACTTTATCATGGTGTGTATGAATAAATCCGTTAGTGTTATGTGTATAATGGTCAATCCCGTACGGTTTTTCTGCATGCGTAATGGCTGCAATCGCTGCAATTTTTTCTTCTCTAGTAATGCACCATTCTAAAAACTCAACATTTTTTGTATGTGTGGAATTGTAAGGGATAAGCCCTGATAAACAGATGTCGGGTAATATGCTTCCAATGGATAAACTTATTGCATCCTCTTCGTTTGTAATGTGGTGGTCAAGTAGAGTATGAGAAAAAAATATGTGGGTTAAAGGGTTAACCATTTGATTGTGTAAACAATGATGCTTTTACAACATTGTTTTCATCTTTTGTAACAGTTACTTTAACTTTGTGTGGCGGGTTTTTTCCACCGTGCTTCCATAGAAACTCGTTCACGTCAGTTCCAATACGGACATCATCACTTTTCATGTGCTTTGATAAAAAAGTTCTAACTTCGTTCATTGCACGTTTAGTACGACGCCATATTGCAGCTTTCCTGTACTCTCTTCGTAGGGGGATAGTGTATACTCGTTCCATTTTAGATCTTTAAATTGTTTCGTCGCCAATGACGTTTTACAGCAGTGTGTTGAGAAGGGTGTACTCTTTTACCTTTCCCATAAATCTTTACTACGGTCCAGAATGGTGCCCATTTGTGTTGGGTACCAAACTTGTGCAGTTTTTGTTTTAATGAAGGATGTTTATTTCGAGCCATTTTTTTCCTCTTTCATAATTCCAATCGCAGTTTTGTCAAGTAAACTTACTCCTTTTGGTGTAAGAACTCTTCCTTTATGCCCTGAAACTTCTTTCTGTTGAATTAACCCTGCACTTTCAAGTTGCTGCAAAGATTTTCTAATAACTGAACCCGATGCTTTGTATCGTCGATCAGGTTTGTGCCCACGATTTTTACGTCCACCATACTTTGTACGTAGTTTTTCAGTGCCAACAGGCCCAATACGTGCAATTGTACGTAGGATTGCTGCTGAACGAACGTGCCACCAATTATCTAATAAAGGTAACCTTTGTTTGTGGTGACCGGTTTTAACAAACTTGCTCCATTCAGGTTGTGAGATAGCTGACTCTTTTTCTAACTCTTTTGCTACCTGCAAGATCAGTTTGTGTGGATTGACTGCGAGTATTTGTGTCATAGAATAGGCAAGAAAGACATCCATTTATAAACATTTTGATTGTGCTTAGCTCCATAAAGTATAAAAAACACATTTTTTCGTCTTTAAACATGACTATAGTGATACTTGGTGGTGGGAATGGTACATCTTTTTTAGCCAAAGTTTTTCCTAATGCACAGTATCTAATAAATGTCTTTGATAGTGGGGGGTCTACTGGTAAACTGCGTAATGGGACTCCTGCAGTGGGGGATATTCGAAAAGTATTATCTTCTCTAGGGTCAAGTTTGGAGTATAGGCCAGGCACGCATCCTTTAGGGAACCTTCTGTTACAATCAAGGCTTAATAAAGGTGAAAATTTATTGGAATCAGTAAATTATGTTCGAAAACTTTATTCTGTGCAAACGAATGTTTACCCTATAACTAATGATGACCGGCATTTAATTGCACATTATCGTTCAACAAGTCTTACTGGGGAACATTTAATTGATACGTCTGATGGTGAACATGGTAACCCTGTCTCTTTAACATTAAATAAACCTGCTATGCTGTGCGTAAAACCTTTTGCGACAACACTCATTATTGCTCCAGGTGATGTGTGGACAAGCATACTTCCAAACTTTTTAGTTGACGGGTTTAAAGAATGGGTGAGTGATAAAAAGATAATTTTGTGTGGGAACCAAAAACAGAAATTAGGTGAGACCAAAGGTTGGACCACTAAAGATCATATTGATGTAATGGAACAATATCTTGGCCGGAAGATAGATGTGTACCTTACTGATTCTTCGTACGATTTTCAGGTTGTGCATGACTCGCGTATCGTTGTTGATATGCTAACTGTTAACAGTGTTCCATGCCCACACAAATATAAGGAGGCATTATGCAAACATATTTAGTGGATATAGATGACACAGTTTATAGTCGGACTGAACAGTTAGATGACACTCTTCAAAATTTAATGAACATTAAACCTTTTAGTGGCGTTAAGAATTTTTGTACTGAGCATGATTGTGTGTTTGTAACCACAGGTGATCCTTTATTACAAATGAAAAAGATGCGTATTCTTGGACTTAAAAAAAGTGCTAGCGCTATACATGTTGTTTCAGAAAACAAACAGAAATTTTCTGTGTTCAAATTGTATCCTTCATCAATCGTTCTTGGGAACCGCCGTGATGCAGAAATTCGTTACGGTAACCTTGCAGGGCATTATACAGTATTGTTTTTGCATGGGAAGTATGCTAACTTACCAATCGAGACTGAGCATGATTGTGCCAATGAAGAGTATGATTGTATAAGTGAGTATGTTCACAAGATATAAATAAGTCTTATACACAGAAAGGTGGTATGCAAGCCGTAATTCTAGCTGCTGGTAAAGGGAAACGATTACTACCTTTGACCCAAAGTGTGCCAAAACCACTTGTGGAAGTTGCAGGGAAACCAATCTTGTGTTACTTATTAGATTCTTTAGATTTCGTGGAGGAGTTTATTATTGTAATTGGGCACCTTGCAGATAAAGTGAAAGCGTGTATTGGTGAGAGTTACGCAGGTGTTCGTGTAACTTATGTTCACCAACATGAACTCAACGGGACCGCTGGTGCACTAAAAGTTGCTAAGCCTAAACTTAGGAAAAATTTTTTAGTGTTTAATTCAGACGATTTATACGGTGTAGACGATATTAAAAATTTGGCAAGTCAACCTAGCATTTTGGTTAAGGTGGTTGATGATGTTAGGCAATATGGTGAAGTTGTTTTGGAGGGAGATGTTCCAAAAAAGATTATTGAAAAACCTTTGTACCCAAAAAGTAACCTTGCAAACATAGGTGCGTACCATTTTCCATTACGGGCTGTAGAATTATTAAATCAAGTCCCATTAAGCTCACGGGGTGAATATGAAATAACTGATTTGGTCCAATTATGTTTTGACCGTAATTTGTTAAGTTATACTCTGGCCAATTTTTGGATGCCTGTTGGTACACCTGACCAACTTTTTGATGCACACGAAATATTGAACAGTTTACCTTATGTGCACCCATCATCTAGTGTGCACAAAGATTGTGGTGAACGTATTATTGTTTATGAAGGGTGCAAAGTTCTAGTTCCAATAAATAATTCTATAGTCGTACCTTTTACTACAATTGAGCATACAGTGTCAAACAAAGATACCACAATATATAAAAATGAGAAGTAGTTACGTCCTCAAATAGATGGTAGATTTTAGGGTTGAACGACTTGACATTAGTACTGGGCAAACTCTTGTTGCAGTCATGCATAAGAAAGACGCAGATTTGTACGATTTTCAACATTCAGATCGTATTAAATTATCTACCAAAAAATCTTCTTTGACAGTTATACTTGACATAACTTCGGATATAACCCTAGTTAAACCTGGGACACTTGCTTTGTTTAAAGATGTGTGCAAGATTTTGCATATTCGTACTGGTACAAAGATTCAAGTTACATTTTCAGGTAAACCTGACTCAGTTGAATTTATACGTGATAAGTTAAACGGCAATTCTTTACATTATAAAGAATTGTTAAGTATAGTTAAGGATATTACTGCTGATCGTTTAACTGATATTGAAAAAACTTATTTTGTATCTGCTTGTTACATACATGGTTTATCAAGCCAAGAAATAGTTGATCTAACTAAAGCAATGGTTGCTACGGGAGACAAGATATCGTTTCGTGGTGTGACGTTAGATAAACATTGTATTGGTGGTGTCCCCAACAATCGTACTAGCATGATTGTTGTACCAATTTTAGCGGCTGCAGGGTTAACAATTGCTAAAACGAGTAGTAGGGCTATAACAAGTCCTGCTGGTACAGCAGACACAATGGAATGTTTGGCAAAAGTTGAGTTACCCCAAAAAAAGATATTGGATATTGTAAAACAAGTTAAAGGTTGTTTGGTTCACGGTGGGAGCATGAACCTTGCTCCTGCAGATGATAAAATCATTTTGGTTGAAAGTCCTATGTCTATAGATGCAGAAGGTCAACTTGTTGCTTCAGTCATGGCTAAGAAGTATAGTGTTAGTGCTACACATGTTTTAATTGATATTCCTATGGGGCCAGATGTAAAAGTCAAATCTAAACGTGACGCGCGTAGGTTACAACGGTTGTTTGAAGATGTCGGTCAGCGTTTAGGCATGCACGTAAAAGTGATTGTTACTGATGGTTCTCAACCAATAGGAAGAGGGGTTGGACCATTACTTGAAGCTGAAGACGTTATTGCTGTGTTACGAAATGATCCATTAGCCCCACAAGACTTACGTGATAAAAGTATTTTGTTAACTGAACATTTGCTTGAGTTAGCAGGCAAACCTAAGGATTTAGCAACAGAATTGCTAGAGTCCGGGGCAGCATGGCAAAAAATGAAAGATATAATTGCGTTACAAGGCCCATGCAGAAAACCGAAGCTTGGACAATACAGGTATAATGTTCGTTCTAGTTCTGAAGGGAAGATAATTGCAATTAATAATAAAATTATCTCAAAAATTGCGCGGACTGCAGGTGCACCTTTAGATAAGGGTGCAGGAATTTTTATTCATCGTAAGATAGGTTCAAGCGTTCAAAAACAAGATATTTTGTACACGATCTATGCAGAGAATGAAACAAAACTAAATTTGGCAAAAAAGTATGTGCAAGGTGCGTACGTAGTAAATTAATCTTTTTCTCTTGCTTTTGCATTATACCCTTTTTGTTTACTTTTATGATACTCACAAAATACAATGCCTGCTACTGCATGTTTATTACATCTAACGCATAAACCTTTTTCTTTATGGATTTGGTACTTTGACCGTCTTTCTTTGTTAAGCCGTTTTTTATTTTGATGATAAAATTTTAAGAAACGGTTATCGTATTCCTTATCATCTTCTTTGAAAAAACGTAAAATGTTTAGTTTACCTAACATGGACATACTAGTAGGGTATACATTTTCATTTTTATATCTTCTGTTTACCCATATCAATATATATGTGTTTTAATTACGCTGTTTATGAAAGTCAGATCCTGTCGAAGAAAGTATGTGTTAGAATATACACTCGCAATATTTTGTTTATTAGTGGCTTTCATGGAGAATATCATTTTTTTTCTTCCTTTATCTGGTGTTTGCGTTGCTTATGCAGAATTAATGCGGGTCCGAACACACATTTTATTTGACGATAGTAAAATAAGTGTTGTGCACGGTATTTTAAACCGAAACATTCACGCAATATACCTTGAGAATGTAAGTGATATTAGTGTAAGACAACATTTATGGCAACGATTGTTAGGGTATGGTATTATTATCCTCCGTAGTAATAGTGGGACAGAAAACCTTGTTTTTCCTCCAATGAAAAATCCTCGGAAAATTGTATCTGAATTAGAAGCACGAATAGAAAGTAATAAAAGAATGGAAGTCATGTCTTAAACATGGATGATAAACCAGACATGTTGCGAAGGGTATTAGTAACCTTGGTTTTGATAAGTTTGGCTGTATTTGCATTAACCTTTTTTTTAAAAGCTAATTCTGGTGCAGATGTTTCAATCGAGCTCCCTCAATTAACATCGTATGATAACGTTTTTGGTCTTGACACAATTATTACTGGGACGCATTCAGGGTTTTCAGCCGAAGTGTTAAACGCTAATCTAACTCTTACTTTTAGCGATGCAGGAAATTCAATCTTTGTTAATGAGGATACTTTGCGTATAAAGGATAGTGGCGAAGTTTCAATGCAATTAGTGGATTATACTGGTTCTTTAAGTTTCAAAGACACTATGACTTTCAATGGTATAACTTCGAGCATTGTTGTGAACGGCGTAGAACTAAGTCCTTCTGCACAAGTTAACGTACATAGTGAGGGGTTAAGTGTAAATTCATTAAGCATTGATCGTGTACACATTGACCATATAACCTTGACTGGTGGCGGTACAATCACGTCTGATAATGTTGTTTACACAGCTGATTCTGAAGTAATAACTTTTCGTGGTTACAGTGGTTCTTTTACTCAAGGTAACACTGTGGCACTTAGTGGCAGTGTTTCAATGATAGAAGTTGAAAGTGAGACCACCTTTACTTTACGTTAAACGTTTCACCTATTACAACATTTTCGCTTCGTGTTACTGCTTTAAAATCTTCTTTAAAACCTTCTATGTTAAGCGAGGGTATTGTTACTGTTTCCACACTTGATCCTAATGATACCTGGTTATCACTTTTATGTTTACGTACTGCTGCAATATGTTCAACAAGTTTGTCTGCAACCTGCGTATCTTGAATCAATTGCTCGTTCGCTTGTGGCCACTGTGTTGTGTGCACAGTGTCACCGTACAGTTCCCTGTACACTTTTTCTGTTACAAAAGGGCATAATGGTGCATATAATTGTGACACTATCTTTAAGCAAGTGTAGAGTGTATACTGCGCTGAACATTTTGCGTCTTCACCACGTTTATCAGGATTATACAATCTATCCTTGACAACTTCCAAGTAATTGTCACAGAACGTGTGGAAAAAGAAACTGTCAATAGAACGTTTTGCTTGACTATACTCAAACTTTTCAAAAGATTCTGTGCATTGTTTAATTGTTTTTTGAAGCTTGGTTATAACCCACTTGTCCCACGCTTCAGTAAGATCTTTTTCTTGTGGTGTATACCCTTCAAGCTGCTGTTCAATGAAACGTGCGGCGTTCCACAGTTTGTTTGCAAATTTCATGCCGGTCTTAACATCTTTTTCTTGGTACGGTAAATCGTCACCAAGCTTTGATGTTGCGGCCCAGTACCTGATAGCGTCCGCACTATATTTCTCGATAACTTCTTGAGGCGCGATAACGTTACCTTTACTCTTGCTCATTTTGTTTCCTTTTGGATCAAGAACAAAGCCACTGATGGTTACGTGTGACCAAGGATTAACTTCGTGTATTATTTGTGTTTTGGCCATAGTATAAAACAACCAAAAATTAATGATGTCGTGTGCTTGCGGTCGAAGGTTCATTGGAAACAACTTGTTGTATGCTGGTGTACCTTTAACAAGTTCTCGTGCTAAAAATGGAGTACTACTACTTGTGAACCATGTATCAAACACGTCTTTTTCAGGAAATAACTCAATGCCTTCTGGTGCAGATAATGGTCTGTCTTTGATTGGGTCTACTGGCAATTGTGATTCGTCAGCAAAGTAGACGTTACCTTCTGCATCATACCAGACAGGTATCGGTACACCGAAATGGCGTTGTCTGCTAATACTCCAATCCCAGTTTAAACCTTCGATCCAGTTGTTAAGTCGTGACCTCATGTGTGGTGGGAACCATTGTAGTTTTTCACCTGAAAGTAAAAACTGTTTTTTAAGATCAAGATATTTTATGTACCACTGTTTTGAATTGATGATTTCTACGGGTCTCCCTGACCGTTCTCCCACATTAACATTATGGATTATTTCCTTTTGGCTTACTAAATAACCCTGTTCATCTAGGATCTCAATCATTTTTTTCCGGGCGTCCACAATGCTTAACCCTGCTATGGCCCCAGCTTTGTCATTCATTTTCCCCCATGGTGTAACTACCATCTTAAGGGGTAGATTATGTTTTTTATACCATTCAATGTCTGTGGTATCACCAAACGTACAGCACATTACTAGGCCAGTCCCTTTATCGATGCTAACTTGGTCGTCTGGCAAGATTGGTACTTCAACATTATAGACTGGTGTAACGGCATGTTTACCAAACAAGTGTTGGTACCGTTTATCGTCTGGGTGAGCGAACACGGCTACACAACCACCTAATAATTCGGGTCTTGTTGTAGCAATAGTTATTGTTTCACCGTCAGTAGTTTTAAATTGTAAATCATTGAAATACGTTTTTTTTTCTATAGATTCCAATTCTGCTTGCGCAATAGCAGTTTGAAATTGTGTGTCCCAAATGACTGGCGCTTCTTTACGGTATGCTCGCCCTTTTTTTACAAGGTCTAAAAAACTCTTTTGGCTAATTGCACGACAATGGTTATTAATAGTGGAATACTGTAAATCAAAATCACATGACATCCCAATACGTTGCCAATCTGCAATAAACTCTGGTCTTGCTTCATCTAAATATTCAGTGCACAGCTGAATAAACTCTTGCCGGTCCATCCTTGCACCGTTCACTTTTTTTTTCTTTTGTACAAGCTTTTCTGATGCAAGCCCGTTATCGTCTGTCCCGAACGGGTAAAATACTTCGTACCCCTGCATACGTTTGTACCTAGCAATAAAATCTTGTTGTGCAAAACTGAACGCGTGGCCAAGATGCATGTTTCCACTCATTGTTGGCGGTGGGGTGTCAATACTAAATATTTTTTTAATAGTATCTGGATTAAACGCATAGGTTCCTTCCTTTGCCCAACTATCTAACAATTCTTGTTCTACGGCTTGCGCATTATATTTATTGTCTAACATACAATGTGTCACAGAAGTTCTTTATATAAGTTTAATGTTCCGTATATCTATGAAAGTTTATCAGTATAAGAAATGTGGTACGTGCCGTAAAGCTACTAAGCAATTGGATCAAGCTGGTATTACGTATCAAAGTATCCCTATCCGTGAACAACCACCGACCAAAACAGAGCTTCGAAAAGCTATCAAACTTTTAGGTAAACGCGTAGTGTGTAACCGAAGTGGTAAAGATTATCGTGAGTTGGGGTTAAGCAAAAAAATAGATGATATGGCTGTATCTGACCTTGTAGAGTTATTACACGCGAACGGTAACTTGGTAAAACGCCCGTTCATTGTGGATGGAGAAAAAATAACTGTGGGTTTTACTCAGAAAGTTTAGAACCTCTTGACTCTGACTCGTGCCATCCTGCCGCAGTAATCTGGATAAATTCTGCGTTTTGTTGTAACTCTTTGATGTTATGTCCGCCACCATAACTAATCCCGCTTTGTAAACCTTTAACCAACTTTTTTAGTACGCTGCGCACGGGCCCTTTATAATCAACAAGTACTGCTACGCCTTCCACAAAAATATCGAGTGTTTTTTTTATTTTGGTTTTGGTAAGATTTTCTTTTCTGGCATGATTGTTATCATAAGATGCGCTCCCCATATACTTTTTGTATCTTTTACCATTCTTAACCAAGATTCTTCCGGGTGCTTCGTCAGTCCCTGCAAAAAATGAGCCGCTGTACACACTGCTTGCTCCGGCAGCAATAGCTTTCACGGCATCGCCTGGGCTACTCATTCCTCCGTCAGCAGTTACTGGTACACCATACTCTTTTGCAATTTTGCACACGTCTTGCACAGCGGTAAATTGTGGGATACCTGCACCAGACATAATACGTGTTGTACACACTGGTGATGGCCCAATACCCACTTTTAATCCGTCTGCACCTGCTTCAATTAAATCTCGTGCAGCCTGAACTGTTGCGATGTTCCCTACCATCAGATCTATGGTGTACAGGGATTTAAGTTGTTTCACTTTTTCTATGATTGTATCGCTGTGTGCATGTGCAACGTCCATCACTAACACGTCTGCCCCTGCATCAATAAGTTCTTTGGCATCAGTGATTGCTGTTTTTACTCCGAGTGCTGCTGCCACGCGTAATCTTCCTTTATTATCTCTGTTTGCATATTTCCATTCTTCGTGCTGCCGCACATCTTTGGCCGTGATAAGTTTGATTGTGCCTGAAATAATAGGCAATTTTTCAATCCGGTGTTTATACATAATATCTTTTGCATTATTTATGCTTGGGATTTCATTACAAACAATTAAGTTAGGCTTTTTTGTCATTACCTGTTCAACTGTCAGGTCATCTTTGGCAAATTGGTAATCTTTGTGCGTAATAATACCTACTAATTCTTGGTCAATGACTAAAGCTGAACTGATACCTGTGTCCACTAACTTTTCTTTTAACTCTTTGATTGTGATTGTTGAAGGTACTGATAATGGTTCATCTATCACATAAGCAGTTGACCGTTTTACTTTTCGGACTTCATTACAGCGATCTTCTATGGTTGAAAATTGGTGGATTACTCCTATCCCGCCATGTCTTGCCATGGAGATTGCCATCTCGTGCTCTGTAACAGTGGCCATGTTTGAACTAATAAAAGGAATGTTTAATACTATGTTCTTTGTAAATAATGTGTTGATTTGAGCTTGTTTCCTGCTTTCAAGCGGTGTTTTTTTAGGCACTAATAAGACATCTGCGTAAGTTAATCCTTTTTCCATATTTTGTACTCTGGACTTTCCTTCTTATATTGTTTGTTATGGCAAAGTATTTATGTGTGTTTAATGGACTTCATTTATGTATTATGCTTATGATGAAATGTTCATGCATCAGTTAACTGAATGTTTAAAACGTAACATTCCTTTTTACATTATGGGTCCTTGCGGTAGCGGTAAAACGTATGCTGTCTATGAAGCAGCTAAACGGTTGGGTTACGATGTTCTTGAAATGAACAGTGGGGACGCCCGTAACAAATCTAGTATTGAGTCCTTGTCTAGTTTGCAAGGTCAACAGACGTTGTTTATGCGTCCTCAAATATTACTGTTTGACGATGTCGACGTTTTAAGTGGGCGACATGACCGGGGCGGGTTAAAAGCCATTGTTGACTTTGCAAAAAAGTCGTCGTCACCAGTAATTTTAACTTTAACGGAGTATGATCGGTCTAAACATAAAGTGTTGAAAGATTTGAAAAAGATTGAATGTCGCCGTCCAACAATTGATGAATCAGTGGTATTATTAAGTAAACTGGGGTATACGGGCGACGGTGTTCGAACTCTTGCAAGAATGAACAACTGTGATATTCGCGCGATGATTAATGATGCTAAAACATTACCATTGTTGGATGCTCACTATGTGTCCACTCTTTCTTCTCGCGACGTAACGAGTATTATTGAACAAGATGTTACTGTACTTTTTAATACAAAACAGGTTCCTGTATTGCGTACTTTGTTTAAAGATGTCGACATGGACTCTTGCGTTGACTGGGTTGAAGCAAGCGTTGTACGTAACGGTGCCCGTGCTTTACTGTGGGTGGCTACTGCTGACCTTTATAGAAAACGTATACGCAAAAAACAGTATTGGCGGTATATGGCGTATGTATACGATTTTGTTCGAGTGGGCGTTGGCCTGAACACTGACTTGTTAAAAAAGGTCTATCAGCCAATGGTCGGTTTAATGGTGTGGCAGGGTAACATGAAACGTGCAAAACGTAAAAGTATAGCGCAAAAGTTGGCGCCAGTATTACACCAAAGTGTTAGTCGTACAGAGCAACAGGTTGAATCAATAAAATCTTTTATTGGTGACGATGTTAGTCGCCAGGTTGAATGGTCGGAGACAGACATTGCGTATTTACGTGGATAATTATTTAAGTGTGTCATAGTACGCAGTTGTATGAACATTGAAGATTTTGCAACATTTTGTAAAAAGAAAGGTATTGCTTTTCGTTCTGCTGACGCTTACGGTGGTTATGCAGGGTTTTATGATTATGGTCCGCTGGGTGCGCGTATTAAACGTAACGTTGTTAATGCATGGCTCAAATTCTTGGATCGTCGCAACATTGTACCTTTCGATGGTACAATTGTAACAAATCCTAAAGTGTGGGAAGCAAGCGGGCACGTTGCAACTTTTGGCGATTTAATGTTGACTACTGTGAAAACTCGTACTAAAGTTCGAGCGGACCATTTTATTGAAGAAACATTAAACATTGCTGCTGACGGTATGTCTGCGGACGAAATTCAAACCTTGATTAATAAACATAAACTGCAGTATAATGGTGAAGATTTTGAACCTGTGCAACAATTCAATTTAATGTTTCAAACGCAAGTTGGCGCTGTTGATGGGAACACGGCGTATTTACGGCCTGAGACTGCACAAAGCATTTTTGCACAGTTCGCTTTGATTAAAGAAACGTCACGGTTAAAACCACCTTTTGGTGTGTGCCAGGTTGGAAAAGCCTATAGGAACGAAATTAGTCCACGCGACTTTTTGTTTCGTCTTCGTGAATTTAATCAAATGGAGATGGAATTTTTTGTGCACCCTGAAAAAGGTTGTGAATTATCAAAAGAACTTTTGGCAACCCCAATATCTGTCTTATCTGAAGAACACCAGGGTTCTAATGCTGACGCTGAAGAATACACGTTCCAATGGTTCATTGATAAAGGTGTGAACACGTGGCAAGTGTATTGGTTGTATGAATACTACCATTTTTATGTTAATACGTTAGGTGTATCTTCTGAAAACTTGCGTGTACGTGAACATGTAGGTAAGGAACTGAGCCATTATAGTAGTGCGACCTTTGATATTGAATACAAGTTTCCGTTCGGGTTTAAGGAAGTGTTTGGTATTGCGCACCGTGGCGATTACGACTTGCAGGCGCACGCAAAACATAGTGGGATGAACGTGACTGTTGTTGATGATGCAACACAAAAAAAGTTTGTACCGCATTGTATTGAGCCAACGCATGGTTTAGAACGAGTGATGCTAATGGTTTTGTTTGAAGCATATTCTGAAGATGATCGTGGCCATGTTAATTTGGCTTTGCCTGTATCGGTTGCACCATTCAATATTGCTGTACTCCCTTTAGTAAAAAATAAGGCGCATTTACTTGCGAAAGCTGAAGAAGTGTTCACTTTATTAAAAGAATGTTACAGTGTTAGTTTTGACGTGAGTGGTAGCATCGGGCGTAGGTATGCACGCGCTGATGAGATGGGTGTACCTTACTGTGTAACTGTGGATTTTGAATCGTTAGAAGATGGTTGTGTGACGGTCCGTGACCGTGATACAATGGAACAAGAACGTGTTAAAATTGAAGATTTATCTTTTTAATTGAGGCAGATGCAGACATGACTCCCTCTTCTTGTTTCAAAAACTGATGTGAATTTGGTGTCTACAAATTGTGTGATTGCTCTTCCATCACATAAACTTGAATGTGAACACTTAACTCCACCTTCTCCTTCTAAGCTGTATGTGTTTGCTAATGCATTAATTCCGTCTGTGATAGTATATTCTCCTGTGTTTGATGCCTGTCCTGTTGATTGGAATGCACCAATGATTACCATGACGCAAATTAAGGCAACGAACCATACTCCAATTACGATGTAATCGTTTGGATCTTTCATGATTTCACCTCACAACAATAGCATTGTGTGCTATTAACTTCATCACACATTTCTGTTAGGGGTATACATATTTTTTCTTCACATGTTTCTTCACAGTCTGTCTCGTCATTTGAATCATACCACTCACAATAATTTGTGAATTGGTCAACTATTCCTTTATCTGAACCAAGGACTGTACTTGTAGCCATCCCTGTTGAGGCTATACTTATTTCATTTGAAAATGTGGTGAGTGTGCCGACTGTTGCTACAAAAAGTATTGCTCCTAAGATCATAGTAACATGTTTTTTGTACTCCATAAATTAATAAGGTTTAAAGAATATATAAACGTATCTTAATCCAAATATTTATATACGTACAAATTGTATTATTTTCATTGCTTATACTCAATCAAGGATAGGTCTGAGGCGATTTGATGGAACGTAATACCCGAGGCTCATTAGCGTTAGCTGCAATCATGTTAGTAGCTGTTGCTATTGGCGGCATATATTTCGCTTCAGATGGAAATTTATTGGGTGCAATTATTGGTGTTGAAACAATATCTTCCTGCGATATTGCAGTGTATGAAAGTATAGATAACATTGCACACGATTTTGAGTGTTATGAGGAGGATGGTTTTGTTTTAAAACGTGATAATGTTGAGATTAATTGTCGGAATCACAGTATAACTTGTATGGATTGTCAAGCTAACGCAACCCATAATTTTAGTGGGTTCAAACTTTCTGGGCGAGATAATGTTACCATTAAAAATTGTAGGATCTATGGTTTTGACCATGGTGTTCGAATGGACACAGGTGGTTTAGAAAACACAATCCTTTCTAACTTAATGGATAACAACACCCAGTCTTTGTTCATTGATGGGACGTATGGTCATTTAATTTCATTAAACACGTTCAGTAATGGGACATTATTAATTCAAAACGTAAATAACACCGCTTTGTTTACTGGTGACGATTCTGGTGATGATCTTAATGAGACTTTAGTGAATGGATCAGATCGTACACAGTTAACTGATTATAATGCTTCTGTCATTTATGATAACAAGTTTTTGGATGGTCAAGATAATGCACAAACAGACAGTAACAGTTATGTGTATTGGAACGTTGCAAAGTCTCCTTTGTACGACCTAGATCCAGTCCAATCTAATATTGTTGGCGGCCACTTTCTTGGAGGTAACTTTTGGGGATCATACCACGGTTATGATACAGATGGTGACGGTTTAGGTAACACTGACACGCCTCACCGTACTAATGAATCGATTGAACCGATTCTTGACCAAGGTGACCGTTACCCCCTTATTGAGAATGTGTGTAGTATACCTGGGTCTATATGTGGTGAAGTTACATGTCCGGACATGGACATTTATGCAGACGAGGGTGGAGAAGGTTTAGCTATTACTTGTGATGATACAATTTTGACATGTGACGGTACAAGGTTTATTGGGCAAGGTTCAAATGCTAATGAAACACACATGCGTGCTATAGAAGTTATTGGGTATGACAATGTTACAATTCAAGGCTGCGAATTCATTAATTTTACGTACGGTGTATATTTAGAAGACACGAATGATCTAACGTTGTATAATAATAGTATCCACAATAATATTGAGAATGTCTTTTTGAAAGACCGGGTCCACGACAGTTTGATACATAGTAACACGTTTATTGATTGGAATTCAAGCGAAACACTGGCTGAAAATGCGAGTTGGACAAACTTTACTAATTCTACACGAGGTATTGTATTTAATGGTGGGCCAATAATTACTTCGACTGCAACTGCAATGGGTGGGAATAAAGTGTATGATAACACGTTTGGACCTTTCTATGGTGGTTGGGATCTCATCCATATTGAGTTATTGGCAGGTTCATTGAAGAATAATATAAGCCATAACTCATTTGTAAATATAACTGCGCCTGCGGCCGTTGGGACTGCAATAAAATTAGAAGATGTTAGTGATGATGAATTAATAATTGAAGGAAATTTGATACAAGGGGGGTATACTGGAATCCATTTAGAAAATAGTTCAATGACGCTATCAACCACTGAGTTAAATACATTCTTAGATTATTGGAGGTTTGGTATATTAGTTGATAACCTTGGTGGTCAAAAACCAACAATTTCTGGTGTTTTTAACACTTCATCCTCTATGGGTTGGGGCGTATTAATTGAAGATGGTGAAGCTTTCATAGATCAAGTTAACATTAGTGGAGGTGATAGTGGTCTTCGTATAAATCCAAACCATTATGGGATGATTGAGATTATAGGTAACGTGTTAATAGAAAATAACACAGAGGGATTATGGGCGGTCACGTCGAATAGTTGTTTAGATGAACAATCTTATTTTGATCTATCTCGTGCGGAATCAATAATTTTAACTAATAATTCAATAGGGATATATAGTAACTGTGCTGGTATCATTCCTCCTCGTTATGAATCTGATCCAGTTTATGGTTCGGGCATAGTCAATATAACGAATAATACTATTGGCCTTTATATGCGTGCTTTGAATGGCACCAAACATCCAATCAATATAACTGACTTTTTTTTTATTAACAACCAGCAAGGGATTCAATTTCCTTCATCTGGTTCAATAAATAATAATGTATCTATTTTTAACAATTATTTCAGTGGGAATACAATAAATATAAATGATACCTCTGGATATAACCATTTTAATATAACCCCCCAAATTATTTCTGGGAGAGACAATAATATTTACTATAATGTGTCTGACACTGCAAATGGTAACGTATATTTTGGAGGAAACTTTTATGCTGAGCTTAATGTAACAGATATTACTGGTGATGGTATTGCTGATATCTATGGGAATGGGACATCTATCTTAAGTTACCCTTATACTCAAGAAGGTAATTTTAGTCCAGGTGACTATTATCCTTTGACAACACCAGGGGAACCACAATGTGGTGGGACGTATAGTGAGTCGATTACATTGATGAGTGATCTTTCAAGCAATGGCTCATGCTTCTATTTTGCAGCAGACGATATCACCTTGGATTGTGATGGTTATAATGTAACTGGTAACGGTACTGGTTCCTTTATTAATGCGACTGGGTATGACTCTATAACGGTTGTAGATTGTAACGTTGAACATTTCTCGAACTTGATTTTAGCTAATCATACTGCTACAATAGAAGATAGTAATGTGACATTCATAAGTGATTATACTTTAAACCTAGAGAATGTTACCTTCGACAATGTTGTGTTAACAAATGTTACTGAGGTGACAATTAACGGAACTTCCACTTTATCTTCAATCGAATATTATAATAATAGTATTCTGCATGTTTACGGTAACGCTACAATTGAGGATAGTACGTTTGAAAATAATGTGTACGGTTTATATTACTACAATGGTACTAATAAGACAATTTCAGGTAATATTTTTGAAGATAATAGTTTTGGTTTAGTTGTTGAGTTTGCAAATTCTACTAATATTACAGCAAATAAATTCATTAATTCTAAAAACCTTTCGTTAAACATCTCAGGTATAAACAGTACTATCTACAACAATTTGTTTCGGAACGATTCAGGTAAACCCAACGTTGTAGTTTCAGGAACCCACTTTTGGAATGTATCGTATCGCCAACTTTCAAGCGGGACAAATATTGTTGGTAACTCTTACATAGGTGGTAATTATTGGAGTGGGTACACAGGGGTTGATAACGGTAATGCTAGCAATGAACATGTTCCGAACGTGTCAGGTGATTTTATCGGTGACACTTTAGTACCTTACAATGATAGTACCACTTTTATTAATGATAGTCTACCTTTGATAGGTACTCCTGACTGCCAAGAAGTTACAAGCGATTTTAGTATGACTGCTGACCTTTATGTTGACTCACTTAGTGATGGTGAAGCATGTTATCTTATCACTGGCGACGACTTAGTGTTTGACCTAGGTGGATTTACGTTTCAAGGTGAAGGTGAAGGGTACGCAATAAAAGTCGAAGATGCAGAGAACGTGAGTATTAATAACGGCATCATTTTTGGGTTTGACATAGGTGTTTATATTGATCCATCAAACAATATCGTGGTTAACAATATTACAATTAATAATAGTGATTATGGTATTCGTTTAGAGGATACTACTGACAGTTTAATTGTGAACAATACAATATATGGCATAACTTATACTGGTTTAGACATCATTAATAGTACTGATAATTTAGTGTATAACAACATCATTAATGTAACTGACTGCAGTTCTAGCTGTACTGAATATAATGTGTACCAGGATTCTAATAGTTCGAACAGTTTTAATGTTACGTACCAACTCGGGACAAACATTCTTGGCGGTAACATGTCTGGTGGTAACTATTACGGTAATTATGCTGGGATGGATAGTGGGAGTGGGTTTGGTAACTATTCTGTGCAAGGTGACATGGTGGGTGACACTCAAGTTCCATACCAAATTAACGACGATTTAGACTATTTTCCATTGACTAATGATGATGGTGAAGGCCATAGTAATTGTATAAGTATAACAGAAGATACTGCCTTGAATACTGACATTTTTTGTGATGAAGATGAAGCAGTCTACATTGCTGCAGATAACGTTCTATTAGATTGTAATGGTTATAGTATCATGGGGTCTGGTTCTGGTTCAGGGATTAAGAGTATTGGTTATAATAACATTACAATACGTGAATGTAACATATCGAACTTTTATTATGGTATTAACATTCAAGGCGGTAGTGTGATTAACATTGATAAAGAGAATGTTATCACTGACAATAGTTTTTATGGTATTTACATGGTTGACGTGAATGATACTACTATTACTAACACTTCCTTAGAACGTGATAATAACGGGATTTATGTTGTGAACGGGTCTTATGTAAATGTGACGGATAACATTATTGCTTTGAACAAAAAGTTTTACGGTGTGTTCATGTTTGACAGTGATAATGTTTATGTGCACAGCAACGATTTTAGTAGGAATTATCACGGGTCATACTTTGTTAATGTTGACGGTGCAAGTGTACAGTATAACACTTATGATAGACACGATTATTTTGCGTCGTATAGTGCAACCTTTAGTGAAGCTCACACGTATTACAAGAATACGTTTAACGACGCACGAACTTTATTGCGTGTGTACCAAAATGTGTCGGGTATAACTATTAAAAATAATACGTTTGGTGAAAGTTCACAGTATGCATTACGATTCCACGGTGATATTGGTGGTGTTAACATGAGCGGTAACATATTTGATGGGAGTGCGTCCAAAGCTAGTACTGCACACATTATGCTTAGTGATATTGACAATCTAAATTTGTCAGATAACAATTTTAGTAGCGATTTAAGCGTGATGCAAGTAGGTTCAAGCACAAATGTGCATTCTATAAATAATACCTATACATCTAATGGTTCTGTTGGGTTTGCAGACGTTGCCTTGTTAAACATTTATGGTGATACATATTCAAGGTTTTTAGATATTGACGGTGCATCAGATTTGACTGTAATGAACATAACAAGTGTGAATGTTACTATGGTTGATATTGTGAAATCAAATTTAGCAGAAAACCTTTTCACAAATAACACGCTTGAAGACACAATTGAGGTTGACACTAGTTCAAACATTCAATTATCTTATTCGTCAGCAGACACCATGGTGGTTAGTAACACTGATTATTTGAACGCCCGCTTTTTTAACTTGAACACAACTGCTGTATTGAACAGTGTTTTAGGAGAACATTTTAGGGACATTGACATCCAGGATAGTAATAAGACTGCGTACAATTTTACTGATGTTGATTCAATGAACATAGTGTACAACGTTCTACGACGTAACGCAGGCGGTATGTTATTGCAAGGTGATAGTGACGGTAACATTATTGCTGAGAACTGGATTGAAGATAATGGGTACGGGTTAAATATTACGTCAAGTGATTCTAATACTATTAAAGACAATTATTTTGATAACACCGAAAATGTTGATGATACCGGTAGTAACACTTGGTACGGTTCATACACTTGCTCGGATGGTCCAAACATTGTTGGCGGACCATGTAAGGGCGGAAACTTTTACAATGACTTTTACGGGCTTGACAACGGGTATAATGGTGGTGTAGAAGGTGACGGTATTAGTGATCAGCCTACTCGGTACAATATTGATTCTGACACGCATGATGAGTTACCTTTAATGTTGTATGTGAGCCGTGTATACTATGCACCGTCTGATAGTGCAACTGCAAGTTTGACAGCTACAGCTTCTTATACGGGCACGCTTGAAGATGGCGAGATTGTACCTAACGTTTGGCAGTATATTACGTACAGTAGTTCTTACCCTATTTGGCGGTTTAGGTCCTTGTTTAATGAGACTGACTTTAACGCCAGCACTTTTGTGTTATCAAGTAATGGTACAAACACTTATTTTAATTTTAGTGGCATTACTGACCTTGGTAACACTGCTGAACGTAGCGAGGTTGATTATGCAACTGTTATGTTACAGCATCAACAACGTTTGAATGGTGGGGTTTGCATTGATTGGAACGCTACTGGGTTAGAACCAGACAGTTGTGATAGACGGATAAAATCTATGGGTGGTGCAATGAACGCGTCTGCGAACAGTTCACACTATTTGGTAAATTTCAATACTGCGCCTGTTGTTAACAGGAGTGGTGTTGCATACGTTGATTTTAATATGATGTGCGGCGCACACATTTACCATGATATTACTTTAACTGAAGATGTTTCATGTAACCAGTCAGCCTTCATTGTGAAAGCAGACAACATTGTGATTGACCTTAACGGTAATGAACTTATTGGTAACGGTAGCGGTATTGGCGTGAACATTAGTGATTATGATAATGTGACTTTGACTGGTGGTACTGTAAGCAATTTTACAACGGCTGTTTATGTTGATCCTGCAGTGGGCATAAACATAAGTGGGATGACTATCGCTGACAGTTTTATTGGTGTTAATTTTAGTGAAATAAATAATAGTTATATTACTTCTAACACGTTCCTTCGTTTGAATCGAAGTGTTCAATTGGTTGAATCTGATCATAACCAAATATTTGATAACACGTTTGTGAATGGTACTGTTGGTGTACGTGTTCTTGCTTCAGATAATCTTACATTGGAAAATAACGTATTGTACAATTTTGTAACTGAAGCTATGTACCTCAATCTAATTGATGGTGTTAACATTACAAATGTTTCAATTTATAATTCTACAAATGGGGTTACAGTAAGGAATACTGCTTCATTGACTGTGTTCAAGCTCTTGTTTAATGGTTCTGATGGCGTACCTTTAATGATGTACAAGGTTAGTGGAAGTAATTTATTGAATAATACTTTCAATCATAGTACTACAACTGTCACTTTTGATACAGTAAACTCGACTGTGATGGCTAATAATAAAGCATATAATTTGAAGAATTATAGTGTTTACTTCCAAAACACGACTAATGTAACATTGTACAATAATTTGTTTAACACAACCTATCCTGCATACCATGATGTACATTCAGATATTTCTTGGAATACTACTTTGAACTGTTCAAGCATTAACATTCTTGGTGGTAATTGTACTGGTGGTAATTACTGGGGTAGCTACGATGGCTGGGACGTAGATTTGGACGGTGTAGGTGAAACTTTGCTTCCATTCAACGGTTCTGATACAGGGGCGTTTGGTGACATGCTGCCCTTGACAGAGGTAGGGGAAATAAGTTGTGGTGGTACTGAACAGAATGTTACAATGAATGTAACCTTGAACCAAGATATTACAATAAACTTAACTGATGGTGAAACTTGTTTTAACCTGCAAACTCCTGCCATAACTTTTGACTGTTCAGGCCATAGTCTTATTGGTAATGGGACAGGCATGGCTGTGAACATGAGTGCTCAGAATACGTTCAAAAACTGTATTGTTTCTAATTTTAGTATTGGGGCAACAATGGTGGATCATGGTACTATTAACCGTTCTGTAATCAAAGGTTCGGTGTTGGGTGTATCACAGTTAGGTGATGCATACATTCTTAATTCCACGATTTATGATGTTGTGACAGGAATATCTCGTAGGGATAATAACGAAGGTTATATCCGTGGCACGTACGTTGGTGCGAATGATACATGTGTTAAAATTAGAAACATATCTGTTGCAAATTTTATACAGGTTGCAGGTAACGAGTTTAATTGTCCAATTGGTGTAGACATTACGAATGCTAGCATAAGGGTCTATGATAATATATTTAACACAAGTAACGTTTCAATAATTAGTCATAATGATACTATCTTTAATTCATCGTATGATTGTTCCAAAACAAACATTCTGGGCAACAACTGTACTGGTGGTAACTGGTACAGTGATTACCAAGATGATGGGAAAGATGATGGGAACGGTACTTATTCTGGGATCCCAAACATTTCAAGTGATGGTATTGCAGATAGGCCTGTTCCGTACAATGCGTCCGGCAACATAAGTGTTGGTGGGGATTATCTGCCTTTGTTAGGTAATTATACAAGTAGCCTCACTTCAAGGTTAGCAGCTTTAACAAATGACGATGATAGTTCTGATGACAGTAGTTCTGATGATGATAGTGGTTCATCAAGTGGCGGTTCATCTGGCGGTGGCGGTGGCGGTGGCGGAAGTTCATCTAGTAGCAGTTCATCTGGTGGTGGTTCAAGTTACACCTTGACTTCTGATGATTGTACGCAGGAATGGGAATGTGGCGACTGGTCTGTTTGTGATGATAACTTTCAAGTTCGAGATTGTACTGATGCAAACAGCTGTTTTGAAGAGTACGGGTTAGGGAACTTTCTACGTAAAGAAAAACCTACAGAAGAACAATGGTGCCCGGGCGACTTTAGTGATGCCAAAACTGTCCCTGAACAGATAGTGGTTACTCCTCCACAAGTTATTGTGCAGCAAGAGGAAGGGCCCGTTAACATGACGTTACTATTAGCTTCAGGAATAGGTGGTTTTACGTTCCTTGGCGGCTTATTCATTGGGTACGATTTAATAGCCCCACACCGCCGATTACGAAGACGTTTACGCAAGATTGAAGGTAGTGTTGATGTGTCAAGTGTAGACACCTTGAAAAGTCATTATGGGTCAGCTTACGAATTGTATATGAAACTGAGTGAAAGTAAAAAGCAAGATTATTATGGCCGCGTAATGAGTTTACGTTCACAGATAGAAGGACAATTACTTGCTGAGAAACGTATTGAAAATTTGATTGATTTAGCTAAAAAGTCTGATAAGTCTACAGAAAAACGCAAATATTACATGAAGGTGTACAAGATGTATGGAAGTTTAAGTCCTGTACTACAAAGTAAAGTGTACCAAAAGATTGTGGACCTTCGTGAAGAGCTTGAAGGTGGCAAGTTTTAAAAATAGTACAGTTCTTGTTGTGATATGAAACTTCGCCCTTCTTTAAAGGATAAGAAACGTTATGTCTTGTTTGAATGTTCAATTAAGCTGTCTAAAAAAGAGTTACTTTCAATGGTGCAAAAGCAGTTTGAAAAGTGTTTTGGTATGTATCTAGGGGATAGCGGTATACAGTTGTTACCTGAATGTGTTGAAGGGAACCGTTTCATTGTACGTTGTGCACCTTCGTACGTGAAAGATGTTATTAAGTCAATGTTTCTTATCACAATGTATAAAAATAAAGAAGTTACCATATCTAGTGTGTTAACCACTGGTATTATCGCGAAAGCGAAAGAGGAATTAAAATGATTGATAAAATGAGTTATGATCGTAGTATTACAATGTTTAGTCCTGACGGACGATTGTTACAGGTAGAATATGCAAAAAAGACTGTTAAGCAAGGTAGCACGGCTATTGGTATAATGTGTAAAGACGGTGTTGTGTTAGTAGCTGATAAGCGTGTTGCAAGCAAACTAATGATTCCAGAAAGTGTAGAGAAGGTGTTCGATGTTGACGACCATGTTGTATTGACTGCAGCAGGTATTATCCCTGACGCTCGTGTACTTGTTGACCGTGCACAGGTTAAAAGTCAGCAGCACCGTGTAACGTATGATTCACCTATTGATGTGTTATCAATCGTAAAAGAGATATGTGATTTAAAACAGATATGTACTCAGTCAGGCGGTCTTCGGCCATTCGGTGTAAGTTTATTGATTGCAGGTGTTGAAAATGACGGTTCACCAAAATTGTATTTAACTGAACCTTACGGCTTATATTTTCAGTATAAAGCAGTAGTTATTGGTGAAGGTGAGCAAGAGATCACTGAAGTATTACAAAAAAAGTATCGTGCTTCAATCTCTGTCAAAGAAGGCTTATCTCTCGCAGTGAATAGTTTAAAAGAATATTTACAAGGAGACTTTAGTATTGACCGTGTTGACGCAGTTATAGTGAAGAGTGATGGTAAAAAACATCTGAGTTCTGCTGACTTAAAGACATACCTTAAATGAGCCGGACACTTGTACGTTATAAAAAAGGTAACGAACATTTTGAAGCAGAGATAGATTACGATCTTTTTCCTGATGGTGACTATCTACTGACTGATATTTATACTGATATAAGTCAGGGTTTACGACCATCAAACCAAGAATTGCAGACAGTGTTTAACACTACTGTTGCAGCAGACGTTATCCTTATAATGACTTCAAGAGGAGAAATTTTGGTTCCAGCAGATGTTCGCAAAAAGCAGCGTGAACAACGATGGAACCGTTTGATCGATATGATACAGGTTAACAGTGTTAATGCGCAAACAAAAATAGTTTTTACAAAAAGTGTGATTCAATCTTCGCTTGAACAGGCCAAAGTTCATTTGTCTGAGCATGCGAGCGTAAAAAGTCAGTTTGATGATATAATTCGTAGGCTTAGACCAATAATACCTATTAGTATAGAAACTAAAGTCTTTACTATAATTATTCCTGCCCAATATGTTGGTGCAACTCAACATACTGTCAGACAGAACAGTAAGCTTTTAAAAGAGCAATGGGATTCGTCTGGTAGTTGGAGGATAAAAGTGGAAGTACCGGCTGGTTTCCAACAGCGCTTAATTGACATGTTACAGTCTGTAGCGCACGGTACGATAGAGATTTACAATGAGTAATATACACGTTGAGGCACGGCAAGTAGTTGTGCCAGGTCAAATATTAGCGACGGGGATGGACCACCTACCTGGTGATAACACCTTTCGTCGTGAGGAAGAAATTGTTGCAAAACGATTAGGGACAGTCGGCACTGATGGCCGCGTTATTAAAGTAACTCCTTTGAACGGCCCTTATTTCCCGAGGGTTGGCGATAAAATAATTGGGAAAGTGTACGATATTTTAATGAGTGGGTGGCGTATTAATACTGGCTCTGTTTATCCTGCAATGTTACCTGTGCGTGATGCAAGTAACAAATTTGTAAAATCAGAAAATTTACGTAACCTGCTTGATATAGGCGATTTTTGTGTTGTTAAGATAACCAAAGTTAGTTCTCAAAACATGGTTGACGTTGGGATGCGTGACCCCGAACTTCATCGTTTAGAAGGTGGGCGAGTGATTAAAATTAATTGTAATAAAGTGCCACGGGTTATTGGTAAAATGGGTAGCATGATTGGCTTAATTAAAAAGCAAACTAATGCAGATATTACTGTTGGCCAGAATGGCTTAGTGTGGATTCGTGCAGATACTCCCGAAAACGAGTATCGTGCAGAGAACGCGATTAAAATTGTTAATGAACATGCTCACCAGAGCGGCTTAACAGAGAAGGTGGAGGCTTATTTAAATGGCGTACAATAAACGGCTTGATGGACGGAAGACCAAAGAGCTTCGTGAAATGGAAGCACGTTCAGGTGTAATACCTAATGCTGACGGTTCTGCATATTTTCGTGTTGGTAACACTGTTGTTTATGTTGCAGTATATGGTCCAAGGCCTGCTCCTCGTTTTTTAGCTAATCCAACTAAAGGAATTTTACGGTTTCATTATAACATGATGCCTTTTAGTGGGTATGGTAGCCGGATACGGCCTGGTCATAAGCGTCGGAGTCAAGAAATTGGAAAAGTAATGACTGGTGCGTTAGAACCTGTCGTAGATTTAAGCAAGTATCCTAACACCATTGTTGACGTGTTTGTTGAATTACCGCAAACAGATGCAGGTACACGCTGTGCAGCTATCTCTGCAAGTAGTATTGCACTTGCTGATGCAGGAATTCCAATGACTGACATGGTTGCAAGTGTTGCTGTTGGTCAAGTTGATGGTACAGTTGTTGCAGACTTAACGTATAATGAAGAAGCCTATGATGCCATTGTAAGTGATATACCTGTTGCTGTGATTCATGGTAGTAAAGAAATTTCTTTATTACAAATGGATGGCGAAATTAAAAAAGAAGACCTTATTACTGCGTTAGATATGGCAGTTGAAGTGACTGAAGAAATACACTGTTTACAAGTTGAAGCTTTAACTAAACGGTTCATGGTGCAATAATGATACGTAATATTCAAACAGTAAAAGATTTAGCAAAACAAGGTAAACGTCTTGATTCCAGGAGTTTTTCGGAGTATCGCTCGCCTGTAACTATTGAAACTTCTGTAAGTCAAACTGCAGAAGGTAGTGCTAAAGTACAAATTGGTGACACAATAGTAATGGCCGGTGTAAAACTTTCATTAGAAAAACCTTACAATGATACACCTAATGAAGGTGGTATCATGATTAATGTTGAATTATTACCTTTGAGCAGTCCAGATTATGATCCTGGTCCGCCTGGTATAAAGGCAGTAGAGCTAGCTCGTGTGACTGACCGTTCAATCCGTGAAGCTAAAGCAATAGATTTTAAGAAACTCTGTATTCGTAAAGGTGAACTTGCATGGTTTATTTCTGTTGACATTTTAACTATAAATGATGCTGGTAACCTTTTTGATGCTATTTGTTTAGCATCCTTAGTTGCACTTAATGAAACTCGTTTACGCCCTTTTGATGAGGCGACAGGTGTTGTTGATTATAAAGGTACTACTGACACCAAATTGCCAATATTAAAACAACCTTTATCGGTCACGGTGTATAAGATTAATGGTGCATTAATGGTTGACCCGTCGCGTGATGAAGAGGAAGCTTTTGATTCAAGGTTAACTGTTGCGGCTGACGAGGATGGTATTATTAGTGCATTACAGAAAGGTGGGAGTGCACCTTTGTCTGTGAACGAAGTATCTGAGATGGTAGATTTAGCTTTAACCAAAATTGGTGAATTACGTGTTATTATGGAGAAAAAATGAAGTATACTAAATATGAAAAAGCTCGTATGATAGGTTCACGTGCATTACAGTTATCTATGGGTGCACCGTTCTTATTAGACTTGTCTACTGAAGAACTTGAAACTTTACAGTATAATCCAATACGTATTGCACTGCGAGAGTTTGAAGAAGATGTTTTACCGATCACAGTCCGTCGTCCATGAATTTAATCACGGACGAAAAACTGGATAAATATTTTTTAATTACTAAAGAAGCATTAGACATGGCTAAACCCGCTATGGACCAAAAAAGGTTAGATCATGCAAAAGATTTTTTTGATATGGCTTCTCGATACTATTCGGATGCCTATTTTTTTAGGGATAAGAAAGATTACGTGAATGCTTTTGCCGCACTAAATTATGCACATGGTTGGTTAGATGCAGGGGCACGGATTAGGTTATTTAAAGTAACAGATGACCGTTTATTTACCGTGGACGAAACGTACGAAGTCTAGCAAAGCTTTTTAAAGCATTCTTTGTTATAACTACTCCTGAGTTACAAAATGGCGATATCCAAATTATTATTAAACAAAATTAAAGAGTTTGGACTAAACTCTTATGAAGGTAAATTGTGGTTGGCTTTACTTTCTCGTGGGGTTAGTAGTGCAGGAGAACTTTCTGATTTAAGTGGTGTTCCTCGAAGTCGTACATATGATGTTCTTGAAACACTTGAAAAGAAAGGTTTCATTGTTGTAAAAGTGGGTAAACCAATTAAGTATTTAGCTGTTCCACCTGCAGAAGTAGTTGAACGTGTTCGTAAACGTATTGTTGAAGAAGCACAAGAACGTAGTAATAATTTGTCTGGTTTACATGGAAGTGAAGTTCTTGGGGAACTAGATCAACTTCATAATAAAGGTGTTGAGTTGATTGATCCAACAGACCGTGCTGCAAGTTTTCGTGGTCGTGAGAAGGTGTTTGAACATTTGACTATGTTAGTGAAAAATGCTGAAGAATCAATACATCTTCAAACAACAGTTGACATGTTACAACAAAAAAAGCCTACTGTGTATAATCAGTTAAAGAAGGCTGCAGGACGTGGCGTGAAAGTAAGTATACATGTTCCTACTGATGTAAAAGAAAGTTTACGTAAAGATTACGGTTTTGCAAATTTTGATACGAAAGTACAAGGTGAAAGTCGTCATTGTATGATTGATAATAATAGTATTTTTGTGTTTTTAACCCCTGAATCAACGCACCCTGATTTTGATAGCGCAGTTTGGATGGAAGCACCTTTATTTACGCGAGACCTTACTAAGTTGAAAAACTTATAAGCTTGCACATTTTTCTTTAGTCCCATGAAACAAGTAATTCTGATCCGTCATGATTTAAAGTTACCTAAGGGTAAACTTGCTGCTCAGGCAGCGCACGCTAGTGTTGAGGCAGCATTAAAATCTGACAAATTAAATGTATGGCGAATGCAAGGGCAAGCAAAAATAGTTCTGAAAGTTCAGGATGAACGTGAATTAGTACATTTATTTCAAAAAGCTAAAAATAAGGGCTTACCTGTATCTCTAATAACTGATGCTGGGCATACAGTTGTAGCGCCAGGCACAAAGACTGCTGTGGGCATAGGTCCTGCTGACGACGACGAAATTGACCTAATTACTGCTAATTTAGCTCTCTTGTAAGCAAAAGTTTATAAATAGGCTGGCATGATTTTGCTACATGAAACTACCTAAATTTGTAATGCGGTATAATCCAATCCTTCGTAAACATACGAAGCATAAAATTATCCAGGTTAAAAAGAGGAAATCCAGTTCATTAACTCGTGGAAGTAAAGTGCGTGCACGTAAGCGTGGTGTAGCGCGTGGTGTAGGTTCGTTAGGACGTTACAGTAAGAAGGCGTTAAGTAAATGGAAACGTACTGGTGTTAAATCTACAAAAAAGTTTGATATTCGTTTTGAATGTCAAGAATCTAAAAAGCAGTTCACACGTGCGAACGGTGGATTACGTCATAAGAGGTTACAGATTCAATGAGTTCTTTTATTAAATATCGGTGTGAAGGTTGTAAAAATGAACAGGTCATTTTTTCTAAACCTAGTAGTGTTGTTAACTGTTTAGTTTGTAACAATGAGCTTGCGACCCCTAACGGTGGTATTGCAAAAGTTAATGCGGTAGAACTTGAGATTTTAGGATAAATGTTATATCGTAAACAGACTGCTTTGGAAGAAGATGATATTGTTCTTTGTAAAGTTACAAAGATCTTTCCAAACAGCGTGTTTGTTGATTTATTAGAATACGATACCCAGGGTATGATACACATTTCTGAAGTAAGTCCTGGTCGTATTAGAAACATACGTGATTATGTTAGTGTTGGTCGACAATTAGTATGTAAGGTACTTCGTTTAGATAATAATAGGGGCCACATTGATTTAAGTCTTCGTCGGGTAAACTCTCATCAAAAACAAGAAAAGTTAGGTAATATCAAGCAAGAGATGAAGGCTGAGAATTTTATAAAACAAATCTCTGTACGTGAAGATGTTAAGTTTGAGGACTTGTATAATCTTCTTGCCCCTATCATTTTGAAAAAGTATGATTATGTTTATCTTGCTTTTCGAGAACTTAGTACAGGTCAAATAACTGCTAAAAAATTAGGGCTTCCTGACGATTATTCTAAGGTTATTGTAAAAGCGTGTAAAGAAAAGTTTTTACCGCCAAAAGCAATCTTGACAGGAAAGATTATGATGCGTACTTATCATAATGATGGTGTTGAACGTGTACAGCAAGCTCTTCTTGATATAGAACAAATTAGTAAAACTATATCTGTACGTTATCTTGGTGCTGGGTCATACCGGTTTGAGATTGAAGATTCTACTATTAAAGCTGCTGAAAAACAGTATGTTAGTTTAGAGGATATCATGCTAAAATTTCAAGATAAACTTTCTGTTTACTCAATTAAACGTGGAAAAGCTTCCATGAATGAATAATGGTTCTAATACAAGTCTGCAAACTGCATGTACCTTGGATTTATACTTTTAACCATGTTTGTGAGTGTGGTAAAAAAACATTACTTGCACGACCACCTAAATATGTTCCAGATGATGTTTACAGGGAATATCGTCGAAAAGAAAAAGAGGAAGATAGGATTAATTCTGGTATACTTCAACCAATGTAATGGTTATCTAACGGTTTTGCTCCTGCAAGCTCGGTCTCAGCTAATAACTCTTTAGTTTTTTGCATAACCTCGTTTTCAAAGTCCATAACTTCTTTCCCAAGGTGTTTTGTATTAATTTTAGTACAAACAAGTTTGCTTAAAACAGTGGTAATTACTTTTGCACCTTTTACACCAAGATACATCTGGTGTCCAAAAGTTTCAGCTAGTAACGCTGCAGCTGGTACTGGTGATTTTGCTACTAAAACTCCGGTCACGCCCATCACTGGCCCTACAACACCGTAAATATTAGTATTAATTTTATACTTTTTTTTAGAAAGTTCTTTTTGAAATTCAACACTGTTTGCTGTGCCGTAGACTGTTGGATTGTCTGGTACACTTTGTAGGCCTATACCTCCTGTAGTAAATATCTTAGTAATGTTTAATTCAGGGACCATTGTAATGATTGTTCTACATAAACTATGGCAGGCATGTTCACTGCTTGGCTGGACGTCTCCTGAGAGAAATAATAGGTCTGGCCCTTTCTTTTGGCGTTTATAGTAAAGGTTTATTTTTGGTGGTTTGATAATACCTTTGTCATTGATGAACATGGTGTGTGGGAGGTAATCTGAGCTAAATGTACACAATTTCCTTGCTTTAAATTCGTCAATCATAAAGTCTACTGCTATTTTACCAACATTAGCTATTCCAGGTAAACCTTCAATGAGTACTGCGTCAGAAAACGTTCTATTTTTCACGTGATAAGTTACGTCCCATGTCATACTTCTAAAACAGCGTAAAGGGTATTTAATGTTTTGTTTTATACCCAATACGTACTAGGTAAGTTACATGGCTAATACCAACAATACATAATGTAGTTAGAATAATGAGGCTAATGATTGGTTTAGCTTCTTGTATACCTAAAAGGCCGTACCTAAAAGAATCAACAATGTAAAATATGGGGTTAAATTGGCTTAAGGTTAGGTATGGTTGTGGTAAGGTTGATACACTATAAAAAACGCCACCTAAGAATGAAAGAGGGGTAATAAGAAAATTTTGAAATACTTGTAGGTGATCAAAACTTCGTGCCCATAATGCTGTATAAATCCCTAACACTGAAAAAAGTGTAATGCTAAGCAATATTGACATAGTAGCAAAAAAAATGTGTTGTAGTGGTAGACCTATGGCTGCAAATCCAAAAATTGCTAAGATAACTGCGATTATGCCTCCGCGAAAGATACTGGCACTAATATGTGCAAGCACGAAGGTAAATGGTTTAATTGGTGAAACTAAAATTTCTTGTATATTTCCGTGAAATTTTTGGATGAATATGGTACTACAACTTTGACTGAATGCAGTCATTATAACGCTCATTACAATTAGACCTGGTAAAGTAAACTGTATATACGAAAAACCACTTATGTCGCTAATACTACGTTGTAAGCTAAACCCAAATACTATTGTGTACAACATTGTTGTAAAAAGAGGGGGTAATAAAGTTTGTTTCCAGATACGTAATATCCTTTTAACTTCTCTTTCAACGATTGGTTTATATCCGTTCATTGTATCATCTCCAAGAAGATTTCTTCTAGGCTTTTATCGTGCGTGTGTACTTGTACAATTTTTTCAGTTGTAAACTCATCCAATATTTTAGTGAATCTTTCCCCTGGGACAGTTACTGATTTGTTATTAACTGTATATTTGTCCCCTGCAAATTGTACTGCATCTTTTTTAGTTTTAAAATCGAGTGTAACTTTCTGCATGTTATATTTTAACATAAGATCTTTCACATTTTCTATTGCTAATAATTCTCCTTTGTGTAATATTCCTACTCTGTTACAAAGCTGTTCTGCTTCTTCAATATAATGTGTTGTTAACAAGATTGTTTTTCCGTTTTTATTAGCTTCACGAAAATATTTCCAAATAAACTTGCGTGATTCAACGTCTATTCCTGCTGTTGGCTCATCTAAGATTATGATCTCTGGATCATGTAATAATGCTCTTGCAATCATAAGCTTACGTTTCATTCCCCCACTTAATTCCTTCACTTTTTTATTACGGTGTTCATAAAGCCCAAGTTCTGTTAGTAACAGATTTACACGTTCTACATGTTTTTCAACATTAAAATATTGTGCATTATAGTGTAACACGTTATACGCCGTCTCAAAAATGTCCATGTTAAATTCTTGTGGGACAAAACCAATCTTTTTTTTAGCTTCCTCACTACCTGCTATGTGGCTGTCTACTTTGATTGAACCTTCTGAGATTGTGGTTAAACCTGTAAGCATACCAATTATGCTAGTTTTACCTGCGCCGTTCGGACCTAATAAAGCAAAAAATTCACCTGATTTTATGTTAAGATTAATTCCTTTAACTGCGTGCATTCCAGGGTAACGTTTGTGTAAGGACTTAATTTTGATCATGTTTAATTGAAACAATCCTGCTTATAAAAAGCTATGTGGGTGACGAGGTTTGAACTCGCGCAGGCACTAAGCCACTAGGCCCTCAACCTAGCCCGTTTGACCACTCCGGCACACCCACATTCATCTATTGATGTAGGGTGTTTACTTTTAAGTTTTGTTATATCCCTAATAATAGGCCTATTGTGTACCCTGCTGTTGCTGCAATGGTTCCAACTATTACCATCTCAGACCCACTTTTGAACCATGCTCTTTTTGTGGTCCCGCTCTTGTATACTCCCACTAAAAACAATGCAGTTAATGTTAGGAGGATAGACGGCATGATCCCTTTTTCTCCAGGGAATAGGAGGTAGCTGCTAACTGGTATTGCTGCTCCTAAAAAAACAGAGCTGCCCATAACTAGTGTACTAATAAATACGCCTTTTTTTTCAGCATACTTTTTTCCATACTTTCGTTCTTTTTTATTAACTTCAAAATATTCTTTTTCAGATTTAATACTAAGATAGTTCCCTGCACTCATACTGATTGATTGTCCAAACATTGTTGCGAGCCCAGCTAATAAGATCAGGTTGTTTGGTGCGTTGGCAGCTGCAAGTCCAATGACCACACCTAAATTGCCAATAAGTCCATCTTCAACACCAAAAATGAATTCTCGCAAATTTTCTTCTATAGTTTTCATATAATACTACACCTGTTTTCTATACACTTAATTTGCATCTGGCCACAATCAAGTGTATCTGGTTCACAGTTTAAACTGCACATTATTCCTTCACAGTTTGGTGCATACTCATTATTGATGGCTTCTGTCGCATGACAACATTGTGCGGCGCTACAGTCTGCTGTTGTCTCACAAGATTGTTCTGCACTTATTTCTGTTTGACAAGCAATAAGTAATAATAAAATTATAAATCGTTTCATTCTATGACCTCTGGGTAATCTAATTCTCCAATAATATTTGAATTTACTGTGAATTCTGGGTTACTAAGACAAAATGCTAGCTTCAAAAATATGGTGTCTGGTGGAAGCAGCCCAGGTGATTGTAATATTCCTACCTTTTCTAATATTCGTCCAGGTGTATACACATTAAGGTTTGTTCGTCCAGAAATACATTGTGTTGACGCTACAATTGTTGTATTTTTACAAGCTTCTTCTATTTTATTGAGTATACCTTCATTTTCTTTGTGGTCGCTTACTGGCATGTGTCCAAGTCCTGTACCTAGTAATACAATACCATCAAAATTAGATGGTATCTCTTCTACATGCATGTGTGGGTGTGCATAGACATAAGTAATTTTCAAAGTTTCGTTGAATGAAGAATATCGGACATCCTTAACTTTTCTGCTCCAAATTTGTTCAATTGCATCTTTTACGTATGCAAGAGGTCTCACATTAACACTTTTGAATGCATCACGTTTACTACTATGCATTTTGCGTGTGTGTGTACCTGTAATAATTACTGCCTTATCATCACTGATACTGTCGTGCATACATACGCTTACTCCTTCATCTTTTGTATTAAGTGCATATGTCACTGCTGCATTAAGGTTAAGATACGCATCACTGCTGCCCCTGTCGGGTGAACGTTGTGCCCCTACTAAAACAATAGGTTCATGTCGTCTTACTGCAAAGCTTAGTGCTGCTGCTGTATAATGCATTGTGTCTGTACCATGCGTGATAACGATTGGACCATCAATATTTTTAATAATTTCAATTAGTTTATTATAATCAGAGAGCCGCATGTTTTCACTCATTATATTGTCCATTAAGTGTAAGTTAAGGTTAACTTTTTGTTGAAGTTCGGGGTAGATGCCTAAGAACTGTTCTGGTGTAATATTAGCATTTACAGCACCCGTTGTATAGTCTACTGTGCTAGCTATTGTCCCCCCACAATGGACGATGTTTAATGTTGGTAACTTATCATTTTTTTTGATGTTAGGTTGTACTTTTTCAGTATTAATTTCTGTCGTATCAACAATGGTTGCAGTATCTGGGAACCCCATGTTGTACCCAGATTTTAGTTTGATGAATAAAGGTGATTCAGTGATGAGTATTCCTTCGTATTTGCTACCTTCAAATTCTATACGTACGTGTTTCATAGGCTCAATACAAGTTTAGTTTATATTAAACTTGCGAGGTCGTCAAACACACTTCTTTCTTTTTTGAAAGTGATGCTCATTTTGTTTAGACGATTATCTTTGTTCCCTGTTAAGGGTGTAATCTCGCAGTCATCGTCAGGAAAACGTGCGATAACATGGACCTTACAAGACCCCTGCCTGTCTGATTGTCCTGAGCGTAGTAGTATGGTTGTACCTTGAGCTCCTAATCCTTCAAACAAGGCTGTTGATGCAAAAGATGCAACGTATAGCATGTGCGCTGCATGTTCAGTACTCCATTCTTCCACATTATTGTTAACTTTACTTTTTATGATGAGGTGTCCTTTTGTAACACCTTTCTCTGGGCATAATACGGCACAATGGTTATCTTGATATATTGCTCCGGGAACATCTTTTTTGGAGATGATAGGTTTAATTCCATTACGTCGTGCATGATTACGTAGCATGATTGTAAGGTTGTTTGCTAACATATCTTTCCTTTCAGTTGCAACTGTTGGTTTTATCATAAAATCGTACACGCCGTCCGATGGATCTCGCGGGTACACATCAATTTTGACGTGGCCAACAGTTTGTCCGGCAACACCGCCCGCCACAATGAGAACGTCGACTCCTGTGCACGCAACCTGTTTACGTAACTCTTCAACAATTTGTGGGATACATCCAAAAAGTTGTGTTGTTACTTCGTATGGCACATAGGCTAATAAAGGATAATGTGTGTGTGTGGTAATGTACAATTGCCCGTTAACTTTAGGACGAATTTCTTTGAATAATGAGATTTGTTCATTAGAAAAAAGTGGGTCTGCTGGGATATTACCATCAATAAGGCGGCATAACACACATTGTTCACGTGCCGCTTCAAACTGTTTTAATGTTTCTTGGTTAACGTACATTACCTTTTTTTATGTTTTTCAACTTCTTCAGTTAAATCTAGGCGTTGTATTAATTCTTTATACCTGTTACGTATTGTTACTTCTGTAACGCCCGCTACATCAGCAACTTCCCTTTGGGTACGTTTTTCGCCATGGATAAGTGATGCAACATACAATGCTGCTGCAGCTATGCCTGTTGGTCCACGACCCGATGTTAGTTCAACATCGCGTGCCATCTCTAAAATTTTCACACTTTTACTTTGTGTTTCGGGTGACAATTTTAATGCGCTTGCGAACCGAGGAATATAATCGCTTGGGTTACTAGGCCTAATACTGATTTTTAATTCTCTTGTGATAAACCTGTATGTTCGCCCAATTTCCTTTTTTTCGATACCGCTCGCTTCACCCATCTCATCTAGTGTACGAGGGACTTCGTGACGACGGCACGCAGCATATAGTGCTCCTGCAACAACCGATTCCATGCTACGTCCACGAACTAAACCTTTCTGTACAGCTTGCCGATAGATTCTTGCTGCTTCTTCTTCAACTTGGTGAGGCAATTTTAAGAAAGAACTAACTCGTTTAAGTTCTGCTAATGCAACTTTTAAGTTTCGTTCAATTGCAGTACTAATACGGTACTGCCATTTACGTAACCTAAAAAATTTGTCCTTATCTTTACCTAATTTGTAATAATCTGAAGTAGTACCTATCTCTGTACCTAAACCTTGATCATAACTTGTTTGCGTTGTTGGAGCACCTGTTCGCCTTTTACTTCGACCATCATCTTCAAAATCTCGCCATTCTTGTGAAAAATCAATCATTCTTTCTTCAATGATTAATCCGCAATCTCGACAAGCTAACTCTCCTTTCTCTGTATTATTATACAAGTTTCGACTTGCACAATCTGGGCATTCTTTTGTGGACTTCCTCATGGTTTTGCTCCGATAAACTTATATACTTGCAGCTACTTTCATTTATAAATGTTTCTATTTTAGACAATATCTGTCAATGCAAAATAATAAATACTTCTTGTATCTATTTGGTATTATGAAAAAAGCACAATTAGGGTTAATAGAATTACAGTTTTTCTTTTATGGTTTACTTGCAGGTTTAGTTGTAATGGCCGTATTAGTCGTGCTGATGAACAATGGTACAATCCCTTTCAAATTGCCACTTCTTAATTGTTAGAGAATAGCAATTCATATAAACATCAAAAGATAGGTTGCTGAATATGGATATAGATCGTATTCAGAAGGTGAACATGCTTGCTAACAATCTTGTGAAACAAGGTTTGGCGAGCGATAAAGATGATGCAATCCGGCAGGCTGAACGAATTTATGATGTACAGACTCCAAGTCGTGTCGAGGTAGTAGAAGAGACATTGGCTCCTAAACAAGATGCTATGACTGAAGAAAAATTACACGAAATTCTTGAGAAAAACACTCAATTTTTAGTGAAAACAATAAAGGATTTTTCAAAACGTCTTAATGAAGTTGAACAAAAACTTGCTTCAAAGGGTCGTATACGTGTTGAAGAGTTACCTCATGCGCCAGCAGGGTCGGTACCTCCTTCCCAAGTAGCGCCTCCTCCTCCTCAAGCTGCTCCTTCGCCGCCTAAACCTGCTGTTCCAATAAATCCGCGTAGTGGGAATTATAAAGATGAAGATGTTAGTATTGAGAAGTTTTTTTATATGGGTTCTAAGTAGTATCTTAATTCATGCAATGGTGGTCCCCATTGATTTTTCTAGTGGCGACCATACCTTATTTTTGGATGTAAACGCATCTATAATTGATTCTGATGTTGATAGCTTGCTTGATGATGGCGTATATCTGTTTGTGCCTTCTTATTATACTGCTGCTTACCTTGCAACTTTGTTAGTTGAAGGGGAAGAAGTTGTTGTGACTGCTGAATATAATTCTTTGGAAGTAGAGTTAAGTTATGTGTTTAGTTCTTCTGACTATGCGAGTCCCGGTGATGAGATAGAATTAAGTTTTTTAATAACTAATTTTTATGATGTATCAAACACTGTTTTACTTGAAGTTTCAGATAATAATTTTAATGTTGATTTTGAAGATACTATCTTGTTGTCTTCTTTATCTTCAAATACTGAACGTTACACGTTTGATGTCCCTTCAACCATTAATGATGGTGAGTATGACTTAACTTTTTTATTAACTGATCAATATGGTGTGGAATACACTGGTTTTTTCGAGATTTCGGTGCAACGTTCAGAAAACGACCTTGTATTGGCTGATGTGTCGTTTGATGCTTGTGAAGGTATCGTCCAGTACACAGTTGAAAATTTGGCATTATCTGATGTTGATGATGCTATAATCCGTGTTGATAGTGGTTCGAGTTTATTGGAATATGATTATTTCTCTGTGGGATCAAATACTGGTTATGGGTCATACAGTGGATCTTTGTTAACAACTGTGTCAGACGATTTTATCTTACGTGTATATAATCCTGATGGGAGTAACGCAGATTATTCTCACATCTCTTACGATACTTGTATTAATTCTAGTCTTGTTGAAGAAGTTACTGAAACAGAAACTATTATTGAAGATAACTCTGTAGCTGAAACCGATTCTGTATCTTCGCTAGATACTTCTGTCCAGAGTGTTTCTGTTGGGACAGAATTCAGGGATTTGAGTGAATTGGAGATTGCTCTTTATGTCATTCTTGGCCCAATTGCAATAATTATTTTATGGTCATTTTTACTTTTCTTGCGAAATTTATTAAAATAATTTTATAAGTGTAGGTTTAGTATTTCTTCCATGGTTGTAATTGTAAAAACAAATAAGGAGTATCTAGTAACAGATATTGATGCTGATTTTTATACGCCTGCTGGTCTTGTGAAGTCTGAATGGTTACAATGTCCTTCTCAGTACAATTTTGAACATGGTGGTACTGTACAAATATATCCTGCGCGGACTCAAGATATCTTGCGTCATACTAAGCGTGGCCCACAGGTTGTACAAGCTAAAGATACTGGTTATATCATTGCTCGGACTGGGTTAACACCTCAAAGTATTGTTGTTGATGCAGGCTGCGGTGGCGCTCATCAAACCCTTGTGCTTTCTTCATTGGTTCAGCATGTATATGCGTATGAAATTAATCAAAAACATTATGAGATTTGTAAAGAAAATGTTTGTGGTGTTGGCAATGTCACTTTAACTTTTGGTTCGGTCGAACAACATTGTGTTACTGGTGTAGATTTATTTAGTTTAGATCTTCCTGAACCTTGGTTATTTTTTGACCTTTGCCAACAAAATCTTGTCCAGGGTGGATACATGGTTGTATACTTACCCAACACTGTTCAGCTACAAAAAACTCTGTGTGCTATGCCTGTGTCTTCTTTTGAATTAGAACATGTGTGTGAACTTTTAGAGCGTCCCTGGAAACATGAGGCTTCTATTCTTCGTCCTCAAACAACGATGGTTGCTCATAGTGGTTTTTTAGCTTTTATGAGGAAACGATGAAGGTTTGTTTGTTAACCTCTACTGCGAAAGTGCCTCGTCGTGCACATGTTTCTGATGCTGGTTTAGACTTATTTTCTGATGAATCAATTGTTGTTAACCCTGGTGATCGTGTGCCTGTTAGGACGGGGGTTAGTCTTGGTATACCTGTTGGTTATGTTGGTTTAATCTGGGAGAAAAGTGGCCTTGCTTTAAAACATGGTTTACACTGTATGGGTGGCGTGATCGATTCAGGGTATACTGGTGAAATTAAGGTGATTTTGTACAATGCATCTAACTCTTCGTACACGATTCAACAAGGTCACAAAATAGCGCAGTTATTATTACAACAAGTTTACTTGGGCGATATTATTGTTGTGGACACTCTTTTAGAGTCTGATCGCGGTCAAAAAGGTTTTGGTAGTACGGGAAAAATTTAAATATCGTACCCTGTCTCACTCTCGATATGCCCCGGTGGCTTAGTCCGGTTAGAGCGGATGGCTGTTAACCGTCAGGTCGAGAGTTCGAATCTCTCCCGGGGCGCCATTACTTTTATATATCTATTCAAATTGTTATGTTACGGTGATATGATGGCGCCACGAAAAAAATCAAAAAAATCTACTGTGCGAAAGGGTCCTGCTAAGAAAGCAAAGGTTAGCCCTGTGATACGTGTAGAACAAGAGTGGCACAAAATTGCTCATTATGCTTTTCTTGCTGGTATTTGCCTTGCAGTAATTGTGGGCCTATTTAAGGGTTCGTTCGATAGTCTTCTTGGTATTAAAGCAAACTATGTGTATGTGACAACTTTTGTGTTATTAGGAACAATTGTAGGTCTATTTAATTTGACTGCTAAAGAAACACAACCTTTCTTGATTGCAAGTATTGCTCTAATGTTAGGTGGTATTGTGAATCTTGGTTATGTATACCTTATTGGTGATTTGTTACGTAACGTTTTAAGTAACATTGTTGTATTTGTTGTGCCTGCTGCAATAGTTGTAAGTTTAAAATCAATTTGGTTAATGGCTAGCAGATAATTTTATAAGTTGTTATTAGTGGATGGTTCAAATGAACCTAAAACTTTTTTTAGTATCTTTTTTGGTTGGTGTTGTTGATAGTCTACCTGGTGTGAGCGGTGGTACTGTTGCTTTTGTGGGTGGCATTTATGAACGTTTGCTTACCACTTTGAACAATATAATTCAAACTAGGTCTGTGGCTGATATTATTGCTTATGATTGGGAATTTATTTCTATTTTTGGTACAATGGTTCTTCTTGGCGTTTATGTTATGTTTAGCTTTTTATCTGTTTTATTATCTCTTTTTTCACATGAGGTATACCTTGTTTTTGCCTTAATCATATTGTGTTGTGTTTGTTACATATTCTATACTGAGGGTTTAAGCTACGGTCATTGTTTTGTGATGCTTATTGTTTCGCTACCTGTTTATTTTTTAAGCCAGCTTATTTTTCATATTGGTGAGTTACCTTTTTATGCTCAATTAGTGGTTGGTATAATTTGTGGTATTGCTATGTTGCTTCCTGGGATTTCGGGCAGTTTTGTTTTGTTGATGTTTGGCCAGTATGAGTTTGTTAGTGCTGCAGTTAAACGTTTAGACCTATTTTATCTTCTCCCTTTTTCATTTGGGTTCATGTTAGGTGTCCTCTTATGTTCACATGTTGTTTCAATTTTTTTACGTAAAAATCGTATGATGATAATCAGTGTCTTGCTTGGTATAATGGTCGGTACTGTGCCTGTTTTAACCTAAGTTTTCATCAATTTCTGCGGCTACTAATTGGATCTCATCAAACGCTGAATTAATGTCGTGTCGTATCATCTTAACAAGTGTTTCCATACGATCTGTACGCAAGATGTATCCTTTATTCTCTCTAATAACTATTCCTGCATCCATTAAGATGTTTAAATGGTGGACGACTGTTCCTCTTGTGAGGCCTGTTAATTCTGCTAATTCATCTGAAGACGTTAACATTCGTTCTCGTGCTCTACGAAGTAATGATATGAATATTCTAAAACAACTACTGTTTTTGTCTCTGAGGCTAAAAAGCCCTAGGCTTGTTCCAATCCATTTTAAGTCATCATTGATGTTACGGTTAACTTTGTGCCGTGTTTTAATGATGGTTACTCTACGTATCACATTTTAGTTAAACTGCTTCTACTTTATTAAGTTATATCGAAACATTTATATAAAAACTAAGTTAACATTAACTACGTTGAGTTTAAGTCAACAAGATTAATATGGCAGATTCGGAGAAAAATAAGGGTGAAACTGTTGAATCAGTAGAAGGTCCAAGTGTGGATGAACTAACTTTGATGCTTAAACGTGTGCAAGCAGATTTTGAAAATTATCGGAAACAACAAGATAAGCGTATGGAGGATTTCCGGTTTATTTTAAAACGAGATAACCTTACAAAAATTTTACCTGTAATAGATAATTTTAGTCTTGCTTTAAAGAACACGTCGAACCCAGAGGAATTCACAAAAGGGATAGAATTGATTTATGCGCAATTTCAAGATTTTTTGAAAGATAATGGTGTGTGTACTGTGTCATACGATGCGTACAACCCTGAACTGCATGAAGCGTTAATGAAAGTTGACAATGAAAGTAAAGAAAACACGATCTTAGAAGTGTTTCAAGATGGATACATGTTAGATGGTAGGGTCTTAAGGCCTGCAAAAGTAAAAGTAAGTAATGGAGATAAAAATGAGTAAAATAAGTGGAGCTACAATAGGTATAGATTTAGGAACAACATTCTCAGCATTTGCGGTAATGGAGGGTGGGCAACCAACCATAATTAATAATGCTGAAGGTGCAAGGACAACGCCGTCAGTTGTTAATATCAATGAAGAAGAAATTACTGTAGGCCAAATTGCACGTAATCAGGCAATTGTTGATCCAGCTCATACTGTACGAAGTATTAAACGTAAGATGGGTAGTGGCGAGAAAGTTACTATTGATGGGAAAGAATATACTCCCGAACAAATTTCTGCAATGGTTTTACAAAAAATTAAGCGTGATGCTGAAGCATACCTCGGGAAAGATGTAAAAAATGCAGTTATTACTGTTCCAGCATATTTTAATGATGCTGAACGTCAAGCAACTAAAAATGCAGGTCAAATTGCTGGTTTGAATGTTCTTCGTATTATTAATGAGCCTACTGCAGCAGCTCTAGCTTACGGTTTGGATAAGCAAGACACAGAGTCAACTATTCTTGTTTTTGATTTTGGTGGCGGTACATTTGATGTTTCAATATTAGAGTTAGGGGATGGTATTTTCCAGGTAAAAAGTACTGCTGGTGACAACAGTCTTGGTGGTGACGACGTTGACCAGATAATCATGGAATGGATTTCTGATTCTTTTAAGAAGAATACTGGTATCAATTTATTAGATGATGCAACTGCCGTTCAACGATTAAAAGATGCAGCTGAGAAAGCTAAGATTGAACTTTCAACTAAGTTGAAAGTAAATATTAACATTCCTTTTATTACAGCTGACCAGACTGGTCCAAAACATGTAAATGAAGATTTAACTAGGGCAAACTTTGAATCATTGATTTCTGATGTGTTAAAACGTTTAGAATCTCCTGTGAAACAAGCAATGAAGGATGCTAACTTGAATGCAAGTGATATTGATAAGGTTATTTTTGTGGGTGGGTCAACTCGTATTCCTTCAGTGCAATCCATGGTTGAAAAACTTGTGGGGAAGACTGGTGATAAAAGTGTGAATCCTGATGAGGCAGTCGGTTTAGGTGCAGCAATCCAGGCAGGAGTTATTGCTGGTGACATAACTGATGTTTTATTGTTAGATGTAACTCCTTTAAGTTTAGGGATTGAGACATTAGGCGGTGTTTTCACAAAATTGATTGAGCGTAATACAACAATTCCTACAAAAAAGTCTCAGGTATTTAGTACTGCTGCAGATAATCAAACTGCTGTAACAATTCGTGTTGGGCAAGGTGAACGGTCCATGTTTGGTGATAATAAAGTATTAGGTGAGTTCAATTTAGTTGGTCTTCCTCCTGCGCCCCGTGGTGTACCCCAGATTGAAGTTACTTTTGATCTTGATGCAAACGGTATTGTTAATGTTAGTGCTAAGGATCTTGGTTCTGGTAAAGAACAAAAGATTGTTATAAATGATTCAGGCAATTTAAGTGAAGAAGATGTTAAGCGTATGCAAGAAGAAGCTAAGCTTCACGAAGAAGAAGATCAGAAACGAAAAGAAACTGTTGATGTGAAGAATGAATCAGAATCTTTGATCTATCAATCTAAAAAGACCCTTGAAGAATTTAAAGATAAAGTGTCTGATGAGTTAAAGGCTAAAGTTGAATCACAAGCAAAAATGGTGGAAGAAGAACTTAAATCTGATGATCTTGAAAAGATTAAATCTGCAAATGCTGAGTTGAGCAAGGTACTACAGGAATTGGGTGCTCAAATGTACCAACAACCTGAAGCTTCAGAAACAGAAGAAGATGTTAATTCTTCTAAGACAGATAAAGATGAAACTGTTGTAGATGCTGAGTTTGAAGAGAAGAACTAATGGTTGATTACTACTCTGTCTTAGGGGTTGATCGGTCAGCGGATGCTGCTCAGATCAAAAAAGCGTACAAAAAGTTGGCGATGAAACATCATCCTGACCGTGCGCCTAGTGGGAAAGAGAAAGAGTATGAAGAAAAGTTCAAAGAAATAAATGAAGCGTTCTCCGTTTTAACTGATACCCAGAAAAAAGCACAGTATGACCGTTTTGGTAGTACTGGCCAAAATTTCAATGGTTTTGACTTTAGTGATATGTTTCAAGGTGGTGCTGCGCCTTTCGATGATTTTATTGATCAAGTGTTTGGTTTTAACCGCCGTGGTCCAAGGAAGGGCCAAAGTTTTTCTTATGAACTTGAATTAACCCTTGAACAGTCTGCAACTGGTTTAGAGAAGGAGATTAGTTTTGTTGTGCCTGGCGGCGAACGTAAAACATTGAATGTGAAAGTTCCTCCTGGTGTGCACACCGGTACGCGTCTTCGTTTGACTGGGGAAGGCGCTACTGGTTTGAATGGTGGTCCGAACGGAGATGTTTACGTAGAAATTTTTGTTCGCAAACACAAAGTTTTCAGGCGTGACCATGATGACTTGTACTATACTCTACCTATCACTTTTGCTCAGGCATGTTTGGGTTCAGAGATAGAGGTGCCTTGTATAAACGGGAAAGCCACGTTAAAGATACCTTGTGGTACAGATTCAGGGACATTGTTTCGGATGAAAGGGAAAGGTATGCCTCACGTGAGTGGTAGGTATGCTGGTGACCAGTATGTGAAAGTTAAAGTTACGGTTCCAAAACGACTTTCAAAAAAACAAAAAGATGCAATCAAAGAGTTTAGTGATGATAGTGTGACAAAATCTTTTATTGACAAACTCTTTGGTCGTTAACAACTACCACCAAAAAGTTTATAAACTGAATCTGGTCCTGGTGGAGTAACCGATATAACTACCATCTGGTAGGAGGCTATTATGGATAAAACACTTATTAAAAAAGCGATAAGTCAACTGCGGGAACAGAATTCTCGGAAGTTTACTCAGTCCGTTGACATGATTGTTAACTTAAAAAATTTTAATGTTAAACAACAGTCAGTAAATACTGTGATCACTTTACCTCACACAAAAGGGCGTGAAGTGAAAGTTGCAGCGTTTGCAGGTCAAGAGTTAGTTGATGAGGCAAAAGCACATTGTGGTTTGGTTATTACTCAGTCACAGTTTGAAGAGTATGACGTGAAAGCAATGAAAAAGTTGGCGCAAGAATATGATTATTTTATTGCGCAAGCAAGCATTATGGCTAAAGTTGCTCAAGCATTTGGTAAAGTGCTAGGTTCACGAGGAAAAATGCCTGACCCAAAAATGGGTTGTGTGGTTCCACCGAACGCTTCGTTAGGTCCATTAGTTGAAAAATTGAAGAACACTATTGTCTTCAAATCGAAAAAATCTCTTAATTTAATGAGTATTATTGGAAATGAGTCAATGTCTGATGAAGATATTGTGGAAAATGTTGAAACTGCATACAAAATGTTGGTGAAAGCTTTACCTAGCGAAGAACAGAACGTAAAAAATGTTCAATTAAAGTTGACCATGGGGTCACCTATAACTCTATAATAATGGTAAGTCAAACAAAAGTTGAGTTAGTAAAACAATTGACTGATTTAGTTAACACGCATTCTGTTATCGCTATCGTAGATTTTGAAAGTTTACCTGCGCAGCAGTTACAGACAATGAAGTCTAAACTTCGTGGTCAAGGTGTGACTGTGGTCATGGCACGGAAACGTCTGTTAGCAAGAGCATTATCTGAAAGTAAACAATCAGAAATTGCAAGTCTTTCAGAACATTTACGTGGTATGCCTGCATTATTGTTTGCAAATGGTAACCCTTTTGCAGTGTATGCGACATTACAAAAAAGTAAAAGTGCTGCCCCTGCCCGTGCAGGTGCAATTGCTCCAAAAGATATTATGGTGCCAGCAGGACCAACAAGTTTTGCACCCGGCCCAATTATTAGTGAGCTTGCATCTATTGGTGTGAAAACCAAAGTTGACGGTGGAAAACTATCGATAACTGATGATACAACTGTTGCTAAAGAAGGTGACGAAATATCACAGAAGTTAGCTGAAATGTTGAAGCGTCTTGATATAAAACCAATGGAGATTGGTTTAAACTTGTTAGCTGCATGGGAAGGTGGATTTATATTCAAAGCGAAAGACCTTCGTGTTGACGAAGAAGAGTATATGGGTCGTTTTATCACAGCGATCCAGTACGCAACCAATCTTTCAGTCGAAGCAGTATATCCTACTGCTGAAAATGCTGAGATGTTGGTTCAGAAAGCGTTTAGAAACGCGAAAGGGCTTGCTCTTGAAGCTCCGGTAATTTCACCGGACGTTATTAACGACATCATCGCCCGGGCATACCGGGCAGCGCGTTCTGTTAACACAGACGCCGAACTTTAATGGTGCTAGGGTAATCTAGTATCACACAATCAAGGAGAAAAAAAATGGAATATGTTTACAGTGCATTACTGCTTCACAAAGCAGGTAAGGAAGTAACAGAAGACGCAGTGAAAGCTGTGCTATCCGCTGCAGGTGTTGCAGTGGACGAGGCTCGAGTTAAAGCATTAATTGCAGCATTGCAAGGCGTGAATATCGATGAAGCAATTGAGAAAGCTGCTGTTTCAGCTGCACCTGTTGCTGCTGCTGCCGCACCTGCTGCTGCTGCTGCTGAAGAGAAGAAAGACGAACCTAAAAAAGATGATAAGAAAGCTGAAGAATCTGCTGCTGCAGGTTTAGGCGCTTTGTTTGGGTAAGTAGAGAATGACTGGTGACGGAATTCAGGAACAGTACGATCAACTTCGTAAGCGGTTTGCAGAATTAAAACCTGCTTATCAAAAAGCTGCTCGTGAAAAAGAACAAGCTTACCGTCACCTTCGTTCAATCACCGACAAAATTAAAAGTCGGAACAAGAAAATACAGGATTTTAAAGTTGAACGTGACGAATTAACTGATGTTGTTAAAGAAGCAAAACAGCTTCGTAATAAACTTAATAGTGAAGTTAAAAATAAGTCACAAACACATCGTGAGATGCGTGAACAACGTGCTGAGGTTATGAATAAACATAATCTTCGCAAAGATCCTGTTAAAATCCAGAAAGAGATTAGTCGTATTGAAACTCAATTAGAAACAGAAATTATTCCGTTCTCTAAAGAGAAACAATTACGTAAGCATGTTGCTGAACTGAGGTCTACACTTTCAAAAATAAGTGTTAATCCAGAGAAAGGTAACTTGCGTGATGTCCGTAAGGAATTGAAGAAGGTTAAAGACGAAGCTGAGTCTGCACATGCAAAGGTGCAAGAATTAGCGCAAGCAAGTCAGGAAAAACACGAACGAATTACTAAACTTTTTAACGAAATCAAAGGGTTTCGTGAAGAAGAAAAAGTGTGGGCTCAACAATACAAGGATTTGAAAGCAGAATGGGTCCCAATGAAGGATGAGATGGATCAAATTGCAAGTCAAATGCGTGAATTTGAAGAGAAGCTTGGTATGGTTCGTGAGCAATCATACAAAGAAGTGTTAGCTGAGAAGTCTAAAGAAGTTAAAGACAAGATTAAGAAAGGTAAAAAGTTGTCAACTGAAGACTTATTAGCTTTCCAGGCAATGAAGTAGAAATTACTTCGTTTATTTTTTATTTTTTAAATTAAAAGAATACTAAAAATACACCTGTTGCTACCATTGATAGCCAGACCCAATTATTCCAAAACAAAATTTTTTTACCATCAAAGTTACCGAATGGTATAAGGTTGAATAATCCTAACCATGCATTAACCATTGCACCTATTTTCCATACGCCAAAAAGTGGGATTACCATTGATAAGCCTAAAAAGAGAACTGCTAAGACATAATTCACTGCTGGTCCTGCAAGACTAATAATCCCGTTCTGTCGTCTGCTAATATGTCCTGCAATCATTACTGCTCCTGGTGCGGCAAACAGGAAACCAATTACAAAGGCCATGCCTACTGCAAGATATAACATGCTATCGTCACTACGAAATTCTGCTTCGCACCCATAATGTTGTGCTGCAATTTTATGTCCGATTTCGTGTAATAAAAAACCAAGTCCTGCTGTGAATAAGCTTGCTAAAAGAATAATTAAAAATTCTATGCTAATTATACCTGACAAATTGTTTAGTCCGATGTTACTAAATATGAATGTGAAAGCTAAACTGATTGCAAACCATGCTTTAGTAATGTCTACTAGCTCTCGTTTACTTGTACGGAATCGACCTATTTTAATTGGATGGTATCGTGTCATTATATTCTATGTCCGAAATATTATTGTCAAGGATATTTTTAATCCTTTGTGCTTCTGATTCAATTGCGACAAGAAGGTCTAATGAAGAAAAACAGTCTTGTGCACATTTTTTACAGTAATAATCAATAGAATCTTTTATTTGTAGGTGTGCTGGTTCGTTACAGACAACACATAATTTCATAGTATATTTTACGTGGCACGTTTTAAAAATGTTTTGATGCAATATCTATGAGAGACTCAATTTCTTGTTCGCTAACTGCTGCACCATTACTTTTACAGGCCCATAGCATGCTTGTTAGTGCGAATTTAGGGTCATCAAATTCATATTGTGTAAGCATTCCGTTTATTGTTGCCCAGGTAACAAGTTCTACGCTCCTAAATATCAAAGGGCAGTTAACGTATGCTTGGAACGCTTCAAGCGCGTTTTTGTTTAATGTGACCGCTTTACGTTTTCGTATAGTCATAACCTGTAATAACTCTTCACTATCTTCACAGATTAATCGTAACGTACGTTCATCCATTAAAACAGGTTGTCCACTAACCATACAACTAATTTCTGCTTTTTGTACAAGATCTATTGTCCTACCATCAATTTCTATGATTTTATCTGCACGTTTTTCTGCTTGGTTAACTCGTTGTTTACTAACATTTTTCACAGATATAATTCCATTTTCAATAAGTCCGCGAACTTCTAAACTTTCTAATTGATATTTTTTGATAGATGCTGGTTTAGTAACTAATTCGTCGTAGACATAAGGGGTGATTACAAAATTGATATCTCTTTTTTTTTTAATTTCTTCTAGCACTGATATTAATCTACTTGTAATAAGTGTAATGATTGTTCCTGTATCAATAAATATTGTCTCATTATTGTTAAGCAGTTTATCTAATACTTTTATTTTTTGAACAAACTTATTTTTGTTGACTGGTTTAAACTTAATTTGTCTTTTTTGGATGTATGGTGAAAGATCCCATACAGAAATCCCCATAATGCTTGCTGCTCGTGCAGCCGTAACACCTTGCTCAAATAATGATGCTCCTTTTTGAATTTTAGCAAGATAGATCACATTTTTTAAAGAATCGTCAACAGTAACACAATTGTTCACCATCTTAAATAAGCTTTCAAGTTTAGAATTGTATACTCCAAATCTCCGGTTTTGAAGCGATGTCGCTGTTTGTTTAAGGAGTGATAACACCTTTTTTTTTTTATTACCGTTGATACACAATCTTCCTTTATACAACGCATGAATAAGAACAGCTATGCTTACTGCGTCTAAACTCTTATACATCATTACATCTTGTATTGTGTGGTCACTAAGTTCGCGTAAAGATGCATCATCATTTTCAAAAAGTTCATATGCTGTTGTTAAATCTTTGATAATACTATTACGGCTTTTATCATTCATATCAAAGAATAGTTTTTAATGTATATATAGTTTAGTCATAATCATGTGGTATGTACAATCTCCTTTATGTAAGCAGAAATGGGCAATGGAAGCAGAACAACGGTTGTTACAACGTGTTAAAGTTAAACGTACAGAAAAAAGTAAAGGTGTAATGGTTAAGTTTGATAGTACTGGTGATTTAATGTCTACTACTGATTTTGAACATTTTGTATCTAAGTTAGACGGTGATATAACCTTTATGATTGGGCCTGCGGATGGGTGGGCTACTGTTGATGATGCGGATTATGTTGTTTCTTTAAGTAGAATGACTTTTGCGCATGAATTGGCTTATATAATCTTGCTAGAACAATTGTATCGAGTACATTCAATGCGGCATAACCTGCCTTACACTCGGCATTAAAACGATACCTTTAAAAAAAACTGACAGTTTCGCTAAATCACATGGCCCTGTGGCTTAGCCTGGTATAGCGCACGACTGATAATCGTGAGGTCCGGAGTTCAAATCTCCGCGGGGCCATTTTCTTATATACCATATTCTCGTAATCTTTATATACCGTACCTTGTCAGAATGAAGTTATTGAATCATTCCTTGAGGATTAAAATGAAATTAATGTATACAATTATGATTGTGGGTATGCTTGTACTCGCTGGCTGTGTTAATGCTCCTGTTGAAGAACCTTCTTTAATGGACGAAATTGAACAGATTGAACAGGAATTAGAGTCTAACGACCTAGTTGAGACTCCTGAAGAAGAATTTGACGTTCGTACAATCAGTGTAGATGAGAACCAAGAATTAAATTTGGGTGTGGACATTGTTGACCCTGATATGGATGAAGTAGACTATTCTTTTTCTGCACCTTTAGACAGTAATGGTAAATGGGATACAAATTATGGTGATGCAGGTGAATATATTGTAACAATAACTGCTACTGACGGTGTACACACATCGACTGAAGATGTAAACCTTGTTGTTAACCGTGTGAATGTTGCTCCTGAACTTTCAGGTGTTGAAAACATTGAAGCAAAAGAAGGTGATATCATTGAGTTTATGCCTCAAGCAATGGACCCTAACGGTGATGAAGTTACAATGACTGTTTCTGCACCTTTAGAAAACGGGAAATTTGTATCTGATCATACAAGTGCTGGTATTTATGAAATTGTTGTAACTGCTACTGACGGTGAATTGACCACTACTCAGACTGTTTCTTTAATAATTGAAGATGTAAACGTGTTACCTTTAATTGAGAATGTGATGGATATCACCGTAAGTGAAGGTGAGACTGTAACTATTGAACCTGTATTATCTGATCTAGATAATGATGAATTAGTATTATCAATTAACGGGCCTGTTGGAGACGATGGTGTATGGGAGACAGATTTTACTGATAACGGTGTTTACGAAATAACTATCCGTGTTGATGATGGGAAAGATATTGTTGAAAAAATGATTACTGTCACGGTTGAAGACATCAACATGGCTCCTGAAATAGTAGATATTTATCTACAATAATCTTTTTTTATTTAGAAAAGATCTTAGTCACTACTACAAAATGACCAAATATATACTCCTTGGACTTGTACTGTTCCCTTGTTTAGTTATGGCACAGTTGGTTGGCCAAGAATCATACGAAATGATTCTTGGTGTTAACACTATTGACCTTGACGGCGACAATGTGAGTGTATTGTATGGGGAACCATTCTCTTCAGAGGGTGTGTGGGTGCCTGATCTTGACAGTGCAGGTACATATGTAGTTGACGTAACTGCTACTGATGGTGAAGAAAGTACTGTTGAACAAATAGAAGTTATCATTGAAAATACGAATCAAGCTCCAGAACCTTTAAATGAACAGTTATACGTTCTTGAAGGTGCTACAGTTCATATGGACATGTTTTGGTATGATCCAGATGATGATGTTTTGTTTCATACTAATAGTGGTCCATTCAAAGACTTTGTATGGGAAGTAGGCTATGATGAAGCAGGAGTATACGAATTTGAATTTGAAACTAATGACGGTGAATTTGAAGTTGAGCATACATTTGTAATTAATGTAGAAGATATTAATCGTGCACCGAATATTACTAGTGTATGGACAACATCTCCTGTGGAGATTAAAGAGAATGAAACAGTCAACTTTTTTGTAACTGTTGATGATGATAATGAATATTCAGTTGAGTGGGTCTTAGATAACGTTTCTTTAAGTATTGAAACCCAAAGTTTGTACACTTTTAATTTTAGTTCTGCTGGTAAACACAATTTGACTGTAATTGTTATGGATGAAGAATATACAGTGAGTGAAAGTTGGGAAATTTTTGTGGAAGATGTAAATCGTGCACCGAACTTTGACAATATTTATGATACTATTAATGAGGATGAACCTTATACAGTTATGTTACCTCTAGTTGATGAAGATGGTGATAATCTAACTTATATATACCCAGAACCTTTTTTTTCTGATGGAACATACACTTTCAATTTTAATGAAAGTGGTGTATACGAATATGAGATTGAAGTTAGTGACAGTGAATTCACAGAACTTATTTCGTTACACTTAACTGTTATTAATGTAAATCGTGCACCTGTTTTAACTGTTGATGATACAAGTTTAGCAGAAGGAGAAACTTTAAACTGGTCTTACAGTTTTGAAGATTTTGATAATGATAATGTTACTATAGAAATTAATGGATTACCAACTTATGCAGAAGTAAATAATGATACTATCTCTTGGTACGCAGATTATGATGCAATACAACGTAATTCTAACCGATTGACAAACTTTTTCAACGCGATTGGATTAGAATCCTTGTTCACAACAAAACGTGATTATGACATAACCTTCATTGCATGCGATTATGATTATTGTATTGAAGAAGATCGTGTTTTAACTGTGTTTAACACAAATCGTGCTCCAGAGATTGAACAATTAGAAAATCAGACGATCTTAGAAAATGAAGTGTTCGAACTTTATGTTGGTGCTTCTGATGAAGATGGTGACGTGCTTGAATATGATTTTGGATGGCCTTTAGACAGTAATGGTGTATGGACTCCAAGCTATGATGATGCAGGCGAATATGTTGTTCCAGTAACAGTTAAAGATCGTAATGAGATGGTTACAGATTATGTAACATTAACTGTTGAACATGTTAACCGTGCACCTCAGATTAATACGGATTCACTTGTTCGTGTGAACGAAGGTAATTCAATCGAGTTTACTCTTGATATATTTGATCCTGATGACGATGTGATGACGGTTAATGCATCCTGGTTACCTGTTAATTCATCGTTAAACTCTACAACATTTTTTTGGGATGTACCTCATACCTTGATTTATGAGAATGATCCAACTTTAGTATCAAAAATTGCAGAGTTGACAGGGGTATCTAATAGATATTTGAACCCGTACAAAGATGTGTCAAGCATAGATTTCACAGTATCAGATGGAAATTTGACAGACACAATCACTGTTGAATTTGTTATTGCGGACCGTAACATAGCGCCTGTGTTAACTGCAGTAGAAGAGAGTTTTAGGGCTGTTGGTGTGTATGAACCTTTAACATTTTCTGTAGGGGTAACAGATGCAGATAACGATGATATTGAGTATGAATGGTCTTTTAGTGGGTTAGATACACAAGTGATCACTGATACAAGTAATATTACTCACCAGTTTGTTTATGAAGGACAAAAACAAGTTTCAGTGAAAGTATCTGATGGTATAGCTTCCGAGTCTTATACATGGGATATTGACGTTACTGGTGTTGCAACTTCAACATCTACTGACTTAACTTATCGTATAGTAGAATTGAGTGATTGGAAATAATTAAGTAGTTCTTTTTTTTTATTTTTTAAATGGATGCAACAGTACAACTTTGTTTGGAGACCATCTCTGGGAATAAGCAAGCAATCGTTTTTTGTAATAGTAAACGTTCTGCTGAAAAGTTATCAGAAGATATCGCAAAACATGTTGCACTTACTGATCATGATTTATCAAATCAGATATTACGTGCATTATCTCAACCAACAACACAGTGTGAACGTTTATCAAGAGTTGCAGCGCATAAAATCGTGTTTCATCATAGCGGCCTTGCGTCTAAACAACGTAGTTTAATAGAAGACGAGTTTCGTAATGGTCGTATCAATGTTATTTGTGCAACGCCAACACTTGCTGCTGGTTTATCTTTACCTGTATTCCGTGTAATAATAAAAACATTGAAACGTTTTAGTGGTGGTTGGGGCATGAAATGGATACCGGTTTTAGAATATCTTCAAATGGCTGGCCGTGCAGGTCGTCCAGAGTATGAAGATTATGGTGAAGCCATTATTATTGCAAAGAATGATTCTGAACGTGATGAGGTGTATGAACGTTATATCTGTGGGAAACCTGAATCAATATTTAGTAAACTTGCAGCACAACCAATTTTGCGGAACCATGTTTTAAGCTTAGTAAGTTCTGGTATCATCCGTGATACTAAAAGTGCAGAAACTTTTTTTTCAAACACGTTTTGGGCTCAACAGTATGATGATTTACAAGAGTTATATCGTCTAGTTTTCAGTGTAATTTATGAACTTCGTCAATGGGGGTTCATTGAACAACAACCAGACTTTGTTTCTGGTAACAATCAAGAAATAAAGATTACGCGATTAGGACAACGTGTAAGCCAAATGTATCTTGATCCACTGACTGCGCACCGTTTTATTGAATCATTTAAACAGTTTGAGCAACCAAACAATTATTGTTTGTTACAGATGGTTTGTTACAGCCAAGAAATGTATCCTGGTTTACGAGTAAAAACCGGGGATAAAGATTTAGTGGATACTATCATCGTTACTGAAGATTTAGCTTTTAATATTGACGTGTACGATAATGGGTATGATGAATATGTTAACAGTATAAAAACAGCTAAATGCTTAGATGAATGGACTTGTGAAATCTCTGAACAAGAAATTTTGCGTGTGTACGATTGTCGGCCGGGTGAATTAAAGGTAAAACGTGATGTTGCAGAATGGTTATTACGTGCAGCTTCAGAAATAGCAGGTATTGTTGGGTATGAAGATTTATGTTCACAATTATACAAACTTCATAAGCGTGTACAATATGGTGTGAAAGAGGAATGTTTAAAACTCTTACAGATTAAAGGAATAGGGCGTGTACGTGCACGAAGATTAATTAATGCTGGTGTACGGTCAGTGAAAGATTATCGTTTATTATCTCCTGAGAATTTAAAAAGGATCTTGCGTGGCGGTAAACTTAGAAGGTCTGAACAGACCACCTTAATATAGTAAGCTTTTTAAAGTAAACATATCTACATCGAGGTATGGCAAAATTACGTAAATTCGTCGCATATAAGAACATAGAGCGACCGTATACACGAACTAGTAAATTTAATAAAAAAAATTTTATCCGTGGAGGTTTTCCAAATCTTAAAATTGTAAAGTTTGAAACTGGTAGAACTAATGGTGAGTTTGATACTACTGTACAATTATTAAGTCAAAACCGGCTTAATATACGTCATAATGCTTTAGAGTCTGCTCGTTTAACTAGTAACAAACTTTTAGAACGAAGTTTAGGTAAAGATTATCATTTACGCATTAAAGTGTATCCTTTTCATGTTTTACGTGAGAACGCTTTAGCTTCAGGTGCTGGTGCAGACCGTTTAAGTACTGGTATGAAAAAGTCTTTCGGTAAGATAGTGGGTGCTGCTGCTCGAGTAAGGGAAGGTCAAGCTATTATGGAAGTACGTGTGAATAAAGAAAATGTTAAATTAGCTAAACAAGCAATGTCTCGTGCAGCTAAAAAGATGCCGTGTACTTGTAAAATAACTATTGCGTGATTGAACGCAACATTTTTTCAATTTTATAAAGTTCGCTTTTTTTGATAATACCTTTATCAAGTTGTGATACGATTTTTAATAACATTTTTTCTGTAACTTTTTCGTCTTCTACAGTTATATGTTCAATCTTTGGTCTGTTAATATGGTGGTCAACACCAACTTCTCTAAGTTTATTATGTATATCTATTAAAACATCGTGCGCATCTTCTGTTGCAGTAAAACGTGTAGCGTTCGCATCATAATTGTTAAGATATTTTTTAACAATGTTATGGGTATGTTTAATTAAAGGTTGTAAGTTAGGTTCTGCTTTAGGATGATCAAGCTCGCGTAACTGCTGGTCTATGGCCCTAAGTTCACTTTCAAGGTCTGAATCATTATTTTTCCCCCAGTATGTCATTTTAGCTGCTTGGACTGGTGTTTCAACTGTTTGATGTTTGCTAACAGGCTCAACCACACGCTTTGATGAATGGTTATGCAAGAATAAAGTATGTATAATGCCTGCAATAATAATGATGATGAGTAGTATTACTAGATATTCTCCGATCATATTTTTTCACCCAATATTTCAAAGATAGATTCTATACTATATATTTTTACCCCTGGTACTTTTTGAGAATTAACAAGGTCTTGTTTTGAAATTATTGGGAATACGTCCTTATGCTTTGCAATTTTGTTGTAAAGGTCAATTTGGTCTTTTAGTGGGTAAGGTTCTGTTAAGTCAAAAACGTATATTATAGCGTTGGATAAAAGTTCTACACTTAAATCTGCTATTTCTTCAATACTATTACTTTTAGCTCTTCCTAAATGTCCAGGAACGTCTAACACCTGTATTTTCTTTTCTTTAACCTCCATAAACCCGCTATTGATTCCTTGGGTTGTGAATGCGTAACCTGCAGTTTTAGCGTCTGACCCAGTAAGCTTGTTAAGCAGAGTGCTTTTTCCAACATTAGGAAACCCGTAAATAACAACGGTGTACATCTCTTTTACTGTTGGCCATGTTCTAAAAATGTGCCGTGATTTTTCAAGGTAAGAAAAAAATTTATTGTGTCGTTCAAGAACACTGGCGATACGCCCATAATATTTAGTTCCTGTCCGCTTAACATTTCCAAGGTCTGATTTAGTGACTTCTCTAGCACTTTGCCTTCTTATTTGTTGTAAAATTTGGCGTGCATGTTCAATTTTTCGTATACTACGTTCATACTCTTCAAAATCAAGTTGTAATTTTGCAAGTTCATAATAAAACTCGTTAAGATTTTCTGTAACAGGAAAATCGTGTAGTATTCGTTCAAGGATAGAATCAATTTTGTCTGATACAATGTCTATTCTATAAAGTTCTCTTGATTTAAGTCTAACAAGGTACTCGCCTTTGAACACTTTTTCAGAAGTACGCTTCCGTGCCCGTAAAAAAACGTGGTCAAGCATAGTCTGCACTTTTTCTATCGGACGTATTTGTTGGAATGCCATGTTTTGGTAATTAAGCTAGTACTTATATATTATACACCTGTTTTTTGTCTATTTGTAAGGTTCACAATATGTTCATTCCGATGTTCTTTAAGACGTATACGACGTCCTCGCATCCGTTTTACAATTTCTGCCATGTATTCTCCTCCAACATGGTCTGGTAACACTACGTAGTCTGCACCTTCTTTGTAAAGGTCTAGTGCGACTTTAATGGTTGAAGCAGTCATGATAAGCTTAGTTTTTTTGTTAATTTTTTTTGTATACCGTACAATCTTCTTAGCTATTTTTTGGTGTGGTATAGTGCAAATGAGCATTTTGATGCTCCCGATATTAAGTTTATGCAAAATTTCGTCATCGTTCATGTCACCGTATAAACAATGAAACTTCTTATCTGCAAGATGATGGATAACTTCAGGATTATAGTCTACCACTAATACTTCCTTTTTCTTTTTCTTTAATATGCGTAATACATCATACCCTTTTCGATTATATCCTGCCAAAATGATTGTGGGCTTTGTTTCATCAGAAACAAATTCTAATCCTGTAGTTGTAAGTTTGTCTAGGGTTGGCGTCCATTTATCAAACAGTTTGTACAATTTATCTTGATTTTTAAGAAGGTAAGTAGTGCTTGTCATTGTGACTAATGTTACAATCACAATCACGCTGAATATGTCTTTAGTAAGATGGCCAAGTAATAATCCTTGCGCACCTATGATTAATCCAAACTCTCCAATTTGGCTCATGTAGATTGCGGTACTAAAACTAGGTTTTTTTGTATAGTTGAATAGTGAACACATTACTACTGTAATTAAAGGTTTCATTATAACGATGAGAAGTATCATTGAAATGATTGTTAACCAATATGTTGGGAAAACATTAATGTTAAGGTTCATTCCAAGACTCACAAAAAATAATAGTGAAAAAAAGTCTCGAACATACTTCACTTTACCAATTACTTCGTCAGAATATTCAGTGTTACCTAATAGTAAACCTGCTACGAATGCACCGATTACAACTGATAGTCCAAGGGATTCAAATAATAATGAGAATAAAAAACAGATCCCTAATGATGATACAAAAAGTAGTTCATGATGTTTTGCTGCGTATCCAATATATTTAGGTAATACCCATCTTGAAAAACCGTATACAAAAAGGCCTAGCATAATGATTTTTCCAAAAGCTATTCCTATAGCAGCTAACCCTAACGTACTTTTAGTTCCTAACATACTAAGTGCAATGACAGCTAATAAATCTTCAAGCAGTAATATACCTAGTATGATCCGGCCGTGCAAGGTGTTAATTTCGTGGTTGTCACTTAAAAGTTTCATGACCACCATAGTAGAACTAAACGATGCAACCAGGCCAAAATAAATGCTTACGACCATACTAAAATCAAGTAATAATCCTAAAGCTGTAGCAAGAATGAACATTGATAATATTTGGATTATTCCACCGTAAGTCGTAACTGTGGCAACGTGGTTTAACCGTTTAAAATCAATTTCAAGGCCAACAATGAATAATAAGAAGGTTATACCTATCATAGAGAGGTTTCCAATAAGACTGCTATCTGTAATAAGACCCAACAAGGGAGTAGAAATAATTCCTGCAATAACGTAAGCAAGAATGATTGGTTGTCGTAAAATATTGAATAGGTAACCAGCAGCTGCAGCTATTATAAAGATAATACTCAAGTTTACAAAGATACTGGATACTTCTGCCATACAATAAAGTCTGTTTTATTGTATATAAATCACTCGATTCTTTCAAGACAGTGTGATTCCCATGTCCCAGGTAAAGCCGTGCACAGTTCACTATTGTTTGTTTCTACTGCAATTTTTATTTGACAGGTATAATTGTTTATTCCTTTAATTTCTTGGCACAGTTCAATGTTTTGTGATTGTGTTGCAACATTGTACAAACAATTTTCGTTATCATCATAATAAAAACAGTACGCACTATTATTTTGTTCTGTTGCATGTGTGTACCAACATTCTTCAGCGTCTCGAACTTGTTCGCAAAGGCTCACGTTTGTTTCTGCATAAAACTCGTAACAATTTTCAGTCCAATATTCGGTGTTTAAACTATCACATTGAGTGTGATCATCGTTTTCTTTAATGAATTGTGTAACACAATAATCGTTTGTTTTAATACTAGAAATATTATCGCATAATGTAACGTTATCACTTTCAATTGCTGTTTCTGCGTAACATGTATCTTTGATTATGTTTGAAGTAATACCTTCACATTCTCGTAAATCAAACAGGCATGAATCGTCGCATTCAACTTGTGCGCATCCAATAATTATGAGTAATAATAAGATTCGTTTCATGGTACGTTAATGCATTGAATATGTTTATATTGCTATCGGTAGTTTTTTAAATAATAGCTGTTCGATAAAAGTTATTGTGGATGTGCCGGAGTGGTCAAACGGGGCGGGCTTAGGACCCGTTGACTTAGTGTCTACGCAGGTTCGAACCCTGCCGTTCACACCATTATCATGATACGAACTTATTACATAAACTTAGATTCTAACGAGAAAAGGCGTAGAGCTATGGAAGATGTAATACCTTTTGCAGAACGTATTTCTGCCTATGACGGCTCAAAACTGAATTTGGTTTTATGTTATCCTCACTTATCGGTATTCGGTCGACTTTTTATGCCAAGGGGAGCCATTGGTTGTGCATTATCACATTATCACACCGTTATTGAATCGTACCGTAACGGTGACCAATATGCTGTGATCCTGGAAGATGATGCAAGACCTGTAGTTGATGATTGGCAAGATAAAGTTCAGAAGTTAATACATAAATATCCTGAATTCGATGTTGTAAAATTACATTATAATGGGCCTCGAAGGGAAGGTATCAAGTTACCTTTAGTTTTGAATGGTAGTAGTGCGGCCTACTTAATAAGTCGGCGAGGCATGAAAAAATTGTTGAAAACTAAGGCATGGACACATTATGATATTCAGTTATGGATAAAACAAATTACTACTTGGAACGTGTACAAAGCTGATTTGTTTAAAGCTATGTCTGGGAATAGTACTATCCGACCAAACAAACCGTTGTTTGAGAAAGTGTTTGATGTATCTTTGTATGGTTATATGCCTTTATACTTTTATCTATTACACCCAATGGCACGAATACCTTTAATCAACATTGATTTAAACATTGTACGGATGTACTGTACAACTTTACTAGTTTTAATTATGTTTTACTTGCTTGTCTGAACAAGTAAGATACACGTTCCTTCCCAATTTCTAATATAAAATTAGCTAATCTAGGTCCTTTGTTTTTAGAGATTAATATATTGTATGCATTTTTAAAAAATTCTTTATGCTCAACATTATGGTTTGTGCACAAGACATACATCTCTTCGTGTAATTCATTATCAGACCATTCACGTGATTCAATCTTTTCTGCTAGTTCATTAAATAGTGGTTTTAACTCTGTTGAAAGTTCACATTTAGTTTGACTATTAACACTGAACGTGAATTCTTCTGGTGCATAGTTTTTTAGCCAATATTTTGCGCATTCTGCTCTAGTACGGAGTCTTAGTTTGTCAGACTCAGATTTTAATTCATTTTCAAGATAACTTATTGTTTTGTCAATATCAAGTTCATTTACCAATAAGATGTTTGTGAGATGCCTGAAACTAGGTTGGTAAGGTATATTCTCTTTTGGTTTTTCAATACAACTTAATTCGTAAGTTCTATTATTTTTGATAGTTTCCTTTTCAGATTTAAGTGTTTCAATATCATAATATACCCTTTCACATTTATCAAAATCTTCATAAATCTTAATTACATCAAGGTCAAAACTAATATTAAACTCTGCATTAGCGCGTGGTCCTGCAAACAAATATCGTACTATTTCAGGTTCATACACTTTAAGGACATCCTGTACAGTGATTACATTACCTTTACTACTACTCATTTTACCTTTTTGACCCTTCAATGAAACAAAGTCATACCTGATATATGTTGGAGCATCAAAGTTCCATAATGTTACGATTTCTTTACCTGTGTCATAACTTCCACCTTTTGTAGAGTGATCTTTACCCCCGGGTTCAAAATCAATCTCTTCATATTTCCACCTCATTGGCCAGTCAACACGCCATTTTAGTTTTACGTTCCCACCCTCTTTAAAATTCAAAGATTCTGTATTACCATCCTCTAATTCATACGAGATTGTCCATTCACCATCCCATTTGATGTTTGATACAATATCTGTGCCATTAGATTTTGAGAAGACTGAGACTGGTAACCAATCATTCGATAGAGGTGTATCTCTGTGTTTATTGAGTATATCCTTTATTTCTTGTGTGTGCTCAAGAGCAAACTTGATTTGTTCGGCATAATGCCCTGCACGATATTTGCTGTGCTGATAAATAAATTCAGGGTGGATACCAATTTTGTGTACAACTTCTTCAACAGGGATTTGGTTAGACCGTGCATAACTTTCGTGCTTATCGAATGGATCTATTACGTCAACAATAGGTTTTCGTAATGCTAGTTTAAGCTTATCTTGTTGTGGTAATCCTTCAGGTACTTTACGGAACACGTCAAAGTCATCCCAACTGTAGATAAACCGTACTTTTTTCCCTCTATATTCTAATGCTCTTTTTACAAGATCGTTCGTCATTATTTCTCTGAAATTACCTATGTGGACAATTCCGGAAGGAGTAATCCCTGCTGCAATAGTGTATGCATCTTTATCTCCTTTTTGACAAATAATTTTGTGTGCTGTTACATCTGCCCAGTGTACCATATTTTTATCCATACTCGCACTTCTCAATTTGTATATTTAAAGGTTAACATAATATATCACTTATACATTCTATGATATATGATTGTTACAAGTTATAATAGTAAAAAGCTGGCGAAGAAAGTAGCACGAAGACTAAATGTACCTTTTATTGGTATAAAACAGCAATCGTTTCCTGACGGTGAGATGCATTTACAGTATAACAAACATTCACTGGCTAAACATGTTATCATTATTGAATCGTTCCAACCTGACCCGAACGAAACTTTGTTACGCTTATGCCTGATGGCTAAAGGTGCAAGGCAGCACGGTGCTAAGAAAATCACTTTGGTTGCACCTTATTTGGGTTTCATGCGGCAGGATAAAGTATTCCGTACAGGCGACGTACAAAGTAATGTTGTAATGGGCCAGATGTTATCTTCCTTTATAGACAAGATTATTACGATTGACCCACACTTGCACCGTGTTCGTTCACTAAAAGAAGTGTTTGCATGTAAAACTACGTGTTTATCGGCCAACGATACATTAGCACGATACATCAAACGAAAGTTTAAACGACCTGTCATCATTGGACCAGATTGGGAATCCTACCAATGGGCAGAAGATATAGCTGGTCAAATAGGATGTGATTCTACTGTACTAGAAAAGACGAGATATAGTGGTAGGAAAGTTAGTTCTAAACTGTTAAAACCAGTAGATTTGAGAGGAAAAGATTGTATTATTGTAGACGATATTATTAGTACGGGCCACACTATGTTGGAAGCCATGAAGAAAGCGAGAGGTGCACGCAGCGTCCACGCTATTGGTGTACATGGTCTTTTTGTAGAAGATGCATTGAAGAAAATGTCAAAGTTTGATTCTGTGTTATGTACAAATACTATTGAACATGAAAATAGTAAAATTAATGTGAGCGAATTAATCGCTCAGTGTTTTTTGTAAAAGTTGAAGCTACGTCGTGTAGCTGTTGCACCAAATCCGCAACTTGCACACCGTTTTTTCTTTTTATGGTAAGCTAATCTACCGCATCGACGACAGTTAAAGTGGTTTTTCTTCCCACTTTTACCACCCATGGAAGGTGTTCCTTTCATGCTGATGGGCAGATGACTACTATTGTGTCACCACGTAGGAAAATGGTACCGCATTTACGGATAATTTCACCGTTACGACTTTCTTCAGCTTCATCCAATACTAGATTAATATGGATGTCAAAAGCACGCAGTTTACCTGTGAAACGTGCTCCGTTCTTTAAATCGATAACCACGTTTTTACCACGATTTTCGTTTAAAGCATCTAATGGGCGAGAATAATTTTCTGACATTTGTTTACCTCTTATAATCCACAAGCAAGAAAACGTTATTTAAACGTTTCGGTGGTATTGAGCTAGAAGGGTCGTTTCCCTTTCATTTTTTGCATAAGTTTGCTTACGTCTTGTTCTCCATTAAACATTTTCATCATTTTTTTACTTTGTTTATACTGTTTTAGTAAATCGCGTATCTCTCTTATACTCATTCCTGCTCCTGCAGCCACTCTGTCAACCCTATTAGAATTAAAACAGTCGGGGTTACTACGTTCGTACGGGGTCATGCTATCAATGGCATATTTCCATTTTTGCAGTTTACTTTCTTGTACATCTAATGCTTCTTTAGGAAGCTTTAACGAGCTCATACCAGGTATCATTTCCATGATTTTCCCTAGGCTTCCCATACTTTTTAATGCCTTCATTTGTTCATAAAGGTCGTTAAGATCAAAATTACCTTTTTGGAACCGTTTTTGTAAATCTTCAGCTTTTTCTTCATTGATAACTTCATGTGCACGTTCAAGCAAAGTTTCTAAATCACCCATACCAAGAAGTCTTCCAACAAAACGTTGAGGGTGATACTCTTCTAAATCGTCAAGCTTTTCGCCAACACCTAAAAAGAGTACACCTGCGCCTGTAACATGACATGCAGAAAGAGCGCCGCCACCTTTAGCTGTACCTTCCATTTTTGTAAGGATAATGCCTGTCACATTACAGGTCTCGTGAAACATCTGTGCTTGTTTTTCTGCTCCTTGCCCAATATCTCCTGATAATATTAAAATTCGGTGGTCTGCGTTGACTGCATTGTTTAGTTCTGTTAATTCTTTAACAAGCTCGTCAGATAATCTATCACGTCCGGCTGTATCAACAATAACAATGTCGTAATCTTTAACCTGTGATTCAAATTTCAAGTAAATTTGAGTTGGATCTTTAAGATTTTTATCTCCATAAAAATCTACTCCTATTTGTTCTGACGTTTGCTGTAATTGGTCATAAGCAGCTGGCCGCCAGGTGTCTGTTTCTATTACTGCAACTTTATGCCCACGCTTTTTATAGAATTTTGCTAGTTTAGCAGTAGTGGTGGTTTTACCTGAACCAAACAAGCCAATAAGCATAAGCGTAGTGGGCTTTTTTGTAAGTTCTATTTTGATTGATTCTTCACCAAGAAATGTTGTTAATTCTTCATATACAATCTTGACCAAATAATCTCGTTTAGATATTCCTTTGGGACTAGGTTCTTTTGCACGTTCTTTAATACGTTTTGAAAGGTCTAACACTAAACGGACGTTGGCATCACTTTGTAATAGTGCACGTTGAATATCTCGTACAATATCGTTAATTAGTGTTTCATCAATGAATATTGATGATTTTAGTTTACTAAGTGAGTCTCTTAAAGAACTCCCTAATTTTTGTAGCATGTTACAATAACCGACGTGTGTGTATAAAAAAATTATGGTGAGCCCGAGAGGATTTGAACCCCTGACCTGCCGGTCCGAAGCCGGCCGCACTGTCCAGACTATGCTACGAGCCCAATATTGGTCAAGGAACAAGCTAGCCTTTTTAAGCTCTTCGGCTAATCTCTAAACATTTCTGTCATCAGTTTAACTGCTACACGCGCCTCTTTATGTGATATGATAAGCTCACTTTCACGGAACTGTGGTATCATCTTAAGTTGTTGTATTAACGTAATGAGTTCTCGTGTTGTTAATCCCCCACTAAGGTTTGTTCTAATAATTGGGTAATCAAGAACGTTTGAATCAACAATGATCATGCAATCACTCCATTTTTTGGTTACAGATTTAACTTTTTTAATTATTGGTAAAAGTGTTTCTGAAGCAATAGCGCGCATTGAGAAGTAAGGTACATGATACTTGTGCAGAAAATCTTTTTCATCTTTATTAAAAACATGTTGTCCAATGAGGCAAACTTGTTGTGTACTTAATATCTTATCACGTAATATTGTGTTTAACAATTCATACTTTTCAAGTTGTGGCTTTGATGAAATTATGATTATCCCTGGCATTTCTCTTTCTTTAATGAAAGATGTTACATTTTCGTATGTGTTTGCATAGGAAGGGTGCACATACAATTTTTTTAAGGAGTCTGTCTGCAGCAAGATTTGGCCTTTAATACGACCATCAAACTTTATCACTTGTCCTGTTTCAGTAATTTGCTCTTTAGCTAAACGTTTAACAAGGGGTTTATACGATGTATTATCATAGATTAGGAGCATAACATTTTGTATGGTGAATATTTACACATTTAAATGTAATGTCAATAGACTATACTCTTTATCGTTTCCGAGCACATACATTTTTTTGTGTAGTGGTACAATCTTTTGTAGTTCGTTAAGTTGTAGTCCACCTGGATTATTGTTTCGGAGCACAGCATAGTCAAGGCAATTAGTATCAATAACAACTGTGTCGCATTTTGGGATTGTGTTATGAAGAATTTTGTGTGAGGGTACAAACTGTATATTATTACGTTTTAAAAATGCTAATTCGTCCATTCCATATTTGTGCTGTCCTGCAAGAATAATTTGATTTTTTTTGGTTATGCCTTTAGATAATAAATTGTGTACAATCTCGTAAGGTTTTAGGAGAAATGTGTCGCTTATAATAAGGTATGTTTGCCCATTACATTTTGATTCTTCTAACCTAATTTTAATACAAAGTTCTTCATGGGTTTTAACATGTTCCACATTAAAGGAATAATGTATTATAACTTAAATGTGTCGAACCTGTTAAATACTAGAACAGACACATTCTTGTAATGAAGCTGGATTATGTTTTCTTGCGTCGTTATTTGTACAGTGTAATCTTTTTTTCTATACTAGGTATATTTGATTCATTCAATTTTGCAAAAGAATGGTATTTTAATGGTATTTACGGAACTTTAATTCCAACAATCTATTTAGTTTTTATACTTTTTAATGTTTACGTATTGTTTCATTTACTTTTGTTCGGTCACCCGTTTTTACACCTCTTTTTGCCCTTATACTTCGTTCTTTTTATTCCGTTTTATATTGGGTTGAGCGGTTTTATTCCTCTTGACATTCAAAAGATATTTGGAGTAATTTTATCTTGTATTGAAGGCTTATTTGCAATAACGATTTTAATAAGGCCTCATGTTAAAAGATAGGTTTTATTCATGAATTTTTTTGAAAGTAGCTTCTCTATGTTTTTTAGTAAGAATTTTGCTTGCTCCGTGACCATTAGTAAACTTTCGTGCTAACATGATTGTTTCTGTAACAATCTCCCGAAACTTTGCAGCAGTCATTGGTGGTAACATTTCTAGTCTAATAAGCACATCTGTACTTTTTGTGTTACACAAGGATCGTTCACTTCGCCAGTAATCTCCACTGACCGAGTATGCACTGTTTTTATCTTTAACATACAACATGTTTTCCATTATTGGGTACCCTTCAAATTCAGCGTCTGTTTTAGTACAAGTGAAAGTGATATCTCCTTCTAAATTTGATAAGTTATCTGGTATGATTGGCACAAAATGTTTCAGTGTAAGGTACATACACAAATTGTCAATAACAGTTCGCCCACGTAGTTCTGTACCATTTTTAATGAGTTTAACATAACGTTCAACAATACTATGGTATTGTCGTGATGTTTCATACTTTTTTTTCCATGTGTCAATCAATCCTTGTTCAACCACTTTTGTATCGTGGACATACGACGTCATGTTGGTAAGCAATTTTTGGCTTTCAACAAGCATTTTTCGGTTATCAACGTCGTGCAAGTGTATTATACCAATTCGTATTCGTTTAGAAAATCGTTCAAACACGCTTTCTTCAATTTGCACCTTCATAAGGTACTGTTCGGTGGTTAAAGGATTTAAATGTTTACATTAAGTATTCTTCTTTAAACATGTTAAATATTAATTGTAAATATGTGATTAAAAGTGGCCCAATGATAATTCCTATAATTCCAAAGACAGGGATGCCTGAAAATGCGCCTAGTATTACTGCTACAGGATGAATTTTACCGAATCGTTGAGTTAACATTGGTCGCCAAAAGTTGTCGATCAAACTTAATATAATTGCTGTACCAATAAGTGTTATTGTTCCTACCACATTGTTTTGAACTGCGAAGAAGATGATTGCTGGGATATAAATCAAGCTTGCTCCGACAACCGGTAAAAATGCTAAGAAAGAAGTTATTAAACCCCATATGATGGCAGATGGTACACCAAGCACCCAAAAGACTAAGCTTACAATTGTACCTTGCATAATTGCGATTAGTCCTGATACAATAATTGTTCCTTCTGTGACAGACACAAATTCTTGGATTAACCGTTTACGATTTTTTTTGTTAAAGGGTATGAGTGAACCCCATCGAACCATATGTTTACTTTCTGTGATGAGTAAGTAATAAAGAATGAATAACATAATTGTTAGATGTAAAATGAAATCCCCTATCCCTGTAATAAGTGTGTAAGCAAGGTTTTGTATGTAACTGCTTAGCATTAATAAAATTTGATCAAAATAGAGGTTAAGGTCTAAGTTAGGAAAAAATTGTTCAAGCATAGTAACGCTCGGTTCAAGGTTCCCAATACCGTAATATAATTGTGATGCTTGACTACTAAGTAGTGTTACAATGGTTGTTAATGGTAAAATAAGTAACGTCAATAATATAACAATGCACAGTTTGCTAGCAATAGGTCTTGATACACCCATTTTTTCAATCCATGTTCGAGGATTACGTAGTATTACAAAAAGGACAACTGCCCATAGGATTGCGTCTACATAAGGTGCTACTGCATATGCAGCAACACATGCTAGGATAGTTGCTAGGATAGCTGCAAACACTTTGTTCGCTTTCATAGTCTAACAACTATTTTATAGAATATAAATGTTTAGTTGAACCATGTTATTAACTTGGTTCTAACCAGAGATCGCACTAATTAAAACTTCTTTGTACCCAGTGTCACTACCTTGATCTTCAATAAGTGCGGTCACGTACATTCGTAATTGTCCATTTTCAAGTTGTACAACGTGTGGGTCATTAAGTGACCATACCTCGTAAGGAAAATCGCCAACTTGTAACCTTATACCTTCATCAAGTGTCCAGGTGTATCCTCCATCTTTACTTGTATGGCTGTAGATGTATCCTCTACTTTCTTTCCCTGGTGTTGGCGGTCCAGCTTTCCCTGGGACCATTGTGTAGAGTTTAAGGGTTCCGTCATTAAGCATTGTTATTCTTGGATCTCTATAATTTAATCCTTGGTCGTTCAAACCCTTGTCTTCAAGTATATTGTCGCTAATAAGAACAAAGTTTTCACCGTTATCTTCTGAGATTGCTAGATGTACACTTTCTTCGCTGGTCATAAAGTTTCCAATATACATCAAAATAATTTGGCCTTGCCCATTATTGAAAACGTCATAATACCCAATCGATTGTTCAATATTATCTGGGAAGCTGTAACGGTGCTCTTCATCTTTTTCATAAGTTTGGCCATTATTATATGATGTACTACTGGTTAAACCATCGCTTTTAAGAATAAATTTCCTGTAGGTTGGCGATTGTTCACTGCCTGGTATTAATACTCCTGGTTTTTCATAAGTTTGGAATTCTGTACTATCTTCAAATAATAATCCATCTTTAGAATATGCAACTTTTGTGGGGTTTAAGGTAGTGCTATCATCTTTTTGGTTTATTGTAGTATCTTTATATGTTAGATAAATCCCTTCACTGTTTTTATTGTATACTTCATAGAATCCATCCACACTTTTTGTAATTGCATAAGTTTGTGCTGCATAGTCTATTCGAATTCCGTTTTCTACTGTGAATAAGTTAATGTTTGTTTCAGTAGTTTGACCAGTTGCACAAGCAACAATGAATATTGATAATAATAATAATGCAATGTATATCTTCATATTAATTCGAGGGGTGTGTAATATTTAAAAATATAGAAAAATAAAAAAATTAAAATTGTTCTTTTTTAAACAATTTTTTTTCAAGACCGTATTTTCCTGCACCATCACGTAGTATTACTAAAAAAGATACAAGGTATAATACTGCAAGTTCGCCACCTGAACTTAATGGGTTTAATCCAGGGTGCATCATAACATAAGCTACAACCATGGTTATTGCTCCTGCTAACGCTCCAAGCCTTGTCCATAATCCTAATACAAGCATTGCTCCAACCAATATTTCTACAATGCCAGCTACGCCTAATAGGCTTATTACACTAAAACTTTCTACGGTCACTTTACCTAAGCCATGCAGAAAAAACATGGCACCAATAAGTACACGGAACACAAGGTATAGTTGGTCTCCGTACTTGCTAACACATTTTAAATTACATTTTTTCATAATAAAAAATTAGTGTGTGTTAGATATTAATAATGTTTTGATGATTCAAAGAAAAGTAGCCCCGCGCGGATTCGAACCGCGGTCAACGCTTCCAAAGAGCGCTATGATAGTCCACTACACCACGGGGCTATGATTTCTATCAGACTATAAGAAATTTATAAAGGTTTCGAATGAAGTTTTATATAGAACGTTGATTTTTGGAGTATTGGAGACAGACAGGCATAAGCTCGTCTGAACTTAAATAGAATGGCACGAATGCATTCACGTAAAAAAGGTAAGTCCGGAAGTACCCGGCCGACTGAATCGAAGACAACAATTTGTAGTTATAGTTCTGAGGAAGTATCCAAGATGATTCTAAAATTACGTAAGGAAGGTAAAACTCTTTCTGAGATTGGTGTAATACTTCGTGACAGTTATGGAATCCCTAGTGTAAAAAGTGTGGTTGGTAAAAGTGTTGGCGGTATTGTTCAAGAGAACGGTGCAGCGAGCGAGTTACCAGAAGATTTAGTTTCGTTAATTCGTAAACTGGCTATGATCACTCAACACATGGGTAAAAACCGTAAAGATATGACTGCAAAACGTGGTCACTTATTAACCGAATCAAAAATTCGTCGATTAACTTCTTATTACAAACGTACTGGGAAATTGTCAGCAGATTGGAAACTTGATAAAAATCGGTTACAGATGTACTTTTAAGTATGTTTGGGGGGGTAAAACCCCTACCTTTATTTTTTTATAAAATACTTCGAATTGATTCGATGTTACTTGCGATTTGTTCACCTTTATTGGTTAACTCAAGCAATTTTAAACGACCTTCTTTACGAAACTCTACAAGTTCTGCTTTTTGCATTTCTTGTAATATTTTTACAACGTGACTGTATGTACAATCAATTTGTTTTGCTAACACAGACGCATAAACACTATTGTGCGCATTCTTTAATTCAACTAACATCATCGCGGGTTTTTCGCGAAAAAATACTTCGAAAATATGTTTTTTTTGCATGGTATTGAATCCTCTATTCACTACCATCTACACCTCAATCAACGTTAAGCATTCGTTATATAAACACTTATACGTTTACATCTACCTATCAGGAAAAATAGTTTTGGTTGCATATATAAACATTCTGCATATGCCTTATATAGTTATGTTTATAATCTGTATAGCCTTACAAGAATAAATGTCTTTATTATTTTCGCATCAAGAGGTACGTGAGGGTCAAGGGCCTGTGTTAAAGAAGATGTACCAATCTTTTTTAGAGCATGATACTTTGCTTGTTGAAGCGCCTACTGGGTTAGGAAAAACTGCGTGCAGTATTTCTGCAGCCTTGTCTGTTGCTCTTGAAAAAGGTGGTACTGTTATCTTTGTTACTAACCGACAAACACAGCATCAGATAGCTGTGGAGACAGTATCTGCATTAAAAGAAAAGTATGAATTAGACTTTGGTGTAGTGGATTTATACGGGAAAAAAAGTTTGTGTAATCACCCAGTTGAAAAATTGAATCAGCAAGAGTTCACTGAATTTTGTAAACAGATGGTTGCTGCTAAAACTTGTGAGTATTATACTAATGTTTACGATAATCGTGGCCCTACTCTTGATGCTGAGCATGCACTTTCTACTATAGGCACAGAAAATATTGTGGGTGCAGAAAATTTGAAACGTTATGCGGACTCTTTAGGGTTATGTGCTTATGAAATAACTTCTTTACAACTTAGAAATGCTAAAGTTGTAATTGCTGATTATAATCATGTATTCCATCCTTCTATTAATCGGACTTTGTTAAAACGTTTAGGTAAAAGTTGGTCAGATCTATACTTAATAGTTGATGAAGCACACAATCTTGCTGAACGTTGTATGCGGATTTTATCTCAAAAAATGAATTCTCAAATAATACAATACGCAATTAAAGAGGCTGACAGGTATGAATTATCTCAAAGTAAAGAGTACCTTGAAAAGGTGTTTAAGGCATTATATGTATTGTCAAGTGAAGAAGAAGAGTTATTACATCCTGACGATCTTACTGCTCTACTCCCGCCCTTAAGCGAGATGCTACAAACGTTTGATTCTGCGACTGAGTTTGTGTACACAAAACAACGTAAAAGTTTTATTAATTCGGTCGCAGAATTTTTACGGTTATGGGTTCAAGATGGTTCAGAATTTGTGCGTAGTATTGTTGATGATGGTCTTGTACGTATTGAAGTGAACTGTGTGCATCCTGGGTCATTGATTGTTCCAGTTACACAAGATGTTCGAAGCACTGTTTTTATGAGTGCAACCTTGCAACCTGCACAGTTTCATCAGCATATGCTTGGCTTACCTAATGTTGAACATGCACACTTCTCCAGTCCATTCCCAAGAGAGAATAGACAAATTTTAATTGACGATACAATTTCAACAGAATTTAAACTTCGTACTGAACAACATTATAAGGAATTGGCTTTACGTATTCAGAATATTGTGTCTATTGTACCAGGGAGGTCTGCTATTTTTTTCCCATCGTATCATTATATTGATAAAGTTGTTCCTTTATTAAGTGTTAAGACCATAGTTGAAAAACCTGGTCTTTCATTAAGTAATAAAAGAAATTTGTTTAACAGTTTTACTTCTATTGATAAAGGCGTACTTTGTGCAGTGAACGGTGGAAGTTTTAGTGAAGGTGTAGACTTTGATGGTGACAAGCTTAAATGTGTGATAATCTGTGGTGTACCTTTACAACCTCCAAGCAAAAAAATGCAGTATATCCAATCTTATTACAGGCATCATTTTGGTGAAGGGTGGACTTACGCATTTTTATTCCCTGCAATGAATAGGTGTATACAGTCTGCTGGTCGTTGTATACGTAGTGCTAAAGATAAAGGTAGCATCATATACCTTGACCGCCGTTTTGCACGTGAACCTTACAGGTCATGTTTGAACGATTCCCATTTACATGAAGACTTGTTACAAACAATAAATCAGTTCTGGGGGTGAACTAGTATACACTTTAGTAACATTTATATAACAAAATGGTGTACTAGTGTATCATCGGATGCCTTGATCTGCCACCCTTACCCCCCAAGGTGTTCGATGTTTTTTACAAGATGAAAATATGTTTCTTCATTGAAGGGTATGCCAACTCTTAGCATGTTTTCTGCTAATTCCTTAGGGTCTCTGGTTGGTAATAAGAATTGTTTAATGCTTGAACCCCATAAATACCCATGATTTATTTTTAGAACACACTTTTTATTTTTGTAACAAACTTTGCCTGTTACTAAAGAAACACTATACTCCTTTTTTGTCCATACACGATTTTTAGTGAAACCAAGGTTGGCAAGTAAAGATTCCATGACTTTTTTTGGAGTATGCCCTTCCACTTTTTGACATTGCATTTCATGTATTTTACCGAGATATTTTGCAACTTTTTGGCGTGGTCCACGCTTTGTATAAACAGTTTTTACTAAATATGCGTATTGTTTTCCATTAATCTTTTTTTCTCGTATAAACGTCATTCTATACAGTCAGGAAATAATTCTTCATATGTAATACCAAGGTTGCTTGAGATCCATGAATGGAACTGGTACGCGCTTGTACAAAACTTGGTATAATCTTTGCGTGCATAGAATCCTGGAGCTACATAGTCTGAAGGTAACACTATGATGTTTAATATGTTGGCAACACTTGCCATGGTTGACGGGCTTCCTGTGGCGATTGCTTCCATCATAGTTTCAAAATCTTCTTGACTTTCGAACATAACACTAAAACTGTCAGTGTCACGTTCCCAACAGTGTGTTGCTGCATCGTAGACACCGTAAGAAGTTTCTGTACGAATGAACCGTTTACTTACTTGTTCACCTGTGTAGGTAGGGAATTGAATACAGACGTCGTAGATTGAGACCATTTCAGTGAACCCGCTTCCTTCATAAGCAGCAAGGATATAATCGCTCACAGTACTGGAACTGTCTAGTGTATAGTATACTGCTTGACCTGTTGTAGAACCCATGAACATAATGATAATCATGATAATCAAAAAGCTTGCACTGGCAATAATCACTGGTTTTTTATGGTTTATAGCTTTGCTTGGAACTTCGTGTCCTCGCCCATTATCTTTGAGGTACTTATGATAATTGTGTGTTTTAACCTTCTTGTAAGCTTCATCAATCTGGTCTTTTGTCCATCCAGCTTTCAATAAATGTTCTTTAATTTTATCATAATTGTTACCTTGTTTAATGTGGCCTGTAATATAATTTACAATTTCTGGGTCCAACTCTTCTTCTCGTCCATTATGGTGGAATATATACAAACTAATGCCTAATGACAAAGTAATAATTATTGCTATGATGCTTAAGATTCTTGTTAGGCTAGTAGTATCTGCTGTAGTCTCAAGACCAACTTGTACTGATTCAATGTCTGTTTGTGTTGTTTCAACATTGGTTCGTAAAGCTGCAATGTTCGATAATGCTTCTTCAACTTTTGTTTGTAATGCTTGTAATTCAGCTTCGTTATCAATGCTTGACAATTTTGAATCCATTGTTGTAAGCTTACTTTCAATGGTGTCTAGTCTTGCTTCTAACCCTTCTGTATTTGATGTTAACATTTCAATTTCTGTTTGAATATTGTTAACTGTGATTGAAAAGTTATTTTCTAGTTCTCTTGTTTCACTAAAGTTGTTAGTGATATTGCTTGTATTACTATTATTAAGTGTGGTGTTACTTGTAAGATTAATCTCTGTATCAATAGTAAGGTTTGTTTCTGGTACACAAACATAATTGTCGCAAGTAGCACTTTCACAATCAGAATCATCCATGCAAAGTGGTTCGCAAGTACCATTGTAACACCCTGTTTCATCGCTACAATCTGTATCTTCAATACATGCTTGTGCGAACACTAAGGGTAAAATTAATAGTAATACCAAGTACCTCATATACAAAACACTGTTTAGAGCATATATATACTTTTTTGTTAGCAGTACCTTTTTATAATGTGTACACTCCCTCGTTTTCATGTTAGACCCAAAATTTATCCGTGAAAATATTGAGCTGGTTAAAGCTAACCAAAAACGGCGTGGTGCAGACGAAGATTCAGTAGATAACTTTGTTGAGATGGACAGTAAACTTCGTGAAACAAAACAGCAAGTTGACAAGCTTCGTCAAGAAAAAAATGTTGTGACTGAATCAATTAATGTTAAACGTAAAGCAGGGGAAGATTTTCGTTCTGATATTGCGTTAATGCGTGATCTTAATACTACGCTTAAAGAAGCAGAAATGTTGCTTGAAACTTTGATACGGGAACGCGGGACGTTACTTGCAAGTTTTGGTAATATCTTGCATAAAGATGTACCTTTTGGTAAAGATGATAGTGATAATGTTGAGCTTCGACGCGAAGGTGATTGTACAAAACGTATTGACCATTCACACGTTGACATTATTGAACAGTTTGGGTACGCAGATTTTGTGGCGTCCGCCCAATCTTCTGGCCACGGATTTTATTATTTGAAAGGCGGCCTTTCTTTATTGAACCAGGCCTTGATTCAGTATACAATCAAAAAGTTGTCTCAGAAAGGTTATGAATACATTGAAGTTCCTTTAATGCTCCGTAAAAAAGTGTTAGCTGCAGCTGTTGACACCACTGAATTTGACACAACAATTTATTCTGTTGGGGAAGACATGGCGCTTATTGGTACTAGCGAACATGGAATTTTGGCGTTTCATTCAGGCAAACTTTTTGCACCTGACGATTTACCTAAAAAATATGTTAGTTATAGTATGTGTTTTCGTAAAGAAGTTGGTGCACACGGTATTAATGAGAAAGGGTTATGGCGTACTCACCAGTTTAATAAGATTGAACAATTCATTTTTTGTAAGCCTAATGAAAGTGACGAATTATTCTTTGAATTATTACGTAACACTGAAGAATTATTACAAGAGTTAGAATTACCGTACAGGGTATTAGACCTTTGCACTGGCGATTTGAGTGCATGGAAACAACGTTCTTACGATTTAGAAGTGTGGCGGCCTAGTACGGGGGATTTTGGTGAAGTTGCATCGTTGAGTAATTGTACTGATTATCAGGCAAGGGAACTTAACATTAAAGTGCAAAGTGGTGATGGTAAAGATGTAGTGCACACATTAAATAATACGGCGGTGGCAACATCGCGTATTATGGTAGCAATTTTAGAACATTATAGTGATAGTGATGGTGTGAAAGTTCCAGCAGTGTTACAACCTTATATGGGTGTAGACAGGATATAATGTTTAAAGATATACTTCACACGAGCCAGTCAATATTCAAGGACATTATGGTTTTGGACTATGATTTTCAACCTGACCGTATTGAATACCGTGAGAATGAACAAAAAGAAGTTGCTAAGGCTGTTGCCCCTTTAATCAAGGGTTATCCTGGGAAAACTTTGTTTGTGCATGGTATACCTGGGATTGGTAAAACGACGGCTGTGAAACAAGTGCTGCGAGAACTTGAAGCAGTGTCTGATATAACCTGTTTATATGTAAACTGTTGGGACGATCATAGCACGCATAAGGTTCTTGCCAAATTATGTTATTTGTTAGGTAACCCTTTTATTCAACATAAGCCCACTAATGAGTTATTATTAACCCTAAAAAATCTATGTAAAAATCCAATTGTTTTGGTTCTTGATGAGATAGATAAGCTTGAGGATACAGACATATTATACACTTTGTTTGAGAATATTCCGTTTAAGACCCTGGTCTTGTTAACCAATTATCGTAATGCTTACAAAAAGATTGATGAGCGTGTACGTAGCAGGCTTAATACTGAATTTTTAGAGTTTCGTCCTTACACCCGTGAAGAGGTTGAAGGTATACTTCGTACCCGTTTACATTTTGCGTTTCAAAACCAGTCCGAAAAAATATTGAGTTCTGTCACTGACACTTGTCATGCAGTCCATGATATACGCGTGGGACTATACATCTTGAAAGAAGCAGGTTTAAATGCTGAATCAGAAAATAAGCTTATAATAAGTGAATCTCATATTGCGCATGCAATAAACAAAGTACACGAATTTTATGTTAAACCAGTTCAACAGTTGGACGATGATCTTACAATGATACTTAACCTTGTTAAAGATTGTAACGGCAAAAATATTGGTGATGTGTATTTAGCGTATCAACAAAATGGTGGTTCACAAAGTTACCGGAGTTTCCAACGTAAAATAGCTAAACTTGCTGACGGCAAATTTATTAGAACTGAAAAAGGGAGTGGTCGTGGTAACACTACTGTATTATATTATGCAGTCATAGAACAAGGTGTATAAACAAAGTTGTGATGATACCTATGCTTGTTCCGACCCATGCCTGCGCACTAGTGTGCCCCCTAACATGTTTAATTTTAGTTTTAACATGATGTTTTTTTGCTAATTTTTCAAGTAGGTCTTCATCACGACCAACTGCAAGCCGGACACCAGTGGCGTCCCTGAAGATAAGTAGCCATAATACAACACAGATCCAAGTTGGTAAAGTCCATCCAACTTGGATGAACGAAATGGTTGCAAGGCATGAAGTTAAAGCACTGTGCCCACTAGGCATACCTCCTGTACGGAACAAGTTTTTAAGGTTCATATCGTCACACGTGATAAATTTTAATAACTGACAAAAAAGGGGTGTGATAACAAGTGCGATCCATAACATATCTTAAAGAATATGTTCAAGGTATTTAACCTTTTATAATTCCATAACCAATAAGTCTAAACCTGTCACCGACTCTACGACTTAAAGTTACTCTGTCACCAATACGTGCTGCAACTGGTTTTTTGAGTATACAACTTGTTTTCTTTTTACTAGGGTCAGTGATGACGCCCACTGTAACACAACTATGAACATTCATCATTAACATTTCCTTTTTTGCTAAGGGTTTAATGTCAAGATCGTTTTTATTTCCTACCATCCGTTTTAACAGGTGTGTTTCTAACACAAGGTTATAACGTACTTCTGGAAGTTTGCCTGGAAGACCAATTAATGATCCAGTAAGCATATCGCTTTTTACAACGGCTGGATCCAAAGTTGTTCCGAATGCCATGGAACCCCCTGGTTGAATTTTATCAATTGGTTCACCCCCAGTAAATATTTTGGTGATTGTTGTTTGTATAGGTTTCCAAATTTTCTTATTACGTTCTTCAACCATATACCCTGGTACAATTTCTACCGTGTCACCAACACTGAATGTTCCTTCTTTAACTGTTCCGCCTAATACACCACCAATCATTTTTTTTGGAGTAGTACCTGGTTTGTTAACATCAAAACTTCGTGCAACTAACATTAATGGGTCTGCATCAACTTTACGTTCTGGTGTAGGAATATGTTTTTCAATACTTTCAATTAAACTGTCAACATTAATGTTTTGTCGAGCACTAATAGGTACAACGGGTGCATTTTCGTATGGTGTACCCTTTAGGAATGTTCGTACTTGTTCATAATTTTTTAATGCTTGTTCACGGTCTACAAGATCAATTTTGTTTTGTACAATAATAACATTTTTGATCCCTGCAATCTCTAGCGCAGTCAAATGTTCAGCAGTTTGTGCTTGAGGACATTTTTCGTTTGCTGCGATAAGTAAAAGTGCGCCGTCTACAATAGCTGCACCTGACAGCATGGTTGCCATTAAACTTTCGTGGCCGGGAGCGTCAACGAAAGACATTTTACGCAATATTTTGCCTTTTGGTGACAGTTTAAGTGTACTGTACCCTTCCTTAGTTTTTACAAAAGTGGTATCTGCATACCCTAACCTGATGGTAATTCCTCGTTTAAGCTCTTCAGAATGGGTATCAGTCCATTTCCCACTAAGCCGTTCTGTTAATGTAGTTTTACCGTGGTCAACGTGACCAACCAATGCGATGTTAACTTCCGGCTGCATATTTAAGGTCAGTAACGTTCCATTTATAAAATTATGCTGGTTTTACTCTCGTTATGCAGTTTTTAAAACTTAATTCACCTTTACTTTTAGCTCCAATGAGCGGTGTAACCAATGTAGCTTTCAGGGCATTATGCCGTAAACTAGGTGCAAGTTTGTGTTATACAGAGTTTATTTCTGCAGATGCGCTTATACGGTATAAAGACCAGCTTGCAGACCACATTTATGATGTTGTACCAAATGAACGTCCTGTTGTGACCCAGATTTTTGGGGAAGATGAACAGAAACTGTTTGAAGCAGCTCAAGCAGTTGTAGGAACCTGCGATGTTATCGATCTTAACATTGGTTGCCCTGCACCTAAAGTTATGGCTTGCGGTGGCGGTTCAGCATTATTAAATGATCCTGCCAAGGTAAGACGTATTTTAACACGGTTAAACACTTTACCTGTACCGATAACTTGTAAGATTAGGTTAGGCGTGAACTGGGATAATATCACTGCGTTTGAAATAGCCAAAATTGCTGAAGATACAGGCTGTGTAGCTATCGCTGTGCATGCCCGGACAGCAAGCATGGGCTATAGTGGGAATGCGGACTGGTCTTACATTAAAAAAATTAAAGAATTAGTAAATATACCTGTGATTGGTAATGGTGATATTACTTGTGCTGCTGACGTAAAACGTATGATTGATGAGACTGGTTGCGACTATGTTATGATTGGGCGTGCGGCCATGCGTGACCCATTCATTTTTTCAAGGGCGAAACATTACCTTAAAACTGGTAAGAATGTTGATCCAGTTTCATGGCCAGAAAAATTAGCGTTGTTTCGTGAATACTTAGTTTTATTAGAAACATATGGTTTAGACCATGTTGGGCATATCCGTCACATGTTTATGCAGTTTACAAAAGGGTACGCTGGCGGGAAAGTGTTAAGAGGTAAATCTTTAGAGTATAAAACTAAAGAGGACCTTCTAGACTTTATTAAAAAGTTATGAAGACGCTTCTTGCGCCTTTTTTAGCCGAGTCATGTACCCAGCAATAATGTTACGAACTTTTTTACAGTTAACTTTTGCATATTTTTCAACTGTAAGCTTATTATTAGTAAAATCTGTAGTAAAATTTTCACCTTGAGCTTTTAACAACTCTTTAGTTTTCCGTTTGATAAACATCGTTTTAATTCGACCCATGTTTATTTTATGACTACAGTTAATTTATAAACTTTTCTTGTTGCTCTTTCACCACAAGACATTTATAATGTCTGCGTTTACCATACTAGTATGGTTATCCTTTTTGATGCGTACAATATGCCTGAATCAATTTATGATATTGTATTTAGTACGGATCAACAAGCTAAAGTTGCACGTTTACTTGTAAGTTATATGCAAAAGAATGGTGGGGAGATTGGTAAAACTGAGATGGGCCTTTTCGCTCAAAAGTTGCATGACGGTGAGATTATAGTGAAATCTGCTGGTAAACGAATGTTTGATAACGAAAAAAGTATGAGTTATAATAAACGCCAGTTTTATGATAGAATATTAACGCCCATGAAAGGGTTAGGCTTGATTGATTATGATATGTATAAAAAAACGTACCGTGTCAGCCAGCGGTTTAACCAAGTCATGGTGAAAGTTGGTTTGTCCTGGTTACGTGAGACTGGTAAAAACAAATAAAGTATATTTTTCTAGCTGAACCTTTTTAAAATTGATTACTTTTTGGTGGTTATGTCAAAATATATTGCTGGGTCAAGTAATAAACGGTTGTGGGGTGAAGATATAAACGAAGATTATTTTATTCACAACAGTAAGATGGCGGTAGTTTGTGATGGTATGGGTGGTGGTGGAATCAATGTTCCAAGAAGTCATCTTGAAAATATTCTAATTGATGAAGGTAATAAATGGCACCATTTTTTACATCGTCGAATTTTACAACAAGTGCCTGAGGGGGATGTCCCTGCAAGTTTAATGGTGAGTATTGGTCTAGCGGAGATAGTGCGAGCATACCAACCTAAAACAAAGGAAGAGATGGCTCAAGCTGTTGCTCAAACAATCGATGTAGTCCAGGATTTGACTAATTATGAAGGTCGACCTAAAACAATGGATAATGTGGGTAGTACCATTGTTTATATTGATTTAGAGGACCAAAGAGTGATGTCTGTAGGTGACTCAATGGCCGTAAGGTTTTATCTTGATGGTAATGGTGACGTTCAGTTTGATTATAATCGTTTAAACAACTATGTAATGGAAACCATTCTTGCTGACGATTTTGCAGAGCGTCGCCCGGGTGTATGGGAATCATTACGAGATCATCTACACAGTAATATTGTGACAAGTTCAGTTTGTTTGGATTATAAAGAGCAAATGTCTGGTACAAAAGTAGAAGGTTTATTACTTGAGAAACCTCGGCACGGTGGTATACTTAGTATAGAACCGTATGGTTCTATGTGTTTTGATCGAACAGGTGAAAGTATAAATGTTCGTGAGTTTGACAAGGTTATTGGTTCATCATTAACATTATTAATGAGCGATGGAATTTCTCCTGATTTTTTAACACCTCCACAGTTAGCATCAATGGTGAAACAATGTTTAATAACAGGTGTTGAAAGTAAAGAAGATTTAGAAGGTTTAATCCAAAAGATACAAGGTGAAGTTAAAAAATATGCCTTGGAGAGGGTTAATGATTGGGAACAAAGGCGTAACATTGCTAAAAGTCAAAATGTTCAATTTAATGAATATCATCCAAAATCTGATGATGCAACTATCGTTGCAATTTGGAACGATTCATTCGAAGAAGAAAAAAGTGAAATTAGTGAACCTGTAGTAAGAGTTTTTGCTGAAGAAGTAAGTGACGATGAAATCCCTGAATTTAATCTTCCCCCCCCTGATATTCCTCCTGCTTTTGATTCTGATGACCCATGTTTATGGGACGACGAAACTTTTTTTGGTTTTAATGACACAGAAGAAGAATTTTTACGATCAGATGTAGACCCGTCTCAAAGCGTTTATGTTAATTCCGATCCGTTTTATTATGGGGTTGGTGACCATTTAACTTCTATGTTTGATTCTATTGGTAAAAAGTATGAATCTTTTTGTATATCTTTACGAGATTCTTACGCATCTTTTGAAGCTGGGGTGAGAGAAAGACTTGGGTCTGCTCGTGTTAAAGTAGAAAGTGCGAGAGAGAACTATTCTGGCTGGAAAAAAAATCGTGCAGTAGAAAAAGAAGCCCGTGAAAGTGACCGTCTTGCTGCTGAGCGTGACCGTCTACAAAAAGAAAGTCTTGCTGCGGATGAGAAGTATCGTGAAACTGCTAAGTCACGCGAGGAGTTTAGTCGTCGGCAAAAGGAAAGAGAGAGTGCACGTGAAGAACTTCGGGAAGCTCGAAGAGTGTTATGGGACGAACGAAAAGGTTATGTTAAAGATATTTTGACTTCACCAATGGTAAAACGTGGGGCAGTTACAACTCTTGGTTTAGCAGCACTTATTGGGGCTGGTACTATTGTTTATCACAATAAGGATAAACTTACTCAAATGTATCATGATACGACTTATGAAGAGACCGTGTTTGATCGTGCAGAACAAGCAATTTTGGCGGAAGATTGTGATAATTTGAATTTAGTGTATCAAGATTTAAAAAATAGGTCAACTAATGGAGAGAATGGCATTTTTTCAACACAATATGATGTTCGAAGAACTATGGCTGAGATAGATTGTGAATTAGAATTAAAGGAGATTAAAAATGAGTAATGAAAATGATAAAATTTATTTAACAAATAATGGTGGTTTAGAAGCTGTTCTTAATGAGGAAGATAATACTCGGATTGTAACTGTAGAGCATCCTTCAATCATTGTACGTGTTGATGGTTCAAAATCAAAATACCGGTTTGAAGATATTGGCGGGTTTGAGTATGATATTACTCGTTCCAAAACTGGTACGATCAAAGATAGTATCATTAAAAGTTTGAATGCAGAAGAAGAAGAAGGCGTGGATGACTGGTTAACACAGTATACTTCTACTTTTGAAGGTCCAACAGAGTACAGGCTTCAAGACGGTTTAACAATGATTGTTCCCTTAACCAAAGATAATTTATTAGGTATTGAGGACATTTTAGCAACTTCAAACGAGTATGCACAAGGCTGTGCTGCTGAACGTGTAGTTGAAAATGTGGCTGAAGATCATGCGCGTACTGAGGAAGCTTGGATGGGCCATTATCAAAAAACGTTTAGTATAGAGATGAGTGATATAGTTGACCAATTAGGGCAAAGGGACGGTTTTTCAGTATATTTTTTAGGTTCTGATACGCCTAGTTCAGAATCAACAGGTTTTTTGGATCGTATCAAGTCTTATGCTCCATCAGATAGTGCTCAAAAGGTTTTATTAGGATCAATTGTTGCTGGAACATTGGCTATTGGTGCAATTGGATTATACAGTTCGTCTCAAACTTCTGTTCCTGAGAACAATGTGACTGTTGAACCAGTGGTAAAAGAGTATACTAACTGTGATGAAGCGCGTACTGCGTACGGTCAAGCAACAAGCTTTGATGAAAAACTTAGGCTTAAACCAATTTATAATCGTCTTTGTAACGATTAGTTTTTAAATTTTTTAAACTCTTTTTTTGGTACTACTCTTGCGTGTTATTGAAGTTTTATATAGTTAATCTATTGCCACATTTTAAGTTGCTTAAAACGTAGGTTGAACTACATGAATGTTTATAACTTTACATTTAGCAACCATTTTGATAGGTGAACATTATGTTTGATAAAATACGAGATCGTGATGGAACAATTATTGATTTTAATCCAACCCAGGCGTTGGGATCAATAAGTGGTATGCTACAAGATAAGATTCAATTAAACAAGTCGCAAGCATTATCTGTTGCACGTAACATACTAGATCTAGTTATAGAACGTGCTGATGGTGTACCATCCATGCACGATATTGACACATTGGTCCAACTTGTTTTAATGAGTAACACGTCCAACATTTCAAAAGATTGTGAAGATGTTCAAAAACTTTTAGCGGCGAACGTAGAGTTACAAGAGCAAGCAATACATATATTGAATGGTTCTGACACTCTTGATGAGCTTGGTCGCAGTATCTTTCTTGATAGATATTCTGTGAAAGGTAAGAAGGAAGATGTTCAAAAAGGTAATCTTGTTATTACAATTACAAAAGAAGATCCGAAGTATCCAAAAAAAGATCTTGGTATAATCACCAATATTGACGGTGATTCTGTTAACATGCATATGGTCACTGGGCAGTATGCAGGCGAAACGTTCACACAATCTTTATGGAAATGTGATGTTCCAACTGAAAGTGTTGCTGATGCACACCATCGTGTTGCTGACGCGATAGCTTCAGTAGAAAAGGAAAATAAAGAGTACTGGTACAACCAGTTTATTGAGCAGTTAACAAACAAACATATTCAGCCAGCTGGCCGTATTATGACTGGTGCTAATCGTGGAGATGGTTACACTCAAAATTTGACTTTGTACAATTGTTACGTTATCCCATCACCTAAAGATAGTCGTGGGGGTATTGTGAAAGAAACTTTGTATAACATGATAGAGATAATGAGCCGTGGTGGTGGCGTAGGTATTACTTTGTCCACGCTTCGTCCTCGATACTCTTATGTTCGAGGAGTACACGGTAAAAGTAGTGGTGCTGTGTCGTGGGGTGGACTTTTTAGTTATGGTACAGGCCTTATTGAACAAGGTGGATCACGACGTGGTGCACTCATGTTAATGCTTGACGATTGGCACCCAGACATTTTTGAGTTTATTTCTAGTAAGCGTAAGCGTGGTATGATAGAAAATGCTAATATTAGTGTTTTAGTATCAGACAAATTTATGGACTGTTTAGCGAATGATGGTGATTGGGATTTAATGTTCCCTGACTATGAGCGTGCTGGTGAAGCTTACGAAACAAGTTGGACTGGTGACATACAAAAATGGATTAATGATGGATACCCTGTGAAGGTTTATCGGACAGTTAAAGCTCGGGAGTTATGGGACGAACTAATTTCTAGTGCGCACGCATCAGCAGAACCAGGCGTCGTGTTCATGGAACGTTATAATAAAATGAGTAATTCATGGTATTATAACCCTGTGATTTGTACAAATCCTTGCGGAGAGCAAGGGTTGCCTGCGTGGGGTGTTTGTAATCTTGGTCATTTATACCTTGCAAGTTTCCTTAAAGAGTCGGGCAACGATAATGTTGGTCCTGTTTACGAATTTGATTGGGACGCACTTAAACAGTCTAGTAGAGTGTTAGCACGCTTTTTAGACAACGTGATTGATGCTACACCGTACCATAATGAAGAAAATCGTATTAACCAGCAAAGTGAACGGCGTGTTGGCGGTGGGACACTTGGTCTTGGCGAACTTTTAATAAAAATGAGGCTTACATACGGTAGTGAAGAAAGCATAAATTTTATTGATCGTGTTTACAAAACGATCTGTACTGAAATGTACCGTGCTTCTGTTGAGATTGCTAAAGAGAAAGGCATGTTTGAAAACTGTGATCCAGAAAAATATATTCAATCTGGTTTTTGTCAGCAATTACCGCAAGATCTTCGTGAAGAAATTAAAGAACACGGTATACGAAACGTAACGTTGACTACTCAGGCACCGACTGGTACAGTTGGTACCATGCTTAGTACTAGTACGGGTATTGAACCGTACTATGCATTTGAGTATTACCGGCAAAGTAGGCTTGGCTTTCATAAAGTGAACCTCCCACTTGCAGATATGTACCAGCAAGACGGTAATTTGCCAAACTTTTTTGTGAGTGCAATGGACCTTGAACCTCGTGATCACATTTTGGTCCAGGCAGCAGTACAACGGTGGACAGATAGTAGTATTAGTAAAACTGCGAACGCTCCAGAAAACTTTTCTGTTCAGCAAACAAAAGAGTTGTATGAAGAAGCGTACAAGTTAGGGTGTAAGGGAGTGACTATCTACCGTGACAATTGTCGTAGTGAACAGGTATTAAGCACAGATGCAGACACTGAAAAAAAGAATGCGGCGTCAGCTAACGGTGAAGAGTATGTTTCTGAAGGTAGTAAGTGTGAACTGAAAGTTGATGATTATGGGCAAGTGTATAAAAGCTGTTCAGATTAATTTTCTTTTTTTTCCCAAACACTTATAAACTATTTATTTCTCAATCTTCTCAAAGGGGCTGTAGTTTAACCTGGCAGAACGCCAGACTGAAGATCTGGATGTTGAGGGTTCAAATCCCTCCGGCCCCACTTCTATTTTTTTAAAACATACCTTTCATTATACTACTTGCGAACACGTTAAACATTGTCATTACAAGCCCTGCAATAAAACAGTATAATAGTGTGCTTCGTATAAGTGCTTTACCTAATGCTTCACGTTCACCCAAAATGTCTACACCGTTCTCAATACCGTTAGCTAAAACTGTAAGAATGTATGCTAATTGTACAACATAAATTCCTACAATAGCTTGAAAATAGAATGTTGGAATTCCAATCCCGAAAATGTCTACCATCCCCCCCATGCCTGTCGCGCCTGATCCAGAGGTTAGTTCAGACAGTTGTCCTGATAGGCGTGTAAGAACTGTGCTAATCATGCTTGTAATACCAACTACGATCCCTGCAATTGCTGGTGTTAAAAATGCAACTTGTCCTTTCATACTACCAACAATTTCTGCCATTAAATCTTTTAACCGTTCTTCAACACGGTGTATTTCTTTAATGTACCTGCTCATTGAAAGTAAAGCTTGTGCTGCAATGTTTGGTCCACGTTTACTACTTTCAGTAAGCACTTTCATACTACTTTCTACGACTTCTGAAGGGAATTGTCGTACTGCACCAACTTCAGGGTCAAATAATGCTTGTTCAAGTCCCATACCGAGCCGTAACATGTTTTGTTCTGCAATCGTGAAAAAGTCGCCGCTTGTACTTCCTTCCATATTTGCTGCAACTTTACTGAACGCTATTTCTGCAGGAAGACCGTCACCCAGCCTGTTCCCTAATTGGAACAAGGCAGAACTAAACTCTTTCTCTAACTTTTTAGTATTTTTACGTAGTTCGATGACGTTAGAACTTCTAAGCTTGAAAAATAGTCCGGCACTCACCCCTATAGCAATTACTATCAATAAAGATAGTAGGCTTGAACCAAGTCCGAAAGGCCCTACTGTTTCTTCGGGGAGACAGTCTGGTAAACCTGGCGGGCAAACGTAACCTAAAAATTGTATACTTCCATCCCTGTTTTCAATTTCAAAGGTATTATCTATTGTGTGTAACAAGAATGGTGAAGCTGCGAGGATCATACAAAATGCGAATAAGGTTACACTAAAATACATTGGGTTAAGTGCTACATTCACTTTTTTCCCAAGGGGAATAATAACATTTTGTAATCGTGCAAGTGAAGGATAACGTTTCGTAAGATCTTCTTGTCCATATCCTGCTGGCCGTTTACTTAATATGGTTCGTCCTAGGTAGTACACAGTTGCAGGCAAAGTGAAATTGTACAGTGCACTGATGTACGAGGCCATAACTAACGTGTTAGCATCTTTACTCATGAATGATACAACTAAGGGTAAAATGACTAATCCTAAGATGGGTAAAATGATACCCAGCATGTTTAAGATAGTCATTGGACTTTTTAGACTGTGCGCATATTGTAGCATGTGTTCAAAGGTACCATCTAAGATAACGTCTAAACTTTTGTCAAGTAATGCTAACCGACGATCTTCTGACGGTTCATAGAGTGACCCTTCAATTAGATGGAATGCTTCTACAAAATCCCCGTTCCATTCTCTCCATGTAATAAGGTAAGCTTCAGCAGACTCTCGGATACTAGGATACTTCTCTGTTTCTGCATCCCAAATAATCTTTCTGAAATCTAAAGATAATGGGGGCCCTAAATGTTCTGATGCAAAACCGATTGCTCTTTCAAGGTTGCTTGTATGCCGCATGAATGTTACAAGGTAAAATATGCTTTGTACCATCTGGTTACTTGCTTTCATTCGCCAACTATTGGCCATGAAAGAAGGTATTTTTTGGAATGCAGGGATCATGATAAGACCCACTAAAATAACAAACATAAAGTAAAAAATACTGTTAGTTAAAACATACAAAAAAGATGTTAACAAAATTCCTGTGAAAATAAATATGATGGGTGCAAGAAGAGACAAACTTATAACGCCACTCGGTGTACAACTAAGGTGGCACATGTCAAGGTCCTTTGTTAATTGTTCTTTTTGTTTACCTTCGACAGGTATTGGCAGATACTTTTCTGCCAAGTTACACATTTTTTCGTATCTTGAAAATGATTCAGGATACAACTCTTTTTTGAACTGTCCATATTCAACACTTGTGGCGTTGGATGGGACTGGGTCACTTGCATCACCAAACTCAGTTGCAATCTTATTTTTATATTTGCTAACCAAGTTTTGGTAATCATCCATACTGTAACAAGTATTTTCAATTATAAAAATTAGTCGTTTAATCGTTTAGCTTCACGACGGATAAATTCTTTGAATTTGAACAATAATTTTTCATTATCAATTTTTCCATTAGAATCACGTACTTTAGCTGTTAACAAGTGAAATTTATCGTTTGCCATAATAACAAATTTTGCTTCTAAAATGTTTGGGTCTTCAAGTTCTTGTGAAAGTTCGACGAGTGCTTGTTTACATTCACCACGTAAAATAATGTTATTATAAACAGCGTCCCAATCCCCTGCAAAATCTTTAATGTTACCAGCTATACGTTTTAGAATGTCGCTGTTACCGTTCATCAAATCTTTTGTGGGTTCTAACTCGTCAGTTTTAGGGTTATAGACCATTAGATCTACAAAACCATTTTCCCGCATTGGATCTTCTTCCCACATTTTACGTATTTCTGTTATACGTAACACTCGTTTAAGTCTATGTTTCCCGTCAGCACTACGTATAGGGTTTGCAACCACAATAATATCTGTTGCTTTGAACGAGGTTTTAGGTACACCAATATCGTTCACTACTCGATCGTATACTCCGTATGGTGATGCTGCGTGGATGGTTCCTGCAACAACGTTTGCAGCAGCGCCCACCCTCATTGCTTCATATAATGCTATAGCTTCTTTACTACGTACTTCTCCAACAAATATTGCTGAATCGCCTAATCGTAAAGTGGACCGAATTCCTGTGGACGCATCAACTTCGCTCCCTTTGTTAAGGCTTAGTGCAGATCCAACTTTCAAACATTCCAGATTATATCCTAATTCTCGTAATGAATGGTTTGGTAATTCTAACGTATCTTCTATCGTTATGATACGGTAACGTCTCATAATCTCTACAAGGATTGCTCCTAAAAGACTACTTTTTCCTGAACTTCGTGTTCCCGCAACTAATATAGTAACGTTACCATCAATCAAAAAGCTTAACAAACCTGCCGCCATTTTGTTTAAATAACGTATTTTTGGTGACATGTATAAAGGGATTGTCCATGGGTGATCACGATGTCGCCTGAATGAAAAAGCTAGGCCGAACGGGTCGAGTGGTGCAGTCACTGCAGAAACCCTACTGCTAAATGTTTCCGTAGTAATTTCTGTGTCTAAGATAGGGTTTGCTTCATCGAGTGGTCGCCCTGATAATAAACGTAATTTTGTTGCCCATGACTGAACTTCTTGTGGTGTAGGATAAATGTTTGTGTAACAATCACCAAAATCTTCGTGTACAATGTATATTGGTACTGTACCGTTCGGACTGTTAATGTTTACATCTTGTACTTTTGGGTCTGATAATAAAAGTTCTATTAAACCAAAACCTACTGTGTACCGCATTAAAGCTCTAGCAAGATTATGCGTTTTTTTCTCGCTAAGGTGTAAATCTTGTTGTTTGGCTAAATCTTTGACAAGATCACTTGAAATATTAAAAAAAACTTCTCTCATTCGTTCAGGATTAACAAACTCTTCCTTTGTAGGCTTATGCTCGCTCAATATTCTTTTTGCAGTATCAAGAAGGGCATATTCATCCTCGTTAAACTTAAGTTCTGGTGGAGTCATATGATACAAATTTTTAATACTTGTATCAAAACTGAAAAGGTTAATCTCTGTTTTTTCATCATCGCCGAAAGTATAAGTATCTTCGAGATCTGCATCTATAGGATATTGGCTGAGTAGTTTTGTAAACATGAAATCAGGCCGTGTTGTTGGTTGTAAAACATAACTATAAATTGTACGTGAATCAAGTTCATACTCTTTAAGATGTGGTAATAAACGTTGTATTATTTTCAATTGTTCAATTTTTTGAAGCACAGTGTCCATGACTGTTATAAAACTCTTTTGTGAGTGTAATTGATTTTGATTAATGATGGTTGACATCTTTATTTTTTCTCGCCGTTCAAGACGTTTAAGATGTACATAAGCGCTTAACGGGTCTTCTTTTAAGCGTTTACTAATGAGCCGTTGGAATTGTGCATAGGAATTCCGAAGATACTTTTCATGAGTCGGATCAAGAACGATATGGTTGTACTGGTACCGTTCTTCTTGGTTTAATGATTTGTATAATGAAGAAAGCTCATTAAGCATGTTAACTTGTGATGTGTCATACTCAAAATGTCTTTGTTGTGAAAGTACAATATATGTTATATTGGTCACTTGTCCTAAAATGTCTATTATTTTACTCATACATATTTCGTTATATTCGATAGAAGGTGCGAAAGTGCATTGTTCCATATGCACACGTAGTATCTTATTGTCTGCTTCATGATATGTATCATGTTCAAAACACGCCTTAGTTTTATCGAGTACCATCGGAAAGTATATTAACGTATGAGTGTTAAATGTATATAAACACTACGATGGAAGAAAAAAAACCTGACCCTGCGTCCACACCAAAACCGGATGCACAGTATCAAAAAATGTTCACTTTGTTAAAAGCCTTAGAACAAAAAGTGAACAATCTTAACCGTGAAGTTGAGTTGATTAAAGGTGAGTATATACGAAAATTGTCATCAATGAAAAAAGATATGCGTAATGTTAATGAGGAAATGATTGACAACAAATCTGTTGTATCAAAACTCGATAAAAAGATGGGCTTGATTATACAAGAATTAAAAACGTTTGCTGACAAACGTGAGTTTGATGTTATTCAAAAATATTTGGAGTATGTGAACCCAATGAAATTTGTAACACAAGAACAGTTTGACAAACTGCGTGAGGAGATAAAAAAAGATGGACGAGATGCAAAATAGTTTACGTAACCAAGGGTTAACTGACGATCATATACAATCAGAGATGGGCATGCAACAACCTGCAATACCGCAGGGTCAAGGTGCAGCGCCTATACCTTCTCCTCCTGTACAAGCAGACATTTCACAAGAAAATTTGTATGAACGTATTGAACAAATAACTGAAAGTCTTATTGACGAGAAATGGGACGATTTTGTCACAGAAATGAAAAAGGTTATTGTGTGGAAAGAGTCTACTGAGAAGACAATATCTAGCATGCAGACTACAATTGAAAAAATGAAAGAAGATTTCAATTTGTTGCATCAAGGTGTACTTGGAAAAATAAATCAGTACGATGATCAAATAAAAGAGGTTGATTCTGAATTAAAAGCTGTGGGAAAAGTCTTTAAAGATGTAATACCTGTATTTACTAATAGTGTGAAAGATTTACATCAAATCTCTCAAGACTTAAAAGGTGGTAAAGATGGTAAACAGAGCTGATTTATATTCAATAAGTATGATTGCATCTAACGTATTAGATTTGGTTGACAGTCACGGTGCAAACCTAAGTTTGACACCATTACAAAAGTTGTCGAACTTACCAATGTCTGTTTCATTAAAGAATGATGGTACATTAAATTCTTCAAGTACACGAAAGGTTTCTAAGGTGTTTGAAGAAAGTTTGAATTGTTTACGTGTTTTAAATAAGAATACGGTTTACAGTCAGACGGGTGTATGGTTGTGCAATGAAACAATGGTATACAGGAATAGATTGTTACACAAATTACAACATCATTGCTAGTTGCCTGTTAATAAGGCAACTGTGAAAACACTAATTCCAAATAATAATAGCATACCTAACACCTTTGTGTTAACAAAAATATCGAACGTGTTTTGTTCAAAATCAGAAAGTTCTCCTTGTTGGTTACCTGCATCCAAAAATTCTTGTCCTACAGTTGCTGCAAACCCCGCAATAAGGATGATTAGTGCAACACCAATAATACTCCATTGGATACCCTTATTATTTTTTACTGCAGATAAAAAGTCTTTCTCGCTGACTCCCATTACTGCAAAAAGTAAGAGTAACAGAATCAAAAATAAAAGCATAACCGTGAACCATGGTGCGATAAAAGATACAATTGAAACAACTGAATTAGACATTACTCCTAAAAAGGCTACTGCAAAAGCTATGATGGCGTTAATGTTCGGTTCGCCACTTAGTACTTTTGTTTTTTGTAATACTGCATAAGTTACAATAAGAAGTAATAGGAAAGGAAATAATAATCCGAAATATTCCAATAATCCTAGATCTAATACTGTTGCCATGATTTATCGTTTTTTGTCTGTTAAACCTTTAAGGAAGTCGTAAGCACCAGGTCCTTCGTTCTTTTTATCATCATCACCAGTGATAAACCAAACAATCCCTCCAAAGAACAAGATTATGATCAAAAGTTCTGTCAGGTTACTGTTCCACCACGAAAAGTAATTGTATGGTCCGTTCCATAAGCCAAGCGATGCACCGAAAATAAATACTGTGAACCCTACCGCTATCAACAAAATGAAGGGTGACGCTGAATCTGAAAGTTCGTGACCAAAAAGGCCAAGTAAGATAAGCATCATGAACGCTGACACAGCCACTAAAGCTATTTGTGGAAGACTATTATTCATAATTTCTACAGGGTCAACACCTAATGGGTAATCCCCTGTAATGTGCGGTACTACGAATAGTAAACCTATTGCTAGTGCAAGGACAAGACTAAACTTTTTATTATCCTTGAATAAAGGCATTGTTAATAATACTGCGTACATGATCGTAAAAACGATGATGAACGGTAATAGAAAATCCATTACACCTAATGACTCAAATATGTATGCTAATTGATCGAATCCTGCCATGTTTATTTTTCCTCCCTAGTGATGAACCATATGAATCCACCTAGTACCACTAGAAATACTAAGCTTGAAGCCCATTCACCTTCAAAATTGGTGAATATACTGATTATTGGTTGTAACCAGTCCATAGAATCTAAAAAGATGAGTGAAATCCCTGCGAATATTAAGATTGTGAACACTTGCATCCATCCCGGACTATCTTTTAATGTGAACTCTGATTCACTGCCATAAAATGTGCCTACAAGCATCATAAAACTAACAATTAAAAGAATTATTAAAACAACGTTTGCCATAAACGTATTAATAATCGATACTAATTGTGTACTTGCAATAACCAAGAATGACATAACGAATGCTACCATAGCATTTTGATTTTTCATGGTGACAGTTTGGCCTTCAACAATAGTTGTACCCAATATTTTTGTTTTTTCTAAGATAGCAAAAACGATAGTGAATACTAGTAAAAAGGGTAAGACCACATCATATAGGCCAAAATCATTAAGGAAGTTTATTGACTCCCGCATAAAGTTGTCTGCCATCTATGAGTATAAAAAAAGATTTTAATATATATAATAGTATCTATTATAGCAACCGCTTATACCTCGAGAAAAATTTGTCGAGTGCACTTTTAAGTTTATCATAATCTAACTGACTGTAATGGTGTGTAACAATATAATGGTTAGAACCTTTTGTAATGGTCTTGTATGCGTGCGTACTAACTTTTACGTCTTCGCCTAAAGCATGTAACGCCACTCTGTTACCTAATAAAATGTTTAACACTGAAAACTCTTGTTTAAGATAATTTGAACATGTTGCATACTCTGCTTGTGTTGCGTGCCCATAACATTTTACTGCAGAACTCACATAAACATTGTTTATACCCTGCTTACGCATGAAACGTGTAATGTCCTTATAATACTGTGTTACTGTATGTGTGCCGTGCCGATCAGCCTCACTGTTAGGCTTATCAAAAAAGATTCTAACTTTACTTTCACCTTCGCCAGGGATTGCAAGTGTTCTTTCTTTCCATAACGGGCATTTTGTACAGGTTCGTATTTCGTTTTTCATATGTCTAGTACCACTCTTGCATTCCAAGAATCATTATGCTCAACTTTAAACTTGTGCATTGTGATAGCTTTTACATCAACACGTTGTTCAATGGTATCATTCATGAACGTACCTTGCAATGTGACTTGTACCTGTTCGGTAACATGCACTGTGCATGATGATACTATAAACTGTTCAGCATCTTTAAGATAAATAATTTCCGATAAAACGTTGAACAGAGCACGTTCAATATTATCCTTTGGGAACTCAAAATATTTTTGTATAATACTGTCTACACTTTCAATTTCCACCATTGTTTGTGTTACTGCGATAATACACTGCTCAAACATGGTGTTAACAGTTTTAGTTTTTACTGTGAACTCTACGTCTGCTGTATGCTTGTGCCATTTAATTGATGTCATGTTGAAACCTTACTGTAGTTTTTACTAAATGCTCAATTTGTGTACCATAAATATCTGATACTTTTAGTAAAACTTGTCTGTCTGATAAGTCATGGTCACTTGCATGTTCTACCACGTTAAGTGTTTTATCAATGTCGACACCTTTCTTTTTAGCTTTCCTAACTTTTTTCCATAATGTGAAAAGTGCTTGACTGTATGCCGGAACATGTGTGACGCTACAATTTAACAGTTTACTAAGTTTTAATACAATACTGTGCGAAGTTTCATCCAATCTTTTTGCTGCAGCACCAGCAACATAATTAATCCGGACAATTCCATCACTCAGTTTTGTTGAAGATACAATTCGTATTAAGTCTGCTTCTTTAGTGTTACGAAGATGTGTGCCGCCGCAAGCTTCTGCTTCAATGCCTGGCATGTCAACTATCCGTAACACGTTACCTGGTGCAACTCCGCCTTGGTATATTCGAACAGAATATTTTTGTTCAGCTTCACTACGCTGCATAAAAATACTATTAATGGGGTGCTCTTCTAAAATCAGTTTGTTTGACTGTGTTTCAATAATCTGTTCAATTGTTGGGGTGAGCCCTTCATAGTGTGTGATGTCTAAGTGTGCTTTATCAAACTTTTTGTGGGCACCTGCTTGATTTACGTGGTTTCCAAGGATTATACGGGCAGCAGCATTAATTATGTGTGCGGACGAATGATGTTGCGCTAATTGTTTTCGTCTGTCATACTCAATCTCGCAAGAGACAGTGTCACCAACAGAAATGTTGCATGATTCTAATTGGTGTAAAATATGTTTTCCAACACGTTGTAAACTTGTGACTTGTATACCATTAATTGTGCCTTCATCATACTCTTGCCCTCCACTTGTTGGGTAAAAATGTGTTTTGTCTAATACAACCACATTTTCGTGTACTAATACTACTTTTGCAGTGAACTTTGTGATTGACCAATCTTGGTAATAGTCTATTTTTGTGTTTTGTATAGTTAATAATTTTTTTTCAGGGACCAAACTTTGTGTTTTTTCACGTTGTTGCACTGTATGCTTCTCTTCTGATATAGCAGCGTAGATTCCTTGAGGTAATTCTATGTTTAAACCTTCTTCCTTGATCACTTCTTTGAGCATTTCTGGTGAGACACCGTGGCTTTTATGTAGTGTGATGATATCTTTGATTGAAAATGTTTTTTGTAACAATTTAACCGCTTTTTTACGAGCATTTTCATAACTTTCGTCATATTTACTTTTTTCAACATTAACTATTTTGAGTGTGTCCACTAAATTTTGTTTAAGTTCTGGGAACAAGGTTACAAGTTCTTCTGCATGCCAAGTCATAATGTCGGGCAAGGTAATGTTCCATTGTTCTTCTCTTATAACATCAAAGCAACGGCGTAATAACATTCTAATGTTATACCCGCCCCCTACATTACTTGGTAATTGTCCATCATTAATTGCTATTAAGATACTTCGTGCATGCTCTGTTACAACGTATGCGTGTGTAACTGGTCGTAATTCACTACGCAAAGTTGAAACTGGAACATTTAATTTGTCAGCCACAGTTTTCCATGCATGTTCAATATCATCAACTTCGTCAGTGTTAAGTTCTCCTGCATACTCACTAAACTTTGCTAATAATTGTTTATCATATTGCATACTACACTGTTTCTTGAATTGTTGTAGGACGTAGGGAAACGTTGCTTCATACACATTTTCTGTACCTTGGCTAAACCATGCAATACGTTCCATACCTAGCCCCATGTCTAACACTTTTGTTTCAAGTTCCCGTGCACCGTTCACTGTTTCTTCAAACATCATATAAACTTGGTTAAACAATTCAACACCGTTACAAAAAAACTCAATTGACGGCCCAAAATTACCGCCGCCTGCCCACACGTCTTCGTGAAGGATTAAATCTTTTTTGTTAACACCTACTTTGTTAATAAGATAGGTGTACACGTCCATGAAGGCCATATCTTGGTTCCACTCTTTTTTTGAAACGAATTGGTGTTGCCCAATCATAACAAAACCTGTAAGGTGTGAACCTGTGATACCTACATTTTCTACATCGCCAAAACGCAGGCAATATTGTGGAATTACAACTTTTTTTGCTGGCGGGTCAACTTGCCCGTTCACTACGTATGGTTGGAACGCAGCAATACTGGCAATAGTGAAATCTATGGTTGGATTCCAACGTGCAACCACTGGATAACGTTTGATCACCTTATATCCACGTTCTTCAAAATGGTGCCTAAAACTAGTCCAAACATTTTCATATGACATCTTGTTTGTACTCGGATTATTTGCTACTGTGAACCCTACAACTGAATTGTCACCACAGACTTTACGGTTTTTATCTGTGCTCCAGAACCAGACCCCTGTTTTTTCACACTTGTTTCGGTGAAACCCTTCGGCCTCAAGGGCAGTCACAGGGTAATACTCTGCATATTTTTCCTGTGAAATGATCATAAAATCTTTTTTGATTTGTTTATCAGAACGCATGAGTGGGTAAGTAGAAAGAATGTATAAAAAGTTTATTGGGAAAACTCGGTATACTGAGTTTTTCCGCATGTTTTACGGTTTTTGTGTACTGCCATAAAATCTCCAGGAGATTTTGGTGACATTGGATTTTTTCGTACTAACTCCTCACCTTTAACTTCATATTTTTCCCACAGTTTTCTTGATTTACTCATTCTTCATCCTCACTTTTTTCTTCTTCGTTTGGAACAGCTTCAGCTTTCTTAGCAGCTTCTGCTTCAGCCTTCGCTTTTTCTTCTGCTTCTTTTTTCGCAGCTAACTGTTCAGCTTCTTCTTTCGCACGTTTTTCTTCTTCTTTACGAAGGTGTTTAGTCATTACTTCGTATTTTCCTTTAGATTCAGTGTTTTCGTATGCTACTGCACTAACTTTAGCAGTTTGTACTGCGTAAGCAGTTGCAATTGTTTTAACAATAATCAAGCTTTCTTCAGTTTTAAGCTGTTTAGCTAATTCTGCAGTAACTTGTGCGTTGCTAGGCGTTTCTTTTGTAAATTCTAGGTTAGCTTCAACTTCGTGTCGTTGAAGTAACGTGTTATGTTTATTTTCAGTGATAGTTAATTTCATCGTACTTTAATGGCGTATTCGCCTTTCTCGGTAATATTCAGTGTTTCAGCAATAATACTTGCCGTTGTAGAATTAATATAAACTCTACCTTGCCATGATTCTGACCCATACTCGCCCATGCAATGTTCACACTTTGTTTCAGATCCAATCATTCGTTTACATTTTTTGCACGCGTTACGTTTCATGCAGAACTCCTTTTACCTAATCCTTCTTGTCGCATGGTAAGGCCTACTTTAGGGTTTCGCGGATCTTTAAAACTTACTGCGATAACCCGTGCAACACATAAGTCGCCGACTTTAACTGTTGTAGACGTATTTTTACCTTGTAACACTTTTTCTTTACTAAAACTTACAAAATCGTCCATACTCTGACTAATGTGCACCATTCCTTCGGTAGCACCAAGATCCAAGAATGCACCAAAATCTGTAATGTCTCGCACTTTTCCGTATAAGAGCTCGTTAAGTTCAGGTTTATAACATAATAAATCAAACTCTGCTTGGAAATATGCTGCTCCATCTCCAGGAACAATCACTCCTTCTTCAACACTGTACAGTTCAATCACATTAACAACAAAACCAAGATTTTTACTAACATGGTTCTCGTATGTGTGTACAATGTTATCCATGATTGCTTGGTCACGTTTATTATCAAACATGTGCGGCGGAACACGGATATGGTCTTTCACTCGGATCTTGTAAAACATCTTACCTCTGAACCCTGCACTTTATTTTATAAAGTTTTTGTTTTACGAATCTGATTCCACTTCCTACTAAGCGTTTCACGGCGAACTCCAATCTTGCTTGAAATCTGTGTTAAATTACCTTTTTTTGGTGTTAGATGGTGTGTAAGATACACTTCTTCAAACGTTTGCATATGTTCTTGGATGGTTTTACTACTTGCTTGGGATAATAATTTGTTATTAATACTGTCTAAAGCATGTTCTGACACAAGGTGTTGGTAAGGCACATCAAAATGTTTGTTTTTGTGCCGTTGCACCGTTTTTTCGCTCAATTGAAGTGAATGTTGTTCACCATGGTCGTGCATCCATGATATAAGCCGTTGTTTGAATAACCTTTTTGATTCTTTGAACGGTAAATTAAATTCAATAAAATGGTTGTACAAACAAACATTTTTGATGATTTTGTCAAGTAAGCTTGCTAAATCGTTTGTTTTAATCTTATTGATTCTTTCTTCGAGTTTCATATTTTTGAATGTGCCATAATGTAGTACTTGTAAACGCTAAAGGTAAGGTGACAAGTCCGTTAGGTGATGTTAAGACTACTGCCTGTATGACAGGAGTTATTGGGTAATAGATTATTAACAAAGTAATGGGTGCAAGATAATAATTTTTTGTGTATAACAAATATGCTGCACAAGCTATGGTGTAAGCTGTGTGTATGTAACGTAACACTTTTTCTTTATTATACGTTTCATAAAACGTGTACATTGCCGTTAAAAAAGCTAAAATGTACGCTGAGACAATTACAGTCGTGATTTGAATAACCGTTTGAACGATTCCCATTCTTGTTCAGGGACACTTGCACCGCAAGCTGTCGGGTGTCCACCTCCTTTCCCTCCGACTTTTGGTAATACTTCCTTGAGAACTTCTAGCACGTTCGGTCCCCGGCAACTACATTTCATAACGCCGTTATCTCGTCGTGCAATTATGATTGTTTTACCTTTAAGGGTTGTTGACAACATGTTTGATAGGTAAGATGTAAAACTCCATTTTCCTGGTTGATATTCATAGACTAAAAGTTTGCTTCGCGTATTTTTACTTCGTGCATCTTTATAGGACTGATTGAACACTTCATCACGTTTTTTGAACCGTTTCCATAACCGTTCACCTTCTTTACTAGACTGTGTTAACAATTCGTAAGGTGACTTAATCTTGTGTAAATCTCGTATGTGCTGTTCAACTTCTTGTCGTTCGCCTTTCAGCAAAAAAAAGAAGAGTTTAACAAGCTCGCTGATTGGATCATGCAACAGTGCTTCTTGCACTGTATCACGTTTACATAAGTCTGGGTACAACGATTTGAACTCTTCTGCAAAATGTGGCCAATGGTAATCTGCGATTGAACCTATCATGGCGATCCATAATGTTTCTTTAGTCCCAACAAAATCTTGGGCCATTGTGGTAGTTGGCACATAAATGTTAGGGTCATAGTTCCGTGGGTTAACATAAAGCACATTATGCCTTTTTTGTGGCATATGGTGGTCAATCCATACTGGTACGTTTTGTGTATCCAAAAATTCTTGTTCAACTTCTGGGATGTCTAAGATGACCGTCTTGCTTGCTGCCTCAATGTTAAGTCGTTTATACCATTCCATCGACAAGTTTGCTCGTCCAATCAGTCTTCGTGTTTTACCACCAGTATAACGTTTAAAAATGATGCTACTACACAGTCCGTCAGGATCATTATCATGTATAATTAATGGTTCACAATTTTGTGGTAAGGCTTCTAAAACCTTTTTCTTCATCTTAAGATGACTCATACATAATTTAATTTTCTGGCTATTTATAAAGGTACTGAAAAGGTTATAAGCAGGTATTGTTTATTTATGCTAATGAATGAAAACACAGTGACTGCTTTATTGGACTGGTCTGAAATAATGAAACTTTCAATTCCTGAGTTTGAACGTTTGTTACGTCAACGTTACGAATTAGAACGTGAATATGAACATGTGGACACAAAACTTAAACAAGTTAACCGTGAACATGCTGCAAAGTTAGATCTTAAAATAATTGGTTTGGTTAACCTTTTTAGTGAAGAGTTAGAAATTCACCGTGCTCGGTTTACTTTGTAAAAATTCTATATTTTTCGTTACCTTCAAGCTCTTTAATAATACGCTTAATAACACTCATTTTTGGGTCTGGTAACAATTTAACTCTTTCTTTAATATCTTGGAAACTTTCGAATGGTTTAATCTGTCTTTCTTCTAAAATAACCCACATGTGCTTCTTTCCTAATCCTGGTAACAGTTCAAGGGTGTGCATACGCATGGATAACGGTTGACATTTATTAAAAAAGTCAACAAACCGTTGTTCATTTTCGGTAACAATATCAGATAATAAGTGGTCTAACTCTTGCCTTGCAGTAGTAGTTAATGATTCCATATTAATCCGTCCTTTTGTATGGTGTATTTCTTCACGTTTACCTGCGCCGATATAGACCTTTTGTAATGGTTGCAAAAATACTTCTTTTTTTGGGACAAGTTCTAATAATTGAAAGTGTGTTGTTCCAAGAGCTTGTGCTAATGGGTACTGCGATTTACCTGTTGCATACCCATGTTTAAGGTAATCTAAAATGATTGCGTGTTCCTCGCTCACTTTCGGTTTATCCTCTGGCATAAATTGTTGAAGGTGTACAAGGCTTAAAAAGATTATGCCTTAAACTCTTTAATCTTGGCAATAATGCTGTTTTTATCGGTTTTACTAAGCGTTATTGGATAACTTTGCATGACTATTCGAAGTTCTTCTTCAGTGGAAGGCATAAAATCTACTAATTTAAACAAATGTTCGTCGCGTAATCTTGTAATTTCTAAACTTCGTAATGCTTCTACAATTTCGTCTTTTTGTTTTACTGTTAATGTACAAAATGCGTCACAATACTCTTTAGTTTTTTGTGTTAATAAACCAAGTTCAGGATTTCTTTTTTCAATACGTTCAACGGCCTCTTTAACATCTGATAAAGATAAAGGTTTACTACTTAACACAGTTGGGTTCGCCATTTTATTGAACCTTTACTAAGTGTGTTGGGTGCGCAAACACTGATTTTTGTTTTCCCCCATCTCGGAATGATACAATGTAACATTCTCCTTGTTTACCAGTAACTTTACCTGTATAACCATGGAACCGCCTAAAAAACTGTCCTTTAGCTTGTGACGAATCAATTTTTAAGCCAACCTTGTCTCCATTAGCAAACTCTTGAAAATATCTTCGAATATTAATTTTACCCTTCTCACTGTAATGCCGTGAGAACTTTTTTCGGGTTTTACGTCGTCCAGTACCGATTCGTGTTACCATCCTACAAAATTCCAAGGTTACATTTATAAAGATTTCTATTCAGTTCGCTGTTGTGACGGTAGAGTTTTATACGGAGATACTTAATAAGGTAAAAGAACGCGTGTATAATCGTAAAGAGTTTGCACGGTTAAAACGTGATCTTGCTAAAAAGTATACTCTCCCAAAAATCCCTACTAACATTGACATTTTAATGCGTGCACCTTTGGACCAGATGCCATTTTACCGGTCACGTTTGTTAACCAAGCCAGTCCGGAGCATGAGTGGTGTTTCCCCAGTGGCCATCATGACAAAACCTATTGCTTGCCCACACGGTAAATGTACCATGTGTCCTGGTGGGCCTAATAGTAGTTTTGGTGATGTGCCAATGAGTTATACAGGTAAGGAACCAAGTACCATGCGTGCAATTCGTAATGATTATGATAGTTATTTAATAACCTTTAATCGTCTTGAACAATTTGCTTTGCTTGGCCATAATTTTGACAAGGTTGAATTTATTATTATGGGGGGGACATTTCCTGCATTTCCTGAACCCTACCAGGAAGAAGTTGTCATGTATGCATTCAAGGCATTAAACGATTTTAGTGACACATTCTTTGATGGTGACGTATTTAATTGGAAACGGTTCAAGGACTTTTTTGAATTACCTATTGACAATTTTAATGATGCTGAACGTGTTGCACGTATTAAACAAAAGTTGTACGAACTTAAAGGTGATTCTACGCTTGAAACGGAGCATGATCGAAACGAAACGTCTATGATACGTTGTGTCGCTTTATGTGTTGAAACAAAACCAGATTGGGGCTTACAAAAGCATGGTGACGAAATGTTGCGGTTAGGGTGTACTCGGGTAGAACTCGGCGTGCAAAGTGTGTACGAGGATGTAATAAAACATATTCATCGTGGCCACACAATCCAAGATACAAAAGATAGTCTACGAATTTTGCGTGACCAGGGTTTTAAGGTTGCAGCACATTACATGCCGGGTTTACCTTTAACTGATTATGATCGTGACGTGGAGGGGTTACACGAATTGTGGGACAATCCTGATTACCGTCCCGACATGTTAAAACTTTATCCGTGCATGGTAAGTAAGGGGACTGCTTTATATTATGAGTATGAACGTGGCGATTTTAAACCAATGGACGCTAAAACTGCGGCCAAAATGCTTGCTGAATGGAAACCGTCCGTCCCAAAATATTGTCGTATCATGCGTATTCAACGTGATGTTCCAACTAAACAATGGGCAGCAGGCGTAGAAATGACTAATTTCAGGCAATATCTTTTTGAGACTTATGGTCCTGTTTGTCATTGTATCCGGTGTCGTGAACCTATGGGTCGAACGATTGACTGGGACAATGTTAAATTACACAAAGAAGAGTACGAAGCAAGCTCTGGTACAGAACTATTTTTGAGCATGGTGGATACCACAAACGATATTTTGATAGGTTTTGTTCGTATGCGGTACCCTAGTGAGAATTTGCGTTCAGAATTCACGTTGAACTCAGCAATTATTCGTGAGCTTCATGTGTATGGTACTGCGACTGCCATTGGTGGTGAAGGTGCAGTCCAGCATAAAGGTATGGGGAAAACCTTAATGCACGCTGCTGAAACGTTGGCTCGTGAAGATGGTAAAAATAAACTTTTAGTAATCAGTGGCGTGGGTGTACGCCCGTATTATTACAAGCTTGGTTACCAGCGTGACGGTCCATATGTGAGCAAACACCTATAGCTTTATATACTAACTTTTGTATCTACCATGCATGAATAATCTTGGCAAATACTTTTTGATTATAATGTTAAGCGTAATGCCTGCGCTTGCATTAGACTATACTGTTGCCTCATATGATAATAGTATTATCGTTGGCGAGGATGCAATGTATGTTGTAACCTTTGTGAACGACCTAAATTTTACTGTTGACGTAGATTTGTACGCTACAAATCGTGGGTGGGACGTTCGCCCTGAGACACTTGCTGATTGGGCATTGGAATCTATCACACCTGGAGATGAACGATTAGTAACCATCATCGCGACACCGGGCGAAACAGTTGATCCGGGGGTATATTATCTTTCTTTGCAAGCTGACGACCATGTTGAGTTAACTAGTGTCCCATTAAAAGTTTACGTGAAAGTTGATGGTAACCCTGAGTACGCTCCTAGTGTTTTAGTGGAGGTAGACTATCTTGAAGAAGTTGCACCTTTAGAAGTGAACACTGTAACTTTAAACCTTGATAACCGTAACCCTTTGGACCTTTCGGATTTGCAAGTACATTTGGAAAGTGATCTTCCTGGCCTTGACACTTATTATGATGTTCCGTTAGGTCCACTTGAAGATAAACAAGTCGTTTTTACTTACAGTGTACCGCAGTATCAAGAACCTGGTTCGTACAGTGTGTATGCTGTCTTTAAACGTGGTGGTATAACTTTCGCAGTTGAAGAATTCATTGTTCGTGTAACATCTTCTGACCCAGTGTTAGTACAAGATTTGAACGTTTCATCAACCTTATTATCTTCTATGCATATTTTGTCTGTTAACAATCCTGGTAACGATGATATTGTAACCGACCTTGCTATCCCTGTAACTTTTTGGCAACGATTTTTTAGTCAGAGTGACGGTATTTTGTTAAACTCTGATTCAGGTTATGCCTATGTGTGGACTGTTGAACTTGCACCGGGTGCAAGTGCTGATTACGCAGTTTATATTCGTTACACCCCTTTAGTTTACGTTGCTGTTATCCTATTACTTTTTGCAATGTTTGTATGGTACGTCCGTGTACCTGTCCGTGTTCGTAAAGGCGCATTAAGTATAACTGGTAACGATGGCGCGTTACAAGAATTAAAGATAGCTGTTGAAGTCACTAATCTTTCAGGTAAGCCTGTTGCAGATGTTGTTATCACTGAGATGGTTCCTGGCATTGCGAACTTGCACCAACATTTTGATCCTGGCACATTGGAGCCAACACGTATTTTAAAGTTGCCTACTGGTAGTAAGGTTCAGTGGGACATTGCTACTTTGGAACCCTATGAGCATCGTATTATAACTTACACGTTACGTACTGGGTTGAACGTTCTTGGAACATTTAAACTGCCTCGTGCAACTTCTGAGTTTCGTCACAAAGGTAAAATTGTTAAGTCTTACAGTAACGTGTTTCGGTTAGACGCAAACATTATTGACGAGTAGACAATACAAAGGTTTATATACGCTTTTTTCTCAACTGATAATAAGGGGTTTACCAGATGAGGGACTTTTTTTTACAATTAAAAGAACGGCTTGCACAGCCAGAGATGCCTATTGTTGATGAGCCGGTACAAGAGGTTACTGGTGGCTATGTGGAGTTGGGTGTAACGAATGACACGCACAATCCTAAAGATCAAGTAATGGTACGACCTTTCGTGCTTGACGATTTTGAAGATATTAAGCAAATTCTTGACGTGTTACGCCATGGTAAAACAATCGCGCTTGTAAACATTAAACCATTGAAAGAACGTGACATTGTTGAATTAAAACGTGCTGTGAACAAGCTTCGTAAAACGTGTGAAGCAATTGATGGGGACATTGCTGGTTTTGGTGAAGATTACATTGTGGCAGTACCATACTTTGCTCGTATCCACCGTAACCAGGTGGACCAATAGTTTTTTAAATAACTCGTTTTTTGTCCCTAGTGTGCCGACATCGCATAATCTGGTATTGCGGCAGCCTGCTAAGCTGTTTTCCTTCGGGATGTCTGGGTTCAAATCCCAGTGTCGGCGCCATTTATTTTGTTAAATGCACTTATTTTTAAGAAATGTATATAAACGCTCATTTTATTATAATGTTATGAGATGGTATATTATCCTGTGTTTATTATTAGTTTTGCCTATTGTTTATTCTGATACTAGTCCAATCATAGTTGAATGTACAGATCTTGATCAGCCGTGTCAATTAGATCTGTATGATTATGTTAAGGAATATGAGTTATTATTGTATGTTGATGAATTATACATTGATTTTGGTAGTCATAATTTCGTAATAGATCTTATTAAAGATAAATCTGGCTATTGTGAAGCATTGAAAGATGGGACTTATCTTATGTGTAATGGTAAAGCAATTGTTGAGGCATTTAATAAATTTGGTGGCCCCACTTTTAACATTGTTTCTTTTGGTAAGGAAGATATTGAAATTAGTAATCTAGGTGATTTACCTGTAATTAATATGTATAGTACTTCAGAGGGTAAATCTCTTGTAGGTATACTACAAAACATGCATCTTGGGAAATCATATGCTCCAGAATATACTACAAGTGAATTAGCGCTTGAGTCTTTTTCATCAGATGTTTCATCAGAAGATTCATCAAAAGATTCATCAGAAGATTCATCAGAAGATTCTATATCAATTGATATTATTGATTACGAACCAACTGCTGGTGCTGAGAGTGAACATGGGTCTTTTTGTTCTGAGTTTAGTTCGATTGAATCTTGTTTTTTAGGGTCTGATTTTTCAGATCTATGTTCTGACCCAGATTCATTAGATTTAACTGAATTGGAAGGAATATTATCTAAGACTGAGGATGCGGGTGGGTCTCTGATATTTAATTTTGATGGGGAATCTGGATTTGTTGATGGTATAACACATTCTGTATTTTTTGATGCCTTTCCAGATGTTTTTTTGCCTTTCCAATCATATATGGCGGCTTTAACATTTGAGGAAGATGGGTCAATAACTTCTGTGTGTGATTATCGTAGTGATCTTGAAGAGCAAGGTGCTGATCTGTATGTATTATTGTTTGATTATTCCTCAACGATATATGGGTGTAGTGGTGAGTTTTTGATATATGGGAAAGATGGCGGTTCAAATGCATATAGTTTACCTGGAACGAAATCCTGTATAACTGATCTTCGGATTGGTACTTATGACGTGGATGGGGATGGCGAATATACTTTGACCGACGCTTTAAGGTATGTTTTTTGGGTAATGAAACATCGTGTGTTAGGTTATGATACTCCAGTATACCCTTTAGCTGCTGAGGAGATAGATGTAGAATCTACTGTTTGGGGCTAAATAATGAAGTACTGGTACTTACTATTGATAGTTCTTGTTGGCTGTGCTACTGGGCAGGCAATTTATAGTGGTACTTGTTCTGGTTTATGCCTTGCATTAGATGGTGTAGTAACTACTAATTTTGAGTATGGTGATGGGGGTGAAATCACGTTGGAATATGATGATTCTGATGTTGAGGCTTATGCTTTGATATTGTATTCTGATCAAGGTCATTTGGTCAGCAATTTTGAAGTGGAGGGTTCAATCGAATCAAACATTTCTAATTCTGAAGATTATCTGTTATACTTTCCTGACGGTCCCTTTACAACTGTGACTTTGGGCATAATTGAGTTTGAAGCGATATCTGCTGATTTCATAATAAGTTATTATGTTCTTACTGAAGATGATTATAATGATTATGTTGACGGTTTAGTTGATATAACTGATTTTGGTTTAAATGATGAATTAATTGTGACTCTTGATAATGGTGTTGATTGTGACAGTCTTTGCTTTATGGAAGACGCTTTTTTAGTTGATTCAACTGATGTAAACCCTGCAATAATTGATCTTTTATATCATAGCTCGAATGATGCTTCTTTTTTAGTGTTAAGGTCGAGCACATTGGATTTAATTGATTCTGCTGCTGAACAGTATGATGGAGATGAAATTGGGTCCAGCTCGAGTGGGGACCTTCTTTTATTAAGTGGGGACTTAACTGGTTTGACCGAACTGTATGAATTAACATTTAATGAATTAACAGAAAGTGCTGAATTTGTAATTGATTATGCAGAAGTCCATAGTGGGAATTATGAAGATTTAGGTATTTTAACTGAGGATGAGTTAGAAGTTTGGTTTGAAGAAAATTATATTCAAACAACTTTGGAATTAATTGTTGATAGTGAAAGTATTAGTGAAGACTTAACTTGTGACGGTCTTTGCTTTATGGAAGACACTTTTCTAGTTGATTCAACTGATGCAAACCCTGCAATAATTGATCTATTATATGGTGGTTCGAATGATGCTTCTTTTTTAGTGTTAAGTTCGAGTACATTGGATTTAATTGATTCTGCTGCTGAACAGTATGATGGAGATGAAATTGGGTCCAGCTCGAGTGGGGACCTTCTTTTATTAAGTGGGGACTTAACTGGTTTGACCGAACTGTATGAATTAACATTTAATGAATTAACAGAAAGTGCTGAATTTGTAATTGATTATGCAGAAGTCCATAGTGGGAATTATGAAGATTTAGGTATTTTAAGTGAGGATGAGTTAGAAGTTTGGTTTGAAGAAAATCATGTTCAAACAACTTTGGAATTAATTGTTGATGGCGAAAGTATTAGTGAAGACTTAACTTGTGATGATTTATGCTTTACTATTGATGGCGACATTGTAACTTCGTCTGACGATGGTATTGTTGATATTACCTATAGTTCTGATGACAATTATCTTTTAATCTTATACACCGACGACAAAGATATAATTTTATCTAGCGAATTATCTTCGGGTTTAACTAGTATTCCTTTAGACGATACATTTCCAAACAGTTTATTTGTGGTGGATGACGAATTTGATGTTCTTTCTGGTACGATCAGTTTATTGTCTATGGAATTAGATGATAGTGATTATGATGAATTTATAGTTCGATACAAATTCTTCACTTTTGATGATTTATCTTCTTTTGAAGAGATGACTGATGATGAAGTGATTGAGGAATATACTTTTTCTGAAGATTGGGGGGAGATTACTCTTTCTTTATCTGGGGGAGAAGAAGAAGGAGAAGGAGAAGAAGAAGAAGAAGAAGAAGAAGAAGAAGAATATTTGGTTGTTGAGACTTATGTTGAACCTGAAGAAGCAGATTATGCAAGTTTAATCACAGATACGAATACTGCTAGTGAAGATAGTACTGACACTGATGATCATTCGTCTACTGACGATTCTAGTGAAGATGAATTACAATTGTGTCTTGAAACTACTATGTCTGTTTCTATTGACGCAGACTTAGTGTTGTCTTACGATGATGATGAAATAAGTGTGGGTGTTACTCCTGACAACGAATTACCTGATTATGTAATTTATCTAACTGTTGTTAACGATGACGGTGACCAAGAATTGTTTACGTATGAAGAAGTTGACAGTCATGAAGAAGAAGAAACAACCGGTTTTGATTATGGTGCAAGTGAAGATGATGTTGTAACGTTACAGTTTTATACCGCGCACCCGTCCGATGGTGGATCATTACTGTTTGAATCTGAATCTGACGTGTTTGTAGAATCGTGTGATTAAACACTATATTTATATTCTATTATACACACTCTATCACTTATGCGATGGTATCTATTACTTTTCATAATCATGTTAATGCCTGCTCATGCTTTTTTAGATAGTCTAAGTGATAGTGATAGTATTACTACTGACACTGTGTCTGGTTTGTGTAGTGACACATACGTTTTGATACAATACTCTGTTGACGACGAAATTGTAGGGGTTGAAACTGTTGAAACTGATGACGGCGAGTTTGAAGTTGAGTTCACGCCTGATGACGAGGATACCTACACCATTTTTGCATCGTGTGACGGTGACGTTGACTCTTTGTCTGTATGCTACGGCGACTGTGACGATGGTGATGATGAATCTGATGAAGAAAGTGATAGTGACGAATGTGAAGAATATTTAGACTGTGGCGATTGGGGCGAGTGTATTGATGGTGAACGTGTACGCGATTGTGTGTACGCGTGCAGTGGTGAGACAACGTCAACGTACACAGATTGTACTGACACTTCTACCACTTCGGAAGATGATACTGGTTCTGTGAACGAAACTTGTTCTGAAAGTTGGAGTTGTAAACAATGGGGCGAGTGTACTAACAGTGTTGAAGAACGTGAATGTTACGATTATAATGAGTGTGGCACGGAAGAACTTAAGCCTGACACTACCCAAAGTTGTACGGTTGAAGAAGAAAGTGTTGTTATTGTTGAAGAGACTGAAAGTTATACTGTGCCTTCCACTCCGACACCTGTCACGTATGAAGAGCCTACAACTGAAACGGTGTATGTGCCGGTAGAACCAGAGATTGTGACTGTTCCTGCGCAAACTATTGATTATAAAAATTTCGCGATTGTTGGCGGGATAATAATGTCTGTGATAATCTTTATTGCGTTGAGCGTTATGGTGGTTATGCATTATATGAACGCGCACGCTTCAAGCAGTAACGATGATGAAATGATAGAGTTTGTAAAACAAGAGCGGCGCGCAGGTATTGATGAAGAACAAATTCGTGCAAGCTTGAAAGAGAGCGGGTGGCACAAAGACGAAATTCAGCATGCGCTTGATGATACAAAAGGTGCTGTGCCCGAAAAAACTGTTCAAGAAAATATAGCGAGGGAAGGATTTGAACCTCCGACCTCTGGGTTATGAGCCCAGCGAAAACTCCTGACTTTTCTACCTCGCTGTTATAGTGGTGCTTGAATTTTCTTTTTAAACTTTGTGGCGAATCAATAATGTTTATATACCTTCCATACAACATTGTGTTATGAAACGTAATGTTGTAGGCAGCATAATTTTTGGAGTAATTATTGTTATGATGGTTTCATCATTTTTTTTAGCGGAACCTACTGGGAACGTTGCTGTGATTGATGTGTCTGGCACCATCATGGGCGAAGCTAGTGGGTACGGTAGCACTGGCAGTCGCGACTATGTAAACTTGTTGCAGCAGGCGTACGATGATGATACCATTGAAGCAATCGTGCTTCGGATAAACAGTCCTGGTGGAAGCGCGGTTGCAAGTGACGAAGTTGCAGAGATGGTTCTAAAAAGTGAGAAACCTGTCGTTGCACAAATACGCGAAGTTGGTGCGAGCGGTGCGTACTGGATAGCTACGAGTTCTGACCATATTATTTCTAATCGAATGAGTATCACTGGTAGCATTGGCGTGATTGGTTCATTCTTCGATTTTTCGGGTGTGATGGACGATTATAATGTTAGTTACCAACGTTTTGTGAGTGGTGATCGTAAAGATCTTGGTTCACCTTTCCGTGACATGTCTGATGATGAACGTGCACTGTTACAATCTAAACTTGACGGAATTCACGAATTTTTTATTGAGGCAGTAGCAGAAAATAGGGGTATGGACATTGAAACGTTGCGTCCTTTAGCTAACGGCGAATTTTATCTTGGTATAGAAGCTTACAATCTTGGCCTTGTTGACGAATTGGGTGGTGACACTGAAGTTATTGCTTGGCTTAAAACGCAAGGTGTAGATGCCTTGTTTGTTGAGTATGCAACAGAACCAAATTTGATGGATTTGATTGGCGGTGTTCAGGTGCCAGGGTTACACACGGAGTTTTCAATACGGACATGAGATGGTTACTAATATTATTGTTGCTTAGTACGTTTGCGTTCAGTGAACTTTATGTGGCAGATTATACAAGTGAACTACAAGTGTTATCTGATTCAAGGCCTGACCTTGACATTGAACGTAAAGGGAACGTGGCACAAGTACATGTAACTTCTTCTGTTGCTCAAGCAGAATTGTTGCATGCAACAGGTAACCTTGAACTTGAACAAGTGTTCAGTGTAGCGCTTGATGATAGTGTAAATCAAATTGGTGGCCCTGTTAGTATGGGTACTGGTTCAAACACCGTATCTTGTATTATTGACACGGGTATAAATTATAGTCTGCCACAGTTTGGGTCATGCACGGCTTCATATTATGCAATGAACGGTACAAACATTACGCAGGTGGTTGAAAGTGATCATCCGTACAGTAACAATGAAAATGTTACGTATACAATAACTGTGCCTGGTGCAGAACAAGTTGCCGTACACTTTGTTAATATTAGTCTTGAAAGTTTTGAGTATGATAATCTTGACCGGGTAAGCATTCTTGACGCGTCAAACATAACTTTTGCTGTGTACAAGGACACTGTTAGTGATGCGTGGTCACCGAGTGTTGACGGTGACACAATCAAGGTTCAATTAACAAGTGACGGTAGCATCCAGGGTTACGGATTTTATATTGACAAAATAATGAACGGGACAACTGAGCTTACCATGAATTGGTCTGGGTGCCGGGTGGTTGGCGGTTACGATTTTGTGAACAATGATGTTGACCCTCGCGACGATCATGGGCATGGTACGCATGTTGCAGGGATTGTTGCAAGTGAACATGTAACGTACACAGGCGTTTCTGAATCAAGCAATATATTGGTTGCTAAGGCACTTAACAGTACTGGTAACGGTTATACTAGTGACGTTATTGAAGCTATTGAATGGTGTACTGAACAAAAGTTGTATCATAATGTAACTAGTATTGTGATGAGTCTTGGTGACGGTGGAAAAAATGATGCGTATTGTAGTAACGCTATTAGTTCGAGTATTTCTGCTGCGGTTGACGCAGGTATCACAGTCACTGTTGCTTCAGGGAACGATGGGTACACGGACGGTATTGCTAGCCCTGCTTGCGTTGAAGATGCGTTACCTGTTGGCGCTGTCAATGATGTAAACGAATTAGTGTATAATCGCGGAACCATATTGAGTGTATTAGCGCCCGGTGTAGACATTGTGAGTGCATGGTACGGTGGCGGTAATGTTGGGATGAGTGGTACTAGTATGGCGACACCACACGTTGCTGGTGTTGTAAACCTTTTTCAATCGTGGTGGTACGACCTTTTTGGGTCATACCAAACTCCGTCTTACCTTGAATCAAGGCTTAATAGTACTGGTGGCCGTGTGTACGATGTATCTTCCTTAAGAAATTATAGTGTTGTAAATATTACTGCTCTTTTCACTCCTAGTATGAACTATGTTGGTGGTTCGGATAATGTTAACGTAAGCACAATTTTGCCTGTTGAACTAACGGTTGAATGGAACTTGTCAACTTATGTTAACGTAAATTATAGTAATGGTACAACTCTTCGCGTGTTAGGTTCATCTTATAATATTACAAGTAACATGTCTCAGTCTGCATTATATTATGGTGAAAGTAGTGACGGGTCTAACAGTTGGTACATGCCTTCTCGTAACGTTACGTTCATGGTTGGTCCGTTAATAAATGATGGTACTCGGCGTGTATGTTCAGGTTGTTTTATCAATACTACTTTTATCGGAACGAACATTAGTTTGGTTACATTGAATATTAGTAATGGTACTTATTCATTAAATTATACGTATGCTCCTTTGGTGGACACATACCTTCTTGAACAACCTTTATCTTTGCTTGATGGCCTGTACAATGTAACTTTGGTTTCAACAGATTCTGTTGGTACAACTAATACTACGTTCGAATTAACTGTTGACACTATCGCCCCTATTATTACTAGTCTAAACTATTCTGTTGGCCCTTATTATAGTTCGTCTAACCTTACGTTTAATGTGAGCGTTTCGGACGGCGACGTAGTGATGGTGACTGATGAGACCGGTGTGAACGTAACGTATAGTGTTCCTGGCACAATTAGTACTGCTTCACGTAATAATCATGTTTTAGCAAATTATACTTTCACGGTTACTGACACTGCCGGTAACACTGTGGGTAACACGACTCAACTTTTCATAACTAATCGTGCTATTTCTTCTGTAACCATGCATTCGCCTAATGGTACGATCGAGCTAGGTGATGCAACCATCTTGAACGCTAGTGCAACGGACCCTGACAATGACACTTTGGTTTATTCGTGGTCTACTGGGAACCAAAGTGCGAACGGTAGTTATACCACTATGGTATTTGATACAATTGGTAACGTGACAGTATTACTTGAAGTGTCTGATGCAAACACTAGTTATAATGTATCAAACACATTTTATGTTAACGATACGGTTGCCCCTGTTATTGTTGACGATTCGATTGCAAGTTCTTACCATTTAGCTTATGGGGACGTTGAGTTTAATGTAACTTATTTAGAAAATAGTGGGTTACAATCTGCTTACATAAACATAAGTGGTACTTCTTCTGTTTATACTAATGATAGTGGTACTGTTTTAATATTTAGTCCTGACGTTGTTGTTGGAACGAATAATTATGTGTTAACTCTTATTGAACTATCTTATAATGAAACTGTTAATGAGACTGGTACTTTCACTGTTGAAACGTGTAGTGACGGCATTAAAAACGGTCCTGAGTATGGTGTTGATTGTGGTGGTTCGTGCCCTGACAGTTGTACGTCGAGTTCTTCGTCAAGTAGCAGCGGTGGTGGTGGCGGCGGTAGTAGTAGTAGTAGTAGTTCAACGTCTGTTAGTGTGTCAAGATCGTCTTCATCATCCAGTACTAGTACTACTGAGTCTGTGAAGGATGAATCAACTGTGGCTGTATCTGAACCAATGCTTCCTGTAAACCTTGAACCTGTTTCTGTTCCAAATTATACTAAGTCTATTATAAACAATACAATTTACCTTTCTGTAACAAACGAGTCTTTGCACCGTGTTCTTGTGGATTATCCGGTGGACTCTTTAGTAAAGGTTTATGTTAATGATAGTGGTACTTGGACTTTGTTTACTAATGTCTCTGTGGTATCTGGTTATGTGGATTTTTATGCAGGTGTTGGCACATATAAACTTGAACTAATGCAAACGCAAGCTTCAATTATGGTTGAACCGTCTGTTTCTTTATGGGAAAGGGATTGGTTCAATCTTGGTTTAAGTAACACTCAAAAAATGATGATAATTTTATTTTCTGTCCTTTTTTTGTTAAGTATTTTGTATTATTTTATTAAACCAAAAGAACAATTTTAATTTTTTTTAATCTTGCTTATGTTAAAGTCGTTGAAGAACACCTATGATATGATAGAAAAATTTATAAACAAACCGTAATCACCTTGTCTCAATGAAGCGAAGTAGCCGACGATGGAAGAAGAAGGGCCAAATGCGTTGGAAATGGCAACGTAAAAAAATGAAAAAGGCCAAGCGAAAGCGACGACTTCAATCCAACTAGGCGAAAGGTTAATAAGTAACCCACCGCGCTTCAGCATTAGCATATGTGTGCTCAATGAAAGTTGAGTACGAAAGAGGTGATTCAACAAGAATAAAATCTTGTGAAATTAGTTTCAGAATTGTGAACGTACTAATAGTAATAAAAAGGATATAAAATAAGTTCCCGTTGATCCTGCGGGAGATTGCTGCTATGAGAATTCGACTAAGCCATGCAAGTCAGAGGGCTTCTTCGGAAGCACAGGCTGAATGCTCAGTAACACGTCAATAATCTGCCCTATAGTCTGGGATACCCTTGGGAAACTGAGGTTAACACCGGATAGAAAACTTCTACTGGAATGTGTTGTTTTTGAAAGTTTACGCTGTAGGATGAGTTGGCGGCCCATTAGCTTGTTGGTAGTGTAACGGACTACCAAGGCTACGATGGGTAGGGGCCCTGAGAGGGGGAGCCCCGAGAAGGACACTGAGACACTGGTCCTAGCCCTACGGGGTGCAGCAGGCGCGAAACCTTTACAATGCACGCAAGTGCGATAAGGGGATTCTCAGTGCTCATGCATTAGTATGGGCTTTTGCCAAGAGTAAATATCTTGGCGAATAAGTGGGGGGCAATACTGGTGCCAGCCGCCGCGGTAACACCAGAGCCACGAGTGGCAATCGCGTTTATTGGGCCTAAAGCGTTCGTAGCCGGGTAAATCAGTCTTGGGTGAAATCGATGCGCTTAACAAATCGGCGTGCTTGAGATACTGTTTACCTAGAGACCGGGAGGCGTAAGAGGTATTCTGGAGGGAGCGGTAAAATGCTATAATCTCTGGAGGACCACCTGTGGCGAAGGCGTCTTACGAGAACGGGTCTGACGGTGAGGAACGAAAGCTAGGGGAGCAAACCGGATTAGATACCCGAGTAGTCCTAGCCGTAAACGCTGTGAACTAGATGTTGCGCATTCTTTATGGTTGCGCAGTATCGTAGGGAAGCTGTTAAGTTCACCGCCTGGGTAGTACGGTCGCAAGGCTGAAACTTAAAGGAATTGGCGGGGGAGCACCACAAGGGGTGCGGCGTGCGGTTTAATCTAACTTTACACAGAGAATCTCACCAGCGGCGACGGCAAAATGAAGGTCAGTCTGAAGGGCTTACCTGATGAGCCGAGAGGTATTGCATGGCCGACGTCAGCTCGTGCCGTAAGGTGTCCTCTTAAGTGAGGTAACGAGCGAGACCTGCGTCTTTAATTGCCAGCGGGCTTTACGAAGCGACCGGGCACATTAGAGAGACTGCCTTGGAAACAAGGAGGAAGGTGCAGGCCACGTTAGGTCTGTATGGTCCGAATCTGCTGGGCAACACGCGCGCAACAATGGTTAAGACAATGGGCTGCGACACCGAAAGGTGGAGCCAAACCTCGAAACTTAATCGTAGTCTAGATTGAGGATTGTAACCCATCCTCATGACATTGGAATCCCTAGTAATCGGATTTTATCAGAGTCCGGTGAATATGTCCCTGCTCCTTGCACACACCGCCCGTCAAACCAATCGAGTGGGGTCTTGGTGAGTCTTATCTTTTAGGTAAGGCAAACCTGGGTCTCGCGAGATGGGTTAAGTCGTCACAAGGTAGCCGTAGGGGAACCTACGGCTGGATCACCTCCTTTCATATGTTTTAATGGGCTCGTAGCTCAGGGGTAGAGCGCCTGCCTTGCAAGCAGGAGGCCTCGGGTTCAAATCCCGACGAGTCCACTGTGGAATGTTCCCAACAATGTATAGTTGGGGCCATTGGAAAGATATGACATCTTCATATTTATGACCCATCATATGTGTATATAAGTTCCTACGCTGCTAGACGGATGGCTTGGCTCATGCGCTGATGAAGGACGTGGCAAGCTGCGATAAGCGTCGGCGAGCTGCATGCAAGTGTTGAACCGACGATTTCCGAATGAGACTTCTCATTAGAACCTTTAGGTTGGGGAACGCAGGGAATTGAAACATCTTAGTACCTGCAGGAAAAAAAATCAATTGAGATGCCGTAAGTAAGAGCGACTGAAAACGGTACAGTCCAGACTGAATCATGTACAGTAATGTGCATGAGATGTGGTTGGCATTCATTATCGGCCATATGCAGACCAGAAGCTTCTGGAAAGAAGCACCATAGAGGGTGATAGTCCCGTATGGGTAAGGTATGTGGTTGTAGAGTGTTCAAGAGTAGTGCACCTTGGTAATGGTGTGTGAAAATGGGAGGCATTAACTTCCAAGACTAAATACGTCATGAGTCCGATAGCAAATTTAGTACCGTGAGGGAAAGCTGAAAAGTACCCTTAAAAGGGGGTTAAAAGACCTGAAATCTAGTAGTTATAGTAAGCTAGGGCATTACGGTGTTCTAGCGTGCGTTTTGAATAACGGGCCAGGG